>QZKW01000043.1 GCA_003599885.1 Desulfobacteraceae bacterium | reverse complement strand
ATCAAGGCCATTATCGACGGCACAACGGACATCGCCGATTCTTCCCGTTTCATCAAGGACAAGGAAGTTGCGATGGCGGTTGAAAAAGGCGTTTATCCGGTGCCCTTCGGCGTGGCCTATGACTGCATTGTTCCAGTGGTCCATCCCACAAATCCGGTGGCAAACCTGACCATCGACCAGCTCAGGGCCATCTATAAAGGGGAGGTCAAAAACTGGAAGGAAGTCGGGGGCGAGGACAAGGAGATTGTGATCATTTCCAGAGACACGTCATCCGGGACCTATGAAGTGTGGGAAGAAAAGATCATGAACAAGGAACGGGTGTCTCCCGGCGCACTGCTTCAGGCCTCCAACGGCGCAGTGGCCCAGGCGGTGGCGAAAAACAGCTATGCACTGGGATATGTGGGGCTGAGTTATCTTAACAAGGATTTGAAAACCCTGAAAGTCAACGGGGTGGAAGCCACGGCCGAAAACGCGTTGAGTTCCACCTATCCGGTCAGCCGGGTATTGTATATGTTCACCAAAGGATGGCCCGAAGGCATGACGCTGAAATTCATCAATTTTATGATGCATCCGGCCAAAGGACAGAAGATCGTCGCGGAAGCAGGGTTTGTGCCGCTGTATTAAATTGCCGGGCAACCATTCATATCCTGTATTAGTTTTTCAGGGGCCGGAGAAATATCTCCGGCCTCTGTGTTAAAAAAAATCCAATCCGCGAAGGTTATGATGAATAAACGTCAATTAAAAGGAAATATCATCCGCTATATTTTCTTCGGGTTTGCTTTTGTCTCCATTGCCATTCTTTGCATGATTCTGTTTTTTCTGGTCAGGGAAGGGACCCCGATTTTCAAGGATGTGCAGGTTAAGGATTTTCTTTTCGGCGATTACTGGTATCCCACATCGGACCCGCCGGATTTCGGCATTTTCCCGCTGATCATGGCTTCGCTTCTGGTCACCCTGTGTTCAGCGGCCGTCGCCATTCCGCTGGGAATCATGACCGCCATTTACCTGGCGGAAATTGCATCCCAACGGGTCAAGGAAATCGCCAAACCCATGGTGGAACTGCTGGCGTCCCTGCCGTCGGTGGTGATCGGGTTTTTCGGCATGGTGGTGGTTGCCCCGTTTTTGCAGGAGACGTTTGATATTCCCACCGGCCTGAACTTGTTTAATGCCTCCCTGATGCTGGCGTTTATGTCGGTGCCCACCATCTGCACGATTTCCGAAGACGCCATCACCAGCGTGCCTATTGAACTGAAAGAAGCGTCCCTGGCCCTGGGGGCCACCCACTGGGAGAGTGTCGTCCGGGTGGTGATTCCGGCATCCTTGTCGGGCCTCTCCACAGCCGTTATTCTGGGAATGTCCCGAGCTATCGGGGAAACCATGGTGGTGCTGATGGTGGCCGGGGGAGCGGCCATGATGCCGTCATCCCTGTTTTCACCGGTGCGGCCCATGCCTGCCAGCATAGCCGCGGAAATGGCCGAGGCACCGTTTCGCGGGGACCATTATTATGCCCTGTTCGCCACCGGCATGGTCTTGTTTGGTTTTACCCTGATATTCAATTTTATCGCGGATTATCTGTCCAATAAGCACCGGCAGGTGGGGGCGGCAACACTGTAGGAAATGATGAATGAGGAATGAGGAAAGGATCGAAAAAATGACCCTGTCAACAATTGCCCTGACACAGAGAACTGCCGGCCGCAGGAGATTTTCCGAGACCGCCATGTTCGGGCTGTTCCGGATTGCTGCGGTGATCAACGGTCTGGCCCTGTTTGTCATCCTGTTTTTTCTCATTAAAAACGGGTGGCGGGCCATCAACTGGACGTTTTTGACCCAGGCGCCCCTTGACTCCATGACCAAAGGCGGGATTCTGCCCTGTATTGCCGGCACCGTGTATCTGAGCATCGGCGCGATGCTGATCGCTTTTCCGCTGGGAACGGCGTCGGCGATTTATCTGAATGAGTATGCGCGCCAGGGCCGCGTTCTGCGGGTCATCCGGTTCGGCATTAACAATCTGGCCGGGGTGCCGTCGGTGGTGTTCGGACTGTTCGGCCTGGCCCTGTTTGTGACCTGGATGAAAATGGGGGTGAGTATTCTGGCCGGGTCGCTCACGCTCGGTTTTTTAACTCTGCCGGTGATTATCGGCACGGCGGAAGAAGCGCTGCGGGCGGTTCCGGCAACCTATCGCGAGGCGTCTCTGGCGCTGGGCGCGTCAAAATGGCAGACGATTTACCGGGTGGTTCTTCCGGCAGCCCTGCCTTCCATGCTCACCGGCGGAATTCTGGCCCTGAGCCGGGCAGCCGGGGAGACAGCCGCCATCATGTTCACGGCTGCGGTGTTTTATACAAAAAAAATGCCCACATCCGTTTTTGATCAGGTCATGGCCCTGCCGTATCATATTTATGTGCTGGCCACGGCGGGAACGGAAATCGAGCAGACCCGGCATTTACAGTACGGCACCGCCCTGGTGCTGATATTTCTGGTGCTGGGAATGAACCTGGTGGCCATTGTTTACCGGTCAAAGCTGCGGAAAAAGAGATAAGAAGGAAATGCCCGTGCATGCTATTTCCCCTTAATCTGATACAGATTGCGTGAGCTTGACCTGTCTTGAGATAACTTCTTGAATTTGTATTGTTATAGATTCCGGACCATATGCCGTTTCCTGTTCTGCCGCCAGATCTTTTGCCGCTTTTTCGATTCGATTGGCCATTTCCCTTATAGCCTTCAAGATAAATCTGGCGCTGATGCCGATGGTTTCAGCCATACGCTCCCAATGCCGGGTTCTTATCCATTGTGGCCGGTTCTCATTGCCTATTTTCATCGCCAGTCTTTCATTGATGCCTTCGTATATGCCGGTGCTCATAAGGTCATAAAACGGGGCCAGCCGGATTTCGCTTGGCTTTAAAAGCAGCGAGAGGTTTTTGGCATGGGCATCGGCGTTGTGAATGAAATAATTGAAGATGACCCAGTCAAGCAGCGCTTTTCTGTCAAGAGCGGGATGGGTTGAAAATCGATCAATCAGGGAAAAGCAATCACGAAGTGAAGGACCGCCCTCGGTTTCATATTTGGTTTCAGCCATGCGGCCGGTCGCCTGACAGAAATCTTCCTGATGCATGCGATGCACGATGCCTTTTTCGTCCAGATATCGGTCGTAGCGTTCAACCACATAAATTTCATCCGGGATTTTCATCACATGCGTATGGGGCACCATCAGGCCGATTTTTTGGGCGAGCGCCATGCAAAAAACCTCGTTGCGCACACTTGCCCTGATACTTTTAATGTTGCTTTCAATGCCGGGTTTGATGATGTGCGAACTGGGCGATGTGCCCTGCGGCAGAAAGATCCGCTCCCCCTCCATATATATAGGCAGCTTGTTTTGAGCGCCGGCCAGCGATAAGCGGATGCCGTCTTCTCCGGCAAGAAATGGTTTTTCAGGAAGTTCCCGGACGATTTCAAGAACTTTTTCAGGGGAAAGCTCCCGATATCCTGATCTTTTTTCAAGCGATGCTCCTTCAGGCAGCAGAGTGACGGCGCCGGCGCATTCACCGCCAAGCGCTTCAAGCAGTGCAAATTCATTCCGGGATGAAATCCCTAATTTCCTGGCGACCGCCTCCCGCACGGTGGATTCCGGCAAAAGGTTGGTAAAAAAAGGCCGCGCTTTTTCATCAGAATAAGCATCTTCCTGCAGGGGCAATGAAAGGGAAAGGGGGGGTACATTCTCCTGCGCAATCCATTCCGGGGCGTATTGAAATGAAAATCGCTGCTGCTTATCACAGGAGAGAATGCCTGCATAATCATTGCATAGATAAACGGTAAGCTGCGCCATTAACGCCCGACCCCTCTTGAAACGATTTGAATTTCCAGACCCAGCCCCGCAAGTATCCGGATCACCTTTCCGATCTGCGCTGTTTCCTTGCCCCGCTCCAGTTCGCCGAGGAATCGTGCGCCAACACCGCAAAGCGCTGCGGCATCGGCCTGAGTCAGGCCATCTGCTTTGCGCCTGGCTCTTATAGCCCTTCCTATGTCCTTAGCGGATAAAATAGTCCCGATCGGGATTTTTAAGCTCTGCATAATGACTCCTTGATAAAATTATTACCGTACGGGAATATTAGCATAAAAACTGGAACTGTAAAGAAAAATATTCCCGTACGGTAATAAACATTTAGAGTCTGGTTGAAACTTCATGCTGAACAATCTGTATCTGCCAGTTTTTTTTAATTATTCTTAATTGATAGAAGACTTCTTTGATCTATCTGTATTTTCTGCTCACAAGCCCTTATGATTGATCCTTCAACTGCGTATAAACTGCTTCAAAAATCACAAAACCTGCTTCAACCGCCTTGGCGTCATTTTTCAGGAACTTGGATACGCCTCTGCACACCAGATCAATGCCTGCGGATTCCGGCGGCGGCAGCAGGTCATTGATGGTGTCGGCGGCGTTAACGATTTCCGCCATCTGATCGATGACCGGGTCGTTAATTCCATATTCCTTGATGATGGTGCAGAATGTGCATTTTCCTCTTTTATGACTTAAAGCGGCCCCTGGAATATCAAAGGGTATCCCTTCAACGTCTTTGTAGTCGGAACCTTTTTTAATGAAAACGAATTCCGCCTCTGGGTCCACATGCTTTTTGATGAGCCAGGAAGATGACATGCGGTCAATTCCGATGTTTTCCCAGGTAATCCATTTCATTTTTCAGTCTCCGTTTTATTTAATATTTCCCGGCGCTTTTCAAATGCAGCCTTCACTTCAACACAGAGCGGTGATTTAAGGTAGTCCTGGGCCTTTATCCTGTGATAAAGGGTCCAGAGTTTTCTCAAATCCATTTCACTTGTTATTTTGGAAAGTTCAATCATCAGTTTTTTATACTGATCATTCGATTGATCGATGAAAAAACTGTAAATCTCGCGTTCCTTTTCGGGGCTGAGGGATGATGTCAGCCACAAGGAGGCTTCTCCGCCTGTTTCCACAAGTTCAGCCGCAGTCCACTGAAAATTTTCATGATTTTTTTCTGAAAACGGCAACACACAGACAGCATCCTGAAGCTGATAAACACCGAGTTTTTTGAGCTTTCGCCAGAGGGCCACCTTTACTGCGGATGTCCGCGCCTTCGGCGGCTTGTAGACCAGCATGATCCATTTTTTATTTTCGTCCATCGTCCATAATGATCCTTTTTAATGTAACATAAGATACAATAAAATTGACGTCAACAAGGAATTTTTTGCCAAAAATCGAATTATGCTTGACAATGGCTTTATAATCTCTAAAATTATATGTAACTTTGGTTACATATAGTAGGAAGTAATATTAACGTTAAAAAAAGGAAACAATTATGCCGACCATCGAAAAACATGTTGAAATCAGCTTGCAGAGAACCGGTAAGCCCTATCTTGAAGTTCACGAATGGATGGATGATCCCCGGAACAAAACCGAGCGTCATGACATCACCCGCGTACTTGAATTCAGCCGCATGTTCGAAGAAAAATATGGCGAGGCGGCGGCCAGGGAATATGTGCAGCATTTGGCAGATGATTTGAACGGCAAGTTCAGTCATCTGGTAGAGGATGTCCAGAAACTGGTGGACAATACGCTGGCCTATTTTGGGGCAAAAAAGTAAATAAACTGAATTCAATAAGGATATCGTCATGAAATGGATAACAAGATCCCATGTACACGTCGACCGGGTGGCCTGCCCCTGGCTGATCACCCGGTTTATCGACTCAAATGCAGAGTTCCTGTTCGTGCCCAAAAGCAAGGTGTTGGAAATTGCCGAAAAGCAAGGGGCCATTCCTTTTGACACACCGGGGGCCGAACTGCATCACCGGGAGGACCTGTGTACCTTTGATGTGATTATCAAGGATTATGAGTTGACCGACAAAGCGCTGCTGCGGATGGCCAGGATCATCAATGCTGCGGATACTGGGCGGTTTGATCGTGACCCTCTGGCCGCCGGTTTCGAGGCCATTGCTGTGGGCTATGGCCTGCGCTATCCAAACGACCTGCAAAATATCGAGGCGCAGTTTGAAGTCTATGACGCCCTGTACGCGTGGTGCCGTTTGGATGTGGCACAGTAGAAAATTGTACGGGAGAGGTTCATAGAGAAAAATTATGAAACGCAATAAATCCATAGCAACGCGCACCACCCGGATATCGGGGTTTCTCGCCTTGCAGCGCAGCACGGTCGGGGTGCTGGCCATGGTGGTATTGGTGGGCATGGGAGAGCGGATGGCCGAACGCTTTTTGCCCATCTACATGATGGCCCTGGGGGGCGGCGCTTTGGCCATCGGGCTTTTGCAGGCCATGGACAATCTGCTGTCGGCCCTATACAGCTTTCCCGGCGGGTATTTGTCCGACCGCATCGGCATCAAACGGTCGCTCCTGGTTTTCAACTTGGTGGCCATTGCCGGTTTTGTTCTGGTGATCCTGATTCCCGCGTGGCAGGCGGTGCTGGCCGGAGCGGTGCTCTTCATCTCCTGGTCAGCCATCTCCCTGCCCGCCACCATGAGTCTGATATACAAGGTGCTGCCCCGGAACAAACGCACCATGGGAGTCACCATGCACTCGCTGGTGCGCCGCATTCCCATGGCGCTGGGCCCTGTTATCGGCGGGGTCTTTATCGGTATATGGGGTGAACGCGATGGGGTGCGTTTTGCATTTGCCGCCGCCCTGGTCATGGCAGTGGCGGCGCTGCTCTTTCAGCAGTGGATGATCGACGATGATTCGCCTGCCCCGAATACGGGATCATCGGCAGATACCTGCGATCTGAGACCGGAAAAAAATCCGCTGAAATTGTTGCGTCTCATGAACCCGGCCATGAAAGGGTTGCTGGTTACGGACATTTTAATAAGATTCTGCGAACAGATCCCTTATGCCTTTGTGGTGATCTGGTGCATGAAAACCATCGCCGCTCCGGTATCGGCCCTGCAGTTCGGTCTGCTGACGACCATTGAAATGGCCACGGCGGTGCTGGTCTATATCCCGGTTGCCTATATGGCCGACCGCAGCACCAAGAAGCCTTTTATTCTCGTGACCTTTGTTTTTTTCACCTTTTTCCCCCTGGCGCTTCTTTACAGCCGTTCTCTGGAGTGGCTGATTCTGGCCTTTATCCTGCGGGGCCTCAAGGAGTTCGGTGAACCCACCCGCAAGTCCCTGATCATGGACCTGTCCCCGGATACCTGCAAGGCGGGCATGTTCGGACTCTATTATCTGATCCGGGACATTTTTGTGGCTGTTGCCGCTTTTGGCGGCGCATTTTTATGGCAGATCAGCCCGGAGGCGAACCTCATCACGGCGTTTGTGTTCGGGGTTATGGGCACTGTTGGATTTGCGATTTTCGGGCGGGACGTGCCGGTGCCGATAAAGGCTGATGGCAAAAAAGAAAATTCCCAAGAGTCTGCTTGAAAAAAAATCCGAAACAGCTTGCCGATCTGCGCGTCTTCCTTGCCCCGCTCGAGTTCTCCGAGGAATCGTGCGCCAACACCGCAAAGCGCTGCGGCATCGGCCTGAGTCAGGCCATCTGTTTAGCGTTTGGACCTTATGCCCCTTCCCATGTCCTTAGCGGATAAAATAGTCCCGACCGGGATTTCTACTTTTGGCATAATGATTCCTTTATAAAAATATAACCCTATGGGAATGCCAGTTTTTCAATTATTCTTAATTGATAGAATACTTCTTTGATCTATCTGTATTTTCTGTTAATAAAAAACATTCCTTAAAGAAACCCCTGCCAGTCAAATATACGCGGAGAGGATAAAGGACCGTGATCCTATGAGCCAAGTCGTCATCGAGAATCCAATCATCAACTCGCCCTTTGAAGAGCCGACCCGCCATTTTCGTTTTACTGACGAGGGCATCACCAACGAAATCGTTGACGGGCGTCGCATCAGCTCTTATTTCGTGCCCATCGCCCGGCCCAAGAAGAAAAGAGGGGATAAGCAGCAGACGCTTTTCGAAACAGAGTGGACACAGGACCGCATCGAAAAGAATAAGCTGGTTGATGATATCCGCCACAGAATCGCCTTGTGGCGCAAAGGCGGTTACCTTGGCGTGACGCCCACGACCGCGCGTTTGATTGCCTATGTGCATCTAACCCCATTTTATACTTGATAACTATCAGGCATAGAGCCATTTCTATTAATTTTAAGGAATTTGTTTATGAATGATACTTTAAAAGATATTTTTATATCAATAATGGAAAAATATCCTTCTGCTCGAAGCAATTCTCCTTATCCAGGTGATGGAACGATGAAGAATTCAATCGAAATTTCCGCTACTAATGCAATTCAATCATTTATTTCGGGCAAATGGAATCATATTAATTGGAAGATAGAGGGCTCTGTAGGCAAAGGTCAGTGGGCGACAATACCATGGATTGCCATATTAAACACTGCTATTACAAAAACAGTTAGCCAAGACGTTTATATTGTTTTTCTTTTTTCAGCCAAAGGAAATAAAGTTTTTGTAACCCTTAATCAAGGCACCGGAGGGATTAATAGAGCACAATCTGGTCAAGTCCAGAGTGAGCTAAGGGAAGAATATCTATCTAAAATTCTAGAGAAAAATTTGACTTTTAATAAGGGCGCACTTCCAAATAACTCGCTTGAAGGCGACGGAAATACAAGAGCAAAAGCATATGAAGAGGCATGTATTCTGTGGAAAGAATACAAATTAGCAGTTCTTAAAGGCATGAAAGACGATTCGGCGTTTTTAAATGATATAGAAGAGCTTGTTCAATATTACACAATAGCAGAGAAATTATCAAAAATAGATGCTTCACCTCAGAGAAAGAATTCTGAGAAATTTAAAGTTACAAAATTACAAACAAATATTGAATCAGCAGGTTTCAAGTATGATAAAAAATTAATTTTAAGATTTATTTCTGCACTGTGTACAAAACCATTTGTTATTCTAACTGGTCTTTCCGGTTCAGGGAAAACGAAACTGGCCCAGGTATTTTCTCAATGGATAATAGAAAATCAATCTCAATATTGCCTTATCCCGGTCGGTTCAGATTGGACAAATCGAGATCCACTGATAGGTTACCCTAATGCGCTTATACCTGGCAATTATATAAAATCTGATAATGGTATCCTTGATTTAATTATTGAGGCATCCAAACACGAAAACAGTAATAAACCTTTTTTTCTTATTCTGGATGAAATGAATCTCTCCCATGTTGAGCGCTATTTTTCTGACTTTCTCAGCACCATGGAATCCGGGGGCGCTATAACTCTTCATGATGGTTCTCATATATGGAAAGACAGTGTTCCGGCTTTTCTATCACTTCCCAAAAATCTTTTCATTATCGGAACTGTCAATATCGATGAGACGACATATATGTTCAGTCCGAAGGTTTTGGACAGGGCGAGTGTAATCGAATTTAGTGTATCTGAGGATGAGATGAGAGATTTTTTGAATAATCCTGTCAAACCGGATCTGGAGTCATTAGCTGGAGCTGGTGTTTCAATGGCGGATGATTTTGTGCGTATTTCGAATGAGAATATTGCTGAATTTGAGGATATGGATAATATAAACAATGCGTTGCTTAAATTCTTTAATGAATTAAAAAAGACTGGTTCTGAATTTGGCTATAGAACCGCCTCAGAGATATATCGATTTGCTGGGGTTATTAAAAAGCTGATTCAAAGCGATAGCAATGAGGATCCCTGGGCGACCGATGAAGTAATCGATGCTGCAGTTATGCAGAAACTTCTCCCTAAAGTTCACGGTTCCAGGAAAAAGCTTGAGCCTGTATTAAATACATTGGCAGGATTATGCCTTTTAGAAAGTTCAGTTAACACATTGGAAATTATAAAAAACTTCGAAAAAGCTCCGGAAAAAATAAATGATTCAGATCATGTACGCTTTAAAATATCACTTGAAAAGATACTCAGAATGAAAAAACGGGCTATTCAGGAAGGTTTTACTAGTTTTGCGGAAGCATAAAAGAGGCTATTTTTATGTATAGTTTCGCTAATCTAAAATTGACCCCTTTTGAGAGGAAACGATAACCCAAAATTGACCCCCTTCAACAAAGAACTCTGATAATGACATTGCCATACG
>QZKW01000024.1 GCA_003599885.1 Desulfobacteraceae bacterium | reverse complement strand
AATACTGGCTTAACCTGCAAATGGATTATGATCTCAAGGTCACCGGGCGAACGGTTAAGCGAAAATTAAAGGATATAAGGTCAATGGCGGGCATAAACGTCTGCTGATTCAAAAATAAAAAAGTTGGAACAAAAAGGCCGGGCACGTGTGAGCGTTGACCCGGTTTTTTTGTTGCGTGTTTAAAAAAACCGGGACAATACCGGGATAAAATGAGAATGAAATAAAAAAGGGTTTATGCCTTTTGACACAAACCCTTGATTTTATTGGTGGAGCTGGTCGGGATCGAACCGGCGACCTCATGACTGCCAGTCGGATAAAATACCCTTCACGAACTTTCACGAACTTCAATTTTTTCCTTGATTTTATTATGAATACGCCTTAATTTGCTTCACAGACCATCACGCAAAAAAACCCCTTTTCAGGCAAAAAAGCGGGGCTATAGCGGGGCTAAAATTTTCACAAGAAAGGCGAGCAATGGCGAAACCAAAATATCTAAAATCAAATTTTCCCGGCGTAAGATACCGTGAACACGCGACACGGAAACACGGCTTGAAACCGGATAAATATTTTTTCATCCGCTACAAGTTGGACGGCAAGGATAAAGAAGAAGGCCTTGGTTGGGCGTCTGCTGGGTTGACCGAGACAAAGGCAAATGAAACCTTGGCCGAAATCAAAAAGCATATCCGGGAAGGCGTGGGCCATCGTAGCTTGGCGGAAAAACGAGAAGCTGAAGACCGCAAGCGGACTGAAGAAGAGGCAAGGCGGAAAGCTGAAGAAGAAGAGCGACGGCAAGCGGAACGCTTGAACATCACCTTCCTGGACGTCTGGCCGAAATACCTGGAACTGGCGAAAGCCAACAAAAAGCCCCACACCATTTATCAGGAAATTTCCGCCATGGGAAAATGGGTTTTCCCTGTTATCGGCAAAAAAGCTTTGGCTGATATTTGTACCCTTGACTTGGAACGTGTCAAGAAAAACCATTTTGACGCCGGGAAAGCCCCCCGGACGGCACAATATACGCTTGCAATGATCCGCCAAGTTTTAAACTTTGCAATCGAACACGGATTCATGAGCGGCGAAAATCCGTCAAAAAGAGTCAAGAGATTAAAATTCGATAATAAGCGGCTGCGTTTTCTGACCGTGGAAGAAGCGGAAACGCTGCTGACCGAATTAAAAAAGCATTCCCTTGACCTTCATGACATAGCCTTGATTAGTTTACACACCGGGGCGCGGGCTGGTGAAATTTTCAAACTGGAATTGACAGATATTGACTTTACAGGCGAAACAATCACGCTACGGGACACCAAAAACACGGAAACCCGGGTTGTTTTCATGAGCGACCGCTTAAAGAAAATGCTTTGGACCCGCCGGGAAATGGTCACAGAAAACCGCAAAAATAAGCCGGACGGAAACCCCCGAAATCTTCTCTTCCCTGGCCGTGGCGGGAAGCCAGTAACAAGCATTTCTTCCACCTTTGACCGCGTTATTTCGGCCATGGGTTTTAATGACGGCGTTTCAGACCGGCGCCAAAAGATGACATTTCATTGTTTGAGACACACGGCTGCAAGCTGGCTTGTTCAAGCTGGGACACCGCTTTTTACTGTTCAAAAGCTTCTTGGACATAAAAAATCTGAAATGACTGCAAGATATAGCCACTTGGCCCCCGGAAATCTTCAAGAGACGGCGAAATTTTTTGACACCATGAACACCACCGGCGCGGAAATCATACCATTGACCGGCATAAAACAAAGTTAAACACCTTTCCGGCATAGGCGCGGATTTGCTACCCGTGCCGAAAACCCGCTACCCTGGCGGGCTGGCCGGGAAAATTCAGGGACCGCAAAGGGGGCGGGAAAAATGGAAAGTCAATGGTTGGATATCCTGGATATTGAGAAAGATTATAGGATTAAAGCATTCTTATTGATAGAGCCGATAAAAAAAAAGCTGCTGCCTGTATATCGACCGGAAAACCTTGAAGAGCCGATACAACATTTTTTCAAAGCAACACTTGACCAAAGCGAGGTTGACGAACACCGTCGGAAAAAAACGGCGGCGGATGACTCAATCCGTATGTGCGCAATACTTTTCCCCACATATCACCTAAAAAATTTGATTTTTAAGCGTGAGGATATCATTGACTGCTTTAGCCTTCATAACAAGGTGGAAATTTCAAAAGATCACGTTTCCCGTGCGCATCAGCAGGCGCGGGACCGATGCCGGGACGTTGCGAGGCAAATCCTAAAAGAAAACCCCAAAATGGACACGATAGGTGAAGCTATTTGGGATAAACGCATGATGGAAGCGGCCACTAAAGACACTGGCTATAATTATTCAAAAAAAACAATCCGTGGATGGATAAAGGACTTATTCCCGGACACAGCACGGAGGCCCGGAAAACGCCCGAAAAGATAATTTTTTCAATTAAAACCACATAATCAAATCAAAACAAATACCCGGCCTTGCCGGGTGTTTCCTTTTTTTACCTTCCAAAATATCTTTAAAAATCAATTATATAACTTTCATTTTAAAACTATCGGCAAGGTTAAAAAACTGTTTTAAACCCTTCACGGCATATTTACATTATTATTTCAAGTCCTTATTGTGTTTCATAAACCTTAACCCTTATGAGAGAGGAATCACGATGAAGAACGTAGAAGAAACTTTTTGGAAAAAAATTGCAGAAAGCAACCATTGGCCGGAAATCATTTACCTGAAGGATATCGGCAAGCTTCCTTGCTTCCCATATTCCAATGGCGGATTCAGGAACCGCGTCACCGGCGCAAAAGCTGACCCGGTTTTAAGCGCGGCGGTTTTCGGAGTCGGACGGTATAGGGCTATCATGTGCGGCGTCATTGTCCCTTGGCTGGATGAGAAGACAAAAACATTGAAAGAAAAGGAGAATTAAAAAATGACTGATTCTGAAAAAAGAAACAGAACCACTAAGGCCCGGAGACTGGCGGCTGTTATTACCCAAAATTGTTTGACTTCTCTTTGTGATGAATCGGCCCGTATTGATTACAATTTGCAAAAAATCCATTGCCTGGGCATGGCTGCGAAATTCTATTTTCTGAAAACATTTCAACCGGACTTCGATCAATCGGAAACTGAAATAATAACTGAAACGTGCGATTGTGGCGTGGACCCGGCTATTATGGCTGATGTGGCGCGGCTGAAGGCCTTATTGTCTTCGTAGATGTGCTTCTTGTTGCTGAATGAAAAAACCATTCAAACTTTTTAAAGCGGGCACATAGGAGAATCACAATGAGAAAATCACACTTTACCATTGAACAGCATCAGGCCCTGGGGAGTGGCATTAAAGCAGCCTATATTTTTCTTAACGCTTTGGATCCGGCACTAAAAAAAAATTACCCAAATGATTCAAGCGTGGTTCGCTTGTCTGATTTGGTCTTAAAAGTTTTCAGGACGTTGCAGTCCGAATTAGACGAATTGGTTTATATTGAAAATCCCGCCTTGCCAAACAGCGTGGTTAATTCCTGCTATTTTGACTGTGATGGACGTTGTCAAAACAGTGTTGCAAAAAAGGCCGATAAACCATGAATCTGGATATTCACGCCCGGTTGAAAAACGCCTTAAAATCCTCAGAATTCTGGCTTCCTTCCACAAAAGAGAAGGAAAAAACCATTTCCCCTCTGAAATGTCCGGCCTGTGGGAAACCAGAGGCATATGCATTTTCGGTCCGGCCCTTTGCGATCTGCTGCAATAGAGCGTCTACCTGTGGCATGGTAACAAAAATTCGAGAGCTGTTTCCTGAGCTGCTGTTTAGGGTTGAACGTGATTTCAAACCAACTTCCAGCGACCCGCACCGTCCAGCGCGGGCATTTTTGGAAATGCGAGGATTATCTGCATCCCTGGAAGGTTTATCTTTCGAGTACTGGAAAAATATTCGGAATACAGGGGGCGGCGGCGTGATGTTTCCAGTTGATGCGGCGGCTAAAACCTATAACGGGCGGCTGTTTGACCCACCGTCCGGAGAGGGAAAAACCCATAATAAGGGTACCACCACCGGAAAATTTTGGCGGCATCCTGGGCGAGTGTATGCTCCGGATGCGGAAACCTTCATTACTGAGGGAATTATTGACGCCCTGTCACTCATTGAAATGGGTTTACAGGCGATTGCCATCCTATCCAGTGGGCAAAACCCGGCAGGGGTTGATTTGAGAGAATTCAGGCGGCTGGTATTTGCATTTGACAACGATCATGCTGGAACAGAGGCGACAAAAAAATGGATGAAACACTACAATCAGTACCCGGCGTGAAGACATCGGCCCTCATGCCCCCCATTGGAAAAGACTGGAACGATCTGCTTCAATCCTGGCGGCATGACGATCTTTCGGCCTTGTTCGCAAAACATCGAAGGGAATTTGAACAAAATGCGGCCCTGGCTACTGCTGCATTTCCTGGGGAATATGCCCGGCTGTATATCGAATTTTATGACCGTGATCCCCGTCTGTTTGAATTCGGGGGCTGCCTTTATTGGGGGCGGAGAAAACCGGCAAAAAAACAAGATGACCCCCCGCACATTATAGTTGAGAAATGCGGAAATTTTGTCTTGAGAGTGGATCATTTTCAACGGCGTGATGAGACCCCTGATTGCCCGGAATTCAGGATAGCCCTCAAGGTGAAACCCATCAAAGGCCCGGAAACCATCTTTACGGCACGGGCGCGAGAGTTGAGCACTCCGTCAAACATGACAGCCATTTTTCTTGAAAGAAGCTGTTGCCACTGGCAAGGCGGGAATGAGCCCACTGCTGCCTTGCTTGAAAAAATCGTGAACGCAAAGGCACCGGTAGTGCGGCAAATGGAAAGTATCGGGCTGGATGTGGCGACCGGCTGCTATGTCTTTCCGACCTTCATGATTGACCGGAGCGGCAAGGCTGTCTTTCCGGATAAGCGAGGCATGTTCCAGGCTACCCGGAGCGACTTTCTCCGGCCCTGGAAAGACCCGGAGCTTCACGCCATCCATCCTGAATTGGGCGGCGATCATGCCCGTGAAATTTACGATTTAATTATACAGGCGTATGGCTTCGAGCGCGGCGCGGTTGCTGTGGTCTGGATTTTTTTATCGTGGTTCGTGAACGCGATTAAAAAAGAACTTGGTTATTTCCCTTTTCTTTCTCTTTATGGTGATCCAACAGCCGGAAAAACCGCCTTCATACGGATTCTGAACGCCCTGCAATGTATTCAGGAAGAAGGCCTACCCATTGCCTCCACCAGCACACGCAAGGGCGGCGAACGGAAACTTTCTCAGCGAAGCGGCTTATTCATTGCCCTGCTTGAGGCTGTGGTTGACCCAAACGGGAAAAGCAAGGCGTTTGATTTTGATCGACTTTTAACCCTATATAATGAAAACGCTTTGGGCGTTTCTGCAAAGTTTTCCAATGACCGTTCTACCGTCCAATTACCATTTCAAAGCGCACTCTGTTTTGTCCAAAACGATGAGCCATTTTCCACCAGACCCCAAAGAGAGCGCGTTATCTCTTTACGTTTCAAAAAATCCGATCTGACACCAACAACCCGTGCGGCGTTTTTAAAGTTATCCGCTTTCACTCCTGGGAGACTGGCATCGTTTTTTATAAGCGTGATGAGGCACCGCACGGCCATTGAAACCAATTGGTTGACAGAATATCATAAAGCCTATTCGGAATTGTCTACGATCCTGTCGGATGGTCAAGGCCCTGATGATCTGCCAGACCCCCGGCTATGCGGCAATTATGCTTTGATCCTGGCATTTCACAGACTGTTGATGCAGCTCATTAACCACCCGGCCCTTGATCTGAAACCGGCTGTTTCAAGACTGCTGCTGTTGAAACAAAAACAGGTGAACCGGCGCGATGAGACCGTTGCGGACGTTTTCTTTTCTGTCGTATTTGATTTGGCGGAATCGGATCAGGAAAGCGGTCATTGGTATCACCTCAAGGCTGAAGACGACAAACTGTTTCTATCCCTGCCCGGAGCCCTATCAAGCATCGAAAAATCAAAATATACCCTAAAAGCTTCACTTAAAGAGGTTCAGCAATCACTCCGGGAGCATCCGGCGTATGAAGACAGCAACCGGCCCCACCGTTTCCGAAACAATATGCTTATATCGATTAAGAAAGCCTATGTTTTTGACAGTGAGAAGCTGGTAGGCGACGGCGTGGAGTTATCAGGCCTTGATTAATACCCAATAGCCCCACCCCCCCCCCGCACCCCCCTTATTGTGGAAATGGCGGCGATACGGGCGGCAACCAACGAATAAGAAAGGAACAAGGTTATGCCAGTTCAACAAAAGAAAGAAAGAATCATTTATTTGCCAAAGAGTAAAGCCGGTCCAGGCGATTATGAACGTTGCCCGATCTGTGGGAAAGATTACAAACCGGGCGATACCGGAATCGTTCGGGGTCTTTGGCTAAGTCAAGGCGGCATGGGAGTGACACCGCCAATAGCACTGGTTCATGTAAAATGTGATCAGCTTGAACAGGCCCGGCAAGCCTCAAAAGACAGGTGGAACCCTTGAGGCGTTTGGGTCCTTCCCCGGTGTTTGATCGTAAGGGTCAGGACGGCGCGGTCATTCTGCACCCGTAAAAAATAAAACGGGTGGAAAAATGGAACATGCCAAAAATATTAATAATATAAAATTCCGGACAGAGGCAATGGGTCCTCCTGGGACTTATCCGAATATAGGGGTCAAGACGGCCCGATGTTTGACTATGAACAAAATTTCAAAAGTGCATGGAAAAACGGAATTTAACACAAATTCAAGCATATAAATCAAAAGTAAACCATCCTGTGCATGGGGGAGCGACCTTTGCACTGGTTCAACTACGGCCCTTATAGCCATAACCCCCCATTAAAAAAAAGGAATTTTGCAAAATGAGCGAGAATCCCGAACGTGATATTCATTCCCGGCTGATCCTGAAACATTTAAATGAGACATTTTTCAATCAGGAGGTTTGCACAAAATTTATTTTAAGCATTCTGCATCCGGAAGGCCCTGTATGCCCATCATGCGGCGCGGCAATTGATTCAGAAAAACAAAAGATCAAGTGGTGGAGAGGGGAACGGGTTTGCTGCCCATCATGCGGGTTACATTTCACGGCCCGGAGTAACACGTCTCTGAACAAATCGACCTTGAGTTTTCCCGGTTTATTTCTCATGGCCGTATTAATGGAATCCGGGTTATCAATGCCCGAGATATCAAGGCTGACGGGGCGTCCCTGGCGGACTTGTTACGATCTAAGAGACCGCTTCCATACGGAAACCCGAGAGCGGAAAGGGTTACAAAAGGCCCGAAAAGTTACAGCAAGTTACAGAAAAGTTACAACCTGAGATATATATAAATATATAATATTATTATATATTATATTATATATATTGTGCCTGTAACCTTGTAACCATATTTATTATGTCTTTACGTGTGAGAATATGTCTGATTTTGATTTATTGTTTTCTAAATATATTGGTAAAAAAACCGGGTTACATGGTTACAAGGTTACAAATGATATTAATATCCCGGAATTAAAAGAAAAATGTTGTAACCAAACTGTAACCGATTTTGATAAAAAGGTTACAAAACCGGCTATTGAAGAACCAAAACCAGCTTCACTAATCCCTGAATATTCTTTAAAAATATACAAAAACAATGAGTTATCCCCTGATAAACCCAAAGACACCCCGAAACCCTGTTGCGCCTGTGGTTCATGTCAATTCTGGCAATTACCACCTTCCGGCCCCCGGATATGCGGCTGCTGTCACCCACCGGCAAACCTAAAGGCGGCATGGATTGATTGCGGTTGAACTCCGGCACCGGCACCAGGCCATTGACGGCACCGATCCGTTCACGGGAATGCAGGTGCCCGCCTGAATGACGATGTGATCCGGAACTCCACCCCCATCAATCCCGTGATCCGGATTCAAGGCCCTGGCTATGTCCAGGATATTGGTCTCCGGGCACCGGCATCAGGCCCGCCCGCCTCAGCTTATTTTCTCTTTATCTGCCCCTGGGGGTGCTGCTGGCGGCGATCCCTTCCAGGCACCAGGCCATTGACGGCACCGATCCATTCACGGGAATGCAGGTTATGAAAATATTTCTTGATCAGAACGGCTTTTTCTGCAATGTTTTTAACGCCTATATTTTTTCGTGCGTCATTGCGGACGTTAAACGCAATTTTTGTTTGTACCAAAATAAACCATTTTGCGCTATGGCTCCGGGTTCCCGAAAGGTCCGGGTATTTCTCACGAAGAAATATAGGCAGCCTAAGGCGCATTTTTGTTTATGGAGGTGTAAAGATGAATGATTATCCAATGCAAAGCGTGGTGGAAGATTGTAAAATAGATTGTTTAAATGGTGAATCAAGTAAAGATTCAATCCGGGAAGGTTCCGACTATGCGGCAGATCGATTTTTAGAGTATTTTAAGTTGTTAAAAGAGATTGATCTCCAATACAAAGCAGCACTATCAGCCGGGGATTTTGAGCTTGCAAGGAGCAAGGATCAGGAATTTTACCGGACCGCCGATAAAGTTGCATATTATGACAATGAATACGAAAGGCTTATGAAAATTTGGAGCCAAAAGACGGGCGGTTTTTATTTCACTGCCGGGAAAAGCGGGATGCAAATAAACTTTTCTTCCGGGGAGTCGTGCCCCATAGCTAAAGATGATGTCCATCAAATAAAAGAAAAAATAACCGCCATTCACCACAAGGTTAAAACACGACAAAAAATAAAACTGGTTGTATCCCATTAAAAGGATATTTTAATGAAAATTGTTTTATTTATTAAAAAATTCAAAGATGAAGAACCCGCTACCAGTATTATAAACAGGCTGATTGACCTTGAGGCCGCTGCCCCTGGAGAATTATATAGGGTTATGGGTTATATCGATGGTTGTTTATCTGAGGCTTTGACAAAAAAAGAAACAGGGTGCGAAATTATTCCATTCCCCAAAAACACATAGTATAATACAAAGTAATTAGGATAAATTTAAATATTTAGATAAAAAAGTTACACGTAATTGACTTTACCCTCTGCAAACCCACTATTCATGGGCATCGGATTTACGTCTGATAAGACACATTATGTAAACTTTTTTGTATTTTAGTCATTATTTATAATAAATATAGATGGTTATAAATTATTTTTGGATAATATCAGGGATATAAAAAAGTTGAGATTTTCAACCGGAATTAAACTTTTTTTCTCAGATTAATACTATTGCGAGTTCGTTTTTTTAAAATTTATCAATAATAATAGGTGATTAAATGCCAGTTTATGAAACCGAAACACGCGGAAAAATTCGGGTACCATCGACAAACCGGCAGCGGGTCAGGCAATGGCGTGAAAAGAAGGCGAAGGAAGGCGGAAAAAATCTTTCTGTTTGGATGGAGCCCGAAACAGTTAAGCAAATGGATGAATTGCTTGAAAGGCTTCCGGACGAAGACAAGACGTCCATCATTGCCCTGGCGATCCGGATGCTTCATGAACAACATATTTCATAAATAATTTTGAGGCTTCCATGGGAAACAAGAATCCTGCGATATCAGAACTCGAAGCTCAATATGGTCGGGTAATTAAACCACAGGAATTAGCCGAATATCTTAAAATTGATAAACGCACCGTTACAAAATTTGCTCGTTACTGGGGAGGGATTGAAACTTATCCAGGAGGTTGGCGTTTCTTTGAAAAAATTGTTAATGAAAAACTTGAAAGCATCAAAAATAACAATGAATTCCAATCGTTGATAGTTTCGCGCCCGGTAATTATTACGCCCAAAAAAATTCCCGAACGATTCCCGCGAGTCGCTTTCAATCGCAAACTGAATGAGAGATTACCCTCTCGACGTCCAACGAATAAACACGGGATTACTTTTGATCGATCGATGGATGAGTGAGCTGCCCCCGGTTTTTGTTGACCAACAATAAACAAAATGTTTATATTTATCTTATGATTCAATCTTTCGCCTGCAAGGAAACTGAACGTTTTTTTTATACTGGCAAGTCAAGACGGTTTTCAAGGGATATTCTTTCACGAGCTGCTATGCGTTTGATTCAAATTAATGCGGCCACAGCGTTGAATGATCTTCGACAGCCGCCGTCAAATCGCCTCGAAGCACTGAAAGACGACCGGGCCGGGCAATGGAGCATCCGGGTTAATGACCAGTGGCGGATATGCTTCCGCTTTGAAAACGGCAATGCGTTTGACGTGGAAATAACCGATTACCATTAGAAGGTAAATGTATGTATTCAATAAATGGACTGCCCCCGATTCACCCTGGGGAATATATCAAAGAGATATTACAAGAAACCGGCGTTTCGCAATCAGCGTTTGCGAAAAATCTGGGCGTTTCATCC
>QZKW01000058.1 GCA_003599885.1 Desulfobacteraceae bacterium | reverse complement strand
GCCGCCCCGAGTTCCTGGCCGATCAGATCGGTGCTGGTATAGACCCGGAACCTTTCAGTAAAAAAGATATCCTGAATCCGCGTCGCCAGCGTTTTACTCTGCGCCGCCACCGTCACGGCCGTCGGAATGCCGGCCGCCACCTCTTTGGCAAAGGAAGGCCCGGTCAGCACGCCGATGTCCGCCTCCTTGCCGCTCTGCCGGAGCACATCGTCCATGACCTGGCTCATGGTCATCAAACTTTCGTTTTCAATGCCCTTGGTGGCGGAGACAATGATGCACTGTCCTTCGAGAAAAGGGACAAGTTGCTGAAAAACGGCACGAAAGACATGGGAAGGAACAACCATGAGAATATGGTTTTTGCCGCTGACCACCTCTTGCAGTTCAGCCGAGGCGGTCACTTTGTCATTTAACAAAAAGCCGGGAAGATATTTTTTATTTTCCCGGTCCCGGTTGATGGCCGGCGCATGCTCAGTCCCATGGGCCCATAAATGGACCGTATGGCCTTTCTCGCTCAGAAGTTTTGTCAGGGCGGTGCCCCAGCTTCCCGCGCCGATCACGGCTATGGTCTGGGCATGCAGTAACGGCATCAGCTCGGCTCTTTCGTTCCCTCTGTATCATCCACGACATCTGTATCATCGACGACATCGGAGGCGGGAACCCGGTCCATGGCCACTACCTTTTCCCCTGGTTCCAGATTGATGAGGGTGACCCCCTGGGTGGCCCGGCCAATGACCCGCATCGCGCTCATATCCATGCGGATGATCTTGCCGCGGTCGGTGATGAGCAGGATCTCATCTTCCTTGGTGATCTGGCAGGCGCCGACGATGTTGCCGTTGCGTTCGCTGGGCTTAATGGCATAGACGCCCTTGCCGCCGCGTCGGGTCAACCGGTACTCTTCCACCGGGCTGCGCTTGCCGTAACCGTTTTCCGTTACAACCAGAATGGATTCATCGCTGTCAATGACCACGGCGGCAACCACATGGTCATCCTTGGCAAGATTGATGCCGCGCACCCCGGAGGCGGTACGGCCCATGCCCCGCACATCCTCCTCGTTGAAGCGCACCGCCATGCCCTTGTGGGAGACAAGGAGAATCTCGCTCAGCCCGCTGGTAAGGGCGGCGCTGATGATTTCATCATCCTCCCGGATAGTCAGGGCAATCTTGCCTTTGCGCAGCGGTCGGGCAAACTCGGAGATCACGGTTTTTTTGACAATGCCTTTTTTGGTGGCCATCAGCACATAGCACTCACTGGCGCTGCAGTCAAAGCTCGGCACCGGCAGAATGGCGGCCACTCGCTCGTCCTCGGAAAGTTCGAGCAGATTGACAATGGCCTTGCCGCGGGCAATACGGCTGGCCAGCGGAATTTCATACACCTTGCGCCAGAACACCTTGCCATGATTGGTAAAGAAGAGGAAGGTATCATGGGTTGAGGCGAGATAGAGACTGTTGACAAAATCCTCTTCCACCGCGGTGATGCCCTTGATGCCCTTGCCGCCGCGCCGCTGGGAGCGGTACAGATCCACCGAATTGCGCTTGATGTAACCGCCATGGGTCACGGTGACCACCATGTCCTCCGTCTGAATCATATCTTCCGGCAGAATCTCATCCGGGGCCTCGATGATTTCCGTGCGTCTCTCATCCCCATATTGCTCCTTTATTTCCAGGGATTCGTCGCGGATGATCTTCATCACCAGACTCTCGTCGCTGATCACCCTCTTGTACCACGCTATTTTTTCCAGCAGTTCGGTCAGTTCGGCGATGATCTTTTCCCGTTCCAGTCCGGTCAGTTTCTGCAGCCGCATATCGAGAATGGATTGGGCCTGGATCTCGCTGAGGGTAAAGCGCACCATGAGCTGTTCACGGGCTTCCTGGACAGTGGCCGCGGCCCTGATCAGCGCCACCACCTCGTCCAGGTTGTTGAGGGCCACCTGCAGTCCTTCCAGAATGTGGGCTCGGGCCTCGGCCTTTTTCAGATCGAATGCCGTGCGCCGGTAGACCACATTTTTGCGGTGCTGCAGAAAATAGTCGAGCATCTGTTTGAGGTTGAGCACTTCCGGCCGGCCATTGACAATGCTCAGAAATATGATGCCGAAACTTTTCTGCAGCGGGGTCATCTTGTAGAGCTGATTCAGCACCACATCGGCGATTTCATCCTTTTTCAGCTCCAGCACGATCCGCATGCCGTGGCGGTCTGATTCGTCGCGGATCTCGGCGATGGATTCAATCCTTTTTTCCTTAATGAGCAGGGCGATCTTTTCCACCAGCCGCGCCTTGTTCTGCTGGTAGGGAATTTCGGTGATGATGATCGATTCGCGGTTTATCTTTTTGCTTTTCTCTATGTGGCTTCTGGACCGCATCAGCACGGAACCGCGGCCCGTTTCGTAGGCCTCCCGGATGCCGGCCCGGCCGCAGATGAAGCCGCCGGTGGGAAAATCAGGCCCGGAAACATGCGTCATCAGACCGTTTACCGTGATATGCGGGTCGTCGATCAGGGCGATAACTCCATCCATGATCTCGTTTAAATTATGGGGCGGGATATTGGTGGCCATGCCGACGGCGATGCCGGCGGAGCCGTTGATCAGCAGGTTCGGTATTTTTGTTGGAAATACAACCGGTTCGCTCAGGGAATTATCATAGTTCGGCACAAAATCTACCGTTTCTTTCTCCAGATCGGCGATGATTTCCTGGTCCAGTTTCGTCATCCTGGCCTCGGTGTAACGCATGGCCGCCGGCGAATCACCGTCAACCGAACCGAAGTTGCCCTGCCCGTCCACCAGTGGATAGCGCATGGAAAAATCCTGGGCCATCCGGACGATGGTATCATAGGCAGCAGTGTCACCATGGGGGTGAAATTTACCGATGATATCACCGACAATCCTGGCGGATTTCAGATAGGGCCGGTTATGGTAATTATTCAGCTCCCGCATGGCAAAAAGGGAACGGCGATGTACCGGTTTCAGACCGTCGCGCACGTCGGGCAGGGCCCTGCCGATGATGACGCTCATGGCATAATCGAGATAAGACTTTTTCAATTCCTTCTCGATGGAAACAGTCGCTATTGATACTTCCTCGTTTTCATTCATAATATTGTATCGCTAAATGGATTATACATCCGATTGTGTTGTTTTTTTGCTTTGCGGCGGCGGAAGTTGATCAGCCAGCCATCAGATATCAAGTTCGGTCACTTCCAGGGCATGGGTATTGATGAAATCCCGTCGCGGTTCCACCTTGTCGCCCATGAGGGTGGTAAAAATATCATCAGCCGCTTCCGCGTCCTCGATTTTTACCTGCAGCAGCACCCGGTTCTGCGGATTCATGGTGGTGTCCCAGAGTTGAATCGGGTTCATTTCGCCAAGACCCTTATAGCGCTGCAGGGTGCTGCCCTTGAATGATTCCGATTTTATTTTTTCCAGCAGTTCCAGCCAGTTTTGCGCGGGGATCTCCCTGTCACCCGCGGTCAGGGTAAAGCGGGCGGTGACAAACTCCCTGATCTCCGGAAAGCTATGCAAGGCGGAGCGGAATTCCGGGATCAACGGAATCTGCGGTCCCACGGTGATGAACATATGCGCCTTGTCCTTGACGGCGGCGTCGAATTCGTAACAGCTCGCCTTCCACCGGCAGGGGCGGATATTGCCCAGGATAAAATTCTTTTCCGCCAATTTATCCCGTAAGTTATTGACAAAAAATTCGTCGGCGAATTGATCAGCGGAATGGACATTCTGCTCCAGAAAAAAATAAGCCATATCCTCCCACATATTGATCCGCTGCAGATATTCGATCAATTTCCGGTAGTGGGAGAGATTTTTTAAAACATTTACCAGTTCGCTCTCCTGCAGCACTCTTTCAGTTAACGCTTTGTCATCGTGAATTTTCAGAGAAAACTGTTCACTGGCCTGCCGGAAGAGATAACCGTTCAGGTCATCTTCACCGCTGAAGAACGTCTCCTTTTTGCCCCTGCCGATCCGGTACAGAGGCGGCTGGGCGATATAGACAAAACCCTCCTGCACCAGCGCGGGCATCTGCCGGTAAAAAAAGGTGAGCAGCAGGGTGCGGATATGGGCGCCGTCCACGTCGGCATCCGTCATGATGATGACCTTGTGATACCGGAGTTTTTCCCGGTCAAAATCCTCATACCCCACACCGGCGCCCAGCGCGGAGATGATCTGTTTGATTTCTTCGCTGGCCAGTATTTTGTCGAAGCGGGCTTTTTCCACATTCATGATCTTGCCGCGCAGGGGTAGAATGGCCTGAAAAGCCCGGTCCCTTCCCTGTTTGGCACTGCCGCCGGCCGAATCGCCCTCAACCAGAAAAATTTCCCTTTCCGCCGGATTCTTGCTCTGGCATTCGGCCAGTTTGCCGGCCATGAGCAGATCAATGCCTGCTCCTTTCTTGCGCGTCAGTTCCTTGGCCCTTCTGGCTGCCTCCCGCGCCCTGGCGGCATCCACCGCTTTGGCGAGAATCTTTCTGGCCTCCTGGGGATTTTTCTCCAGATAAATGGTCAGTTTCTCGTTGCAGATAGACTCGACAATCGCCTTTATTTCGCTGTTGCCGAGTTTTGTTTTGGTCTGGCCCTCAAACTGCGGATTAGGCACCCTTACGGAAATAACGCAGGTGAGGCCTTCCCGCACGTCATCGCCGCCCATTTTTTCCCGCAGGTTTTTCGGCACAATGTCATCGCTGGCATAGCGGTTGATGCATTTGGTCAATGCCCCCCGGAATCCGGTGACATGGGTGCCCCCTTCCTTGGTGGGAATATTATTTACAAAGGAAAAAAGTCTCTCGGTATAGCCGTCATAATATTGAAAGGCCACTTCAACCTGGACATTCTCCTTTTCACCGGCCAGAAAAATCGGTTTTTCATTGACCACTGTTCTTTTCCGGTTGAGATATTCCACAAACGAAACAATGCCGCCCTTGTAATTGAACTCGTCTTCCGCCCCGCTTCTTTCATCCTTCAACAGGATCTTTACATCCTTGTTCAGAAAGGCAAGCTCCCTGAGCCGAGTCTGGATGATCTCATATTTATATTCTGTTGTTTCCGTAAAAATCTCAGGATCCGGAAGAAAGGTAATGGTCGTCCCGGTCTGACTGGTCTGGCCGATGATCTTCACCTCATCGGTCTTCAACCCGTAACTGTAGGACTGCTCATAAATCTGGCCGTTTCTTTTTATCTCCGCTTTGGCTCGGATGCTGAGGGCGTTGACCACGGACACCCCGACGCCGTGCAGGCCGCCGGACACCTTGTATGTCGAATGATCAAATTTACCGCCGGCATGCAGGGTGCAGAGCACCAGTTCCAGCGCGGAAACCTTTTCCGTGGGATGCATTTCCACCGGAATTCCCCGGCCGTTGTCCTCCACCGAGACGGAACCATCCTTAAGCAGGATCACTTTAATTTTCGTGCAGTACCCGGCCAGAGCCTCGTCAATACTGTTATCGACAACCTCATACACCAGGTGATGCAGACCGCCTTCCCCGGTATTGCCGATATACATGGAAGGTCTTTTTCTTACGCCTTCAAGGCCGGACAGAACCTTTATCTGTTCCGCACCATAGTCGCTTTTCTGTTCTGTCAAAATTTTTTCCCTCTCATCTTTTGATGGACTCGTAAAACTGAAAATTAACCACGGAGAGCACAGAGCTCACAGAGATAAATAATTGTAATTAAAAATATTTTATCTGTTATTTCTGTGAGATCCGTGTTGAAAATATACTATTTACGAATGCATCATCTTTATGATACTTTTTTTCAAAAATCATATTTCCATCGGCATAATGATGCTGATAAAATGCGGCTCATTTTCCGAGTAGATCAGACATGGTCTGTCTTTGCCCGAAATATAAAGTTTCACGTTTTCGCAGGTCATCACCTGCATTGTTTCAATAAAATATTTGCCGTTAAATCCGAGCTTGATCGGTTCCCCGCTGTAGGTGACAGGATGAATCTCCTTGGCATTGCCGAGATCCATACTCTGGGAGCTTAAGGTTATTTCGTTATTTTCGATGCAGCATTTGACGACATTGAATCGGTCTTCGGTAAAGAGATTCATGCGCCGCATGGCGTTCAGCAGAACCATTCTGTTGATCTCTATGAATTTGTCCCTGTTGATAATCTGCAGGAGATTCCTGAAATCAGGAAAATCACCATTCATGAGACGGATGATGAGAACGGCATGATCGCCCTTCAGCACTGCCTGTTTCTCCTCAAACCCCATAAAAACAGTGTCGTGATGCTCACAGAACTTCTTTATTTCCTGCACCCCTTTCCGGGGAATAATGGTGGTCCTGTCGATGTGAAAGAGGGAGATATCGCCCTGCACCTCTTTTTTCATCAGCGACAGCCGATGCCCGTCCGAGGATACCATGCGCAGATATTTTTTATCTTCTTTTATTTCTTTTTCCACCAGAACGCCTGTCAGGGTAAAATTGCTTTCCGTGTCAGACGCTATGGAAAATATTGTTTTTTCAATAAGATCTTTTATGTCATCTGAGTTTAGCTCAACCAGGGACTGGTCCTCATAGGCCGGGAAAGAAGGATATTCATCACTTGCCATGCCCGCCAGGTTGTAGTCGCTTGAATCGGCTTTTATTTTTACCCAGTTATTTTCTATTTCCTCAAGATGAACATGCCCGGAGTTTGATTCCCGCACGATTTCCAGAAGTTTTTTGGCCGGCAGGGTGATTGCTCCCTGGGACAGAATTTCCGCCGGCATTGTCTGACGGATGCCGACTTCCAGATCAGTAGCAGTCAGTTCCAGTTCATCATTTTCACTGCGCAGCAGGACATTTGACAGAATGGGCATGGCGCCTGGTTTGCCGGTTACATTCTGTAGGGAGGAAAGGGCATATAATAAATCTTCTCGAGCGATGTTGAGAACAAGAGACATGATAAATCCTTTTTTTGTTTGGATGAAGGAGGATGGTTTTCAACCGGGGAAGTATAAAAATAAGATTTATATTAAAAATTATTCTATTGTTATTAAATCTGTTATAATGTTTAAAACCAATATAACCGTATAATTTTATTATTATTTTTAATAAAAGTCAAACTGTGAAGAAATGTGGAAAAAGGGGGAAGAAAGACTTTTCAACATGTTATCAAAAGGAAACAAACAGCTTATTGAAAAAATGTTCGTTTAAATAATAATTTACTCTGAAAAACAAAAAGTTACGCATCAAAATATAGTTTAAAAAACAAAAAAATTCAATAATAATAGTGTCGTTGCCATATTTGTTTGCTATATAAAAAAAATAATAAAAATCAATCAGTTACCATGGAATATTTTCAGACTGTTCTCTCATGAAGGCATTATCCCGCATAAACGAATTTATCGACCTGATCAGCAACATCATGGAGTCCTATTCAACCACCCTGTTTTTAGCGGAGGATGACGACGATGCAGGATTGATGCTGGCCTCCTTTCAGTCCCTCGGCAGCAATATAAAAAAAGATTGTAAGGTGCGGAGCGGAGAAGGTATTATCGGTTGGGTATTCAGGGAACAGAAACCGGTATTGGCCGGTTATTTTGATAAAAGAGATGCCACCACGCTGAAATTCTATGAACAGGATGAGGATATCAAATCGTTAATAGCCATTCCTCTGCCGGACAATTATGGGGTGCTCTGTGTCGACAGTAAAAAAAGCTATGTGTTTACAGAGGAAAAAGAAAAGATTTTACGGCAGATGGCCAGTGTTCTTGTTTCCGTCATCAATGCCGAAAATGAAATAAAAGGAAAAAAAACAGTAGAAAAACTTCTCTCTTTATCGATTAATGCCATTGAAATAATTGTAAATACGAAAGATAAAAGAGAATTTGTTAAAGAATTTTCAGAATTATTTTTAGAAAATATACATGTTGAGATTGTTGTTTTTGTTGAAGAGAATAACTCAGTTTATTTTAGATATAAAGCAAACAAGGAAAATATTTTTGAACAACTGTCGTATGAGGTATTTGATAAATATGGTTTAGTCGGCTGGGTGTTGAAAAATAAGAAAGAACTGTTTCTGGAAAAAATAACGAAAAACGACAAATCTTTTATCCTTTATAAAAATGAAAGGTTCGAAAATTTCACAAATTTTTTATGTTTTCCTTTGGTAGCAGGAGAGAATAAAAAAACAGGGGCAGTGGCCTTTGTGAAGAAAATGAATAAAAAATGGCTGCCCAAAGAAAAAAAAACTCTGGTTCTGCTCAGCAACCTTTTTTTTGAGGAATATCTTTACAAAAAATGAGTATTTTTTCAAAAAACATGGCAATGGATCTAGGCACGGCCAATACCCTTATTTATCTGAAAGGGCAGGGCATCGTGCTCAATGAACCTTCGGTTGTGGCCTTTAATACCTATTCGAAGGAAATTCTGGCCGTAGGCGCGGCGGCAAAAAAATATCTGGGTCGGACCCCGCAGCATATCAGCGCCGTGCGTCCCCTCAAGGATGGGGTGATTGCCGATTTTGCCATTACCCAGGCCATGATAAGGAATTTTTTTCTGAAAATTCAAAAAATGAGCCGCTTTTTCAAGCCGTCGGTGGTCATCTGCGTGCCGACCGGCATTACGCAGGTTGAAAAAAAGGCGGTGATCGAAGCAGCGGAAGAGGTGGGCTGCCGGAAGGTGTATCTCATCGAGGAGCCGATGGCCGCGGCGATCGGCGCCGGTCTCGACATCAACGCCAACCGGGGAAGAATGATCATCGACATCGGCGGCGGCACCACGGAAGTCGCGGTTATCACCATGGCAGCCGTTGCCTATTGTGAATCGCTGCGCGTGGCGGGCGATGAACTCAATGAGGCGATCATCCGCCATCTCTTTCATGAGCATAAAGTGTACATCGGTGAAAACAGCGCGGAAAAATGCAAAATTGAAATCGGCTCAGCCATCGATATGCCGGAACTGAAACCGTATAGCCTGATCGGGAAGGATGTCATCACCAGCAACCCCAAGGAGGTTACCCTGACGCCGCAGGAGATCCGCGGCGCCATGCAGGAACCGATCAGCGCCATTGTGGAAGCGGTGCGGCGGGCCCTGGAAAAGACGCCCACCGAACTGGTGACCGATATTTATGAAGAGGGTATTCATATGGCAGGCGGCGGTTCACTGCTGCGCGGCCTGGACAAACTCATCGAAAATGTCACCAAGATTGACTGCCACCTGACCAAGGACCCATTGCTGGCCATCGCCATGGGCAGCGGTATCGCTCTGGAGAATCTGAAAGAGTACAAAAAGGTTTTCATTAATTGAAAGAGGAAGGTTCTTTCTCTGCCGCCTGTTATAAAAATCTCGACCCGCTGCTGCGCAATGCCGTCAGCCGCCATGTTTTCCCGGGCGCCGCGGTCGGCATCGCCGTGCACTGCGGTTTGCGGCGCCGGAGCTTTTTTGCCTGCTGGGGCAATGCCGCCCTGGTGCCGCAGCCGCGGCAACTGGCAAACACGACCCTGTTTGATCTGGCCTCCCTGACCAAACCCCTGGCCACCGTCCTTGCTCTGCTCTGCCTTATTCAGGAAAAAAAAATCACCCTGGATGAACCCCTTGCCTCCCTGTTGCAGCGCGAGGTTCCTGCCGATAAAAAAAATATCACCCTGCGCCACCTGCTGAATCACTGTTCCGGTTTTACCGCGCACCGACCCTTTTACCTGCAGCTCGTCCCACATGTGCCGCAGGAGAGAAAAAACATCCTGCTCGACCTCATTATAGCAGACGAACTTGCCTATCCGGTGGGCGGCAGGTCCCTGTACAGCGATCTGGGATTTATGGTGCTTGGTCAAGTTGTGGAAATACAGGCGGGAGTACCGCTGGATCTCTATGTCCGGGAAAAGGTCATGGCCCCGCTGGGGCTGGCCGACACTCTTGTTTTCAACCCGGCGGAGAAAAAGAAAAAAGATTTTGCCGCCACCGAACTTTGCCCCTGGCGGCACAAGGTGCTCGACGGCGAGGTGCATGACGACAACACCTGGGCGGTGGGAGGCGTGTCAGGTCAGGCCGGGCTTTTCGGCGACATCGACGGTGTCCTGTCGCTCGTCTCTTTTCTGCTCGCCGCCTGGCAGGGCAAGGCCGAGCACCCCAATTTTTCCAGGGCGTTGCTGCAGGAATTTCTCAGACGGCAGGAAATGGTGGCGGACAGCAGCTGGGCCCTTGGCTTTGATACGCCGTCGCCGGTCGGCTCTTCGGCCGGCAGGTATATCAGCCCGGCAAGCGTCGGACATCTCGGTTTTACCGGCACCTCCTTCTGGATTGATCCGGGCCGCGAGCTGGTGATGGTGCTGCTGACCAATCGCGTTCATCCTTCGCGGGCCAATAACCTGATCAGAGAGTTTCGGCCGCTCTTTCATGAGCGGGTGATGGAAATGCTGATTAACCTTCAGAAAACCTGATCTCGGAAAGTTAACGTTGGCAACCAAAAGACAAGTTCAGAATGAGTGTTTAAAGTACTTAAAGTGCCTTAAGTGCCTAAAGTTTCAGTACTTTCTGATCAGATAACACCTTTAACTTAGGCACTTTAAGTACTTTAGCGCACTTTAGGCACTCTACTGGTAACAGGGCCAGAATTCGAGATAGTTTGACCAGCGGTTATGAGCAGTCTTTCTTCATTTCCGGAAACATCCTGAAAATTTCCTCCCGATTCGCCGCCACCACTCCCCGTTCCGTGATCAGCGCCGTCACGAGCCGGGCCGGCGTGACATCAAAACCGAAATTCAGCGATCTGGTACCGGCGGGCGGCACCAGCACCGTTTCCAGCCGATTGTCCGCCGTGAGGCCGCTGACGTAATTCACCTCGTCGCCGGAACGCTCTTCAATGGGAATCTGGCTGATGCCGTCTTCGATTTCCCAGTCAAAGGTGGAGGAGGGCAGGGCCACGTAAAAGGGGATGCTGTTGTCGTGCGCCGCCAGGGCCTTGAGGTAGGTGCCGATCTTGTTGGCCACGTCGCCGGTGCAGGTGGTTCTATCCGTACCGACTATGACCATGTCAACCATGCCGTGCTGCATGAGATGGCCGCCGGTGTTGTCGGCAATGAGCGTATGGGGGACGCCCTCTTCCCGCAGTTCCCAGGCCGTCAGCCTGGCACCCTGCAGCCAGGGCCTTGTTTCGTCCACATAGACATGGATGTTGATGCCTGCCGCCCGGGCCGCATAGATGGGCGCCGTGGCCGACCCGTAATCGACAAAGGCCAGCCAGCCGGCATTGCAGTGGGTAAGGATGTTGACCGGCTGCCCTTTTTTCCGTTTACTTATTTCGGCAATGAGCGGTACGCCATGCTCGCCGATCCGCCGGCAGAAGAGGGCGTCTTCGTCCGCGATCTCACAGGCAACCTGGAAGGCTTTTTCTATGCGGCTATCCCGGTCTTTTTCCTGGCGGATGGCTCGGAGCTGTCTTTCCACCGCCCAGGCCAGATTTTTGGCGGTCGGCCGCGTGGCGCGCAGCAGCCGGCCGCACTCGGTGAAATAAGCCCCCGGGTCCCCGGCTGGGGCCGCAAGAGATCGGAAG
>QZKW01000057.1 GCA_003599885.1 Desulfobacteraceae bacterium | reverse complement strand
TGACCGGACAGCGGGCCGTTACTATCAGCAAGGTTGTATCGGCGTTGATCATTCTGATTATCGGTTTCTGGCTCAGCACCCCCCTTAAGAAAAGAATCGGTGCGGTATCGGCCAGATTCTTTCATGTAACTGCCCCCGGCGTCGTCTTAATTGAAAAAATATTTCATATTATGGTCTTCATCAGCCTGGTTATTTTTGCACTGATAACTGTTAAAATTCCCCTTACCGTTTTTGCCTTTATGGGCGGCGCCCTTGCCATCGGTGTCGGTTTCGGCGCTCAGAACCTGATCAATAATTTTATCAGTGGGCTGATTCTCCTCCTTGAACAGCCGATCAAAACAGAAGACATCATTGAAATTGACGGAATGACGGGCACAGTTGTCAGTATCGGCGCCAGATGTTCACAGGTCAAACGCTTTGACGGCATTGATATTCTGGTGCCGAATAGCGAATTCCTGCAAAAAAATGTGATCAACTGGACGCTTTCGGACTCGCTGCTTCGGCTGACCATTAAATTCGGCGTCGCCTACGGATCGCCCACCCGAAACGTTTCCCAGATCGTCCGCCATGTCCTGGAAGAGCACGGCAAAATTTTAAAAAATCCGGAACCGGTTGTTCTGTTTGACGATTTTGGCGACAGTGCACTGATTTTTATCGTGAATTTCTGGGTTAACGTTGATCCGGAATTGAACAACCGAATCATTGCGAGTGACTTCCGTCATATGCTCACTAAACGACTTGCCGAAGCAGGCATTGTGATCGCATTTCCGCAGCGCGATGTTCACCTGGACACCGCAACGCCTCTCCAGGTGAGTCTGGTTCAGAGTTCGCTACCATCGGTTCTGGGACAACAGCCGACTGTGGAATAAGTTACCGGCTGCCAGCGCTTTGCCCGCCACAGTTTACAATTATTGACAGTCCCAGGTACGGATAGCCCTATTATGCACAATGGCTTTTATTTGTTTTATATTTTCGATTTCACTGACATTTTTTTAATTTATGAATTAAGAGGAATTTTTAAATGATTCTGCGTTTTGTCGTCGGCTGGCTGCTTGCGTTCGTGGTGATTTTATTGCGGTGGAGCTGTCGAATTCGGCTCCAAGATGACCCGAGACCTGTTCTTCGCAAGGAGAAGACCGCTTACGCCTATGCGATACTCCACGGCCATCAGCTCGGCGCCATTCTCGCCGCCGAAGCCGGAACTGTCGCCATGGTATCGCGCTCGGCTGACGGAGACTTACTCGTTCCGTCTTTAAGGGTGAGAGGGGTCAAGGCAGTGCGCGGCTCAACACGAGTGTTGGGCCGAGATAAAGGGGGCAGCCAGGCATTGGCGATGCTCATCGACCATGTGCGTAATGGCGCTCCAGGCTATTTTGCGGTCGACGGGCCGCGTGGGCCGCGCGGAGAAGTTGGATTAGGCATTGCCAAACTTGCACGAGCTACCGGAGCAGCAGTCATTCTTGCCATCCCAGTGCCGTGCCGCCGATGGATCCTCACACGAGCTTGGGATCGTTTCCAGATTCCCAAACCATTCACGCGAATAGACGTGTACTTCACACCACCGCTGTTGTGCGGGCCAAATGAGGATGTTGAGGTCTTCCGTGCACGGGTGCAAGAAAGTCTTATAGCTCTCGAACGTCAACACGATGCGCGCGAGGCTGACCTCGGAGTCGAAGCAGCCGCCCGGCAGCGAGCTAAGCTATTATGCCGGAATGGTAATAGGAAATGAAGATTTTAAAGCAGTAAAAATTTTTATCCCAATAACTTCGACATAACTTGCCAAAGTGCTCTCTGCCAAAAAAAAACAGCTCTCATTGCACATTGCAATAAATTCATCATAACAGGAAAATTATCCGACAAATATACATTGCGTTTTAATGTCATCGTAATTTTTTGTCAGGTTTCATAGCCTTCTTTAGTTTGTTATTTATAGACTGAGTATCTTTCCTTTAATTACAGACAAGAAGGAGGTAGGTTTATGAAAGTCTCAGATGCAGCAAAACTTTATTTAGAATATCACCGGTCTCATTCCAAGGAAAATTCTTTAAGGGCTTATATGCTGATTCTTTCCAAATTCTGCGAAGATTTTGGAGATGAAACCATGGAAGATTTAACGACAGATCGGATCCTCTCATTTATGAATCGTATTACAGTGGGCAAAAAACAACAGACCAAAAAAACGCGCTTTTCACAGCTTTTGGCTTTTTTTAATTTTATCAAAAACAATTTTGACGATGATTTAAAAAACCCTTTCAACACACCAATGATGAAAAAGCTTTTCAAGGCCAAGACAGCATTTCACTGGGACATAATTGAAAAAGAAACCATCGATGAAGTAATATTCCGAACCACAAAACTAAGAAATCGTTTGATTCTTGAACTGATGGCCAGGGGCGGAATGAGGATTAGCGAAGTACTGAAGCTCATGCCTTCAGACATCATCCATCGGAGACTGACCCTGAGAGACCTCAAAAGCGGTCGGGAGTATGAATTTATTTTTATCCCAAATCGGATAGCGGACAGACTCAAGGATTATATCAGACAAAAAGACATTCAACCGCATCAGCGAATCTTCCCTATATGTTACGAGGCCGCAAGGGAAATGGTTGCCAAGGCAGGCGATGTGGTCGGAATTCATCTCAGGCCTCATGATTTGCGGCTACAGGCAGCTACATATGCCAGCCGCTCCGGGGTTCCTATAGAAATTGTTTCAAAAGTCATATTGCGACATTCGAATCTTTCAACAACTGAACGGTATCTTGGTAAAATCACTGACGTAGAAGCCATGAAATGGATTGATACTCTATACGCATAGCCTAAAACCAGGGTGAAATGCTCTAAATTTCACCCTGCCAGTAATTCTGAGATATCAATTCAATTGGTGCAATTATCAAGACTGACTAAAACCTGTGATAAGTCTGTAAAATCATACCGAGTTCAATTATTTTGTTCCTTCTCAATTTGCATACTGCTTGCCATGGGATACAGTATTGTGACATCTTTAATTTTGTCACAGGGTTCCTGATATTCTTCAATCCTTAAACTGGCCTTAAAATGAAAAAACTCATTCAGACTTACCGGAACCTTCCTGCCTAACACTGCGGTAGCGGTGCCATGCGCAACCTGCTCCATCACTACTGTAACTTGGACTTAATCGAGGAGGTTGTTTTTGGATTAGGGTCGGCCCTTCCAGGAAACCAATTTTTTTTATTTTCCCAAATTGCTGTAATACCGATTGATGAGAATCAAATTGACATCGTCAGATGTATGATATAAGATATTGGATATACAATATCTAAAAAGGAGTTTGACATGCAAAAAGTACTCATATCCTTGCCCGATGATTTGGCGGCTCGTATGAAACGGATGATCCCAGCCAAGCATCGCAGCAGAATTATTGTTGAAATGCTTGAGGCTGAAATCGCCAAAAGAGAGCAATCCCTCTATCAATGTGCCTGCGAAGTGGAGGCGGACAGAGATTTAAATAATGAAATGAATGATTGGGAGGTGACAGTTGGCGATGGAATGGAACCTGGATCGTGGTAATGTATTTTGGGTAAATCTTGACCCGACCCAAGGATCAGAAATAGCCAAACTGCGTCCTTGCGTGTTGGTCGGGGCCACGCCGATCAACAAAGCCCGACGCACGGTGGTCGTGGTTCCGCTTTCCACTGGTGGTAAACCCCGCCCGCCGCTGGCGGTGCTGGTGAGGTGTCTTTCAAAAGACGTGATTGCCGTCTGCGACCAGATCCGGGCCATTGATAAAAAACGACTGGTTAAAACGGCCGGGGCCTTGTCTGCTGAAGATTTGGCGGCTGTGGATGAGGGACTGAGACAGGTCCTTTCCATTTAATTACTTGCGAAATATTTCGCAAGTAAACCCATCCTTTTTATTTTATCGGTATTTTCTTTTCATTGAGGTTTTCGAGGATCTGTATGTTTCGAAAGTCCAAGATCAGATATGTCGCATTAGGTTCCGCCGCCTTTTTTTTGTTCGGGATGGGCCTGTTGATCATCGGGGGGCGTTTGGCGCTCTATCAGTATTTATTGACCGGGCAGGGTCAGAAAGTAATCGGCGTTGTAACGGAAACCGGTTCAGTGCAAAGAACCTCGGGCGGGTGGGTTGACTATATCCGGTATCGTTTTCAGGATGCTTCCGGCAATTTTCACACCGGACTCAGCTCAAATTATTCCGGCGTGACCGGGGAAAGCGTGCTTTTGGAGTATTCCCCTTCCTACCCGTTTATTCATCGGGTATCCGGAGAGGGAAAAAGAGCGGGATATACATGGCGCTGGGCTATGTGCGGCGCCGGCTTATTGTTTTGCATGGCCGGTATTCATTGGTGGGTGTATACGTTGAAACGGATTCGATTGGCCGGCCGTCTTGCAAGAGAGGGTCGGACAATTCAGGGTTTCGTGAAAAAAATTACCGATAACGGCCGCACCATTCAATATGAATACAATACCGGCTCCGATTTGTATCAGGGAAAGACCATGGCTCTGCCGATGGCGCTGGTGAAACAATATAAGGAAAGTGATCCGGTTGAGGTGCTGTTTGACCCTGCGCGGCATGAATTGAGTGTTTTAAAGCTCGAACGATAGAGGCATGTCTGGCTGTTGAAAGTGCGGATCAATCCATACGGTTTCATCGGTTTCGGCTTGGCTTCCCCATTCGCCCTGACCCAGGAATGGTCGCTCCCGGAATTCTGTTGGAGTACCTGGCTGGCGGGTCTGGTGTATGCGTGGGCTTGTATTTTCACGGCACTGATTGAGATCATCCTCACGGCCCGGTCCGAAAAATCTTTTTATGACGGACGCCTGCCGTTTCTTCAATTTTTATCTCTAAACGCTTTTTTGGCTGTCATGATCGCATTCAGCGTGACAACCGGGTTTGTTGCATTCCAGATTTACAATTATCTTTTCGGGTTTTACGGACTTTTTCTTTCCGTCTTTTCTGAAATGGCACCGCTTTCACTTTTCGGAAGAAACGGGTTTATCAATTCGGATTTCTTCACGCCCGTGATGTATCTTGTGGATTGCTTCTGGCCCATGGCTGCGGGGGTTCTGGCAACGAACTGGCGGGATTTTTTCCGGAAAACCCCATGGAAACGCATGGCCCTGCCATTTCACAAAGAGATTTTGCGCATTCACCTGATGATTATCGCCATGCCGTTTTTTTCATTGATGGCATGGGCGATTGTAAAAGACGCCTACCAGCCCGTAACCATTCTGCTTCTCATGGGATTGTTTTACCTGTTACCCCAAAAGACACCGGAAGACCCATCCGGGATCAGAATGGAAGCCCTCTAAACCTTTTATCACCCACCATTTGGACGGAACATTCTTTTTTTCCCCAGCAGCAAACAGAAATGCCGACTGACCGGCATGGGCCGAAAGCGCCTTTCCCGGAATGGTGAGTCGTGAACTTTGAGAGAAAGCCTTCAATTTTTCGGAAATCATCCTGTCAAATCAGTATATTTAACACCCTGCCCGGCATCCCTTGAAGTTGTGTCCGTCTCTTTCAAGCTTGCGTCACTTAAATGTCACTAAAAAAATATATTAGAATCATATTATTGTAACAAAAAAAAGGCAGGCTTCTGACAGAAAAAATCAACGATTGCTTATTCAATAGGGTTGATGGAAAGGCCGTAAAAAATGTAACTTATTATTTTAAATCAAAAAAAGAAAGGAAAAATGGAAATGAAACTTAAAAAAAGACTGTTTGTGATTGTGTTGTCCGTTGCGTTTCTCTTCATGGCAACGACAGCAATAGCAGCTCCGGCGAAGTATGTGTTCTTTTTCCTAGGCGACGGCATGTCAAGTTCCCAGATTCAGGCGACTGAGGCCTATCTGACAACAGTGAACGGAGGTTCGGCGACATTGGCCACGGATTTGCTGAAGCCCGGGAACCGGCTCAATATGAGCAAGATGCCGGTGGCCGGAATGCAGACCACTTACGACGCCCATGCTCTGATGACGGATTCAGCTTCTTCGGCCACCGCCTTTTCCTGCGGGTTCAAGACATTAAGCGGCGTCATCGGCATGGATGAAGAAAAAACTACCAGTTACAAAAGCATCGCCCAACTGGCCCATGAGAAAGGCAAAAAAGTGGGCATTATCACCAGTGTTTCCCTGGACCATGCCACCCCTGCGGCTTATTACGCCAGCGTCTCCACCCGCGGTTATATGAACAATATCGCCACCCAGCTCGCCAGTACCGGATATGAATTTTTCGGCGGCGGCGGATTCGCGTCACCCGAAGGTCCAGCCCGTGAGGGCGATACCGCCAATAATATATGGACGCTGCTCGCCGGTAATGGGTATGAGGTGCGCAACACCCGCGATTCCATTATGGCGCTCAAAAACGCTCCCAGAGACAAGGTTGTCTGTATCAATCCCTTTTTGCAGGATGCTTCCGCCATGCCCTATGATATCGACAGGATCAATCACTACAGCAACAATCTGTCCCTCGCGGAAATGACCGGGGTCGCCATCGAGACCCTTTACAATAAGAAAGGAAAAGGTTTTTTTATCATGGTGGAAGGGGGCAAGATCGACTGGGCCTGCCATGCCAATGACGCCATGGCCACCATCGGCGATATGCTGGATTTTGACAACGCCGTAGGCGAGGCTCTGGAATTCTACAGGCAGCACCCGAAAGACACCCTGATTGTCGTCACGGGAGATCACGAAACCGGCGGCATGACCATCGGCCACGCCACCACGGGTTACAAAGCCTATTATGACCGCCTGCTCTCACAGAAAAGCAGTTTCCAGTATTTTGAGGACAATCAATGGGCCGCTAACCAAGCAGAATGGGCGGAAAGTGACTGTCCGAACGTGAGCAGCGACGACAACTTGGCAGGTAATGCTGAAATGCTGGATCTGATGAAGAATATTTTCGGTCTGGATTATGCCACCCTGAATGACTACCAGAAGGAAAAGCTTGAAGACGCATACGATAAGTCGCTTTGCGAATCAAATGACAATACGGATGCCGAGAATACGCTGCTTTATGGATATTATAATCCGATTATCGTTACCATCACCCATATCCTGAACGAGCAGGCCAGCATCGGATGGACTTCTTATTCCCACACCGGGGTGCCGGTTCCCGTCTTCGCCCAGGGACGCGCCAAGGTCGCTCAAAAGTTCGCCGGTTTTTATGATAACACAGACATCGCTAAAAAACTGGCCGATGCCATGGATCTTCCTGAACTGCCCGTTGAAAAATAAAAACTGTATTGAACGTAAATAAAGAAACGGCGCTGCTTTTTTTGCAGCGCCGTTTCTTTTCATTTCATCATAGAGGATTTAAATGTCAATCAATACGCGGGAATGGCTGTTTTCCCTGATCATCGCCGGCTTCTGCATAGGCCTTGCATTTCTGGACTTGTCCCATATTCCTCAATCTCCCAAAGGGATACATGCCAGGGGCCGTATCATGGCCGTGGACAATAGCCAGGTGCGCCAGAACCTGATCATCAAAACAGAAGCACAGAACCTCACGGTCAGGCTTTTAAGCGGACCCCATAAAGGTCAGGAAATTTTCGTCACCAACATGTTGACCGGAAAGCTGGAGTTTGACGAATTCTATGAGGCCAGAAGTATTGTGCTGGTGGAATACGATACCGTTGACGGCAAACCCGACCACGGCATCGCCAGGGGGCATTACCGGCTGCAAATGCAACTGGTTCTGATCGGCCTTTTTGCTCTGTTATTGTTTTTAGTGGCGGGCGTTACCGGTTTAAAAGCCATGCTCTCTTTTATCTTTACGGCCATGGTATTATGGAAACTGTATTTCCCCATGCTGTTGAATGGTTTTTCGCCGATTCCCTTGGGCCTGGGCATTGTGGCGTTGTTAACTGCGGTCATCACCTTTTCCGTCGGCGGGCTCAACCGCCGCGGCATCGCCACCTTCACGGGGGCCATGATGGGCGTTTTGTTGACCTGCATCCTGGCGGTTTATTTCGCCAAGTGGTTTGCGCTTCACGGAGCTGTCCGGCCTTTTGCCGAAACCCTCTTGTATTCAGGATTTTATCATCTTCGCCTCACGGAAATTTTTATTGCCAGCGTGTTTATCGCTTCATCCGGTGCGGTCATGGACCTGGCCATGGATATTGCGGCAACCATGGATGAAATCAAACGCAAACACCCATCCATCGGATTATTCGAGCACATCCACTCGGGCCTCCGGGTGGGCAGGGCCGTTACCGGGACCATGACCACCACGCTTCTTCTTGCCTATTCCGCCAGCCATATTACGATGTTTCTTTTGTTTATGGCCAAGGGATTGCCGGCGGAAAATATCCTGAATGCGCCTTTCGTTGCCGCTGAAGTTCTGAATATCCTGGTGGGAAGTTTCGGTCTTGTGACCGTGGCGCCCTTTACCGCCATAGTTGCGGGATTTTTATATCGCGGTTCGTCTGAAAGGATGCTTCAGGAATGAAAGTTGTAATAAACAGGTATGCGCCTTTTAAAAACCGGTTGTCTAAATCCAGGTGCCGGAAATATCGCTTCCAGCGCCAAATTTATTTTGTCGCCGAGATTTAATGAGAATGTTGCTTTTTAAGAATAATACCGACTTTTATCCATGCTAATCATAGGCATAGGACAGGGTTTTCCTGTTATTGACATCATCAACCGTAAAAAAAAGGAGAAAAACATGTTTGCTTTTAATTGGGGTGCGCATCAAAAAATGAACACTGGAAAAAATGATACCTATGTCTGTGGCTGGCTGATCGAAAATCGCAGTTTTCTGAGTGTGATCGAGGAAGCTGCGCTGGTAAAAATTTTTAATAAACTGATATACTTGATCGACTCGATTGCCGAGGAGCTGGATGAAAGGTATCGGGAAAACGGTTTTGCAATTGATCAGGAAGCTACGATCAAGGAAAACGCCAGGCATCTCAGGCAAATCTGCTATAACCTGCGGAGCTACGGGTTCATTAATTAAAAAAGTCCGGGAGATAATGGATTCCCGCATTTCAGCATCGTTTTCCTGACCAGCCCGGACGTATCGGTGAGGCTCGGAAAAACAAACACATCGGCAGTGGAATAATTCCGTGCCAGTTCTTTGCCATGCCGGACGCCGACAAAACTGGCGTCCGGATTCATGGCATTTAAACGTTGCAACTCAGGGCCGTCGTTCATCATAAAATTGATGGTTAACAAAAAAGAAATGCAATTGTCATAAAATTGACACTTCACAAGGGTAAATAAAATGGCGGGTTAGTGTTTTTTAACCGATTTTTGACGCACACGCAGGAGTCCGCCATGAAAAAAATATTAAACTCGTTGAATGACCGGTTTTTTCAGATGGTCCACGGGAACCGCCTGATTTACAATGCCTGCTGGGAAGACCCGGCCATTGACCGAAAATTACTATCGCTCTCACCGCAAAGCCGGATCGTCATGATTACCAGCGCCGGGTGCAACGCACTGGATTATCTGCTGGATAGCCCGTCCGAAATCCACGCAGTGGACACCAATCCCCGCCAGAATGCGCTTCTGGAACTCAAGATGTCGCTCATCAGAAGGGGGGATTATCAGGATTTCTTTGAAATGTTCGGCAAAGGCGCTCATCGGGATTATAAAGGCGTTTACAATTCAGTCCGGGAAAAGCTTGCGGGAAACGCAGAACTTTATTGGGACAAAAAAATCAAATATTTTAAACCCGACAACAGCATCCGGCGGTCGTTTTATTATCACGGGACCTCCGGGTGGGTGGCCTGGTTTTTCCGAATGTATGTTTTTTATATTAAAAGGAAAACCGGCCGGTTCGTCCATGATCTGCTGGCCGCTGAAACCATTGAGCAACAGCAGGACATTTATAAACAAATCGATGATTCCATCTGGGACGGTTTTAATCGCTGGGTCGTTCGCCAGCCGGCATTGATGTCGCTGGTGGGAGTGCCGAGACCGCAAATTCAACTCATTGATGAGACCTATCCCGGAGGCTTGGGCGCTTACATCAGGGACAAGCTAAGACATGTGTTTACTACCGTCCCCATTAAAAATAACTATTTCTGGCGGGTATACTTGATGGGGGCGTATCACGAGGATTGCTGCCCCAATTATCTGCAACCGGAGAATTTCGAAAAACTCCGGCACAACGTCGATAAAATAAAGACTTATACGTGTACGCTGACGGAATTCCTGAGGCAAAACCCAGGATTGTATTCTCATTATATCCTGCTGGACCATCAGGACTGGATGGCCGGCCATGCGCCGGATGCGCTTGAGGAGGAATGGGAGCTGATATTACAGAACAGCAGCTCGGGGACAAAGGTTTTATTTCGTTCCGCAGGTATTGATCACAGTTTTTTGCCGCAAACGGCAAAATCCGCCTTGCGGTTTTCCCCCCGGCAGACGGAAACCCTTCACCTTCAGGACCGTGTCGGTACCTACGGCAGCCTGCATTTCGCTGAAGTCGCGTAAAGGATAAGCCCTTGTCCGTCAGTCTGGAACGTTATTATCGACTGCATGCCCGAATATATGACGTCACCCGGTGGAGCTTTCTGTTCGGCCGCACTCAGTTGATAAAGGAAATCGCCCGGCATATCCATCCTCGGCGGGTTCTGGAAATCGGATGCGGCACGGGAAAAAATCTGGAAGCCTTGTCGAAAGAATTCCCGGATGCCAGGCTGACGGGTGTGGATCTCTCAAGGGACATGCTGGAGAGGGCTGAGAGACGATTATCCGGCTGCGGTAAAAAAACAGTGTTTATCCACCGTATGTATTCCCAGCCCCTGCATCTGAAACCGTCATTTGATCTGATTCTATTTTCATACACCTTATCCATGATCAACCCAGGATATTGGAAGGCGATACGGAACGCCCGGCAGGATCTGGTTCCCGGCGGCATGATTGCGGTGGTTGATTTTTGCGATTCCGGGTTCGCGCCTTTTAAATCCTGGATGAAAATAAACCACGTCCGGATGGACGGGCATCTTCCGGTTGAACTGCGCAAACAATTCAAGCCGGTTTGTGATGAAAACATGGCGGCGTATGGCGGTCTCTGGCGATATTTTATATTTATAGGGAAACAATCAGAGAGGAAAGGGGGAGCTAAATGATTGAAAAAAAATCGAAGCTTGCCGTTAAACGCAAAAGAATTCAGTTTGCGTTTTATGATGAAGATGCGGATTCAGTGTATATCCTGGGGGATTTTAACAACTGGAATGGGAAAAAGCATGCCATGCGGCGGGACAATGGAAATGTCTGGCGCATAACCATGCTGCTGCCGCCGGGAATCTATGAATACCGCTTTAAGGTGGACGAACGATGGGAAAATGATCCCGAAAACGAAAACATTCGCACCAACTGCTTCGGCACTAGAAATAATGTGCTGGAAATCAGTTGAGCCGCCTCAATCTTTAGCCTGCGGAGGAAGCCAATGGCCGGTTACATGTCTCAGACAAAAAAACAACTCATTGAAATTATAGAGTCATTATCGCTGGAAACAGCTACCTTCAATGAAAGAAATCAACTGCTGTCAAACGAGGTTGAATCGAATCATCTTCAGAAAGCCGCAATTGAAAATGAAAATATAAGGCTTAAAGAAAGGGTTCAGCATCTTGAAGAAGAGAACGAGTCCTTAGAGATGCACCTTAAAAAGGTTGAGATGAAAATTTCCGAAAACAAAAAAGCGCTGGAAAAAGAGAGGGCAAACAGCGCTGTTTTTGAGAACCTCTTTATCAGCTTTTCTGAAAAA
>QZKW01000049.1 GCA_003599885.1 Desulfobacteraceae bacterium | reverse complement strand
CCATTATTGGTGGATGCAATAGATTTATTTTTCAAAGAACAAAAACCAAATTTAAATTGGCTTGGTTAGGATATAATCGTTATCCTCTGAACCTGTACCTTATTTTTATTGTAAAAACTTGTAAAAACAATGGTATGCTGTTTAACTGAACCACAATAGACACAACACATTGCAAAAAACAAAAATTGATAACAATGCCATCGCACCAGAATATAAAAGCGGATAAAATCAGCAGGGAACAATCCCTGTCCGCCGATGTCGTGCTGATTTACCCATATTTTTATACCCACGCGCCCAAAGCCATGCTTTTCCATCCTCTGGGCATCGCGCAGTTGGCTTCGATTTTACGCGGCTTCGGGGTGCGCACGCAAGTCATTGACTGCACGTTTGAACATCGTGAAAACGTGATCTCAAAAATAGCCCATGCCCGCCCCCGGATCGTGGGGATTTACGCGATGCTTTCCATGTCGGAAAATGCGTTTGCTCTTGCCGAAGATATCCGGAAAGTCCTCCCGGAAACCCTGATCGTATGCGGCGGCCCGCTTCCGACCCTGAAACCCGGTTATTTTTCAAGGGTTTTTGACGCGGTGTTTTGCGGTGAAGCGGATGTCTCCTTTCCCCGTTTTTGCCTGGATTATCTGGAGTCTGATACCTCCTCGGGCCCTCTTGCAGAATTTTTAAAAACCCCGGAAAAGTATCCCGGCATCTGTTTTAATCACCCTCATGACGGCACTTTGGTCCAAACCCTTCCCCGGTCATCGGATGAAAAAAACATTAACCGTCGTCCCATTCCCGACCGTAACGATTTTGATCATACAAAATATCAACAATTCTGGCTGGACCGGGAAGGATTTTCACTGGCCAGCATCATGACAAGCTATGGATGTCCGTTTGATTGCGAATTTTGTTCAAAACCGGTTTTCGGGAATCACCTCCGAAGGCGCGGCATGGATAGGGTTTTTGAAGAAATACGGGATATTAAAAGCAAAGGGTACACCGGGCTCTGGATAGCTGATGATTGCTTCAGTCTTGACCCGGAACATGCCCGGGATTTTTGCAAGCGATTGATTTCTGAAAAACTGGATATGAAGTGGTTCTGTCTGTCCCGGGTGGACCGGATTACCGGGTCCGATATTGCGCTATGGCAGACTTCCGGGTGTCGGAAGGTATTTTTCGGCCTGGAATCCGGCAGCAATGACATACTGAAATTAATGAATAAAAAGACCTCAATTGCGGCGGCGGAAAAAACGATTAAACGATTTGCCCAAAGCAATATCCGGACAGCCGGATTTTTTATGGTGGGCTATCCGGGGGAAACATACGATACCATTGAAACCACATTTCAATGGGCGCTTTCCCTGCCGCTGGATGAAATTTCCTTTACCGTTCCCTATCCGCTGCCGGGGACCCGGTTATATGACCGGGTGATGCAGGCGGACACAGAGATTGACTGGAAATATGAAAATGAAAACCGGCTGGTGTTTCAGTCGGATTTTGACGAAAACGATTTGAAAGATCGCATTGAAAGCATTTATAAACAGTTTGATGCCAGACGCGGCAAAACCCGAACGGTGGCGCCCTGAGAGGCTGAATTGCTCCCCCTTTCCGACAATCTATTCCTGATACCATCAGCTTCCGCTGGAGAAGGCAAAACCAAAGGGATGGCGAAAGGCCTGAGCCTCTGCCATCAGGATAAGGCATTTGCCGGAGAATCGGCGGGATTCGGTCTGCCTGTGCTGAAAACCGCAGACAACCAGACCATATTCCCGTCCCTTGTTTCTTCAAAAGTACTCACACCCGGAACCTTCGAAGCGGTGTATCACTTAAACTTAATAACCGCCTGGCAGATTTTTGGCGTTCCGGCCCCTTCATACTTCCGGGATTTCATGGAAAAAATTGTCAGCTTGTATATGAACCGGCCCGGATTTCAGCAGCCGGGTCTTCAAATTCGAAATGCCATTTTTAAACTGTTTCATATTCGCAGCACGATGAAACCCGGCAAAAGTTTTGGATATTGCCGGGTTCTTTACCAGACAGAGGGTCTTCGGCTGGAAATAAACGTAAAAGGCGAGGCCTTGCCGGATGGGGGCCAGTTGATTCTTCTCAACGAGGTTCCCGGCACCGATTTTTCCCGAATGATCATGCGGACGGCATCTGGCCGGGATATTCGGGACGGGAGTGACTTTCTTCCCTGGCAGGCCTGCACCATAGATACGGCCATTGAAAACCCGGACCTTCATATCGGTTTTTTTCTATCAATCCCCGATAATCCTGACTCTCCAAGCGTTCAGATCGCGGCCGGCCGGGAAGTCGGCCGGGATCTCAACTGGGCCGGATTGGCCCTTGAAACGGATCAGACCGCAGTCACGTACCATGTCAATTTTTATAATCAAAACCCCATGTAACTTAAATGAATCCAGCTATTTACGGGGTTTATTTTCTGACCTTGATTATTTTTCATCCTTAATATCAATATTGCCCGCATACCGTCCCACCGTTGCATCATCCACACAGTTGGTCAGTTCGTCATCCGTCGCCTGTTTGATGTCTTTCAGCGCAGTTATGGAACAAATAAATTCATTGCCTTTGGCATCTTTCACACGAACATAAGATTCTTTTTTTGATTGATCCGTCATGATGGCTTCCTCATTATTAAAGGTTGATATTGCAGCGTAAATGGTGGCCGCCGATGATAGTTAACAATCGGGTCTAAATCTCTGACAGTTGATTCACCCGTCACTTTCATCAAGATTAAAAAAGGCCGTTTCCTTGCCGGGTCAGCCTCATAACAGCGGCTTGCAATGAAAAACGCACTTCAGCCTTCTGTCTTAATAAACCCCATGTCCCCAAGAAACCGGTACCATTCCCGCCCACGATCCCGGGCACTCACCACCAGCCAGTGCCCGCCGGTCATAAACAGATGACGGGGCCAGTCCCATTGTCTGCAAAGTTGATAAACATGGTCAAACGGGCACAGTTTATCGCCGCGGGACGCGATGATCAGGATTCGGTCCTTTGGAATTTTCAAAGAATAATTAAGCGGGGAATGAAGGGTCCATACCCAGTTTAACCGATCCAGCAGCCGGTCGTCCACTAAAAAGGGCAACTTGGCGGCTTTTGGGCTGAAATCGCCCCCGAACTTAACCGCTGGCACCATGAGGGCCGCAAAGCGGATCCTGTCGGACAGGCACACAAACAGACCGGCGGTATAGCCCCCGAGGCTGGCCCCAATGAGTCCAACTTCTCCTGCACCCATATCTTTCAGCGCCAGGATTGCAAGTGTCAGGTCATGCATGGTCTGTCCGAAACATTCGCAGGTCATGGACACATCATCAGGTTGCAAAAACATACCCCGCAGCATTTTTCCCTTGGGTGCGCGCTTCCAGTGAAATGGAGCGACAAACAGGACAATATCCAGCCCCATCCCGAAAAGGGTGCGGACCTTGAACATTTTTTCCGCCTGATCCGGATCACCCAGCATATACCCGTGAAGACAGATCAGGGTTTTCCGTCCCGGATCTCCATGGGTCCAGCGTATCAGACGGGCGGTTTTGTTTTCTGAAAAAGACAGAAACCGGTCGGCAACCAGAGGATTCCGGGGCGTGTAAGGGCTTTGAAAGATGATTTCCTGGCGGATTCCATCCAGATAAGGGGTTTCACTGACGATCCGGCAATCCGGCGGGGTTTCCGGAATTTGAAAAAACGTTTCAGGCCGGTCAACGAATCCTTGGTCAAAATAAAAATCGACCTGGGCGGCATAGGTTTCCCGGTCAACGCATCGTTTGGGCTTAAAAGGTTTTAAAATTTTCGGCAGGGTCAAAAACCCGTCATCCACCACGCCCCCGGCACGGTCGATCAGTCGTTCAAACAAACCCGGCGGTTTATCATGCCCCCTTGGCTGTTTCACGATTTCACCCTCACCCGGTGGGCGTCCTGAATACCGTTCAGGAGTAAAAACCCTTGAATTTCAACGCAGATCATCAAAGCATCCGGCTGACGGACAAACTCCGCCATATCCGGATGCCGGGCGATAAACGCTTCCCGGACAGATGCCTGCCGGGCTGCATCCGCCACCGGAAACGCAATGCCATCGATGCTTAATGCCTGGATATCGGCAAGCGGCGCGCTTGTTCGGGTGTCAATCAGGAGGCTGACAAGGGAATTTTGCAGCAGGTTCTGATACTTGGTGGTGTTTTTGTGCATGACCAGATAAATTGCCGTGCACCGGTCATCAGCCAGATAGCGCATCAGAGAACTATACGGTCTGTCTCCGGAGAGGGTGGACAGCACACACAGATGGCCGGTTTGAATCACCTCGGTGATGGCGTTCATCACCGAGGTTTCTTTGTTTTGATCCTGCAACGCCATCAGCCTTTTACTCCGGTTTTTTCGTAAACCGGGCCAACACGACCGACGCCACCAGGATTCCGGCTGAAATATAAAACGCCAGATCCAGACTCCCGGTAATGTCTTTGATGGTGCCCGCCACTCTTGCCATAAAAAAGCCAAAACCCCAGCCGATAAACACCAGTCCGTAATTGACGCCCAGATTTCTGGCGCCGAAAAAGTCCGCGGTATAGGAAGGCAGCAGGGAAAGTCCGCCGCCATACTGCCAATAGGCGATACCCACCACGATGAACAGGAGCACAAGGCTTTTTGAGGCAATAACTGCGGGCATGGCGGCCAGACAAAGGGCGGAAACCGCGCAGTTGACGATATAGGCATTATCCCGTCCGATTTTATCCGAATACATGCCGGTGCCCACACGCCCCAAAGCATTCACCAGCCCGCCATAGGACACCAGGATCCAGGCATTGACCGCAAAAAACGGGATTCCTTCCGCAGTGGTCTTGAGCATGCCGGCGGCGTTGGCGATAATCAGGAGCCCCGACTGGGTGGACCCGATAAACAGAATCACCAGGGCGTAGAACTGCCATGTCTTCAACATTTCTGTAACGGTCCAGTCTCTCCCGGTGGTTGCCGCGACTTTTTTCGCTGATGTTCCAGCCAGTCCCGGCGCCACATACCCTGCCGGCGGCCAGGACAAAAATGATCCGGCCACAAGGATCACTAAAGAAAAAAGAACGCCCAGTCCCACAAAACTGCCGGTGATGCCATAATTAGTCATCATCCATTTGCCGAGCGGACTGATATACATGGCCGCACCACCGTAACCGCCCACCACCAGACCGGCGATCAGCCCCCGTTTGTGAGGGCCGAACCATTTTAACGCTGCCGGAGTCGGGGCCGCATACCCGATGCCCATGCCGATGCCGCCAAAAATGCCGAATCCGATGATCAGCCCGGTGTAGCTCTTCATCAACCCGGCAATAATGCATCCCGCACCCAGAAACAGACCGCCTGCAATGGCCCCGGCTTTAGGCCCGAAACGGTCATGAATCCGGCCGCCGGGGATCATGAACAATGCAAAAATCATTACTGACAGAGAAAAAGGCGTGGCGGCCTGGGCATTGGTCAGATAATGCCACCCGGCATTCAGCCCGGTCATGGGTTGCCCGGCCATTTTTAACACCTCTTCCTTGACAGGATAAACCAAAGCCGCGCCCCAAACGCTCCAGGCGTATAGAATGCCCAGACACAAATTCACCACGGTTCCTGCTGCTACAACCACCCACGCCTTGCCTGGGACTTTACCTGCCTGTGCCGACATATCGGACCCCTTTCGTATTGTTTTTACTGCTATTACTGTGAAAAAAAGAGATTAACTCAAAACCTATGGTTATTATTTAGTGAATCATTGTATCAGACCAGCAGCAGAGCATATTTGCGAAGTTCCCGGTCAAACCGCAGAGCTCCCGGCAGCCGGTTTTCCAGTTCCTCCCAGAAATCCCGGCTGTGATTAAGGATCTTCGTATGCACCAGTTCATGCACAATGGCATAATCCATGAGCGTTTCGGGAAGCCCTGCCAGCTGGATGTTCAGATTGATATTCTTTTTTGCGGAACAGCTTCCCCACCGGGTTTTCTGGCTTTTGACGAACACACGATTATACGGCAATCCATGTTTTTGGGAGAGTTCATCCAGCCGTTTAATCAATCGGGCCTTTGCGGCCGGCCGGTCGATGGGGATGATGGATTGCGTCTTCTGGCGTTCCCGCAGGGCCTGCTCCATGGCTTTTAACCGGGGTAGATGCCGGATAATCCAATCGGTTTTAGAGAGAGCGAAGGCTTCGGCGGATTCCAGGGAAACCCCGCGCGGCACCGCCACCCGGATTCCCCGAAACGGCCGGATCGACAAATTCATATATTTCGCCCGATGGCTGTGTTCCAGAAGGATTTCACCGACGCCGGAAATAAGGACTTTCTTTTTCTGAATCATTCAACCGCTTTCTACTTTATCACCGTGACGCCTTTTTGATGCAACTCTTCCAGAACAGCCGCGAGTTGGGACTGGTTACAATCATCAATCCGATACACGTTCTGAACCCCGTCAACAAAATTGAGCACCAGCAGGCCATCCTTGTCCATTCGTGCATTTCGGATATACTGGCTATCAATCCAGGGCCTTACAACCGCAAGAAAATCATTGAGCAGACACGTTTCCATTTAAAGAACCTCCGTTATCAATCAACAGGGAGCAAAGGGCCGTAATGTCCCATCAGCCATGATCCAGTATTTCCGAGAGTTTCCGGCTGCGATCATCAAAAATCCGGTTCAGGGTTTTACGAACAATCAGACGGTTGACCCATCTGCCGACAAAACCAAACGGCAACGCATAAGTAACGTCATCGATGATCCGAACGCCCTGCCCGATGCCGGCCAGTTCATGATAATGATACCAGAACCGGTAAGGGCCGATGCGCTGCTCATCCACAAAGGACTTTCCGGGCCGGATATGCTTGATTTCCGTCAGCCATTTTTGCGTTCCCATCCCGGGCAGCCGGATGCGGTATTCGATCAAAAGGCCGTCCACCATTTCCAACGGCACATCGGACACAATTTTAAAATCCAGAAAATCCGGTGTGATGCGGTTTAAATTGGACGGGGCACGGATAAACGCCCAGACGGTTTCAATCGGGGCCCGGACAATCTGCTGCCGATGAATTTTATGCATTCACCGCGACAAGGCTGAAACCCAGCGTTTTTTCCAGTTGTTCAAGCTTCGCCAGCGCGTCATCGGTGAGAATGGCAGGTTTAATGTCATGACAACTGAACGCCAGTAATGGAACGTTGATTTCTTTTTCCAGTTGATTGATGGCTTTGAGATCGTTTTCCGACAGGTTTGACAAACTGCATATCATAATGATTCTCCTTTTTTATCTCCAGGTTCAATCATTTTGGGAAACAGGCGAACAGCAACAATCGCTGTTTCCAGGAAAATATCAGTTGCATCATATCCGGTTTCCGGAAAAATTCAATACCGGAAGTGGCGGCTGGATTTTTCTCATCGGTATCCCCGAACAAAAACGGGTAAAAAAAGGACAAAAAAAGGGCGTTCCGGAAAGATTCCCGAAACGCCCTTGGTGTCTTTTGATCTGTCGGATCAGCGTGAAATTGACGGACGCTTGTTAGACGACCGAAACATTCACTGCTGAGGGACCTTTTTGTCCCTTTTCGACGGTAAAGGTGACTTTATCGCCCTCGTTCAGCGTTCTGAATCCGGTTGAATTGATTCCTGAATGATGAACAAACACATCGGTTCCATCTTCAGTTTCAATAAAACCAAAACCTTTTTTCTCGTTAAACCATTTTACAGTTCCATTGGCCATTAGTGACATCCTCCTTTCATAAAGTTCTCTTAGTCCCAAACTTCAGGTTGCCACTACAATAATGGTTGTGCCTTTGGAAAGAAACCGGCCTGAAATTAAATACAGACCATTTAAAGATTGGGCATGAATATAACTTATAAAAATTCAAAGTCAAGCGATTAATCAGTATCCGTTATGTATTTACTGCGAAAATCTGATTTTTTCGCAGGTTTTTTCATGGGCCAGACGATATTCTGTTGATACCGGCAGCCACCTGAGATAAAAACAACACATCATTTAATGCTTCGCAAGCTTCGGGATTCCGTTTACGGGCTTTCCGTTTATTTTCAATATCATACACAGCGTCAGGCAGGGTCTTGCCCTCTGACGGAAAGGAAACGAACATGAGCAATCCGCCGCCCAATAAAATCATTTGTTCGATGATCCGATTGAGCAAATACTACGATAAAAAACCAATTCTTGAAGACATCTCCCTGTCCTATTTTTACGGCGCCAAAATCGGAGTTCTGGGCCTCAACGGGTCCGGAAAAAGTTCACTGCTGCGCATTATGGCAGGCCTGGACACGGAATTTAACGGCCAGATGACCCTGTCCCCGGAATACACCGTGGGAATGCTGGAACAGGAACCGGCCCTTGATGACACCAAGACCGTCCGTCAATCGGTTGAGGAAGCGGTCCAGGACATCGTTGACCTGATGAAGGAATACGAGCGGATTAACGAGCAGTTTGCGGAACCCATGTCCGATGATGCCATGAACCAGCTCATTGAACGGCAGGGGGAGGTCCAGGAAAAACTGGATGCCACCGACGCCTGGGACCTGGATGCGCGGCTTGAAATGGCCATGGACGCCCTGCGGTGCCCGGACGGCGACACGCCGGTCAACATTCTGTCCGGCGGGGAACGGCGGCGGGTGGCCCTGTGCCGGCTTCTGCTCCAGAAACCCGATATTCTGCTGCTGGACGAGCCCACCAACCACCTGGACGCGGAAACCGTGGCATGGCTGGAAAAACACCTTCAAAAATACGAAGGCACCGTCATCGCCGTCACCCATGACCGGTATTTTCTCGACAATGTGGCCGGATGGATTCTGGAACTGGACCGGGGCCGGGGCATTCCCTGGAAAGGCAATTATTCTTCATGGCTGGAGCAGAAACAGGAGCGGCTTCGTCAGGAGGAAAAATCCGAAAGCCAGCGCCAGAAAACCCTGGAACGGGAACTGGAATGGATCAAAATGTCGCCCAGAGCCCGGCAGACCAAATCCAAGGCCCGCATCAGCGCCTATGAAAAACTGCTCGACAGGGAAAACGAGTCCCGGTCAGATGATATGACCCTCTTTATACCGCCCGGCCCCCGGCTGGGCAAGGTGGTGGTGGAAGCGGAAAATGTGTCCAAGGCCTTCGGGAGCCGGCTGTTGGTGGAAAACATGGCGTTTCTGCTCCCGCCCGGCGGGATCGTCGGCGTCATCGGGCCCAACGGAGCCGGCAAGACCACCCTGTTCCGCATGATCACCGGACAGGAAGCACCGGACAACGGGACCTTGCGCATCGGCGAAACCGTCCGCCTGGCGTATGTGGATCAAAACCGGGATACCCTGGACCCGAAAAAATCCATCTGGGAAGTTATTTCCGGCGGCCAGGACGTGATCGAACTGGGTAAGATGTCGGTCAAATCCAGGGCTTATGTATCGCGGTTTAATTTCAACGGCGCGGACCAGCAGAAAAAGGTCGGCATGATTTCCGGCGGGGAACGCAACCGGGTGCACCTGGCCTGCATGCTCAAGCAGGGGGCCAATGTCCTCCTGCTGGACGAGCCCACCAATGACCTGGATGTCAACACCATGCGGGCGCTGGAAGAAGCCCTGATAAACTTCGCAGGGTGTGCGGTGGTCATCAGCCATGACCGCTGGTTTCTGGACCGCATCGCCACCCATATTCTGGCCTTTGAAGGAGACAGTCAGGTGGTGTGGTTTGAAGGGAATTATTCAGATTATGAAGCAGACCGCAAACGGCGGCTGGGAGCCGAGGCGGACAATCCTCACCGGATCAAGTACCGGCAATTGACGAGGGTTTAAACAAAGCCTGATCGGAAGGACATAACGCCCTTCCGATCAGGCTTTGTTTCCTATGATTCCACCACCGTCGCCTTATTGATCACAATCGGCGTCACCGGCACATCATCATACATATTCCTCCGGCCCGTGGGCACGGCCTTCATCTTGTTGACCACCGGGTGCCCCTTGACCACTTTTCCAAATACCGTATAGCCCCAACCGTCCGGGGATTTGTCCGTATGGTCAAGAAAATCGTTCTTTTTCACATTGATGAAAAACTGACTCGTGGCGCTGTGGGGGTCTGCCGTGCGGGCCATGGCCACGGTATAAGGCTCATTTTTCAGGCCATTGTCCGCCTCGTTCCCCACCGGCGCGTTGACCGGTTTTTCCTTCATGTCTGTGGTCAGCCCGCCGCCCTGCACCATGAACCCGTCAATCACCCGGTGAAAAATCGTCCCGTCATAGTGGCCGGCATTAACGTAGGCCAGAAAATTAGCGGCTGATTTGGGGGCCTTGTCCTCAAACAGTTCAATCTGAATGTCCCCCATGCTGGTTTCCAGTTTAATCATATCTGTCTCCTTATTATTAATGGTGCAGTAATTTCGAGAAAAAATCCCGATATTTGAAAATGCAATGGATGGTTTCCACCCTACTCGGCAGGCTGGGGGAAACCGGCGTCTCTAACCGCATCCTTAACCCGGCTCATCTCTTTTTCGGCATTAGCGGCAGCATCTTTCGCCCGGTCAATGCTCTCGATCTTTTTGTTTCCGGCCGTATCTTCAGTCCGCATGTCCTGGACTACCAGAATGCCGATGATCAGCGCGACAATCAATAGACCCACCATCATTAAATTTCTCATTGAAATTCTCCTTCCACAATAAAAATTTGCTTAAAAAAAAGACAGGGCCATTAATGACCCTGCCTTTTTATACGTTCACTTCAGACTGCTTGCAACATCTGTTATACAGTCATGTCATTTTTCCTTCGCAGGTACACAACCGCTGTTCCCGCCAGCAGCAGGGAGAAAATAATCATCCCCCATTCGGAAAGGGTGGGAATACTGCCGACCTGCTGACCAGTTACAATCACTCCTCCAGGAGGATCATTGGGACCAATCGGCGGGTCATTTTCACACACGCATCCCGCATCTGTCGTCACCGTGACCCCAATAGCGATTTCAGTGAAAGAAGCAGGCGCGCTCCAGGTGATCTGGGCTGTATTCTGTCCGGCAGTAATGAGTTCGGGGCTCAAAACATCATCCACATAAAGGACCCAGGCGTAGGTTGCGTTGGGGGTGGGGCCCTCTGCAATAGATGCCGTATTCCCCGTGGAGCCGAAATTGACAGTTGCCGGGGCCGTGATCGTGCATCCCAAAGGCAGCGGATTTACCGTTACGTCAACGCTGCCCGAACAGGTGCAACGGTAGATGTCGTCTGTTATCTCTATGGTTAATGTCACAGGGCTGACAGCGCCCGCTGTCCAGGTGATCTGGTTGGTGTCTTCACCGCCGGTAATCGTGCCGTTCGTTATGCCCCAGGTATATGTCGCAGTTTCGCCAGCAGAAGCAACGCTGGCTGTCAGACCGGCTGTCCCGGCGCAGACAGCGGTGTCCACAGTAATGTCACAGACCGGAACAGGGTCGACCCTCGCTTCGAAAGAGTCACCTGTTGTGCATCCAGCGGCATTAGTGACGTCCACCCACACCATCACCGTACCGATACCCTGATCGGCATCCCAGGTGATCTCATTGGTGTAAGGTTCCACGCTTGTAATGGTTCCGCCGGTCAAGGCCCAGTCATATGTCGCGCCCGCACCTACACTAGAAACGCTGGCTGTATGACCGGTCGTCCCGGAGCAAACGTAAGCAGCCTCGGAGAAGATCGTGGCGTCCGGATTACGGTGAACATTAAAGATATGTACCCATTCAGGGGGCGCTGATTTTCGTTTAACCTCCTGATGTTACTATGTTTTTAATTAAGCATATAAGCAATTGAAATAATTGAAAATAAAA
>QZKW01000056.1 GCA_003599885.1 Desulfobacteraceae bacterium | reverse complement strand
TCCCTGCTCATGTTTTCTCGTCGCCTGCCGCCCCTCTTACCCTTTTTCTCGATGGACGTACCACCCGATCGAATGAATTGTCTCCGCAGTTGACAGGCCATCCTTTTGATACCCCGATGCTTGCGGCCACTTGATCCATCGAAAGACCAAACTCCAACGGCAAAAACATCGCTTGTGCCTGTCTAAGTTCACTAACCGTGCGCGCCTTTAATAGGCTCCTCCTTGCGCTTTCCAACACGTCTTTGCCACTTGCCGGTCTTGACATATACTCACCTCCTTAATTAAAGGATGAGTATATTATAACATATTTGATTTAGAAAGGGAATTAGAAGTCATCGTGCACCGCCTTGCATTTCTTACGAACAGATTTTGGCAGAAGCGCCAGCTTTTCCTTGGTTTGATGCATGTATTTCCTCAGCGCGGTTTCATCAGCATCAAACAGTTTGATGCCAACAATGGTTGCCACTTCGAACACGGCTCCGATTTCACATTTGAGATTTCCCTTTTCGACGCGTTGCAACAGTCCTCTGGAAATACCAGCACGATCGGCCAATTCCTGAGTTGTGAGTTTGAGTTCGGTACGTGTTTCGCGGATCAACGCGCCGAGCAAGGCTGCCGCATCGCGGCTATAAAGTGAGTAAGTGCGTGTGACGGATTTTGGCATCATTTTTCCTTTGGTTCGCATATAGCCCATAAGATAGCTTATTGATCTTTATGTGAACCAAATATGATGAATTTTTATCAAATAGTCAAATCGGAAACGGATTTTGCCGCATGGGCGCCGACAGAAGGAGACAAAGAGGCCCCATGGTTTGAAAAACGGTTCCGCAAATGTGCGGTGGGAGAGATGTTTGGAGAAAAAAATAAAAAACCCTACATAAACCCCAGCCCCTTTAAAAAAAAGACCATGTCCCAGTAATCATGATGGGACGTTAGCCGGTCTTTTTTAAACCGGATGACACTGACGGCCGGAATTTCAATATACCGGCCGGTGGCCGGGTTGCCCATGATCGGTCCGATATTGGTGCCGCATTGCACCCACTGGGTCATCACCACATCCTGCCCCGCCGCCATGTCCTGGATGTTAAACCGCAGATCCGGAAAAGCGAGAAATATGGACTGCGCGTAGTGGATGATAAAATCCCCGGTGATTTCTTTTGCCACCATCGGATCAAAAAAAATGGCTTTTTGCGCATAGATTGCTTTTAATGCGCCGATATCTTTGGCGTTCCATGCGCTGATGACCTGACGGCACCGGTCTTTTAAATCCATAATTGATCCCCATATCTCTTTTTATTGTTCAACAATCTGCCGGGCGGACGGAGAAACTTCTTACAATGGCCGCATAGGCGCTGATTGCGAGCCCATCAAAAGAATGAACCCGAAAAGAAACGAAACAGCACACAGAATAAAAACGATGCGGGCGATAAATCCCAACCGGTCGGAAAGCTGCTGATACTTTTTTCGCTTTGATTTGACCTGTTTCTTCTTTTGCTTTTCGACAACGCTTCCTGCAACCCAGACCAGAATACCGGCAACAAAAAATACGAGTGAAAGGTAAATACAGAACATGACAGACTCCTTTTTATTTTCAGTTCGCCCTGACCGTTCTCCCCTCTGCCCATTGCCGCAGCGATGAAATATGCTCCGCCATGACGATTGACAAGGGGCTTGTTTTTTCAATTTCGTCAATAATAAGACCGGTTGCCATTTCCCGTCCGGCGGACCGGGCGCAATAAAGGGCGGAAACCACGGCCTGTTCAATTTCAGCGCCGGAAAATCCGTCACTGGCATCGGAAAGCCTTTTCAGATCAAACGCATCCGGCGGCATGCCCCGCCGGGACAAATGAATACGGAAGATGTCCTGCCGGTCTGTTTCATCCGGAAGATCCACAAAAAAGATTTCATCCAGACGGCCTTTACGGATCAGTTCCGGCGGCAGGCTGGTAATGTCATTGGATGTGGCCACGATGAACACCGCTTTTTTCCTTTCCGACATCCAGGTCAGAAAAGACCCCAGCACCCGCCGGGAGGTGCCGCTGTCATAGTCGCCGGTGGCAATCCCTTTTTCAATTTCATCGATCCACAGGACGCAGGGCGCCATGGTTTCGGCCATCTTCAGGGCTTTTCGCATGTTGCGCTCGGTTTCACCGAAAAACTTATTATACAGGATGGCAAAGTCCAGGCGCAGCAGGGGCAGCCCCCACGCACCGGCCACGGCCTTGGCGGCCAGACTTTTCCCGGTGCCCTGAACCCCCACCAGCATGATGCCTTTGGGAACGTCCGGTGCGCTCACACACGGATTTGCCTGATGAAGAAAAGCGGATTTCCGGCTTTCAAGCCAGCTGATCAGGTTTTTCAACCCGCCCACATCCGCAAAATGGGCGGTTTCATATTCAAAGCTCAGAAGACCGTCCATGTCCAGCAGCTTGTACTTGGCGGTATTGACTTCTGGAAGGTCGCTTTCCGTGATGACCCCGTCGTCATAGATGGCCTTTCGCGCCAGGCGGCGGGCGTCCGAAAGGGTCAGCCCGGCCAGGTTCATGACCAGCTTGTGAAGCGCTTCCCGGTTGATCCGGAATTTTTCATGGGTATTTTGCGCCCACTGCCGGCCTTCTTCCATGACGATTTTTTCAAGTTTCGCGGGGTCCGGCACTGGCATTTCAAACTGGGCGGAAAAGGGTTTGAGGTCCTCGGGCAGTTCGATTTTATGGGACAGGAGGAGGATGCTGTGCTTCATATATTCGCAGCCCATGGCGATTTCTTTGAGCAGGCGGACTACCCGGGGGTTGTCATTGAGATAGATGGCAAAATCCGTCATCAGATAAATGCCCGGCGTCACGCGGGTTTTAATTTCCTTTAAAACCGTTTCCGGTGTGTTAAGCCGGGGTTCCGTAACCTGCATCACTTGATCGTCCAGGTGGACAAGCCCGTCCGTGATAGTCCAGCAAAAAGCCGGCATGTTGATCTGCCGGGAAAGCCGGCTGACAATGGCCAGCACTTCCGCTTCCTCGTGGCTTTCAATCACCACAATGGGGATCCGGGACTGGATGATCAGGAGCAGGTCTTTGGCGCTGTCGGCGTCAGTCATCAATCCTCCTTAAAATGAGAGGTTCCGGTTACGGATCAAAAGAACAGCATCAACCCAGAGGCAGACGAACAGTAAACGCCGCGCCTCCCCCCGACGGGCTTTGCACCGCGATCTCGCCCTTGTGGGCTTTGGCGATGGATTGGGCGATACTGAGCCCCAGACCGGAGCCGGGTTCCGCGTCCGGGCCATCTGGCCGGGTATGAAAAAACGTATTAAAAACTTTGGGAATGTCCTGCGAGGGGATGCCTCTGCCGGTATCGGAAACCGTTACCCGGGCATCGCCATCTTCAGCCCTCAGTGCAATGCGGATCCGCCCTTTTTCCGGCGTGAATTTGACCGCATTATGAATCAGGTTTAAAAAGAGCCGCCGCAAATGCGCGGCGTCGCCCCGGACCCACACCGGCGACGCCGGGACATCCAGATGGATTTCCAGGCTTTTGGGCTCGGCCAGGATGCTGCTGTGTTCATGGATTTCCGCAAGAAACGCGGACAGATCGAAGGTCTCAAATGAAAACACATCCGGGCTGTAATCCAGCCGGGCCAGCAGCAGCAGATCACGGACAATGCGGACCAGCCGGTCGATTTCCTCAAGGCTGATCGTGATGACCCGCTGATATTCGTCCGGGCTCCGCGTCTCGCGCAGGGCCAGTTCCATTTCACCCTTGACGATGGCCAGGGGCGTCTTGAGTTCATGGGCCACATGGGAACTGAACTGATTGACATGGGCAAATGCGGTTTCTATCCGGCCGATCATGGCATTCAATGACCGGATCAATCCCTGCATTTCATCATCGGCGGCGGTGTCCGGGATGCGCAGGTTCAGGTCCGTGTGGGAGATGTCGTCAGCAATTCGGGTGACATTCAACACGGGTTTCAGAATTCGGCGGGCGAAAAAACCGCCCAGAAAACTGGTAAGACACAGGATAAACAAAATACCTCCGGCTATAAAATACAGAAGCCGCTTCAGAACCCGGATTACGGGGTCCAGGGGGGTTGCGATCTGAATGATCAACAGGTGCCTGTTTCCATAAGAAAAAGGAAGGCTGACCGCCCGCAATCGTCCGGATTGACTGCGAATGTCCTTAAATATCACATAGCCGGCCGTCAAAGGAATGGTTTGCTGGAACAGATCGGCCATTGGCTGATCGAAATTCTGGGACCGGATAACGGGCCGCCCCTGAGCGTTTAAAATATTGATATAATCATCCGCCAGATTCAGGGCCCGGACATTCGACCGCCACAAATCATCCACTATCAGCCGGGCCCGGTCTTCAATGCCCAGCAGCTTGTTGATGAGATGCTGCTGCTGGGTTTCGGTCTGTTTGAGTTTTTCGTAGGATTTTAAAATATTGACGATTTCCGAGGCTTTCATCTGAAGCCGGTCGTCCACGTCCCGGTAGAGGATGTGCCGGGTGATGCTGAACAGAATGCCGCTGAACACCACCAGAATCACGCACAGGATGGACGTATAGAGAACGCTGGCCTTGAACCGGATGGAGTTGAGTTTCATCAGTTGAATTTCATCAAAGGTTATTCTTTCAGCATATAGCCCGCGCCACGGACCGAATGGATGAGTTTCACATCAAAGTCCGCATCCACTTTTTTGCGTACATAATTCACATATACATTGATCACATTGGAAAAACTGTCGAAATCCTGGTTCCAGACATGCTCCGACAGCATGGTGCGCGTGACGACCTGGCCGTGGTTCAGCATGAGATATTCAAGCAGGGCGTATTCGGTGGGCGTGAGGTCAATGGATTTTCCGGCCCGGCTCACTTGGTGGGTCAGCTGATCGAGTTCCAGATCCGCCACCCGAAGGGTGGTGGATTTATTCCCCCCGTGCCGGCGCAGCAGCACCCGGACCCGGGCCAGAAACTCGGCGAACGCGAAGGGCTTGGTCAGATAATCGTCCGCGCCCGAATCCAGGCCAAACACCTTGTCCCGCAAATCGTCCCGGGCGGTCAGCATGAGAATGGGCGTGGTGATATTTTGACGCCGGAGGGTCTGGCAAACGGCGAACCCGTCTTTTCCGGGCAGCATGATATCCAGAACAATCAGATCATAGGGGTTGATTTCCGCCAGATACAGGCCGTCTTCCCCGTCGCCGGCCACATCCACCGTGTAGTTCTGCTCAGTCAGGCCCCGCTTGATGAAACTGGCGATTTTTTTCTCATCTTCGATTACAAGGATGCGCATGGCGGTCTTTATTCAGATAAAAATGTCCTATGGAAAAAGCGCTAACGTTTCTGATATCAAGAAATCTGCAATTAAAGGCGAAACATTACCCGGTATTTTTTTAAAAACCGCGCCGGATGGTAGGATTCCTTGGATTTTCGCAGGCCGTCATTTCCCAGGTCCTGTTCCCGGTTGACCCACTCCATGCCCTGCGCCTCATGTTCCAGAAACTTCTGGTTGATGGCCTGGTAAACCCCTTTAAAGTCTGCGTCGCCTTTTTCAAAATGAACAATCAGGGTATCGGAAGAGATGCGTTCAGCAATCGTGTAAGCCGCCACCTGACCTTTTACCAGCAGACAGCCCCCCAGAACATTGGACAGATTCTCCCAGTTTGCCAGTGTTCTGTCAATGGCCTGGTTCTCGGCTGCAAGCTGGTCATCGGAAACGCAGTCCCGCCACACGCACCAGTCTTCCTGCAGGGCCCTGGCCCGGTCCGCCATGTCCGGCGTCATGGGAACATATTGATAATCATACAATTTTTCAAACTGCCGGACCAGATTCTTTTTTTTATGATACCGGTTGCCCGTGAGGGTGATAAGGTCATCGGCCTTGTACAGGTAATCAAACTGGTCCCTTTCTTCCGAAATCACCACCCGGTCTCCAAAAATTGATTGCCAGAGACGGGCCAGAGGACCGGGAACACGGATAAGAGTTGATTTTAATGGCGAAGGCCGCTCAAAACACCCGGGCCAGTCCACAGACTGCCAATCCCCCACCGGCCCCCAGAACACCGATGATGGCCGGGACTGCCGCAGCCATACCAGGTCATCCGTCCAGGCCCATTCCAGTCCATAGGCCGGAGCCCAGGACCAAAGGTTCAAAAAACTGTAATCCGATGTGGCCAGCGGGCATCTGGCCAGACGGTCCTGATATGAGACCTGGTCCGCCAGGCCAATGGGGCTGAATTCCAGGGTCATACCGTTCCGCATGAACCGCTCCGGACAGCCCTGGCAAACTCTCCGCCACGGATGAAGGCCTGGTCAAGGTATTCCGGATGTTTGTCCAGATCCCCTTCAAAATCCAGCTGCCGGCACAGGAGGGAGTCCCACAATTCCATGTCCAGAACATCAAAAAAATATTTCATGGTGAGCAGCATGCCGTCAAACAGCTTCTTTCCCCGGGTGGCGCCCACGGAAATCACGAACCCTTTGCGCGAAGGGGTCCAGGAATTGAACGGCGTCTGGTCAACCCAGTATTTTTTCACCCACAGGGACTGAAACCGGTCCATGAGGATTTTCACGTGCGCGCTGACCGTATAAAAAAAAATGGGGGACGCGATCATCATTCCTTTAGCCGCCAGAATCCGGTCCCGCACCTGCTGAAAATCATCTTTGATGGCGCATTCGCCTTCTTTTTTACATCCATAGATTTCCAGACACGGGGAAATTTTATAATCCCGCAGGACGATTTCATCGACTTCCGCGCCAGCTGCACGGGCCCCTTCAACCGCCTTTTTCAGAAGCGTTGCGGAATTCCCTGTTCTTCTTGGACTTCCATAAATCGCTACAATTTCAGACATTTTTTCACCATTACCGAATTAAAAATAGGGATTAATGTTTTTCTTACTTCCGGGGGAACTCCAAGACCAACCCGACAGGACAATGATCGGACCCAAAAACATCATTGTCGATAAACGCATCTTTTACCCGCCCGTTGTCAATCAGGTCCTGCGTCACAAAAAAGTAATCGATGCGCCACCCGATATTTCGCGCCCGGGCACTAAACCGGTAGGTCCACCACGAATATTTAACGGATTCCGGATACAGGTGCCGGAACGTGTCCACATAACCGTCGGTGACAATTTTGTCCAGCCAGTCCCTTTCAATTCTTAAAAATCCGGAAGTCTTTTCATTGGCCTTTGCATTTTTCAAATCGATCTCATTATGGGCCGTGTTATAATCGCCTGTAATCACAAGGCTTCTACCTGATTTTTTCAACTTGTCAGCATAGGCGAAAAACTCTTTATAAAAATCGAGCTTGTAATTCAATCGGTCATCGCCCATCTGACCGTTGGGGAAATAAATATTAAATAAAATAAAATCATCAAAATCAAGTTCGACGATCCGCCCTTCCTGGTCATATTCTTCGATGCCGATGCCGTTTTTCACGGAATTCGGCTGCGTTTTCGTCCAGACCCCAACCCCGCTATAGCCTTTTTTGACCGTGCTGTGTGACCAAAAGGACGCATATCCGTCAATATGCCGGGCATCATCCGAAAGCTGATGATCCTGGAGTTTGGTTTCCTGAATACAGACCACGTCCGCATCCAGGTGTTTAAATGATTCAAGAAACCCTTTTTTTTCGATGGCCCGGAGTCCGTTGACATTCCATGAAACCAGCTTGATTTGTTTTTTCTCCACAGTACGCCTTTTTATCACCCGGTTATATCTGCACTATTTGAAAAATATTCTATCAAACAATACGTCAAATAACCAGAGATGCAATGATTTTCCAAATAAAACGGTGCCATCAATGAAAACAAAACAATAAAAAGGAAACAGACGGGGCAGGGGGAAAAACAAGACGACCCAGCCGCCGAAAAGGCAACAGAGCCGTCTTCTGTGTTTAAAAATCGAAGGAAGATTAAACCTGCTTAAAAGGCAACAGATACTCCGACACCACCGTAAAAATTCACATCCTGCGGCGGTTCCGGCAGCACATCATCATCAATGGAATCCGTGTATGCAATCCTGCCGGACACTGACACATTATCAGTGACAGCGTAGGTAAGGCCAGCGCTCAGAGTATAATCAAAAAAGCCCGAATCCTCGCCGCCATAAGCACCGGCAAAATCCTCACCCGCCCATCCGGCCCCGGCCCGCAGGCTCATGGAGAGTTTCGGCATCAGCTCCATGCCATAGCCCAAGTATGGGTTCAGATAAAAATCATCCACTTCGTCAAAATCATAATAGCTGGTCAGACCTAAGGAAAACCCTTCCGCCGGTGCGCCGCTGATATCCAGATACACTTCCCGGGTGCCTTCCACGCCGCCTGCTTCAGTGGTGGGGAACAGGTATTCGATGTATCCGGCAGTAAGCGCCACCGGACCGGCCTGGTGCGTGTAGCTCATGGTGAGGTCCACCTCGGAGAATTCCCCGCTGTCCAGGGCATCATCATAATCATCCACATCCAGGTTGCCCCAGACATTGAGGTTAAACCCGTTCCCGGCGGCCACATTCACGCTGGGCTGAATCACCACGCCATCGTTAAAGGTGATTCCCCGCCACACATAGGCGGAATTCACATCAATCGCAGTGGTGACATCCGCTGCAAAAGCCATCCCCGAAACCATCAACATCCCTGCCAAAAACACAAACACTGTTCCTTTAAATACTTTCATGACTCATTCCTTTCTCATTAAAAAAATTAAAACTATTGAAATAAAATAACCGTTCCTCGTTTTTCTTTTAACTAATGCATAGAGCGTGCCATTTTTCCCATTAAAGCCCTTCAAAATAGCAATTTATTTAATTTCAGTTAGTTATTTAAAGTTTATCCCTGCGGCAAAAAAGGCCATCGATAATTTTTTCAAATAGCATTACATTTTTGTAATAAACACATTTGTAATATACACATTTGTAATATCCAAAAACATATGCCTGAAATAGGGAGCCTGCCTGCATTAAGGACCGGGCGCAGCTTGCACGCAGTATAGCAGGACAAGCTCCCGGCCAGGCCATCAAATTTAGACCATCAAATTTATTGACACCATCTCTATGCCCCGATACACTTTTTAAGAGTTTTTTTCACCAACCCCGGCAAACAGTTCAAAAAACACATCTAAACCATTCTTTGCAGCGAGGGACGCCATGGAAAACGAAACCAATATTTTGAAATACCTTCAACAAATTAAAAATATTCAGATTTTTCACTGGCTGCATGAAGATGAACTTCAAAAAATACTGTTGATCGCCGCCATTCATCATTATAAAAAAGGCGAAGCAATCATTTCCCAGGGCGAAGTGGGAGACTCCCTGTATGCCGTTTTGAGCGGAAGCGTGGATGTATCCGTCAAAAACGCCCAACAGGAAAAAATCGCTATCAGCCAGATCCATGCGGGGGAAATATTTGGCGAATCCGCCATCTTTCTGGCCTCCAAAAGAACGGCCGGAGTTACCTGCTCCACTGACACCACGGTAATGAAAATCAACCGCAAAGATCTGATCTTCTATTTTAAAGCTTATCCTAACGCCGGAAACAAGGTTCTGATGCTGATGATTCTCAATCTTCTGAATAAACTCCGGCATGCCAATGAGGACCTGGTGCTTGAAAAACAATCAGATCTGGACTTTGACTATGTCGACCATCTGATCCAGGATTTTATTTCCCAGACAGACCTCCCGTCAGACTGAACCGGCTACCAACAAACTTTTTCCCGGATATCGGCTATTCCCTGAAAAATAGGGGCAAAAGCCCCATACACCCCGCGATCATCCGGACGGACCTCATGCGCCATGAACCCGCTTGAACCCGCATATCTGAATACCGCACAACAGGGACTGCTGACGGGAAAAGCACAATCCGCCCGCCAGATGCTGGGCCGCTGTATGTGTTGTCCGAGACAATGCGGGGTTGACCGGCTAAAGGAAAAAACCGGGTTCTGCCAAACCGGCAGCCAGGCCATGGTCGCTGCATTCCACCCCCATTTTGGAGAAGAAGCCCCGCTGACGGGCCGCAACGGGTCCGGGACCATCTTCTTCAGCCATTGCAACCTCAGCTGCAATTTTTGCCAGAACTTTGATATCAGCCACGGTGCGCAGGGACGGGCCGTGACGGACGCCGAACTTGCCGGCATGATGATTTCTCTCCAGGACCTGGGCTGTCATAATATCAACCTGGTCACGCCATCTCACGTCGTTCCCCAAATTTTATCCGCACTTGAACAGGCGGTAAACAAAGGACTGCACATACCGCTGGTGTATAATTCCAGCGCCTACGACGATAGCGCCACCTTGAAACTGCTGGACGGCGTGATCGATATCTACCTGCCGGATTTTAAATTCTGGGACAGCGAAATCGCACGGGATACCTTCCAGGCGCCGGATTATCCGGATGTGGCCCGCCGCGCCATTAGTGAAATGCACCGCCAGGTGGGAGATCTGGTCGTGGATGATGCCGGGATTGCGCGCAAAGGCATCATTGTCCGGCATCTGGTGCTCCCCTATGACCTGGCCGGCACCCGGAACGTGATGCAATTTATCTTTAAATCCATTTCGCCCCATACCTATGTCAACGTGATGTCCCAATATCGGCCCTGCGGCAGAGCCCATGAAATATCCGCTCTTTCGCGGGCACTGGCCCCTTCAGAATATAAAGCCGCCCTTCATACCGCCAGACAGGAGGGGATTACCCGGCTGGACGGCCATTGAACCGGAACATTCTTTTCATATCCACTACAATACAATCAATTATAATAACACGGAGCCCCTCATGAATTACCTCCAGACGACTTTCACGCCCGGCCAGCAGCGCATCCTCCGGCATATCCAGGTCAACATCCCCTTTACCATGCTCGTGGAAAACCAGTGGCTGAAATTCTTCACAGGCTCCGGGCTGAACCCTGAAATCGGGCTGGATGCCGCGGCCCTCGACGGCTTTTCATTATCAGCATATAAGGATATCGCCAATACCTTTCACCAGCTAAACCGGACCATCACCCTTCACGGACCTTTTCTGGATTTGTCTCCAGGGTCTTTGGATCCGAAAATCAGGGATCTGACCCGGCATCGGCTTGACCAGCTCCTTGATGCGGTCACTGTTTTCAGGCCAGTCAGCGTTGTCTGCCATGCGGGATATGATCATACCCGGTATGGCTTCTGCAAAGAACAATGGATGGGGAACACGATTGCCACATGGGAGTGGATGGGAAAGGCGTTGCGCGAGCGGGGCACGCGACTCATGCTGGAAAATGTTTATGAAACAGACCCGGCGGAAATGGTGGAAATATTCAAACACCTGGATACTACCCGGATCGGCCATTGCCTGGATGTCGGGCATCAATCCGTTTTCGGGAAAAGCTCCCTGGAAAAATGGCTGACGTTAATGGGGAATTACATCGGGCACATTCATCTCCACGACAACGCCGGTGACCGGGACAGCCATCTCGGAATGGGAAAAGGAAACATCCGATTTGATCCTTTGTTTGATTTTTTAAAGCAGTTGCCGAAACTGCCGGTGGTGGCCCTGGAACCTCATGAAAAAGAGGATTTCCTGGCAAGCCTCGCCTACCTCGAACAATCTGATTTTTTATCCTTATTACCGTAAAAAAGGGCGGGCAATGAATATCATCTTGACAGGGGGCAAATCAATTGATAATAATTTTCGCTTTAAAGTAGAATCAGTTTTTAAAGGGTCATGCGGCAACCCCTGTTTCGGCATCCCAACGGATCGGGGGCGTTTACTGCGCCCATACGGAGTTAAACATCATTTATCACACAGACTTGAAATAAGTCATTACGTTATAATCTAAACGCATAAGAGGAGAACATTATGATTAAACCCCTTGGTTCAGACAAATTAATTCCGCTGTACGTAGCAGACGACGCAAAACGCGCCGAATTGATCAAAGAAGCTGCCGGCCTTCCTTCAATCGTCATCAGTTCAGCCGCTGCAGGAAACGCGGTCATGATGGGCGGCGGTTATTTCACGCCGATGACAGGCTTCATGAATGTTGCCGATTCCATGAGCGTTGCCGCAAACATGAGAACCCTTTCCGGACAATTTTGGCCGACCCCTTTACTGAATGTTGTGGAAGATGCGTCCGCCATCAAAGGCGCCAAAAGAATCGCCCTGAAGGATCCGAACGTCGCCGGCAACCCGGTTATCGCCATTCAGGATGTTGTCTCCATTGAAGAATTTACTGCCGACCAGATGGCCACCATGACCAAGGCCATTTACGGCACGGACGACATGGAGCATGTGGGCGTTAAAGCCTTTAACACCGTCGGCAAAACCTGCATCGCCGGTCCCATTCAGGTGCTTAATTTCTCTTATTTCCCCACAGAATTTGCCGGCACATTCAAAACCGCCGTTGAAATCCGTGAAGAAATGGGCAAACTCGGCTGGGAAAAAGTGGTTGCTTTCCAGACCCGTAACCCGATGCATCTGGCACACGAAGAGCTCTGCCGCATGGCCTATAACGACGAAAAAGCTGATGGAATCCTGATCCACATGCTGCTGGGCAAACTGAAAAAAGGCGATATCCCGGCTGACGTTCGCGATGCCTGCATCCGTAAAATGGTAGAAGTTTATTTTGAACCCAATACCGTAATGGTGACCGGATACGGATTTGACATGCTGTATGCCGGACCCCGTGAAGCCGTTCTTCATGCCTGCTTCCGTCAGAACTGCGGCTGCACGCATCTCATCGTTGGCCGTGACCATGCAGGCGTGGGCGACTATTATGGCCCGTTTGATGCACAGACCATCTTTGACAACATCTCCAAAGATGACCTCCTGATCGACATCTACAGAGCCGACCATACCGCTTATTCCAAAAAACTGGACAAAGTCGTTATGATGAACCGGGTTGAAGGCCACACCAAGGAAGACTTTGTACTTCTTTCCGGAACCAAAGTTCGTGAAATGCTGGGCAATGGCATCAAACCGCCGAAAGAATTTTCACGTCCCGAAGTGGCTGATATCCTTATCGCCTACTACCAGTCGATCCAATAATCAGCGAACCTGATTTAAGACCATAAAAGCCCGCTCTTGAAAAAGAGCGGGCTTTTTTATTGGTGCGCCCGGCAGGGCGCACCCACTTGGAGGTGCAAGTTCTCTACACACCCGACAGGGGGAA
>QZKW01000060.1 GCA_003599885.1 Desulfobacteraceae bacterium | reverse complement strand
AATGGATTTTTTTGAATTTTCCGGAATCATATCGACGGATCTATATGAAGGGAAGAAAATTTCTCGCAACATAATTCAACTGGCAACACAACTTGCCATGCGCGACAGTATTTCTGACGGTTCAGAAATATAGACCATGATTTTGATATTGTTCATCCCCATCCGTTTACTGGTTGTTCATTTACTCCTTAGCCTGTCATTAATAAGAACGGGGTTGAATTTTAGCATACCCCGGTTTTCACCTTTCGACTGGTATTCCTCACTGCCACGAATTCCGCAATACTGTCAGTCATAGCCACCATGCTACTGTCGGTGGCGTCCCTCAGGGTGAACTGAATTTTTTCTGGCTTTGATGAACAACACAAAATTACGTTGCTGGGAAAACGTTATATCTTGTGGCGGGCTAATTTTTTTCTGAAATGCCGAATAGCTATTGCAAGGTGCGGTGGAAGGTAGATTTTAACGGAGACAATGTATCAAGTGCTGCGGAAATTTTGGCTGAACGGTCGCAAGCAATTTTAATGAGATTGTCCAATTTATTTAGATGGCATCTCATTAAGTTTTGAGAACATTACTTATAGGGCATTATCAGTCTACGTAACCGCTGCCTATGGCAGAAAATGGGAGGTCCAGGTCGAGTTCTGGCACCTGTTTGGCTATCCAGGCGGTAAAGGTGTTACTGTTGGGGCCTGGAATGGTTTTATAGGTTTTTTTCCATGGGTAATCGTGGGCAGCCAAGTCAACCGCATCAATCAGTTTGTCGACTCCCGCCCCCCTGTGCTCTTTAAGGAGTCGGGGTTTTGCGCCATACCAGTAGCGGTCCGGGACGTCTTGTTTAATCATCATGACCGGCTGACCGTGATGACCGCGCCAACCGACCACATCGTATACCGTATATTCGGCTTCGCCGGTCCGTTTGGCAGCGATCCAGGTGTGGATGGCAAACCAACCGCGCCAGCCCCAGGTATCGGCACCGTAAACTTGGAGAACCGCTTCTTTTGTGATGGAAGGGTCGGGTGCGAGCCCAGCAGACTCTCGGCTGGCGGTGTGAAAGTCCTTATGAGAACAGCTTGAGAAAATCAATCCCATCAGGGCAAATGCCATCAGCAGTTTCAAGATTTTTGTAAATATATGCTTCACGAAATCACCAACCATATCAAAATGATATTTTTACAAAGTTAGCTCATCAGACATAAGATTGAAAAATATGATTTTATCTGTCGAACCGAATAAAACAATGTTAACTTTATGGATTATCAATACTCAAGCAAGTTTTGGTCAGCAACCGCCTATCTTTTATATAAATTATGAAAGACATGAACCATCCAAACAATGGCGACAATAGGGGTAAAGAGATTTAACAATGGAATAAGGGCCATTAAAGTAATAACCAGACCACCTCCCAAAATTACTTTTTTATTCTGCTGGGATAGTTCTTTGGCTTTCTTTTTTCCCAGATGATACCCTGCCGCGCTTTCAAAAAACTCCCGGCCGATAATATAACTATTCAGTATAATGGATAAAATGAATCCGATTCCAAAAAAATTAAGGGGTATAATCAAAATATTGAGAAACAATGCCCACAAGGTGAATTTAATATCATGCCATGCATCAGGCCAAAATTTAGGTTCTTCATTAGAGACAAAATCAGGATAATAAACAGTTTCTACTCGATAAATTGCTTTTTCTTGGAACATTCCAGCGATAAGGACGATAAGGGCAGGCATCATGAACCATCCAGCTATGCCTGTGATACTTGCAATCATCCCGTTAAAAATCATGTCAAGCCAACCCATTTTAATATGGACGAAATAATTTGTAACCCAGGTGATCATTCCTGCTGCTCCAAGAACAACTGCCACAGCCAGGACTGCGCATGCGAACATCAAACCCCAAAGATTAACTTTAAACAGGGAACGAAATGTTTTTAGCAATGGGTACATAAAATAAAACTCAGTGTTATGTTAATATTGATAGCATCGTAAAAATTTCTGATCAATGGATAGAAGATCTCTAATGATCATCGTCTTGATCAAAAAAGCGTGGTTTATTTTAATATCCTGTCTTTGCTGCATGCAATCGATGCTTGCGAATCATTTTAAGGCCTTCAAACCAGAACATACTCAACATTCCGGCGGCAAAGCAGATACCGATATCAATCGGATGCAGAATTGCAAATTTGAATAGGCCGCGTAAGAATGGAACATAAAGCACAAGACCCAAAAACAGAATTGCTCCGCCTGTCACCCACCACAGAGCAGCGTTCGGCCTGCGGAGAATGTTCAGAAGACCGGTTGACCAAGAACGATTGGTGGTGATGAGTGAAAGGTTGATAAAGACCAGCGATGTAAAAGTCAGGGCTCTGGCTTCGGTCTCATCCAGTCCGCGATGAAGGGCAATAAAAAAAACCCCAACAATGATTGACAAAGCGCCTGCCCCCTGGAGCAGGCTGAGTCCAACGGTTTCCATCCCAAACAAGGGCTTTGCAGGATCTCTCGGAGGCCTCGCCATTACATCGGCTTCTTCGGATTCAGCCTCAAAAACAAACGAGCAGGCTGGATCGATGATCAGCTCAAGGAAGGCGATATGAAGGGGATAGAATACCAGAGGCCAGTGAAGCAAAACCGGGAGCAGCGACATTCCGGCAATCGGCACATGGATCGCAAAGATATACGCGATGGCCTTGCACAGGTTGTCAAAAATTCTGCGTCCCTGCTTAACTGCCTGCACGATTGAAGCAAAATCATCATCAAGGATAACCAGGGCTGAGGCTTCACGAGCCACATCCGTTCCGCGTCCGCCCATGGCAACGCCGATATGGGCCGACTTCAATGCCGGCGCATCGTTGACCCCATCGCCGGTCATGGCGACGATTTCACCGTTGCCTTTCAGGGCGTTCACCAGGCGCAGCTTCTGTTCGGGAACCACCCGCGCAAACAGGTTGACGGACTTGATCTGGCGCTTCAGCTCATTATCGTCCATTTTATCCAACTGCCGCCCGGTGATATAATCATCTGCGGGTGTCAACCCGATTTGTCTAGCAATGCTCTGGGCTGTTCCCGGATAGTCTCCCGTTATCATGGCGACTCTGATGCCGGCGTTATTGCATTCGGTGATTGCTTCCGGCACGCCGGGGCGCACCGGATCGGAAAAGCCGATTAACCCCAGGAATTCAAACAGAAAATCATGCTGCTCACCGGGTAGTGTGGACTGCCGTAAGGATGCCTTGGCGACGCCCAGAACCCGGAGTCCCTGATCTGCCATCAAATGGATGCGCCCGGCGAGTTCCTGAACCTGTTCGTTGCTCATGTGGCTGAGATCCGCAATGGCCTCCGGCGCGCCTTTCGCGGCGATCACCTGCTTGTCGCTGTCAGGCGACTGCCATACCAGTGAAAGGCTGAGCATTTCTTGAGACAAAGGATACTCGCGAACCAGTTTCCAGTTGTCGTGGAGATGTTCTGTATTTTTTAAACAGCAATCCCCCAGTTTTCTGAGGGCCTTTTCCATCGGGTCAAAGGGATCTCTCTGGCATGCCAGAATCCCGAACTCAACCAGGCCATGAAATTTTTCAGGCAATTGGTCCTGTCCCTGGTTTTCGATGGTGTAAAATTCCCCATCGGCATAGATCTGGGTGACCGACATTTGGTTAAGGGTCAGTGTCCCGGTTTTGTCGACACACAAAACGGTGGTGGAGCCTAACGTTTCCACAGCCGATACGCGGCGGGCCAATACCCGTTTTTGGCTAATTCGCCATGCGCCCATTGCCAAAAAAATGGTCAGCACCACCGGAAATTCTTCCGGCAATATCGCCATCGCCAGTGTAATGCCGGATAAAATTCCCTTTAGCCAGCTTCCACGGGTAAGTCCATAAACGATCACTACCAGCGCACAGAGAAGCATCCCCAAAAGCGCCATCTTAATTACCAGGCGGCCGGTTTCCTTCTGCAATGGTGTCTGTTCACTCTCGATGGTTTGTAATGCTTTGCCGATTTTTCCCAGTTCTGTATGAATGCCGGTGGCCTTTACACAACAAATGCCTTGCCCTTGCACCACCAGGGTGCCGGAATAGACAAACGGCAAATCATCTCCTCCCGGACATGCCATGGAACCTTCCCTTGCTAAATCATCCTTACAGTGGGTCTTTCTAACCGGCAAAGATTCTCCCGTCAGAAGTGACTCGTCAATGGAAAGGTTTACGCAGGAAAGAAGCACGGCATCTGCCGGGATACGGTCTCCTTCAGCCAAGACAACAATATCCCCGCAAACAACCTCCCGGCCGGGAATGCGTTTCGGCTCATTGTCCCTGATCACCAAGGCCCGAGGGCTTGAAAGGTCGCGCAACGCCTCCAGCGCCCGCTCTGTTTTGCGCTCCTGATAGAGCGTGATGCCCATCACAACAAAGACAAACGCCAGCAGTATCATCGCTTCCTGCGGTTCGCCGAGTATCAGATAAATAGTTCCGCAACCAATGAGGAGCAGAAACATGGGTTCACGCACAACCTCAAATGCGATGGCAAATATGCTGCGCTTTTTTGTTGACGGCAGTTCATTGAAGCCGTCCGACTTTAATTTTTCAGCAGCCTCCGCCGATGACAGGCCCCCAAAGGCTTTAATGTTAAACTCTGGAATCATGAAAATGTGCCTCTGTAAATAAAATGATATGTTACTTTCTTGCAGATTTTAAAAGTTTGATATTTAAACGAAAGTCAACATTTAAGGCAGCCATTTCTCATCAGTCGAACAGGTCAAGAAGGAAACTCCGTTTCTTGTAGTGGCCTTTGCCATGATCGTTTTCATAATGCCTGTCATCATGTTTTTCATGCCGAACGCTTTGATTGGGTCGTGATTGGGGATGGGGCATCTCTGTCATTGAACGCTCAATGATTTTGTCAAGCTCTCCCCGGTCGAGCCACACACCACGACATGTCGGACAATAGTCGATTTCAATTCCCTGTCGGTCACTCATCACCAGGTCAATGCTGCATAAAGGACATTTCATTTTTCAACTCCTGTTATATTTATGGGTTAAGGTTAATCAACAATCATGTGGCCAATCGTCAGCACCATAATCATCGCGATAATGATGAAAGGTTGAGTATGTATTTGATAAACGATTTTTCGGAAGGGTTTGGGGCCTATTTTATATTTCAAAAATATGCCGAAGCTTATCATCATGATCAATATCAATAGACCCCATTCCGGAAGCGATGTGGACTTGCAGCGTGATGAAAGCCAGTGCCAGAGTGCGATTCCCGCGATTATCGGGTTCAGGAAATAGTGAAATCGCATGAGGTGTTTTTTTTGAAATCGGTTTAAATCCGTCAATGCTTTTTTGAATCCGGGCGCCAAAGGAGCGAATCGATTGATCCAAATGGTCAGGATGCTAAAGAAAATGGTAAAGTTTGCCAGAACGAGAAGCCATGCGGCAATCTGGCCGGCGGTTTCATTGCCTTCATTATCACTTTCCATGGAGCCTAAGTTGTGCTGGTTTTCGCGCTCGAAATGCCGAATGTATTCACCATGGCCATCCGCCAAAGCAGGTGCTGAAAAAAAACAGCCAATGCCGAATATACAGGCAAAAAATAAAGCAATGATTCGCAATCCCAATATTTTTATGTTCATATTCATCTCCTTTCTTAACCTGATGGAAGTTCGATTAGTTCGGGATCACAACCCCATCGTCATCAAAATTTCCTTTTCCCGCTCCCTTATGGCAAGCGGCGCAGTTGGATAAGGAACCTATCGCCGGTCGTTTTATTACCGTTAGTGAAACTTCATGATGTTTTTTTATAATATAGGGAATTTCGGTTATGCGATTTGGCGGTTGTCCCTTAATCCCCTTCATAATTTTAATAGATACTTCAGATGAGGACACATCAGCAGCACTCATCTTAAGATATTCAGAAATTACTTTTTTTGAATCCGGATCAATTATTATTGTCTCTCCGAAATGGTTATCGATCTCATTAAGAATTTTATTCCATGATTCGGAGGGTAATAAATCGGGCGGATAAGCCAAATGGCAAGGTCCACAGTTTTCAATATATGTTGGATTATTCACAGCTACCAGGTAGTCTCCATCATCATCCTCCGTTTCACCTCGAACCTCTTTCTCATGATGATGTTTTTGTTCTTTATGCTTATCATGATCAGCCAAAGCATTGAAGAAAGGCCCTTGTGCCGCGAGAAAAGCCACCACTAAAAACATACCCAGTTTATTAATTTTATACATAAAATACTCCTGTTGAATTTATGCTGGATGTGGGCAATTGATTAATTCCCTTAAACGTGACGATTTTTTCTTTTTTACTCTATGTTTATCGCCGTTAAGGAGGATTCAATACTATTATGGAATAATAAGGATTTGAAGTTTGATGCGGTTAACAAATAATGCTTTGGTTTGTAAGAAAAATTGGCGAGGAAGGATATGCTCTGGATGAGTCAAAAGAACCTGAATTCATAAAGACGCAGTTGGTAGGATGGAAATTAATTGAAACAAGTATGATGAATTGAGAATTAAGAATTTTCAATTTAAGTGGCGGGGGCGAGGAATTAGCCATTTTAAATGATTGGCCGTTTTCATAATTGCAGCTTTTACAGAAACCACCGGAACACCGAATATGAAATAATGGATTAAATACCTTTGAGTCTTTTTGAATAGCAGGTGTGCAGTTTATGCCACACAAACAGGCCTCACCTATTAAACTGCCCGCAAGTATGCTCAAGGCCAGAAGCAGGGTAATCGATATATTATACAATCTCGTATAGCTCATTTGGATCCAGCGTTATTTAATTATTTTGGATAATCATATATTGGCAACCTTGATGCTTCAAGAAAATTTAATAGAAAATTTAACAACGTCCATTCAATTCTTTGTAATGGTTTATAATCACATAATAATATTAATGTCCACCATAGAATGAGCGTCATACCCGCTGTCTTTTATGCCATCCATGTTTTCTGCAAAACTGGAATGCGTGACAGGCGGAAGCATTAAATGCCCGGTTGTTGTCTCAGTCATCGCATCAACTGGCGTATATAGAGATGAAAAAAATGATCCCGGCCTTAAGATGCTCCTTGCCTCGGGATTCAGAAAGGACGAGAAAGTAGATGAAATTCTCAGTCTCGGTGTGCAGAATTTTCTTCAAAAACCATATACGATAGACAAACTGGCCGAGGCAGTCAGTAAGACAATGGCTTCCTGTCCTTAATGCTGGAATTACCCATTTTTTTGGGCTCTGAAAACCCAAGCATACTTGCCATCCACGACAGTATTGCGACAACCATCATCTCCCGTAACTTGAATTCGATAGTCCTCGGCTTTTAATGAATGACAATCGCAATTGCAGGTAGCCAACTTGATAGGGTCGGGCACCGCTCCAATAATGAACTGAATTTTTTCTGACTTTTTGAGAATGTCAAAAAAATCTGGATGAAGGGGAAAGATTATACATAGTGGTTGGCTAATTTCAGATGCGCTGAATGGCTATTGTATGGTTCAGCAGCGGGCGAGGTTTTAGGGGGAGCAATGATCAAAGCAGTCTACCTGGAAGTTCTTTCACTTTGAGCCAACCGATAGGCAATACAGTCGGAATCATTTCCTCGACCATCGAGCATTTATTTCCAAAAACACTTTATAGCAAGGTGCGAATTTTGTAGGCAGCCGCCTGTTTTGAAAGCTACAATCAAATAAAAAGGCAGGGCTCCAATCACTGGCCCTGCCTTTGTTTCTTTCCGTTTATATTGAGTAATTTTTACGGAGTTTTTCGATTCCAATTTTTAGGATATCCGTCTGCGCATCATCCAGAATGCAGATCCGGCCAGCATCAGCGACATGAAAATCATGCCCCATTCTGATAGGGTGGGAATCGCGGTCTGGGTAGCTGCAGCTGTGGTAAAGGTCATATCATCGCCGTTAGTTGTTCCCGACGAATTCTGTGCGACCACACGAAAGTGGTAAACGGTGCCAGGAGAAAGGTTTGCGACAGCCGCACTCACGGCCGTGTCGGTGGAGCCGGTGACAAGGTTTTGATCTGCGGCTACGATGCTTCCATAGCTCGTGTCCAGACCGTATTCAAAGGTGACGGTCGCGTCCTTTCCGTTTGCATTTACCAAACCATTGAGGGTAGCCGATGTGATGATCACGGAGGTTGCTGTCTGGGTGGTCGATAACGGGGCGGTCGACGGGGCTGACCCTATATTCAAATTAAAACTTCCGGTTGCAGTAGCAAACCCATGTACTAAAATTAAATATTCAACCCCGGCAACAGAATCAAAACTTAATCCTGATTGCAAGCCACAATAATCATCATTGCCGCCAACACAGGTTAAAACTGCGCAGCCACCAGAAAAAACAGATAGTTTAGAATCATAAGCGGAGCCACAAGTGTCTACCGTCATCACACCGCCCGTTCCTATCACCATATACCAGACTCCTGGAGCAGTTACGGAGGTTCCACAAAGGCCCCCAGGAACGGCATCTACTGTCGCGCCTATGGTTGTCCCTGCAGTTACCGAAGGCACAGGCAGGGGGCCTACTGCGTCAGCACACAGATCAGCCGCTGTTGCTGTCCCTGCCGTGATGAACAGCAGACAGAAGAAAATGAAAGTAGGAAATAGCCATAAATTTAAATTTTTTAACACGATATTCTCCTTTTAATGAATTTGATCATTAGCTTCGATTGAAATCGATTTAGGCTTATATAGTTCTTTGTCTATTTTTTGTAACCTACGATGAGGGGGCACCGTGGTTAGGTAAGCCAATAATTTTATTTTTTATAACTATAACCTTAAATATTATATTTTCAAGCATTATTTCAATTTTTTAGTCTCAAAAAAGATCATTACAAATTTTAAATATTCAGGATGAACACGGTGGCATATGCTTATTTATGAGTGCTATGCCGTGGGGGTAGACTAATATAGCAAATGCTTATCTCCATGAGGATCGACTCTCCAATAATAACATGGCGGCTCAAACCGAAACTCTTGCAGAATTATTCAGAGGTATAGCATATCGTCAACTTTGCGTAACGTCACCTGTTTTTGGGGCATACAAGATGTGGGCAGCGTTTAATTTTGAAAGAACTTTCGAATCGCCATTGAATTTTGAAAAAAACCTGGAATTGCACGTCTTTTTTGGATACTGAGAACCCAAGCACAGCTTGCCAAAACAGGTACTATTGCGCCCCCTCATAAATCCCGCACCTTGAATTCGATAGTGTTCATGATGAAAATTTCCACAATAATGTCGCTTTAGCCACCATGCTACGATAGGTCGCTACTATCAAAGTGGACTGAATTATTCCCTGATTTTCTGGAAATAAAAAAATGGCCTGACGGGAAAAAAGCTATATCTTGCACCTGTCTATTTTTTCCCTGAATGCTGAATCGCTATAGAAGTCTGCAATAGAGGGGTTGCTTGTAATGGTAAGGGCTATTACAAGCAACAAAAAAGCAGGACCTTAAAATCACACCGGCCCTGCCTTTATTTTTCCATTTTAACATAGAAAATTTAGAAAATCTTTTCGATTCGTTTTAACTTATGACATTTGACGACGTCTCATCATCCAGAGTACTGACCCTGTCAGCACTATCGACATGAAAATCATGGCCCTCCATCAGACAAAGTACGCTTTAGTCGGATGAACCATTTTAATTAATATAACAAGATGAATTTACTTGACAAATACAAGTTTAAAAGTCTAACTGAAACAATTATTATTTTATTAGGAGTTTGCTTTTACATTAAGAAACATCGTCATCAGACATTGAACCCTTTACCGTTCATTGTTGCATGTCATAAGGGCTCATTCGGATCGGAAGTGCTAATATTAAATTTATAGAAATGAGGGGGCTGGAAGAAAAATGAAAAAAATTATCGGTATGTTATTTATGGTCTTTTTATTATGCGTTATGGTTTCAAGTGCCTCAGCACTGTCCGTGCTTGGCACAACTCAGAATCTTGGGAGTTATGGTTATGGCGTTGGAGATTGGGGTAACATGACTGCCGCCTTGAATACTGCGACTTCCAATCAGTTCGATACAGTGCCAAATTTTGAAAATCTTTCGCAAATGCTGACATACGATGCATTATGGCTGGATTGCCGAAACACTTCATTAACTGCTACCGAATATAACAATATCCAGTCCTTTATCGCTACGGGCAGACGCGTGGTTATGATCGGTGAAAACAGTTCCTGGACGGCATGGAACCAGCAGATTGTCGGCATGAACGGAGGCACATATGGCGGGCAGGAGGTTAGCGGCACCGCAAGCAGTGTTATCAGCAATGCGCTTACAAATGGCGCACCTTCAGTTTATCTTCCGACAGCAGGTGTCGTGGCGTCTGGCGGCACCGCTTTATATGTACCCAATTTTGCAACCCTGTGGGGAAATAATGTATTAACGGTGCTTGACGTTAATATTTTTTCAAATACCTTTTGGGGTAGCGAGAACAACGGTATTTTTGCAACCAATGTGGCCAACTGGGTCGCCGGAAGTTCTGGACCGACGCCGGTACAGCCGATTCCGACCTTAAACGAATGGGGGATGATCCTGTTGTCTTTGGCGATGGCCGGGGCCGGTCTGGTTTATATGAAGAGACGGCGGCAGGACGCCATGTAGAAATTCAAAAACGCATAAAACAAGACAAGCCGGGCGATATTTAAACTTTGATTAAATGATACCGGCCCGTGCTTTAAGGATTAATGGCGGTTGGGTTTTTTGCTTAACCGCCATTGTTTTATTTGAGTCCTGATATCGATATCAGAAAAGATTGCCGTTGACCTTTTAATGCTTATCACAGGCTGCGTGCTGAAGATTGAACGGAACCCAAGCAAGCTTGCCAGAAATGGCTATATTCCGGCCCCTTATAAATCCCGCACCTTGAATTTGGTATTGTTCATGATGAAAAATTCCCCATTGCTGTTATGAGCCACACATGCTGCGGTCAGTTTCTTGCCCCAAAGTGGACTGAACTTTTTCCTGATTTTCTGATAATGGCAAAAAATTGGGATGGAGAGGAAAGCTATATCTTGCGGTGGGCTAATTTTTCTCGGAATGCTGAATAGCTATTGCATGATGCACTGGTGGGGATGATTTTGACGATGAACACTACTGCTGATTTTATTGTAGGAAAACCCCTACAATAAAATCATACAAAGACTGATTTACAAAACCAAATAAATATAATAATTTAATATATTTTCAATTAATTATTGTAATTTTAAATACGTTTTTGCGATAACTTATTTGTAATAATATCAGTAAGGAGACAGTCCTTGAAATTTTTCACACATTTTATTGTTTTTATCTGTTGTTTGTTGATGGTTAGTTCATTTTTGACTTCCTGTGAAAAGAAAAAACAGGAGGCAAAACTTATAATTGCCGAACAGGAGTTTTCGCTAAATAAAGATACGGAAAGAACATTTATCATTGATTGCAAAGGCAAAATTCAAAATGTTGGTGATGTGGATGTTAAAAAAGTTGTTGTAACTGGTTTTTGCCGGTCCTGTGGTGAAGAAATGATTCCTGGGAGATGGTTTACTTCATCAATTCAAAAAACAACCACCCAAAAGGATGTCATTAACTTTATTGGTGCCGGAGACGAAATGGAATTTAATTTTACTGAGGTAGCAAACTTTATGTTAACAAATGGACAAAAAGCTCCGGAATTGCCTGATAAATTAGAGGTAGTCATCCAATCTTATGAAATAGTTGAATAAAGCCTATCCATTATTATTAACAGATTATTTGGCAAACTTTCGAGCAAGACATATTTTACTGATTTTTTTGACTATAATTGATATCGAATAGTTTATAAAAACGACAGTATTGCTGATTTTCCTTAGAATGCAGACTTTCGATAAGCGATATCAGTATTCTTCACCTCGACAGACCCCAACATCTTGATTGAGATTTTTTGCCTATTTTTTGAAAAAGCATCGGGATGCTATTGAACTGTTTAATGATTATTTCTCGTATGATGATTGAGATTGTTAAGTGAAATAAAAAAGGCAGAGCACATGGTTTAAAATGAGCCTGCCTTTACATTATGTTTAATTGAAAAAGGTATGTAGCCTTATCTTTTCATTCAAACCTTTATGACATTTGACGACGCCTCATCATCCACAATCCAGATCCAGCCAACAGCAAGGACATGAAGACAATTCCCCATTCGGAGAGGGTCGGTATACTGCTGTAATTAACAGTTTGCACCACTACGTTGTCCAGCCCCCAACCCTCATCGCCTGGGGATTGATTTTGTGAGCTAATATAATTCAGAGTGAGCGTTGCCGCCGTATGCGGAATGGTAAATGAAAACCGATATGTGGCGTCGCCAAAATCCCCTGAGCCGTAACCAAGGTGACCGTTTGCATATGCCCCGGTTCGGGGGGCAAAGCTACCTCCGGAACCATATGGAGGCAGTTCATTGGGATAAGCCTGACTGTTTAGCCCAGTATAATTCGCAAAATTGGTGTATATCACACTTGTCCCATCGGCGGTTAACTGCCAAGGGTCACCCGCACCACCCTCTGGGCCGTTACCATCCATGGAGTTAATGACATAAAGGTCAAAACTGATTGAGATGGCTTCATGTGATGGCAAGCTTGAAAGAGACAAAGTATTTGTCATGTTGCCGAATCCGCTGGCGCTGGCACCCAGAAAATTTTCACCATTTGCAGTGGCCGTCTGAGGCGTTGACCACTCTCCCCCGGCACCTCCGCTGAAATCGTTGGAATAAACAACTGCGGCCTGAACCGAAACAACACCAACACCTAATGCAACAAGCAGCAAAGGAATCATGATTTTTAATGCTTTCATGCGCCACCCCCTTTTTTGATAGTAGTAATATTTATGCTGAATATATTAAAAACTATAATAAAAAGTCAAGAAATTTGATTGGTTATATTACAAAAGTCACTTGATGGTTATAAAACGACAGTATTCCTGATATTTTCTGAGGCGCGCACTATCGATAAGTGCCATCAGCATTCTCTTTTTTTACAACATACAAGATGTTGGGGGTGTCTAATTTAAAAAAAATCTTCGAAGCGCCATTGAATTTTGAAAAAATCCTGGAATTGCACATCTTTTTTGGGGCCGTGGAAGCCCAAGCATACTTGCCAGCCGCGACAGTATTGCGGTTACTCATAAATCCCACACCTTGAATCAGACAATGTTCAGTCTTTAATGACGGCAACGCCAGACACTGATAGCAAAATGTTAACCTTCAATCCCGTTCCCAGAGTAAACACTCATAGCCATAACGGGATATCCAAAAATTCAACATCCCACATCTTGTTGGCATGTTTACAAAGTTTTATCTTATCAAAGGTTGAATTCGGCATGGCATTTCTTGGTGATATCTGAAATTTTCTGAGTTACTCAAACCGCAAGATATTGATATCGAAATTTTGGGTTAATCAGCAAGAACTATTGGCAAGGTTCACAGGTGGGCAGGATTCTTACGGCGAGTACAGGCTATTGCTATATGAACTGGTGGGATGAACTTTGAGGAATGTTGAGCGCCGCTAATCAGCGGGCGCGGTTTTTTGCGCTCCGCTGATTAGCGGCGTTGGGCGGTCATATGTTGTACCAATGTTGACGTGCAATCGGGGCTGCCAG
>QZKW01000008.1 GCA_003599885.1 Desulfobacteraceae bacterium | reverse complement strand
AGGCGGCATTGGCGGCGGAATTTCAAAATCCGCCGACCAGCTTGAAAAATTTTATCTGCAACTGGCGGAACAGACCCTGCCCATCATTCAGGTGGGGGCCACGAAAACCGTAACGGTTGTGATCAGCGAAGGTATCAACCTGGAGGTGAAGGATGCGACGATTATTAATTAATTTTATAAGATATTCTATTCTTGCTTTATTGGCTGTCGGTCCGGTCTTAACCGGTTGCTCCGCCTTGGTCAGTCCCTATTCCACGACATTTCAATGCCCGGATTCCGACAAGGGCAAATGCGTGAGCGTCAAAACCGCCTATGACGAGAGCCTGGAACCCAATCCCCTGGTGAAAGAGCAGGTCTGTGAAGATTGTGAAGAAAAGGAAAAAACCAAAGCCTCCAATGAGGAAACGCCTGATGAAAAGAAAATGGAAACACTCCCTTCGGATAAGACGCAAGCGGATGCCCCTACCCCCGACAACCCCAAATACGATTATCAGGACGCCCTTTACAAAAAACTCACGACGATCATTGACCAGCCGGAAACCCCGCTGGTGATCCCCCCGGATGTCATGCGGGTTTTGATTCCGTCTTATACAGGAGCTGACAATGAATGGTTCAGCGCCAGATATGTGTATTTCTTTGTGACCGAACCCAAATGGGCTGTGTCAGCGGCAACGGAGGAACGAGACTAATGGGCATTTTAAGCAATGCACTTTTTGGCCGTAACGGGGGACTCACCCACGGGCAGCTTGAGAAAATGAGTTTCCGGAACCGGTTTTCAGACTTTCTCCCATATATCGCCTATGATGCGGAAACCAAAGTTTATATCAATACCGATGACACCATCGGGTTTTTATGGGAATGCATGCCCCTGGTATATGCGGATCAGTCTTCTTTTGAAGGCCTGCGCGGACTGTTTACAGCATCCCTTCCGGATAAAAGCGTACTTCAATTCATGCTGTTTGCCGACCCCTATATCAAACCGATTATGGATCGATACCAGGAATTAAGAACCAGGGATATGGATGTCATCCAGGCGGCCACAAAAAGTGTGCATCAGTTTATTTCAGATGGTGCGGAAAACGGGATCGAAAATTTTCAGCATATCCCGGTGCGGCATTTCAGGCTGTTTGTGTCCCTGAAACTCCCGGCCAACAAGAAAATCAATGTATCCGATATCCGGGACACGGTGTATGAAGTCCTCAAAGGCGCATACCTTTTCCCGAGGCCGGTCCCTCCCTCGGACCTGATTTATCTCATGATGCGAATGTTCAACGATCATCCCCCGGAACAGGCAAGGTATGATGAAAATATACCCATCCGCAAACAGATCATTTTAAGCGAGACCCCCATCAAAACCCGGTGGGACCGGATGGAAATCGGGTCCCGGCATTTCCGGTGCATGACTCCCAAAACCATGCCGGAACAGGTAGACGGGTTTTTGTTCAATTATCTCACCGGCGATATCTGGGGTGTCCAGTCCGACACCAACCAGGTGCGCCAGCCATTTTTCATCACGGTTAATGTGGTGTTTGAATCCCTGAAAGCCAGGCTTCACGCCAAATGCAATTTTGTGCTCCAGCAACAGGCTGCCGGAAGTTTCGCGCCCAGTTTAAGGCGCAAGCAGGAAGAATACACCTGGGCCACCGGCGAGGTGGAAAAGGGCACCCCGTTTGTCCGGATCATGCCAATGGTCTGGGTCATCGGTGAATCCGAGCAAGAAACCCGGGAAGGCCTGGCAAGGGTCAAGCGCCTGTGGGAGTCGCGAGGGTTTACCATGCAGGAAGACCGGGGCATCGTGACTCTCCTGTTTTTGTCCGCCCTGCCCTTTGGTCTGTATAATATCAAAAATAATTTAAACGGTCTGGACCGGGATTTTGTGTGCGACGCCAAATCCGCAAGCTATTGTCTGCCAATACAGTCTGATTTTAAAGGCGGTCAGGAGCCCTATAACCTGTTTGTGGGCAGGAAAGGAGAACTCATCGGCATTGACCTGTTTGATAAGCGGGCCAACAACATGAATGCCCTGGTGTGCGCCGAAACCGGCAGTGGTAAGAGTTTTTTCATCAATTACCTGGTGTTCAATTATTTTGCGGCAAACGGCATCATCCGGCTCATTGATATTGGCGGATCATACAAAAAACTCTGCAAAATGTTCGGCGGTGTGTATGTGGAGTTTTCCAAAGATTCAAAAATGGTGATCAATCCATTTTCCAATATCGTCAATATCAAGGAAGACGCCACCACCATCGCTTCCATTATCCTGCAGATGACGTTCTCCGCAACCAGCTCAGAACCTACGGAAACCGAACGCACCCTGATTAAAAATGCGGTCTATTATGCGTATGAGAATTACGGGCAGGACGCCGACATTGACAAGGTCTATGAATATTTGACCAATTTCCCCAAATACGCGGATGAAGTGCTGGATATCGACTGCCGGGAAAACGAAACCTGCGTAGCAGACTTGCGATTGCTTGCCTCCAAGCTGGCCTTCAACCTGCGAAGCTTCACCTCCCAGGGGCCTTATGGCCACTGGTTCAACGGCCGGTCCACCCTGGATATTTCCAAAGATGAATTTGTGGTCCTGGAACTGGAAGAACTCAAGAAACAGCCGGAACTCTTCCGAATCATCACCCTCCAGGTGTTAAATTATGTGACCCAGGATCTTTACCTTTCGGACCGGTCACGCAAGAGATTAGTTATCTTTGACGAAGCCTGGCAGTTCTTCAAAGAAAACGACATGCTCCGGAACATCATTGAAGAAGGGTATCGCCGGGCAAGAAAATACGGGGGGAGCTTCACGGTCATCACCCAGTCTCTCATGGATCTCGAAATGTTCGGCAGTGTGGGCGATGTCATCCGGGACAATTCTGCCTATAAATTTTATCTCCAGTCCGGGTCTTTTGAAAAAGCCAAAAGCCGCAAGATCATCGATTATGACAATTTCACCATGCGGCTGTTAAAGAGCGTCAAAAGCCCGAAACCCCGGTATTCGGAAATCTTTATGGATACCCCGGTGGGGGTGGGCATCTCCCGGCTGGCCGTGGACCCGTTTTCCTATTACCTGTTCACGTCTGATGCCAATGATATTTATAAAATCGAAGCGCTGGTGAATTCAGGCAAAACCTATGCGGAAGCCATCAGCCAACTGGTGGATCAAGGGAGACAAACCAAATGAAGACGCATTCGTGTTTCTTATATCCAGGCGATTTACGAAACCGCCTGGATGTTTTCTGCTGGCACGGCAGTCATGGTCAGCATGGCTTTGGAAACCAGTTTTTCCGTTCCATCGGATGCGGAAAACACTTCGGATTCCACCACTTTGATTTTTTTGCCGTTATTGATGACTTTTGACCGGCAGATCAAGAGCGGACTTGTGGCGGGTTTGAAAAAGTTGATCTTAAATTCAATGGTCAGGATGCGGGATTTCCGAGTTACTGTCGTATAGGCGGCATAGCCTGCGGTATGGTCCGCCATTGTGGAAATCACCCCGGCATGGACGAACCCGTCCTGCTGACGGTGTTTGTCCTGGACCTTCAGGCAGGTTTCAAACACGCCGTGGTCTGCATGGGTGACTTCAAAACCGCAAAACGCAGGGAAACCCTGAACAAAATCTTTTTTTAAAAATTCAAACCAGTCGGATGCCATGTCTTTATCTTTTCACAAAGGGGTATTTTTAAAGTGTTAGGTACATACACTATTTTTGTAAGGAACGCCAAGACCATCTTTTTTTGCCTGACGGTTTCTTGTTTGATTTGTTCCTCAACTTCTCATGCTGCATGGATTGACGACTGGATCGCCCAGAAAACCACCACCCAGGCGGATTATTTTACCACTCAGAAACGGGGATACGGCACATTGGGAAGTTTTTCCGCCAGATGGTCTTCCGGAAATGATTATCTGGTCTCCGTCACCCCGCCGAAATTCAAGGCCGGGTGCGGCGGCATCGATGTGTTTATGGGAGGCTTTTCGTTTTTAAACGCCGATTACTTGGTCCAGAAACTCCAGAACATGATGAACGCGGCCCCTGCCGTGGCCTTTGACCTGGCCTTAAACACCTTATGCTCTCAGTGCGCCAAATCCTTGAATACCCTGGAAGCCATCACCGACCGGCTGAATCAGCTTCAACTGGATGACTGCAAGGCTACAAAGGCGGTGGTTTACGAAATGGCGGACGGGCTTACCTCCGGCCCGTCAAGTGACCTGATTTCCGCAAAAAAAACTATGGCGGTGCAGGATTTTGTACAAAGCACGGGCGTAATGGATCTTTACACCGCCATTAAAACCACAGGTGGAAACGATAAAAATACCACAGCCGGGGCATTGAGCGCCATTGCCGGGGTATCGGAAAACGCTCAGATTTCAGCCTGCCCCCCGGAAATCAAGTCCCTGTTTTTTACCAGCGGGTCGATTTTAAGCAATCTGCTGGCCAAAAGAGGGTTGTCCGCCAGCTACGCTGATTTGATGCGGGGGTATATCGGCGATATCAATGTCAACGGGGTGACCCTGACCCCTCAGTATATCGCCAAGTGTCCCAGGGACACCCCCAACAATATCGACGGGCTTGTGACCGGAGAGGTATGGACAAAACCCGTGAATGGCCAGTGTGTGCGGATGACGAGCATTACGATTGCCGGAAGAACCTATCCCAATGTGAGGCAGTGGATTTTTACAGTCTTGCAGTCCATCGCCACCAAGATGATCACCAAGCAAGCCTTGACCGTCGCGGAAGAAAATTTCGTCAGAATCCTGCCTCTGTCCATTTACAATGCCATTGTGGGGGATGTGGCCTCCCAAGGCGCGGCTGCCAGCCCTACGGCCATTGCGGACATGTATGCGGATGTGGTGGCTTCGGCCTATGCCTATGTCATGATGACGGACTTGTATGACACCATTCAATCGGTTATCGAGACTGGGGATGTAATTGTGGCCAATACTCAGGGGTCTGCAAACGCCACCCAGCAGAATTACTGCCATATTGAACTGGCCTCCCCCATCATTGCCGAACTCAAAAAAATGAAAGACACCCTCCCTGAATATGTGAGAGCTGCCCGTAACCAGTATTCGGCCAAATTGACCGAGCTGGTGGGATATCAGGAATATAATGTCCGGGCCGAGGAAACCAAAAACCAGATTTATTCGAGCCTGGCTCGCTATTTTAACGCGAGCGTGGCTAACCGGTTGACACGATGAAACACAACATTCTATCAAGCATTGTATTTACAGCAACCCTGTCCATTATCGCCCAGTTTTTATGTGTTTTACCTACATATGCGGCAGTCCCTGACGGCCTGAAAGAGTATACGGTCTGGAACCAGTTTGACGCTACCGTCAATACATTCCAGAAACTGGGGCTTATCATGTCCGATGGCCGGTATCAGACCTTGTTCTTCGGGATTATTGTGATGGGTCTGGTGATTGGCGGCCTGATCTCCATCGGGTCCGGGATTTTTTCCGGAAAAGCCTCGTCCTGGGACATGATGAAGTGGTTCGGGGTCATCATGGCCGGGATCATTGTCTATATCACCTTTATCCGGCCCACCACCCAGATAACGATTTATGACGAGGTCTTAAACGAGACCCAGACCGTGGGGGGTGTTCCGGAAGGCATTGTGGTGCTGGCGGGTTTGTCGAACGTCATTGAAAAAGGGTTTGTGGACATGATCTGGACCGCAGGCAACCCTGAGTCTTACCGGGACAATGCCGGGGGCCTATCCTATTCAATTTTTGACAAAGCATTTTCCGGCGGGGTGGGTCTGGCCGGGTCGGACGCCAGCGGCCAGTACATCAATATGTCGATGCGTCGGTATGTGGAAGACTGCGTGTTTTTTGAAATCAGCAAACCCAATTCCAGCATTGATGTCAATGCCTTGGAAACAACCTCGGATTTCCGGACTATCTTCGCTGCTGCTGTCAATCCGGCCATTTATACAGTGTGGTACGACTCGGCCAATCGAAGTGGCGCAACTCTGACCTGCACTCAGGCATGGACCAATCTTTCCGGTTATCTGAACGGTCTTTCCAATACAGCACCTGCGGTGGAAAAATTCTGGCAGGAACGGTGCGGGGAAGCCGGACTCGGGGTCAACTCCGCCCTTGCCGGTGGGACCAATTTGACGGATATCTGCCGCCAGAAAGCAGTGAACATGGCTTCCGCCATTTTCGGGTCTTCATTCTCTTCTGCCCATTTGTTCCGGCAATATCTCATCGCTTCTACCCTGTGGGATGTTTACACCACCTACAGTCCGGATTCGGCCATATCCGCCCTTTCCAGCCGTGCTGCGGGGAATTCCATGATGGGCATGGGCATGATGGCCAATGAATGGATACCCATTATCCGGAGTGTGGTTTTCAGCATTTTCATCGGCATGGTGCCGTTCATCTGCATCTTGATCCCCACCCCGCTGTTTCCAAGGGCCATGTCGCTACTGTTCGGCATTTTTGTGTTTTTGACATCCTGGACCATCTGCGACGCGCTGGTTCACAGTTTTGCCATGGACAAAAGCCTGGACTTGTTCCAGGAGATCACCAACGGCAGTCTGGGGTTTAAAAGCATGATGCTGTTTTCATCATCCTCCCAGAAGGCGATGGCCGCGTTCGGTGCGGCCCGGTGGTCAGCCATCATGGTGGCCGGGGTGTTCAGCGCCCTTCTGACCAAATTCGGGGGATCGGCCATGGCGCATTTTGCCGGAAACTTATCGGGCTTTAAACAATACGGTGCCGGTGCTGCCGAATCCGCCATGAACCCGCCAAAATGGGCTTCGGATGTGCATGGATTGACAGAGATTGCACCGAGTATGGTGTATGCAAATACCGGGGCTGGCAGCGCCTGGATGTCCAAAACCTATGATACTTCCGCCAAGCTGAACACTTCCCTTGGAGCGGTGGGTGAATTCGGGGACGGTAACCCCCTGGTGGCCAGCGCTGCAACCGCCAAAGCAGGTATAACCGGCATGAAGGAAAAACTTTCCCATGCTGAATCCATCAGCGCTTATGCGAAAGCTCACGGCATGAATGAAGACCAGGTTATCCGGGCGGTGGAAAATTTTCAGACCGCGTCCCAGGGCGGATCAGCGCAGGCCCTGCAGAACCTTTCCCATGATCTGAATTCCAGTCCTTTTGAGGCAATGGACCTGATCAAGGATACGGGTCTGAAAAAAGAATACGGGAATCTTGAAGGCTTGCGAAACGGGTATGACAATGCTGTTCAGCAAAACGGCTATACCGGAGCGTTCAGCAGTTATATAGCCATGCAGTCGGAACTGCAATCGGAACGGGGATTTGCGGATGTGAAATCGGTGGATCGGTTTGCCGCCAGTTATCATAATGGCCGGGCCGCGTTCTTAAAAGACCAAGCGGAATATAAAACCGGCGAAACCGCCGGAATGCTGAAAAACCTGAAAGACAACCGCCTGAATCCAGGAAGTGTCGGGGAAATTTTAGGCTCCCTTCAGGGGGCCCGATCAATAACTGACAGCAGTGTTTATCAGAATGTCGGTGACCGGGGTGTGATGATCACCCGGGCCGGTGAGCAGTATAATGAACTGTCCAAAATGCTGACCCGGCAGGCGGTGGATGATATCGTCAATACGGGCGGCATTCAGAATGACACCCGTCAGACCATCCAGAGCTTGATGTCCAACCGTTCGGCCCGCGCCCAGATGCGGACCCAGGGTATTGGGAATTTTACGGTTTCATCCGAAGCAGCGCCGGGTCTGGGTAAATATCTCCGGGCCAATGGCGTCAATGTCTCGGACAATGATCTTGAAAACGCCACGGCCCAGCTCAATTTTGCGCCCAATCAAAATGGCACCCTCTCCCCTTCCCTGCTGATGACGAGCAAGGGGAAAAAACTGGGAGAGTTCGACATGAGCGAAAAGGATTTTAGAAGCGTCCAGAAGGGCGATGCGCCGGGCGCTTCCGGAAATACATTCGGCGGAGTCCAGTTGGAGTCAGTGACAAATAAAACGGATTTTGGCGGCGTTCTGGAGGTATCCGGCTATGACCGGGCCGGAAACATGCGGCGGCTGTTTGTGTCAAAAAGCAGCGGCAAAGTCATTGAAGATGATGTTTCCAAGGGTCCGGATTTTGCCAAGGCCAATGTCATTAGCATGGTCGGGCAGCAATCTATGCCGGCCGAGGTTTTTTCCGATCCTGGATACGCCATTGCTTTTGCCAACCGCTTCGCAAGTCAGTGGGGTAAGGAGTATAGTGGGAGTATAAGGCTATCACATGGAACACAGATCGCGACTCAACTCGGTGGGAAATTGGGTATTAATGGATTAAATGGTCGAATAGGGATTGGTATAGACGGTAGTAGACGAGACGTTTCTGAATCGTCAACCGCAGCTCAACGAGATGTAATTTATGGGATTGCGAAAGATATTCTCACTCGGGATAATTGGACTCCCCAGGAAAAAGCTACGCATCTTGAAAATCTCAATGGTGCGCTTCTTCAGGGGGATTTTTTTAATCCGGACAGTCTCCCAAGTAAAGTTGACATGATGAAAGCCGGGGATTTGAATCGTCAACAGACCCCTTTGTCTGGGAAATTCCAGACGAAGGAAGAAAGAGAAAAAAATCAGAAAAAATTCAACAGGCATCCAGAAGAGCAGCCTGTTTTATTTCGGCCCCTTAATTTGCCAAAGGATGATACCTAATCATCACCAGGGAACATTCCATGCCAAGTATTGCCAACTAAGGAATGGAAAATAGGATCATTGCCTAATTTCTGGCCAAGATCGTCATCATCAAAATAGGACACACCCATATTGTTTTGTTTTTGCCTTTTGGTTTTTTGTTGTTCCTGAAAATTTTCTTTCAGGAATTTTTTAACACTTTGCGCCAGAAACATTTTTATTTTCTCCGTGGTTTTGATTCAGGCGGATTGGTTAAACACCTTGGGAAACTAACGCTGAGTATATTAATCGACAATTTCTTATTTTTGTCAAGGAAGATGATATTTCCAAAGGACGCAGCTATCAACAACTGGCCAGAAAAACAACAGAATTCACATTCAAAAGGACTTATATGGATTGTTTTATCTTGAAATTTAATATTTAAAATTTGATTTTTCAAGATTTATCTGATAGGCTGTTGCCATGATACTGATTGAGCGAAAGTATGATCAAAATAAGTTGGCTAAGTGGATCGCCATGTTTCCCGTCACGGCCATGTTGGGTCCCCGGCAGTGCGGGAAAACAACGCTGGCGCGGGCAATGCAGGCCGACCACTATTTTGACCTCGAAAACCCACGGGATGCCGCCCGAATGGAACAGCCCCAGCTTGCCCTTGAAGATTTGAAAGGTCTTGTCTCCATCGATGAAATCCAGCGCATGCCCGAACTGTTCCCTCTCCTGCGCTATCTCGTGGATCAGGATGTGGACCGGAAATTCCTGATTTTGGGTAGCGCTTCCCGGGATCTGATCCGGCAAAGCTCCGAATCTCTGGCCGGACGGATTGCGTATTATCCTCTCGGGGGATTCCGGCTTGATGATATTGGGCCTGAAAACATGAAAGCCCTGTGGTTCCGCGGCGAACTCCCCCGATCCTATCTTGCAGGCTCTGATGAGGAAAGCCATCTGTGGCGAAGCCAGTATGTAACCACTTTTCTGGAGAGAGATATCCCCCAGCTCGGCATCGCCATTCCCGCCCGGACCCTTCGGCGGTTCTGGCTCATGCTCTGCCATTACCACGGCCAGATTTTAAACTATTCGGAATTGGGACGATCTTTCGGCGTATCGGACATGACCGTTCGCAAATACTGTGATATTTTGGAGGGCACCTTCATGATCCGTATTCTTCAGCCCTGGTACGCCAATTTGGGCAAGCGGATGGTGAAACGGCCCAAGCTGTATATTCGGGACTCCGGATTGTTTCACAACTTGCTGTCCATTGAAACGCCGGATCAGCTTTATACATCCCCCAAGCTCGGTGCGTCCTGGGAGGGGTTTGCCCTGGAATGCGTTTGCCGTGCGCTGGAAAAAGAGCACACGGAAGTTTTTTTCTGGAATACCCACGGCGGGGCCGAACTGGACCTTTTCTGGCAATGGGGCGGGAAAAACTTCGGCGTGGAATTTAAGTATGAAGACGCTCCTCGCCTGACCCGATCCATGCGGACGGCCATGGATGATTTGCAGCTCGCCGGTCTGTGGGTGGTTTATCCGGGCAAAACCGCCTATGCCCTGACGAAGAATATCCAGGTGGTGCCGCTGTCGGAGATAGGCGTTACGTGGAATTACGGGCCAAACGCTGTGGATAATCGCCGAAAAAGCTGAAAAAACAGCAACTGCAAGCCGCAAGGTCGGGGAGAAGCAATAGATTCAATACAAACGCAATTATTTGGTGAACGCCACATTAGCCCTCGACTCATGCACCAGTATAAATTCAATCCAGTATTTCTTTACCCTGCCGACCTCGCCGGTTTCCAGACGGACCTTGATCCCATGAGGATGGGTTGGGGATTTTGTCAGAATATCCTTGACGATGCCTTGGGTCAGTTTATCGGTCTTCTGATCCTTTTTCAAAACAATCATTCTGCATACCGCGCATCTCGATCCGTCATTAGCGGCCGTCAAACTTTCCCCAAAAAAGATCATAGCTGGTGCTTCTTCCCCGACTCGGATTGAGGCATAGAATACCCCGTTGAACAAGATCAGCCAACTCTCTCTGAGCTGTGGCTTTGCTCACATGGCCCATGGCGGCATATTTCCGGTTGGTCAGCCCCCCTTCAAAACCTCCAGGACCGGCCTCCAGCAGACGATTTATGATTTTGCTTTGACGTTCCCTCAGTCCCGTTTGTGCATAAAATCGCCAGAAACGGGCTTTGAGCATAACATTGGCAAGCAGTTTGCCTGATTCCAAAATGGCCCTAACCATACATTCCAGAAACCATTTTATCCATTCGGTAATATCCCCATCTCCCCTGTTGGTGTGATCGAGAATCTGGTAATAGGTCTCGCGTTCCGTCATGATTTGCGAGGAAAGGCTGTAATATCTGGTTGAAAGATTCTCGTCCTGGGCGAGGGCCATTTCCGTCAATGTCCGGGCAATTCTTCCATTACCATCCTCAAAAGGATGAATGACCACGAACTGCAAATGACCGACAGCAGCCCGAAGCAGTCCATCCATCTCATTATGACTTGTTTCCCACCAATGCATGAACCGGTTCATCTCACTTGCAAGACGTACCGCCGGGGGTGCTTCATAATGAATTTCTTCCCGGCCGATGGGACCTGATACAACCCGCATCGGTCCATTTCGATCATCACGCCACGCAGCCACCCGAATTTTGTGCAACCCGGAGTAGCCGGTGGGAAACAGGGAGGCATGCCAGCCAAACAGTCGCTCTTCAGTCAGTTTCTTTCCATAATTTATGGTCGCATCCAGCAAAATATCCACAATCCCATCCGCCTGTCGATCTCTTGCAGATGATGACTCGGCGGTGGGCAAGCCCAGTCGTCGGGCCACGGATGAACGCACGGCATCAGGGTTCAGGCGCTCGCCTTCTATTTCCGATGTTTTCATGACTTCCTGCGTTAAAATTTCCGCTCTGGCCTGTGTTTTAAGCTCAAGCCCCAATTCCTTCATCTGAGCCAGGAGTGCGCCTTGTTTGAAGCGGCAGTTACCCAGCGGCTCTAAAAGGGGTTCGTGATTCCACTGAAACTTCGGCCATAAAGGCTGTTGCCAAATATACTGTTTTGCATGAGTCATTTATACGTCCTTATCAAATCAATTTTTGAGCTGATTATAAAGCATAAACGACTCACAAACAATAATTATTCGGATGCGCCAGGATCTTTGACCATGCCGCCAAACAAAATCAGTCAAAATACCCATGGGCACAGAACGTGGTCATGGTTGGACTGTTAAAAATGGTGAAAGGCCGATGGGCCTGTCTACCCATGAGTTATCAGTTCTATTACCTGAAGAAAAATATTGAAGCCGTCAAGCAGACACTGAAAAACCCAGACCTTCAGTTTAAAACCAAAATCGATCAGGCCATTATGATGGTCATCCATATCGCCGAGGTATTCCAGCATGCGACCATACTGTTGGTAACCGATTCTTGGTTCGGCAACGCCTCACTGTACCGGCCCCTGCGCCGGAAACTGGGGCGGGGAGTTCATGTGCTGTCCTGCTTGCGCTGCAACAATACCCTTTTCGACCTGCCTGACGCGCTTGACAGGAAAAACCCTGGCCGCCCCAAAAAATACGGGGAAAAAATGGGCAATGCCGCTTCTTTGGCTGCGACGTATCTGCCCCTGGCAAAAGAATATGAACTCAATCTGTATGGCCGAACCCGGACGGTCCTGGCCTTTGATCGCATTGTGATGGTCAAAACTCTCAAAACCAAAGTCAGGGTCGTGTGGGTGTATCGCAAGACCCAGTGGGTCGCTCTTTTTTCGACCGACCTGACCCGTTCCGTGCAGGAAATCATCGAATATTACGGCGCCCGCTGGAAGATTGAAGCTGCTTTCAAAGAGCTCAAACAGGATATCGGAAGCGCCGAAACGCAGACCCGGCATCCGAATGCCGTCATGAACCACCTGCACTTCTGCATGATGGCCACTTCACTGACCTGGATTTACGCAAGCCGCCTTGAAAAAACACCAAATCGGCGACATGCTGTTCAGGGACGAAACCATTTTGCCTTTTCCGATGTCCGCAGACTGGTCGCGGAAGCGGCATTGGACGATAATTTTAGTAGTCTTTTCCCTGTGCAGCAAAAATCCGTCGTTAATTCTCTGGTAACCGTACTACTTCGCATGGCGGCATGATGATTTTTTGGGGAAAATTCAGGTTCTGTAATAAAGTTATGGTCCATGCTGACAAGCTTCCTTTCTTTACCTTTGGTTGTTTGGGAGCGAACAAAGTACCAAAGAAAGCGGAGCTTGTCAATTCTAATAATTATATAAACATGTTATTGTATAAAATTTTTCAACTAACATCACCGAAAGTTGAGTTTATAATTGTCATAACACCCCTTAGCTGATGGCATAGGATACAATTGTTAGGGATAAAGGTTTGATTCTACAGACCTTTAATTTTTTACTCCTCAAACCCCGCCCACGTCGTGACATTCTCAACTGGTTCTCGGGCGCTGACCACTTTATTTGCAGGAAAATCCCAGTCCGGATATCCCATGGCGACTGCGATTATGATCCGTTTGGAATCCGGGATCCCTGCCAGATCGCGGGCGACTTCGGGGTAGAGAACGCCCTGATCCTCTATACATGTACCCAGGCCGAACTTGAGCGCCACCAGGCAAAAATTCTGCACAACCGCGCCGATGTCGAACAGCGGTCCGGATTCACTCAATGATTTGTCCGTCACCACGATGACGGCTACCGGGGCATCAAAAAACCGGAAACCCCGCTCAAACCACCAGGCCCGTTTGACATCGTCCTCCCGTGGGATGTCCATGAGTGCAAAAAGTTGTTTGGCCAATCCAACCTGGCGGTTCCGGTAGATGCTTTCCTGTGGCCATCCGACCACCAGGTGGTCCGGTTTCATAGGCTCAACTTTTTTTAGTTTTTCCACGAGGGCCTCGCGCATGTTGTTTAACACTTCACCTGTAATCACAAAAAATTCCCACGGCTGTGTATTCATGGCCGATGGAGCGCGCACGGAAATGTTTAAAATTTCGTAACTATTCAGCAACCGTCATGAACTTCGGTTGCTTCCCCTCGAACAAAAGACGCAACGCTTCTGACGGGGCAATGCCTTGTTTTCGACATGTGGACA
>QZKW01000038.1 GCA_003599885.1 Desulfobacteraceae bacterium | reverse complement strand
ACGTTGTCTTACCATGGTCAATATGACCAATCGTACCTACATTCACATGCGGCTTCTTACGCTCAAATTTCTTCTTTGACATTATTCTATCCTCCCAGTCAAAAGGCCGGTACCGATTTTCTCAAGCCCTGTCAACAATAAGACTGCAAGCCCAAGTTGTTTCTATTTCTGTTTATATTGTTCCGAATTCAAGCATTTTGCCCATCCGATAAATGGGATGGGCAATAGTACTATCTCGAACAGTTCTTAAAAAAATGAGGCCTACCAGCGATAATGCGCAAACGCTTTATTCGCGTCAGCCATCTTATGCGTGTCCTCTCTTTTTTTAATGGCTCCGCCGCGTTCTTCAGCAGCATCCATAAATTCTCCGGCAAGCTTGCGAGCCATATTTTTTTCTGATCTCTTTTCAGCAAAAGTCAGAATCCAGCGAATGGCAAGGGCGACCTTCCGGGAAGGACGGATTTCCGTCGGTACCTGATATGTCGACCCACCGACCCTGCGAGACTTCACCTCTATTTGCGGCTTGACATTATTCATCGCCTTTTCAAACACCTTCAACGGAGGCTCGTTTGTTTTTTTTTCAATAATATCAAAGGCGTCATACATCATCGTCAACGCAATGCTCTTTTTACCGTCCCGCATTACACAGTTTACAAACCTTGAAACCAGTTCGCTTTTATATTTTAAATCCGGGGAAACTTTTCTTTCTGGAACTTCTCTACGTCGTGGCATCGACTACACCATTTCCTTGACTGAGTATTATTAATCCAAATTACATTATTTGGGACGTTTTGAACCGTATTTTGATCGGCCTTGCCTTCTGTCTGAAACGCCAAGAGTATCCAGTACGCCTCTGACCACATGGTATCGCACACCGGGTAAATCTTTCACACGACCGCCACGCACCAGAACAACTGAATGCTCCTGCAGATTATGGCCGATACCTGGAATGTAGGCTGACACTTCCATACCAGTCGTCAACCGAACTCTGGCAACCTTACGCAAAGCAGAATTTGGTTTTTTCGGTGTCGCTGTGTACACTCTCGCACACACGCCTCGTTTTTGTGGAGATGCCTGAAGCGCTTTTGTGCTTTTCTTGACAATGATGCGCTTTCGGCCTTTTCGAACCAGCTGATTAATTGTCGGCATTGTTTTCCAAACCCTTAAAAATCAAATTTATTGTAAGCTAAAATGTTAATTTTTAGACTTAATTCATGGTTGTGTCAAGCTTTTTATCATCCTGAATAGCATTTTATATGACAAACAAGCCGCACGCTTCCATGCACACCATGTTAACAGTTAGATAACAAATAGTTAAAAATCAATAAGACCCTTCGACATCAATATCCGGCAAACGATATTCGGCCCGCCCGGTTCCGGCCGGAATCAGCCTCCCCATGATCACATTTTCCTTCAGTCCACTAAGTGAATCATAAGCACCTGAAATACTTGCATCAGTTAAGACTTTCGTCGTCTCTTGGAATGAAGCTGCGGATATAAAACTTTCCGTTGATAATGACGCTTTCGTAATTCCAAGAATCAACGGTTCTCCGGTAGCAGGCTGAAGACCTTTCTCTTGCAGCTCCCGGTTAATTGATTCGAACTTGTTTTTGTCAACTTGTTCTTCCGGGATAAATTCCGAATCCCCGATTGTCTTTATTTTAACTCGGCGCATCATTTGGCGAATAATAATTTCAATATGTTTGTCGTTAATTCGAACCCCTTGCAGGCGGTAAACTTCCTGAACACCATTGAGGAGGTAGCGGGCCAAAGCGATATCCCCTTTAATATTTAAGATATCCTGGGGGTTGGGGCTGCCGCCGGTCAATTGTTCACCCGCTTTGACATAGTCGCCGTCATACACCCCGATATGTCTTCCTCTGGGAATCAGGTATTCTTTTTTCTCTCCGGCATCCACCGGAGTAACGGTTACTTTCTGCTTGCCTTTTTTGGGGGATTTTCCAATAGCGACATACCCGTCGATTTCACTCAGCACTGCGGTTTCTTTCGGCTTTCTGACTTCAAACAACTCCGCAACCCTCGGAAGACCGCCGGTAATGTCTTTGGTTTTCGTGGTTTCTCTCGGGAGCTTGCCGATGATATCGCCGGCAGCCACATAGTCGTTTTCCTCCACCATGATAATGGTGTCAACCGGCAGCGTATACCTTGCAAAGCCGGAACCCGGTATAACCAGTGTTTTTCCGTCCTTGTCTTTTATTGAAATTCTGGGCCGCGCCTCAAGCGCTTTGGTATCGACCACTGTCAGACTGGACTTCCCAGTCACAGGGTCAACTTTTTCTTTAAGACTTTTACCGATAACGAGATCTCCGAACTTCACCCTGCCGGAAACAGCTGTAATAATCGGGGTTGAAAACGCATCCCAGGATGCGAGCAGATCTCCCGGTATTACTTTTTGGCCATCCTTAACCGCAATTTCAGCACCATAAATAATTGGGAACCGTTCGAGCTCGCGACCGGAATCCGACACAATGGTAAATTCACCGCCGCGCCGGTTCATTACGATGGTTTTATTTTGTGTATTTTCAACAACGTCCAAAGCATTAAATTTAATTGTACCCGCCATGCGCGCTTTAATATCCGCTTGTTCCACTCGCCTATTGGCCGTACCGCCGATGTGAAAAGTTCTCATTGTCAACTGCGTCCCAGGTTCACCAATGGATTGGGCTGCCATAATACCCACCGGCTGACCGATCTCCACCGGACCGCCGTGAGAGAGATCCCGGCCATAGCACTGGACACACACACCAGTGGGGGTTGAACAAGTCAGAACCGAACGAATTCTGACGCTGGTGACGCCGGCCTGATCAATCTTGGCGACCCCCAACTCGTCAATCTCTTCACCGGCTTTAATGATCACGTCATCCGTAAAGGGATCCAGGACATCATCAAGGGTGGTGCGCCCCAGAACTCTTTCTGACAGGGGCTGAATCACTTCGCCGCCCTCCAAAAGCGCTTCCACCACAATGCCGTTTCGCGTGCCGCAATCAAATTCAGCAGCTGAACAATCCTGAGCAACATCCGCAAGACGCCTTGTCAGATACCCTGAGTTGGCGGTCTTAAGAGCGGTGTCTGCAAGTCCTTTTCGCGCACCATGTGTTGAAATAAAATACTGGAGAACCGAAAGCCCTTCTCGGAAATTGGCGGTAATCGGGGTTTCAATAATTTCACCCGACGGTTTCGCCATCAGGCCGCGCATTCCGGCAAGCTGCCGCATCTGGTCCTTGCTGCCTCGAGCACCGGAATCAGCCATCATAAAAATCGGATTGATGATATCACTTTCGGGCCGGCCGACTTTCTCCAGCCGGTTATCTATTTCATCTGAAGAGGGCTCCTTGAAATTGGACACAAAGGGTTTTTCCATCGCGGCCATCATGGCGTTAGCAATATCATCAGTCGCTTTTGCCCATATATCCACGACTTTGTTGTATTTTTCACCCTGGGTAATCAAGCCTTCCATATGCTGATTGGATATATCCGCAACATTTTTTTCAGCCGTATTCAGGATATCCCACTTGGTATCCGGAATAATCATAGCGTCAATGGAAATGGATAACCCACCGGAAGTTGAATGTTTATATCCGGTATTCTTAAGCTGATCCGATAGAATGACAGTTGCTTTGGGTCCTTTATGCCTGTAGGTATAATCGACCAGTTCACGAAGGCATTTTTTGTTTAATACCTTGTTCACCATGGCAAAAGGTATCTCCTGCCTGACCTCTATTACATGGAAAAGATGATACTTCCCACCTGCGTAAATCGTCTTGCTGATGTCACCCTGCTTCAATGAATACAAATCTTCAGCGATCTTATCCGATACCTGAAAAATTTCCTGAAACTCATCAATTTCCAGCAACCCGATGTTGCCATCATAGGTTTTATCAAAAGCTTCAGAATATTTATGCACCAATTCTTTAAAGGATATTCCGTCATCCAGTTTACTGCGCACTTCTTTGGCTATCTCTTCGCTTGCAACCATAATATGCCGCAAAATAAAACTCTCGCCCTTCGGCACGATTTCCCATAACAGTATTCGTCCAACGGTTGTGTCATGGATCTTTCCATTGATACGGACTTTTACCTTGGCATGCATATCCACAGCTTTGGCATCAAAAGCGGACCTTACTTCTTCGGGGTTTGAAAACACCATTCCATCACCCCTGGCCCCCGCCATCCCGAGAGTCATGTAATAAATTCCAAGAACAATATCCTGGGTCGGAACAATAATAGGCTCTCCACTTGCCGGAGACAAAATATTATTCGACGCCAGCATTAATACCCTGGCTTCAATTTGAGCTTCCAAAGAAAGCGGGACATGAACAGCCATCTGGTCACCGTCGAAATCCGCGTTGAAGGCTGTGCAAACCAGAGGATGAAGCTGTATCGCCTTACCCTCGATCAGCACCGGTTCAAACGCCTGTATGCCCAATCGGTGAAGAGTCGGCGCACGGTTTAAAAGAATCGGATACTCTTTTACCACCTCATCCAAGGTATCCCACACTTCAGAGTTTTTCATTTCAACCCATTTTTTGGCACTCTTGACATTGGAAACAATCCCTTTTTTCTCAAGCCGATGATATATAAACGGCTTAAAGAGTTCCAACGCCATGAGTTTCGGCAATCCGCACTGGTGAAGCCGAAGATTCGGTCCGATAGTGATAACGCTTCTGCCGGAGTAATCCACACGTTTTCCAAGCAGATTCTGACGGAACCGCCCCTGTTTGCCTTTTAACGTTTCGCTCAACGATTTCAGCGGCCGTTTATTGGAGCCCGTCACCACGCGGCCCTGCCGTCCATTATCAATCAAAACATCGACGGCTTCCTGAAGCATCCGCTTTTCATTGCGGACAATAATATCCGGAGCTTTCAAATCCATGAGTCGTTTTAACCGGTTATTTCTGTTAATGACCCGGCGATACAAATCATTTAAATCCGAAGTGGCGAATCGCCCCCCTTCAAGCGGCACCAATGGACGCAGCTCCGGCGGCAGGACGGGAATGGTTTCCAGAATCATCCAGGTCGGATTCAGGCCGGAATTCCGGAACGCATCAACCACCTTCAATCGTTTTGCGTATTTTTTCCGCTTGGCTTCAGAGCCGGTGTTCTGGATTTCGACCCGAAGCTCATTATACAGTTTCTCAATATCCAGTTCACCCAGCAATTCCCGAATGGCTTCGGCACCGATACCAGCCTTGAATTTGGGTCCATATAATTCCAAGGCTTCTCTGTATTTGTCTTCATTCAGCAGCTGCAGCTTGGTTAATCCGGTCTCCTTTGGGTCAATGACAATATAGTTGTCAAAATAGATGACCTTTTCAAGAGACTTAAGGGTCAGGTCAAGTAAATTGCCGACCTTGCTTGGCAGGCTTTTTAAAAACCAGATGTGAGTCACCGGGGTGGCCAGGTCGATATGCGCCATACGCTCCCGCCGCACCTTTGACTGAATGACTTCAACGCCACATTTTTCGCAGATCACGCCCCTGTGTTTCATCCGTTTATATTTCCCACAATTACACTCATAATCTTTTGTGGGGCCAAAAATTTTGGCGCAAAACAGACCATCCCGTTCTGGTTTAAAGGTCCGGTAATTGATCGTCTCAGGCTTTTTAATCTCTCCATGAGACCAGCTACGGATTAATTCCGGAGAAGCGAGAGCGATTTTAACACCTTTATAGCGTACTGGATTAATTGGTTTTACAAAAAAATCATATAGAGTTTCCAAGATGATCTCCTTACTCATTTCCCTCAAGAAGGGTTACATCTAAACCTAAACTCTGTAACTCTTTAGTGAGTACACGGAATGATTCCGGCAGTCCGGGTTCAAATACATTTTGACCTTTAACAATTTTCTCATACATCCGCGTTCTTCCAGCCATATCATCAGACTTAACGGTCAAAAACTCCTGCAGTGCGTGAGCTGCTCCATATGCCTCCATTGCCCAGACTTCCATCTCACCGAGACGCTGGCCGCCAAACTGCGCCTTGCCTCCCAGAGGTTGCTGAGTGACAAGGGAATAAGGTCCAATAGAGCGCGCATGAAGTTTATCATCTACGAGATGATGCAGCTTAAGCATGTACATCGTACCAACGGTCACCTTTCCGTCAAATGGCTCACCGGTACGACCATCGTATAACGTCATCTGTCCGGACTGGCTCAAGCCGGCTTCAGTCAAAAGCGCTTTGATCTCTTCTTCTTTAGCACCATCAAAAACCGGCGTACTCATATGAACCCCGTCCTTATAATCTTTGGCCAAGGTTGAAAGCTCATCATCCGACATTTTATTAACAGCGGATTTGGTCACCGGATCAGAAAATATCGTTTTAAACTTGGCGCGTAATTCTTTTATTTTTTCAGCTTCAAGCAATGCATTAATCTGATCGCCAAGACCTTTTGCCGCCATCCCTAAATGAATTTCCAAAATTTGCCCAACATTCATACGCGATGGAACACCCAGCGGGTTCAAGACCATATCCACCGTGCGGCCATCTTGAAAATACGGCAAATCTTCTTCCGGCAAAATCCTGGAAACAACACCTTTATTCCCATGACGACCCGCCATTTTATCACCCACAGAAAGCGTCCGCTTCATTGCCACATAAATTTTAATCATTTTTATGACACCCGGCGGCAAGTCATCCCCTCGCTCATACATCGCGACCTGATGGTCAAAAGCCTTGCGTGCGAGGTCTGATTTTTCTCTGTATAACGCAATAAAATCATTTAATTGGTCATTTATAGCAGTATCGGCAAATGCAATGGTTTCCAGCTTTGAAATCGGCAATTTCTCAAAATGCTTTAACTCGATTTTTGCGTTTTTGGGGATTAAGACTTTCTTTCCATCCGTAAAATCCACCGCACATTGTTTACCGATAATTAATGTTGCAATTTCGTTGCGAGCAACTTCTTCTATGATGCTCAGTTCATCATCCCGGTCTTTTTCAAGCAATGCAATCTCATCGTCTTCAATAGATCGTGAGCGGTCATCCTTGTCAATTCCGCGTCTAGAGAACACCTTTGCATCAATCACAATTCCATTGCCGCCCGGCGGAACGCGCAGAGACGTATCCTTGACTTCTCCGGCCTTTTCCCCAAAAATCGCACGCAACAGTTTTTCTTCAGGCGAAAGCTGCGTTTCACCTTTGGGAGTGACCTTCCCGACCAGTATGTCTCCAGGGCCGACTTCGGCGCCTAACCGAATAATCCCGCATTCATCTAAGTCCTTCAAAGCCTCGTCACCGACATTCGGAATGTCCCGGGTGATTTCTTCTTTTCCCAGCTTGGTATCTCTGGCCAGGACTTCAAATTCTTCAATATGAATGGATGTAAACACACCGTCCTTGACCAGCCGTTCACTGACAAGAATGGAATCTTCAAAATTGTATCCCCCCCAGGGCATAAAGGCGACTGTCACATTTTTACCCAGAGCGAGTTCCCCTTTTTCAGTCGCCGGCCCATCCGCAACGACTTCTCCGACTTTCACCAGATCCCCTTTTTTAATAATGGGCCGATGGTTAAAGCAGGTATTTTGATTGGAACGGATAAACTTGGAAAGATTGTATATCGTCACGTCCTTTTTTAACGGGTCACCCGACGGCTCATGCTGGAGCACGATTCGTGATGCATCGACATAAACCACTTTCCCGTCCCGGCGGGCAACAACGGTTACACCGGAATCCCGGGCGACGACCCCTTCAATCCCTGTGCCGACAAGGGGGGCACGACTGTTCAGGAGCGGAACTGCCTGGCGCATCATGTTGGAACCCATCAGCGCCCGGTTGGCATCATCGTTTTCAAGAAACGGAATCAAGGAGGCAGAGGCGCTGACCAGCTGATTCGGCGATATGTCCATCAGTTCAATCTGTTCCCGATTGATCCGCATGAATTCTCCGGCCACCCTGGAAATAACAATCGGATTCACATATTCGTTTTTTTCATTTACCGGCGCGTTGGCCTGAGCGATGGGATGCTCCTGCTCCTCAAACGCGCTTAACATTTTAATTTCAGTTGAAACGGTAGAATCTTTGACGACACGGTAAGGGGTTTCAATAAATCCGAACTCATTGACACGAGCGTATGTGCATAATGAAACGATCAATCCAATGTTCGGGCCTTCCGGCGTTTCAATCGGGCAGATTCGTCCATAATGAGACGGGTGCACATCCCGCACTTCAAAACCCGCTCTGTCACGGGTCAGACCTCCAGGCCCGAGTGCGCTCAATCGCCGTTTATGGGTCGTTTCAGAAAGCGGATTGGTCTGGTCTAAAAATTGGGACAACTGACTGGTGCCGAAAAATTCTTTAACCACCGCCGAAACCGGTTTCGGGTTTACCAGGTCATTGGGCATCAGAGCATCCACTTCCTGCATGCTCATGCGCTCTTTAATCGCCCTTTCCATCCGGACAAGACCAATGCGGTATTGATTTTCGAGCAATTCGCCAACCGCCCGAACCCTTCTGTTGCCCAAATGATCGATATCATCCACGGGCCCCTGATTGTCCCTCAGTTCAACTAACGTCTTGGCCGTTAAAAGTATGTCTTCTTTTCTAAGGGTACGGATATCAATCGGGGTGTTGGTTTTCAGACGATGATTGATTTTCAGGCGACCGACACCCGAGAGGTCATAATAGGCGTTCCGGAAAAAAAGATGATCAACAAACTCCTGTGCGACTTCCGGCGTTGCGGGATTGCCCGGGCGAAGTCTTCTGTAAATGTCAATCAAGGCATCTTCTTTGGTTGTCACTTTATCGACAAGAAGCGTCTTTTGAACGGCATTACTGGCATAAAGGCCTTCCATCACAAGAACATCGAACTCACTGATTCCAGACGAAATGATCGCCTTTTCCAGATCCTTTTCAATGGTAACATTGGTTTTAGCTATTAATTCTAGGGTTTTTGGGTGAACAATGTCACTGGCGACCACCCGGCCATAAAGGTCTTCTTTGGAAATCGGTATTAACTCAACGCCTGCATCCTGAAGTTCTTTAAGGGCTTTTTTGGTGAATATTCTACCTTTTTTAACAACGACCTGTCCTGTTTCCGGGTTAAGGATATCGCTTCCAGGACGCTGGCCTTTTAAAAATTCCGGATTTAGCTCTCTAAATAACTGTTTTTTCTTTATAATAATTTTTTCTTTATTATAAAAATAAGACAATATATCGTCGTCGCTATATCCAATCGCCTTGAATAAAAGTGTAACGGGAAACTTCCGACGACGGTCAATCCGAATATTGACAATATCTTTCGGATCAATCTCCATATCAATCCATGAGCCGCGGACAGGAATAATCCGGGCTGTATAAATTATCTTTCCACTGGAATGGGTTTTCCCTTTATCGTGATCAAAGAACACACCGGAAGAACGATGAAGCTGGCTTACGACGGCCCGCTCTGTTCCATTAATAATGAAAGTGCCTTTTTCGGTCATCAATGGAATGGTACCGAAATAAATCTCCTGTTCCTTCACATCCCGAATATTGGACACGCCGGTTGTTTTATCAACATCATACACAACTAGCCTGACCCGGATCCTTACAGAAATTTCATAGGTCATTCCCCTGCTTATACACTCGCCAACCGAATGTTTAATCTCAGCAAAATGATAAGATACAAATTCAAGAGATGCGGTACCGGTAAAGTCTTTGATGGGATAAACGGAATTGAAAACGGATTGGAGACCAGAATCTTTCCGATTTTCTGGCAGGACGTCCATTTGTAAAAAACGGTTGTAAGAATCACGTTGCATTCCAATAAGATCGGGAATTTCAACGATGGATTTAATATGACCGAAACTCTTTCTTATTCGTCTATAATTCGGTGGGTTTACTGTCATGGTAGCTCCAGAAATTTTTAAAAAAACCATATAAAACAGGAGCCCGGAACAATCCGGGCGCTGTTTTATATCTTCTTCAAAACATTACAATAATGACCTGAAATCATTATAACAATTATTTAATTTCTACTTGAGCACCTGCAGCTTCGAGTTGGGCTTTAATCTTTTCTGCGTCTTCCTTGGAAAGGCCTTCTTTTACCGTAGCAGGCACGCCTTCGACCATGTCTTTAGCTTCTTTTAAACCAAGTCCAGTAATGGCACGAACTTCTTTAATGACCTGGATCTTTTTATCTCCGAATGCCTGCAGAATAACATTAAATTCGGTTTGTTCTTCTACTGCGGCGGCAGCACCAGCGCCAGCACCGGAAACCGCTGCAACGGCAACGGGAGCTGCGGCTGAAACGCCGAATTTATCTTCCAATTCTTTCACCAGTTCAGACAACTCAAGAACTGTCATATTTGCAATAAAATCAATTACATCATTTTTTGTAATATCAGCCATGGTTCTTCCTCCAAATTATATAAAACGCTCATTAATTATTTCATTATTCTATTTAAGACAAAATATCAGAATCTTGGCTTCAGATTAAGCCGCATCTTTTTGATCTTTAATTGCCTGCAATGCATACAGCAGTCTTTCAGGAACATTACTTAATGCTCTGACAAAAGACGTTGGGACAGCAATCATTGTTGAAAGGACCTGACCCAGCAATATTTCACGGGACGGAAGGGCAGAAAGGCTCCTAAGCCCATGAATGTCAATGAGCTTGCCTCCCATCACGCCAACTTTAATTTCAAGTTTCTCGTTATCCTTAGCAAAATCGGAGAGAACTTTTGCCGGGGCGACGGGATCATCATAGCTGATGGCAATCGCTGTCGCGCCCTTACATTTGTCTTTGATCAAAGAGACATCTGTATTTTCCGATGCCCGGATAAGCAATGTATTCTTTACAACGCGATACTCAACATTGGCAGCTTTGAGTTTTCGGCGCAGTTCATTTAATTTCGCGACATTCAGCCCCTTGTACTCCGTTAAAATTACAATCTTGGACTTTGTAAGCTTTTGATGAAGCGCTTCAACAAGCTGTTTTTTTTCATTTTGATTTAACATTTTACACCTCCTTTCTGAATCTGTAAAAACCAAAGGAAGTCAAATCGTTTTCACGACTGCCTCGGTAGGACGGGAAACCCGATTACTCACCTTTATCTCAGTGAACCTACGGTCTTTGACAGGTTTTTTATTTAACTGCTATGTGTTTCCATCATTTGGGAACACCGGTTCGAATGATTTAACCCAAAAAATACTTACAAAATGTTGTCGCCGGAACACTGTTATCAATTAACACCAGCTCAAAAAAGGGATGCCGATGCTCCCAAGATGAGTCGAAGCACCGGCTATATTTTTTTGTTTTTTCTTTAAACAACTATATAATATTATACGTTATTTTAAAAAATCCTTAACATAAATTGGATCAATTTTGAACCCTGGCCCCATGGTGGTCGAGACACCTAAACTGCGGATGTAGGTTCCCTTGCTGGAAGCTGGTTTCACTTTGATAACTGAATCCAAAAAGGCGATAATGTTTCCAAGAACCTTTTCCGGTCCAAAAGAAACCTTGCCCATGGGCGCATGAATAATACCCGCCTTTTCCACCCGAAATTCAATTTTTCCGGCTTTCAGTTCCTTGACGGTTCTTCCCACATCAAAGGTAACGGTTCCGGTCTTGGCATTGGGCATCAACCCCCGAGGTCCAAGCATTTTACCGATTTTACCGACAATTCCCATCACATCCGGTGTTGCGACTGCTTTGTCGAATCCAAACCATCCGCCTTTGATCTTTTCAATCAATTCATCGTTGCCTACAAAATCCGCGCCGGCTTCTTCGGCTTCTTTTTCTTTCTCACCTTTGGCGAAGACAAGGACTTTGACATCTTTACCAAGCCCATTCGGCAAAATGATTGTTCCTCGAACCATCTGATCCGCATGACGCGGGTCAACTCCCAGTTTCACGGCAATATCGACAGTTTCATCAAATTTTGCAAATGATGATTCAAGTGCGCCAGCAACAGCAGCCTCAAACGAATACCGCTTTAGCGGTTCGACTTTTGATTTTGCTTCTTGAAATTTTTTCCCATGTTTCGGCATTGTATCTTATTCACTCCTTTTCAAATTAAACGACTTCAAGCCCCATACTTCTGGCCGTCCCTTCGATAATTTTACAAGCATTCTCAGGGTCGGTGGCGTTTAAATCCGCCATTTTCATTGCTGCAATTTCTGCAACTTGACTTTTGGTAACCTTACCGACTTTTACCGATTTCGGTTCTGCTGACCCTTTTGCTATACCGGCGGCCTTTTTCAACAGAATTGAAGCAGGAGGGGTCTTGGTAATAAAGGAGAATGATTTATCTTTGAAGACAGTCAATATTACAGGAATGATCATTCCTTCATCATTTGCAGTTCTGGCATTAAATGTTTTGCAAAAATCCATTATATTTACGCCATGCTGACCTAAAGCAGGACCAATGGGGGGGGAAGGATTGGCCTTTCCAGCCATCACTTGAAGTTTGATCTGAGCGATCACTTGTTTTGCCATCTTAATAATACTCCCGAATTTTTTTTATTGCCGTGTAAAAAGGAACCATCTGGTTTTATTTCGTCCGCTTTTTACCGCTATGCCAGTGTATAGCGCTGATACCAAACAAAATTTTGATCGTCAGCTTTTAGACACCTGCACAAAATCAAGCTCAACGGGCGTTGAGCGCCCGAAAATACTTACCATTACCTTTAGTTTTCCCTTTTCCGGGTTGACATCCTCAACAGTCCCGTTAAAATTCGTAAAAGGGCCATCCACCACACGGATTTCATCACCTATCTCAAAATAGAATTTCGGCTGGGGTTTTAATTTCCCTGCCTCCATCCGATTCAATATATAATCCGCTTCTTCGTCACTGATCGCCGCCGGCTTATCCCGGCCGCCTAGAAAACCAGTGACTTTTGCCGTTGAGTTTACCATGTGCCATGTGTCTTCATCCAGTTCCATCCGGATTAAAATATATCCAGGATAAAACTTTCGGTTGGAAGTCTTCCGCTTACCTTTAATCAGCTCGACAACCTGCTCAGTTGGCACAACGACATCACCAAACTTATTTGCATGGGGAGATGTCGCAATCCGTTCTTCAAGATTTGCCTTGACCCTGGCTTCAAACCCGGAATAAACATGAAGGATATACCATTTGAGCGCCATGTTTTATTTCCTCGCAATCAAACTCTAAAGTATCAACCGGACAAGGCTCGACAATCCAACGTCTACCACCCCGAGAAAAATCGAAACAATAAAAACAAACACAATCACCACCACAGTTGATCCGATAGTCTGTTTCTTGGACGGCCAGGTTACTTTTGTCAGTTCGACTTTAACTTCTCTAAAAAATTGAATCCAGTTTCCAAAATATTTTTCCGCCAGTTTCATAACAACGGATTGTTCAGCGCCAGATGATTGACGAAGAGCAGCAATCTTCTTCTTTTTCTGATCATTCCCAGCATCGGAAACTGAAACACTGGAACCGGTGTCAATGGTTTCAGCCCCTGAACCAGAAGTTGAATTTTTAACAGCATCGGATGATATATCTTCCGGCTTTTTTTTTGCTTTGAATAGCGTTTTTTTCTTTTGAATACGTGCCATTTAGGCTCCTGAAAAGTGCAACATCGCAAAATTAATACAATTAATTTAATTTCACCACAACTAAGCTTTCTAAGCTACGCCTTCGTTGATATTTTTATGGCAGGCCAGGAGGGATTTGAACCCCCAACACCCGGATTTGGAGTCCGGTGCTCTGCCGTTAGAGCTACTGGCCTAGTACCTATTGAAAACTGAAATTATACCGTTATTTCTCATTTTCACCAAAAGCTTAGGATAAGCCTTTTATTTTGTCTCTTTATGAGGCGTATGGCTCTTGCAAAACCGGCAATATTTTTTAAATTCCAGTTTGTCGGGTTTGGTCCGCTTGTTTTTGGTTGTCGTGTAATTTTTTCTTTTGCATTCAGTGCAAGAGAGGGTCACTTTAACTTTCACAAAACACCCCTTATTCTATTTATGCAATAATTTCGCTTACCACACCGGCGCCGACGGTGCGACCGCCTTCTCTGACCGCAAACCGCAATTCCTTCTCCATTGCGATGGGGGTTATCAATTCCGCTGA
>QZKW01000042.1 GCA_003599885.1 Desulfobacteraceae bacterium | reverse complement strand
ATTACAATAGAGATAGTATCCGTTAAGTCCCTGATTATATGCGCCCAGTATGCCCTGGGTCGCAGTCGGCTGGATTTCAAAATTCACCCACATATCAATGGTGAAATCATTCGATGCAAAATTCCAGTCAGCGTGATTGCCCAGACTCAGGTAATCACCGGAACCGTCAAAGACAAGGGCCGAATCCACACCGAAAGGCGTCTCATGGTCCGCATTCCCAAGCGCTGTCAGATCCGGATGGTTCCCTGTGGTGTCCACAATCGGGTCTCCCGCTGCCTTGATGTCCGAACGCACCCAGAGGTCCGCCGTCACCGGCGCAACAGGTGCGGCGATGCGATTATAAATACTGCCGGCTGGGCCGTAAATGGCCGGATCAATTGGGTCGCCTGCATTCGGAAATTCAGCATCCACGAATTCCCAAAGCGCTTCCCATTCCTTGAGTTCTTGAATGCCACTGGTAACGTCATCATCGTCGATTCGGGCGGCCGCAAGATTCACAAGCGGATTGCCTTCAGCATCCATTGGAACAATGTCATCAACGCCAGGAGGCAGAAGACCGTTGGCCACATTCATCAGTTGCAGGGCATACAGGTCCACCACGCCATGGTACAACGTGGCAGGAAGCACGGGAACCGGGTCAAGAAATCCACCCGCGCTTCCCTGGCAGAAGGTGTCAGCCGGTTGGTACAGGCTTAAGGATTTCACGCCGGAGAACGTCGCTGCACCCGTCACGTCATATCCAATCTGAAGCCCGGAGAAGTTGAGATAAAAGCTGCCGTAAGCCGGGTTTAAACTCGCGGAAAGACCCAGTTCACATATTTTATAGATATCCGCGCCGTAAAGATAAACCGACATGAGGGGATATCCCGGCAAATTCGCCCCTACGGGAGGCGCCCAGGGAGACGCGCCCAAAGGCAGAACACTATAGATATCCGAGAAGGGAATGACGCCCGTCTTGCCCGGAAGAATGTCATCCCGGATCACGCCTTTGGCCACCACCGCCAAATCAAATGGGGTGACGGCATTGTCGCCGGTTCCCGCATAGTCGTTGGCGGTTGCCCGAACTGCGTCCGCGCAAAGACTGCCCAGATTGGTCATCCGGGTGGCTGGATTGGATACGGACATATCCAGCGGAAAACCGGTATGGGTTACAGGGGTATCCAGTTCAACGCCTTCAAGAGCAGCCAGCCCAGTGCTGATTTTGTCGTTATATCCAGTGGTCTCAGTCTCAAGAAGTCCCCTAATGAAGGCGTCGCCTTCGATGGTATCATCAACGGGGATCAGGGTAAAATCCGCAGTATCAATTTTGCCGTTGGTGAGATCGAAAGTGAGATCGAGCCGGCTCAGTGCCTCGCCGTATTCGCCGGGTGAAAAGATGAGGGTTTCCCATGCTGGTGTTGCCGTATTTGGGACCACGATCTTGTCGTTTGTCGCCGTATGCGCATGACCGGAGGCAATGATGTCAATGCCGGTGACATTTTTAGCAAGATCAATGTCGTCACCGTCAGAATAATCGCCGCTCACGCCACTGTGGGACAAAACGACGACCATATCTACCGGTTCATCGGTATCGGCGGCATAAGCCCCGACATTTTTAAGTTCATCCACCTTGGCTTGAATAGACGAATAATCCCAACTGTAATTTCCGGTTTGGTCATCATAAGTATGGCCGAAAGTAACCGGCGGCGCAGAAGGCGCATCCCGATTGGCGCCCGGTCCCAAAAGGCCCAGAATGCCGACCTTCAGACCGCTGGGGAGTTCGATTACTTTTTCGGGAACAATCTTTTCGGCAGTTATCAATGCATTAAGACCGACATGACCACCAGTCACCATGTTGCTGGCGACAACCGGCACGGAAAAACCATTGGTCACGCCGTAATTGATGATTGCGTAAGTGCCGTCCGGTGTCCAGTCAAATTCATGGTTGCCCAGGGTGATGGCGTCATAATCCATCTGCTGAAAAAAATTCAGTGAAATGTCATAAACACCCGAAGACAGATCATAGGGGGTGCCCATGGTGAAATCCCCGGAATCCACCAGCAGGGTGTTGGCGGCGCCGACTTTAGTCCGCACATCATTTATAAGCGTGGCCAGCCGGGCATACCCTCCGACAACATCATCGTTTTCCAGTCCGTCTGCGCTGTAATCCAGATACGGCCCATACCCGCTGGCATGATGGTGCAGGTCGGAGGTCTGGAGGATGGTTAGGGTTACAATGTCCTCGCTGGGGTCATTGGGAAGATCGCCGGAATCAAACGTCCGGGCCAGATCCTTGACGATGCGGACTTCATCCATGTGGCCGTTGAAATAATAATTATTCAAGTTGGTGGTCAAACGGCCGATCACCAGGCCCGTTCCGGCAGAATTCACCGGTGCGGTAAAACTCCCGGTAGCCACTCCATCAACAAGCAGGCTCACCGTGCCGCCATCACCAACAATCGCCAGGTGATGCCACTGACCGGCTAAGGCAGGGACGTGGGAAGTAATTATTGACCATACCCCGTTGTTTTTTACATGAAGACCAAATCCATCCGCAGCATTACAATAGAGATAGTAGCCGTTAAGACCCTGATTATATGCGCCCAGTATGCCCTGAGTCGCAGTCGGCTGGATCTGGAAATTCACCCACATATCAATGGTGAAATCTTCGGTCCCAAAATTCCAATCAGGGCTGCCGACCAGGCTCAGGTAATCCCCGGTGCCGTCGAAAGCGATGGCGGAATCCGCGCCAAAAGGATTTTCATGATAGACATTGCCGTTTGCTGTGATAACTTTGTCTGAACCGTAATCATCGGAAAACACAGCGCTGGTTTCATCATTCGAGCTGACCCCGAAACCGCCCCAGGTGTTGCCGGATTCGGTGAGGTTTACGGTATCGGACATGGTAAAGATTCCATTATCCGTATTTCCTGTAAGGTCATTGCCTGTGGCCGCCACCGTACTTTCATCATCATCATCATAGCCGATATAAATACCCACGGCATTGTGGTTGATGAAACAACCGGTTATTTCCGCAGCGGTCCCATTTCCGTAATAATCCGTCACGAGAACACCGGCGGAACCGGATCCGTCAGATGAAGCGACTCCCGTGCAATTTGTGATGGTGCATCCGGTAACGGTTCCTGTGCCGCCACCGCCGAATTCAACCGCGTAATCCAGCCAGTCACCATCGCCTTTACCCACATAGGTACAACCTGAAATGGTTGCCATCGGCAGGGGCGGGTAAGTCACACCAGTAACAGTACCGCGAACGTGAATACCGATACGGCCAATATTGGTAAAATTACAATTTGTGACCGTATTGGTCGTGCCTGCATGGAACGATATCCCCCGCCCATCGTATTTTCCATTAATAATATTTTTAATATTACAGTCTGTTATATGTGCCTCGCCCCGAGAGGCTATCGCATGGGTAAGTAACTTACCATCTCCATCAAGGGTGACTTTGCTCAAATCCAAGCTTACACCAGGTTGAACATAAATCCAAGGGCTGGTTGTAGCATAAGCACCGCCAATTGAATTAAAATTCGTTTTAATTATTGTCGTGCTTTTGTCCGCCCCGGTAATCGTCAGGTTTTTATCAATAACAATCTGGCCGATTTCATTATAGGTTCCGGCCGCGACCTGGATAATGTCGCCTGCAACAGCCGCAGCGATGGCCGCCTGAATGGTTGACTGATCACTCGGAACATTGATTGTTCCTGCACTGGCCTGCGCGCCAACGCATAAAAACAATGCCGTCAGCAGCAATAAAAACAGTTTTTTTCGCCAAAAAATCTTCATAAAACTTCCTCCTTGGGATTTGGAAAGGGGTTTCAGGTTTCTTGTCTTATATATTAAGGTTAAACTGAATAAGAAAGGCTAAATTGTTCCTGGATAAGAACCCGGTTTACAATAAAAAAACCGATTTCATATTCGGGTGCACCGACAAAAAACAAATCGCCGAGCCCGTAACTGATGGTTGAATAATTCTGGTATGATGCATTCAATACCATTAAGTCATTGCGAAAGATATCAGTGAAAATATGATTTCTTTGTAAGAGTTTGCGCATAAATATTGTAGTAGAATCCCTACAAAGTTTATGCAAGGGGATGGCCAGGCAGGAAATGGCATTGTGAGGCAGGCATAAAAAAACGGCATCCGGAATTCAATAAAGCTTTCCGGATGCCGCTGGTGTTAAACTAAAAAATTAATGTGCTTCTAAAAATTTATCATTATTTTGTGGCTTCATAAAGGAACATGACCTGTGCCTCGGACAGAGCCGAACCAAACAGGATCACATCGTCAATCATGCCGTTGAAATTCACCCCATTACTCAGATTATCAAAGGCAACCGCTTCGGATTCTGCGCCGATAAAACCGTATCTTGTGGCACCAGAGCCGAAATCACCTGTAATGGGTTGCGTCAGAACAAGATTTCCATCGACAAATAGTTTCTGCTCCAACTGGACGACATTAGTGGCCACGCAAACCTGGTGCCATTGACTGTCATTATAAGTGGAAACGGTATTTAGGGGATCTCCTCCTGGAGAGCCATATGCTATTTCCCCATTATTCATGAACAAACCCCAATAATCAGAATCGTCGAAATCAATCAAGGTTGTTACACCTCCACCCGCAGAAGTTTTAAACCAGAGGCATACTGTCAGGTTCCCCACCGTATCCGAATAAGCTCCCGTGTCTGACCCATAATAAAAATTATCAATGGCGATGCGGTCACCAACTTTTGAAAATGAATAGGCGCTGTTTAAATTGCCATTCCGGTCGGCGGTCAATGTGGCCCCAAAGGCCTCGCCGTCATACTGGTTCGGGGTCATATCATCCGCATTGCCGTTAAACGGATAATAGGCGATGGGGGCTGGCAGCAGAAGCCCGGAGACATTAACGGTCAAAGTTCTAAATACGCTGTTACCCGTGTCGTCGATGCGCAGGCTGGTGGTTCCCTGCTGTTTATTCACCGGTAGGCTCAGGGTCGCCCTGGAATTGGCGTAGCTCCGGGGATCCGGGGTCACGCGCACGATATTCTGATTGGCGATGAGCCATTCATACGCCGGGGTGTTCGCATGCTTATAGGTAAATGCTTCCAGCGGATAGATAGGATCATTCAATGGAATATCCCCCAGCATCACATACTGTAAATCAATATCCTCTCCCGGTTTAATCCCATCCGGATTCGTGACGGTCGAATTGACATAAATGGAGCCGTCAATGCCTTCAAAGAACTGGCAGCTTGAAAAATTTCCGGCAACATTTTTGCCGGTTCCTGTATTGCTGTTGTTATTAATGGTGACAACCATGGATTCCGAACCTTTGCATTCGGCTGCCGGCGGCAGGTAACTTTTGTAATCCAGCCAGTAAAAGCTGTTGGCATAAGGATAGACCTTATTATCCTGGATGCCCATCAGGGTTCTTTCCAATGTGGTATAGGTGACTTCTTTTGAAGTCGTACCGCCGTCCGGGGTCACCATGACTTTAACCGTTTGTCCGGGATTCGGCACGGAATAATAACCCGCATTGCCGAAAGCGATCAGATCTTCACCGTTGCCGGACACCAGATCGTTGCCCACGCTTACACAGATGATCTGTTTGTCGCCGGTTTCAGCCAGAACCGCCGCACGGTCATAAAAACCCGGGTTGGACTGCCACCCATCGGAAAACACAATTACCACACCCTGTACAAAGGCGGTATTGGCGGTGTCATAGGGTGACTGGTCATTGTCCCATAAATTCAAAGAATCCAGCATGCCGCCATAAAAATCAATAGGGCCGAAACCTCTGTCGATAGCGTCAATGGCAGCGTTTACGGTATCCAAATCTGTGGTGAAATCCTGGACAATGATTTTTTCGCCGTTTTCATCATATGAAACAACCGCGAGTTCCTGTTGACGTTCGTCCTTTGTATTCAGAAGCGGCCCCAGGTCGGAATTGTCGGCAGCGTCATTCACCAGCGCACGTTTGGCAAAGGCCTTGGCCGCTTTTTTGATCAGCGGCAGGTTGTCAATATTTCTGGCGCTGGGGGAATTGTCAATCATCAGAACGGTTTTCAAAGTATAGGAATAGTCGGAGGGGATATTGTCCCGTTTTCGAAGATGGACTTCGGAAACCTCCATGTCAATCTTCAGCCCGTTTTCCAGAATGGTCATGTCTTCACGCGCCAGATCCGTGGTCCATTCCCACTGGTTGTTTACGCTTGGGGTTTTGCGAACCTGGAAAGTCGCATCCGCAAACCAGGGGCCTTTTGACGTGACAACGTGTTTCTTCATTTCAAAGGATTCTTCCCGGACCTTGATTTTAATCGACAGCGTCTGTGTAATACTGTTTACCGTGTCCTTCACGGTCAGGGTGGTATCACCCGGGCCCACTACGGTGACAACCGCATTTGCACTATTGGCTGCTGTTCCGCTCGCCACAGTTGCCACACTGTTGTTGCCGGAGGTCCATTCATATTGAGACGGGTTGTAACCCGAACTCAAAAAAGTTAATGCTTTAATGGTTTCAGTGACTTCACCGGCCCCCTGGCCTCTTTCAATTATAATGACTTTTTCAGTGATGCCGTCCGGGTCAGATGCGGATGTATTAAAATAGATGCTCGGTTCGCCTGAAAAGAAGGCGTCGCTGTTGAAGGTTCCGGAAATGAAACTGTCAGCCCCATCGTTGCGATTATTAACAACAGTTAAGGTCACTGCATGAACCGGGTTCGCATTCTCGCTGGTGGCCGCGCTCTTGTACTGCAACCAGTAAAAACCGTCCGCATAGGCCAGCATCTGGTTCTGGACTTCAAGCATCGTTTCGCACAGGTTTTCTTTTTTATCGCTTTTTTCATCTGCAGGAATCAGCGGATCAGTCACATGGTAAAACCCGCCGTTGCCCAGAAGTTTGAGATCATTTAAAATATAGTCGGGAATATCATTGCCCACGGCCAACACGATCACTTGTTTGTCGCCTCGGGCTGCAATAGCCGCTGACACATTGGACAGTCCGGTCGTATCCTTGCCATCGGTCACCGCCACCAGAAAACCCTGCACAAAATCGGGGTTTGCGGGCGATTGATTATCTTCCCAAAGGGCCAGGGCCTCAATCACTCCACTGTAAAAATTGGTCACGCCCTTGGACGGCTGAATGGGACCGTCCAGACTAAATGCCCGATTAAGGGTTGACATGTCACTTGTAAAATCCTGAACAACCTCCGCCTCGCCGCTTTCATCGTAGGCGACAACGGCGACTTCCTGCTGATTTTTCTCATCCAGGTAGTCCACAATCACTTGTCCGGATTCCAGCATCTTCTCAAGAGTCACGGATGAACTGGGTGTGTTGTCGAGAAACAATACGGTTTTAATTGCATAGGAGTATTCGGAAGGGAGTGTGTCACGTTTACGGATGTTCATTTCAGAGGCCAGCTTGGATACTTCAGCGCCGTCTTCCATGACCGTGAAATTATTAACCGTCAAGTCCGTAACGCCTATGTGGTCCTCATCAAAGACCTGATAGGTCAGGTTCACAAACCAGGGGAATTGAGCATAAAAATCAAGACCGGTATTTCCGATTGCGGAAACCAGGGATTGCTGGGTGACGGACTGCTCACTGACAACACCATCATATCCGCTTAAGGAATATCCGGTTTTTTTTGAGCTACCGCCGCTGTCGCTGCATCCGATGGTTCCGGTGACGACTGCCAGACAAGATACAAAAAATCCGGTTAGCAGTTTGCGGTTCAGCTCATTCAGGAGGCGTTTTTTCAGATTGATCATTGTGTACTCCCCTTTAGATTATTGTTCATGATGCGGTGTGGCAGATTCATACTGATTAACAATATTTTTCAGTGCATTTTTTATTTTTTAACTTTGACGGATTCATTAAAAGTCCGGATTCTGCATTGCACTGCATCCATCACTTTATTGAACCACAAAAAAGCACTTATCATTACTCAGGATTTGCGTGGCTTACCATTTTATTATTAAAAAAAATAGGGCGAACTTTCGAACTTGAGCGTCGAAATATGATTCTTTCTGAGCTATTAACTTAGATTTTAATATCATACATATATCAAAAATCAACCATAATTTCAAATGGCGATATTGCTACCCCAAAAAACAAAAATGACAAAAAAATACAGAATTACAAATAAAGATCCTTGAAAACTTCCTTAATCTCTTGTTTTAATTGCGCTATCCCTCCTTTTTCCATAGCTGACAGGTAGCTGATATGCGATATAAGGCGGCACTGCTGAAAAATCACGGCATTGGGTTTTTCCGGATTTGAGATGGCGGCAAATAAAACAATGATCTCCTGAGCGGACCCCGCATCTTTCCCCTTTTTCACCCCACGATAAGGGAACACCACGCCTTTTTTATCAATCACCACTGGTGACCGGGGTTCCAGATCAGTTATAAAAATATTCTGATCAGCCAGTTGTTTCACCATGGAATCTTTGACTTGTTGGGGAACGAGATCTTGAACCATATTCACCGGCGGATTCTTCGCCGCAGGCATATTTTGTATGGCTGCAGTGGAATTTTCAACTGGTTGCCCACCCGCTTCGCCATTATTTATTCCTTCGCATATGCCGATATTTTTACGCAACACCTCCAGCCGGGGATCTTCCGCTGGAAACTTTTTTTCCACAATGGCCAGTGCCTGCTTATAAAAGGATGCGGCTTCCCCGTTTTGTTTTTTCGTGTAATACAGGCCCGCAAGATTATTCATAATTTTGGCCGCTTCTTCAGTGTCAGGGCTGGAGGACTTTTTGAGGATGGACAAGGCCCGAAGGTAATTGGATTCAGCTTTTTCAGCATCCCCCATTGCCTGATACACAAGCCCTAAAGTTTCCAGACTCATGACCGTTGCAGGGTGATCAGCCCCATTCTCTTTTTCCGCCAGTTCCAGGGCCGCCATAGCTTTCCCCAGTGCCAGTTCAATCTGGCCGGATTGCATCTGCTTCAGCGACTCCGCATTCATCTCCTCCACTGTTTGGTCACTGTCCTTTGAACACCCGGCCACACAAATCCCCATTAATAACAATGTTATTAACATGCAAATAAAAGCTTTCATTGTTCTCCTTTTTCATTAAGTTGGAACTTTGATTCAAATACCGCCAAGATACGAATGTCAGCGTCACCGATTCTATTTAACTGTCTCTTATCAGGAAAGTCATTGAACAATATCACTTGAAGGAAGAAATATTTTTCAAATGATTGAAGCCTATATCATCCCGATCTATTTTATTGCTTTTTTTGCCGGTCACCTATTTTTCGTGCAGGCACACCACCGACAATCATATAGTCGCCGATATCCTTCGTCACCACGGCCCCCGCGGCTACCACGACCCCATTACCGATGGTCACACCTGAATTTATCACTGCATTTGCGCCGACCCACACATCATTTCCAATGGTTACGGGTTGCAAACTATGGTTCCGGGTTGCCATAGGCGCACCCAGGTAGTGAAAATCATGCTCCGATGACACAATCACTACATTCGGGCCTATCATCACACTATCCCCAATGCACACACCGCCCCTTCCGTCAATCAGAGAGCCAGTATTTATGGAAAAAGACCGGCCGATGCTTATACCATAAGAATGGGTAAAGTAGCTCCCCGGATAGATGAGACAAAAAGATTTGATTTGCTTGAACAGCATCCGGTAAAAAAACCATCTCAATCCCATACCGGTCAAACCCGGCAGGGAACGGATGAACCAGCCCAAAAACTCCTCAATCCAAATATGAACCAGTTGACGGCTATAAAATCTCACGAATCTTATTATTGGGCTCAAATTAACTATGCCTTCCGACGAATAATGATTGTGGCGAACATTGCCAGATGATACATCCAGGGCAAAAACATTTTCTCAATTCTTCGACACAAGAAAAACCCGCTTTCCGGGATCAGAGGCCGCAAGCTCAATCCCCCGGACAGCAAGTAGGCGAATGGGGTGTGCCGGGCGATACGGATGATCTCCCAGCAGGGAAATTCCCTTTCAAACACCTGCCGGTCGCGTTCAAAAATTATCCACGGCAGGGCCGAATTGGCGGCTGACAAGGGGCCTCCAACCGGGAAATGCCAGTCCGCCGCATGTCGTGAAAACGGCTCATGATGCAGATACCGATACACAAACCCGCCCCAGGCCGTGTTCCACGGTTCGATCATAGCCACCACACCGCCGGGTTGGACACAGCGGCCCGCTTCAGCGAAAAACAACCGCACCTGGGGCAAGTGATGCAGTACATCCAGCATGACGATGCCGCGCAGGGAAGCATCGGCAAAGGGCAAGCGCTGGCCGTCCATGACTATATCCACATTGGGGACGGCGAGAATCTCAGAAGTGATCAGACGGGGCACATAGCGATCCAAAAAACCAGCCCCGGATCCCAGTTCCAGTACAGGACCAGGCACGTCTGATGGAAGCGAACCCGCGAGGTCGGCGTACCACTGCTCGTAAATCCGTCGCAAAAATCCATTTTCCCGTATGATGCGTGAAAAAACATTATTGGACGCAGGATCATCCACATCAAGGTCGCGCACCAATGGATGAGCTATCCGCAGTTTCAATTGTTTTAAAAATGTTCTCATATAAATTTAATACGCCGGGCTGCAAAAATCACCATCTTAAGAAGCATCCACCCATGCCGCCACCTGTCGATATTTGTGTCCCCATAGGTTCTGGAACGATAACGCACCGGCATTTCAACAATTTTCAAATTAAGCTTGGCAGCCCCGAACAAAAGATCAAAATCACCGAAGGGGTCAAAATCACCGAAATAGGCCCGGTTTGCGGAAAGATGCTGATAATCCTCCCGCCACATCACTTTGGTACCGCACAGGGTATCCTTGATGGGCTGTTCCAGAAGCCAGGAAAACGCAAGGGAAAAAAATTTATTACCGAGGATATTAAAAAACCGCATGGCCTGATCCTCCATGGGATATACCAACCGAACGCCGTTGACGAATTCACCCTTTCCGCTGGCAATGGCATCCACAAACCGTGGAAGATCTTCCGGCGGCACCGTCATATCTGCATCCAGAATCATCAAGATATCGCCATCCGCTTTTTGAAACCCAAGACGCACCGCGTCCCCTTTCCCTTTGCCTGTCTGACGATAGAGGCTGATGTCTTTTTCCGGATGCAGTTTGATCTGGGCCTCAATCGTTTCGTATGTATTGTCTGAGGAATGCCCTTCGACAAACACGATCTGGGTCCGGCTGCCTAATTTTGGAACCCTTCGCAGGATGTGTTCAATATTTCCGGCTTCATTTCGGGCTGCCACCACTACGGAAACGGACGGATGGGGCTTGACCGCATCCCGAACTGCTGCGGGCCGGGCAACGATGAAATTGGTCAGACAAAACCAGCGAAAAGGAACAATATTTGCCAGAAACCGGTTAAAAAATACGGATAGAAACGCCAAAGGAAGGGGCAATAAAATTTTTGACCGGTCAGTGACCGCTTCAAATCCCGCCAGCCGCAACAAATTGACCACATCGTTTTGCGCCAGCCAGTTTTGAGGCAGCAAATCCGCCCCTTTCCCCAGACGTTTCACCAAACCCAAGGGCATTTTCCATAAATTGCTGTAAAAATTAATGATAATCCGGGTTCGCGGGTGGCACCAGCGGCGCATATTCTCAAAAACCGTTTGCACATCCCACAAATCATTAATCAGGTCCGACAGAATGATCACATCAAACGGCTCCTCCGTTGCCTGCCCCATCAAAGCGGAATCATGGATGTCTGCTTCAATAAATTGACACTCGGGATGCCTGGATCGGGCTATCTTGATCATTTCAGCCGAAAAATCCACTCCCACGCCGAAGGACGGCCTTAAGGCAGCCAGCAAGTCACCGCCGCCGCAACCCAGCTCAAGAACACGCAGGCCCGGCTGAACCATCATTTGATAATAATGTTCCAGCGATCGATGGTAAAACGCCCCAATCCTTTCAGGATCGGTCTTCCGGGCCACCACACTGTCCCAGTGCGCCATTCGGGCGTTGCGATACCGTGATTCCACTTCAGTCATTGGTTTGACATCCTTTCGAGTCATCCGTTTAAAAATTGCTTTTCTTAACAGGTAAACAGTGTTATTTCAAGTCGAAGTTTTTGGATCGTGCATTAAAATCCCGGGAGGATATAAAGCCCTCCCTTACAGGCATTTTCTTTTAAAATTAGAATTTTTTCCGGTAGTGTGCAGGGATTATTCCCGTCTGCAAACCATACTTGAGAAACATCCAATGAAAAACCTTTCTTCAGAATCCATCATCCGAAAACATCCCACGATGCTTCCCTGGCTCGTCAGCCTGTTGCTCATGACTATCACCGCTGCCGTTTACGCCCCGGTCCAGCATCACGAATTCATCGATTTTGATGACGGGGGATATGTTTATAATAATAAGCATGTCCAGAAAGGTCTCACGACAGATTCCATCAAATGGGCCTTTAAGGTGGTCAAGAATGATGAAAAAGGTTACTGGCACCCGGTAACCTGGTTGTCCCACATACTGGATTGTCAGTTGTTCGGCCTGGATGCCGGTTATCACCATTTATCCAATCTTTTTTATCACTTGCTGAATGTGCTTCTGTTGTTTCTTCTATTTTACCGCATGACCGGTGCTATTTGGAAAAGCAGCATGGTAGCGTTATTGTTCGCTCTGCACCCGGTGAATGTGGATTCCGTGGCATGGATCGCAGAACGGAAAAACCTGCTGTCCACCACTTTCTGGATGCTCACCATGCTGGCCTATGTACGATACGCAGCGCGACCTTCCACCTGGCGATATTTGATGGTAGGAATCTGCTTCAGCCTGGGACTCATGGCCAAACCCATGCTGGTGACCCTGCCCTGCGCACTGCTGCTCCTGGATTTTTGGCCCTTATACCGGTTCCAGTGGTTCCGGAAAAACTGGCTGAACAATGAAGCGCCACCTAGTCTAACCGCATTTCATGTGACGTCCACCAACCGCCTGGTCTTTGAAAAAATACCGTTTCTGCTGCTATCGTTTTCAGTTATAGGATTGTCTTTTATTTCCCTAAAAAAAAACAGCCTGATACTGAACGAACTGGCTCAACCCATGGATCTGAGAATTTATAACGCACTGGTCTCTTACATCCACTATTTATGGAAAATGATATGGCCCGTTAATCTTGCCATATTCTACCCATTTCCGAATAGCATCCCTCTTTGGCAGCCTATCGCCTCCACTATCGTCTTAATCGGAATCACCGCTATAGTTTTGACCTATTCCAAACGGAAACCCTATCTCGTCACTGGCTGGTTCTGGTATACCGGCACCCTTGTGCCGGTAATCGGAATTATTCAGGGCGGCCTGTGGCCACAGATCGCCGAGCGATGGGCTTATGTCCCATTTATCGGGCTATTTATCCTGACAATATGGGGCGCAACAGATGCCATATCCCGTTTACGCCAAAGCCGTTTGATAGCTTCCGTAGCCGGCCTTGCCGTCCTGGCTGTTTTTTCCATGCTCACCATAAAACAGTTAACATACTGGGAAAAAACGGATATTCTTTTTCGCCACGCCCTCAACGTCACCCACCGTAATTATTATGCTCATTTATTGGTCGGTAAATGTTTATCAAATAACGGTAATCATGACCGAGCCATGGCGCATTTTCAAAAAGCCCTCGATATTAAACCGGATTACAGCGATACGCTTGTTGCAATCGCCAAGGAATATGCCTTTCGTAATGATTTTGAAAATGCCCTCATTTATTATCAGAAAGCACTTTTCAAGTCCCCTTCCAATAGTGATCTGTTAAATAAAATTGGAAACGTTTATTCAAATATGAAATCCTATAACAAGGCCCTTCAGTATTACAAAGAGGCTGCAACCATCGATCCTGAAAATCCATCCGCATACAACAATATGGGGGTTGTTTGCATTTATATTGACCAGATCAAACAAGCTGCTTGTTATTTTAACAAAGCGCTTGAACTGAGCCCAAACGATGCCGAAGCACATTATAATTTAGGCCTGGTGACAGAAAAAACCGGCAATATTGAAGAATCAATTGTATATTTTCAAAATGCACTGAAATTAAATTCGGATTATACCGAAGCACATAACAGCCTCGGAAAAATTTTTTTCCAGTCCGGAAATCTATCACTGGCTCTGCATCATTTTGAACAGGTAGCCAGGCTTTCACCAAACAACCCGTCAGCATATTATAATATTGGCATCATATTTTATACTCTGCAAAAATTTAAAGATGCGACCCGTTATTTCCAAAAATCATTGCAAATCGACCCCGGATATAAAAAAGCTGAAATTGCCATGCAACTAATAAAATAGCAACTTCAACAGGTTCTATAGATAAACATCCCTAACTATGAAAAATTTCAATGATTTCTAAAAATTTGAATGAATCAAAAAAAGCAGCAATATTTGCCGGTATCCTTCTTGCCGTTGGCATCATGGCTTATTCCAATTCCTTTCATTCCGCCATGGTGTTTGACGATAAAGGCTTTATCATTGATGATACAGCGGTCCACATGACGGAGCTTTCCTGGTCCGGATTCAAGAAAGCGGCCCTGGAGGGATATCCTGCCCACCGTTACTTGCCCAATATCAGCTTTGCCATCAATTATTAT
>QZKW01000007.1 GCA_003599885.1 Desulfobacteraceae bacterium | reverse complement strand
TGGCGCAAAGCGGTCTGAAGGAAGGGGATGAAGTGATTGTGGTGGGGTTGTGGGACCGTGACTTTACGGGAGGATTGCCGAATATCACGAAAGGGGATTTTATCGGCATCCATGTGGTGCCGGGGAGTATTTCGCCGGCCATTACGCTGACGGCAGGTGAAAACAGCGGGCTGAAACTCAACATCGACCGGGAAGTCTTTGATTATGAGGCGTCCATCTCAGGTACGGTTATGGGAACCGATACCGGCCCGGTCACCCTTGTGGCCTACACCGGTGACATTGCGTCCTCGGATTTTTCAAGCCTTGATTTTAACAAAGTTATCGGGTTTGAGGCTGTCGACAAACCAGCCGGGCCTTTGAAGTATACCATGCACATCCTGCCTTATGGCCAGAATGTGCCCATCGACAAGATCCAGGTGTTTGCGCTTCTGGACAAAAACAACAGCAGGACCGTGGACGGGGGCGACCGGATCGGTTTTTACGGACAGGGGGACGAATTTTCAACCCTGCTCACCATCACAGACGGCTCTGCGCTTACGGGCATTGACCTGGAATTCACTTTTGACGTGCGTCATCCTTCGGAAACGCCGGTGTCTATTTCCGGTGATTTCACCCTGCCGACGGAATATGCGGAAAACTCACCGCCGGTGTATATTGCGATTTTAGACGGGGCTGATCCTGCTGGCGTACTCGATGATCCGTTCAGCGCAATCCGTTATTTTTCAAGGGTTCCGCAGGGGGGTGACGAGTTTTCCTTTGATTTGTCCGCCACGGGTCTCGGTCCGGATGATGAGGTTCTGATTATCGGGTTATGGGACCGGGATTTTGCGGGAGGACTGCCGAATTTCACCAAAGGCGATTTTATCGGCCTTTATTTCGAAGAGGGCCTTATTAATCCTGCCATAAAACTCGCTGCCGGTGAAAACAAGGGTGTCCATATCGACATCAACCGGGAGGTTTTTGATTATGAAGCCTCTGTATCGGGAACCATCCGTGGCGATGATGCGGGCGCCGTCACGCTGGTGGCCTATGCCGGAGAAATTACTTCTTCCGATTTTTCGAGCCTGGATACGAACCAGATATTCGGTTTCAAGACACTTAGCAAGCAGACGGCGCCGATCAGTTACACCTTAGACATTTTGCCTTTTGGCAAAAACGTGCCGCTTGAGAAGGTGATGATTATTGCGCTCCTGGACAAAAACGCCAGCGAAACCATTGACGGGGGCGACCGGATCGGTTTTTACAGCCGGGAAGGGGAGTTTTCAAGTCTGCTGACTATCAATGACGGCGATGTGCTGGCCGGTATCGACGTTGAATTTATTTTTGACGTGGAAAAACCGTCGGGGGTCGCGGTTTCCGTTTCCGGGGATTTTACGTTACTGTCTCCATACACCCAGGAGTCTCCACCGGTTTATATCGCAATCCTTGACGGCAATGACCCTGCAGCCGTGATGGACAACCCGATTTCCGCGATTCGATATTTTTCAAGGGTTGAAGGCGGAACAACCTCGTTTTCCTATGACCTGCCAGAAACGGGACTTGGACCTGATGATGAGGTCATGGTGATAGGGCTGTGGGACCGGGACTTTGCGGGCGGGCTGCCGAATTTCACCAAAGGCGATTTTCTCGGCATTTATATTGAAGAGGGGCGTCTGTCCCCGACCACCATTCTTACGGCCGGAGTAAACAGCGGCGTCCATATTAATATCAACCGGGAAGTGTTTGACTATGAAGCATCCATCTCCGGAACCATTTTGGGAAATGATCCCGGTCCTTTGATTCTGGTGGCCTATGCCGGAGAAATCACCTCTTCCGATTTTTCGAGTCTGGATTTTAATGAGGTGGTTGGTTATAAGACGATCGATAAGGGTGCATATCCTCTTAATTATACAATGGATATTCTTCCCTATGGGAAAGACGTCCCGATCCGGGATGTGCAGATGATCGCTCTGCTCGATGCCAACAGCAGCGGGACGGTGGACGGGGGAGATAAGGTTGGTTTTTATGGCCGGGGAGACGAGATCTCGACCTTGCTGACCATCACCGACGGCGCCGGACTGATCGGCATCGACATTGAATTCACCTTTGATGTGCCGGAAGCCTCAAACATTCCGATGTCCATTGCCGGTATGTTTTCTGTATCCAACGAGTATCTGGGAAACAAAGCGCCTGTATATCTCCTGGTGTTTGATTCGGATAATCCAATGAACATACTGGATGATCCTTTTTCTTCGTTGAAATATTTTTACAAAATGCCGGAAGATGATCTGTATTTTGACATTGATTTGTCAAATACGGACCTGACCCCCGGCGATTCAGTTATGATAGCTTCCCTGTGGGACAAGGATTATAAGGGCGGTTTTCCCGATCCCACCAAAGGCGATCGGCTTGGTCTGGTGATCAATAAAGAAACCTATCAATTCACTACCAAACTGAATTATGGCAAAAATATTGTTCCCGGTCAGGGGTATGAGTTTGATATTAATAAAAAGCTCTATAACTTCACGGCTAATCTGGATTATGCCATTGATCTGACCGGCGTCGGGAATTTTGACGCGGAAACAGCCCAACTCCTGGTGCTGGCCATTCATTTGGATGGCGTGCAATTGTCCGTATCCGCAGCAGGAAGAATAGTGCTGGATATTGATGTGGATTATTTGCTGGGAATGGATGTGCTGCCGGTGACCTACGACTATATCGGTATTGGTGAGAGGATTGATCCGAAATCCCCGCGAAAGCTGCCGATATTGACAGCCCTGTATGATCAGGTCGTCGTGTGGGAACAAAACAGCCCGCCCGAACCGCTGATCAACGGGGTGGACCATGGCCAGGACAAGGAACGAACCGCCTACCTGGTTGCGGTTCTGGATAAAAACGGCAACGGCGCGATCGACGGAGAAGATGAAGTCGGATATTACGGCGACGCTTTCATAGAGATTATAGAAGATTATCTGCCCATCGATCTTCCGCCATGGCTGGGAGACCTTATCATTCCGGACTGGTTTCAAGGCACATTGCAGTTGCCCACGCCGGTCAAAAGGATCGTCAAGGGCCGGAATCAGGAATCAAGAGAAGGCGGCTCCAGCGGCCCTTACTGGATTTCAAATTTTTCTGAATCCTTCTAACGTCTGCATTGAAAAGCCCAATCCCCGTCTTAAATCGGCGGGGAGAATCATTTTGTCTAAAATACTTGACACCCGCCGCCCAATTCTTTAAATAATACCAATTATATAACATTCGTTTTATAATCTCTGTTTCCGTTTCCCCCATGATCCTCAAAAAGGAGCTGCTGCATGAAACGTCTCTTGTTTTATCCCAAATGTCTGGTTTTTGTATTTCTTTTCCTAACAGCGGGTTGCAACACCACAAAAATGATGGTTGATTCCATGGACCCCCTGATGGAAAAAATGAATCTTGCAGTCAACAAGCATACAGACGTGGAATTGGTCCGGGACGCCATGCCGGCGGCTCTGATTCAGCTTGACGGGTTGATTGAAGCATCTCCGGACAATGTCGGCCTTCTGACCCGGGCCGCGGAAGCATACAATGGCTATACTTTCGTTTTTGTGGAAGGCAAGGACAATGAACGGGCCCGGCGGCTGTATCTGCGTGCGCACACCTACGCCATGCGCGCTTTAAAACAGAAAGGCGAATTCGCCGAGACGGCGGATGGGCCGGTGGATGCGTTTAAAGCCAGTCTTTCAGTGTTCGGCAAAAAGGATGTGCCGTCTCTGTTCTGGGCGGCCACTTCATGGCTGAGCTGGGCTGGCCTCGATGTGGATGATCCGGAAATCTTTCTGGCTCTGCCGAAGATCAACGCCATGCTGAAACGCTGCATCGAACTGGATGAGACTTACCGCTACGGAATTGCCCATGCGGTTTTAGGCGTCTTATATGCCAGCCGTCCGGCCGCGTATGGGGGGCAGCCAGGAAAGGCCAAGGCGGAATTCGACCGGGCGTTTGAATTGTCTGAGCGGAAAATGCTGGTTTTTCTGCTTACCTACGCCCAGTATTACGCTTACCAGATTCAGGATCGGGATCTATATATCCGAACCTTGCAGGAAGTTGTTGATGCTCCGGATGATCTGTTCCCGCCAATGGGATTTATTAACGCGGCTGCAAAGAAAAAGGCCAAAACACATCTTGAAAACGTTGACTCGTTATTTTAGGAAAGGCAGCTTGATATGAAAATTAAAGGTTTCAATTTCTGGATGGTTTTTTGTGGGACGGTATTTTTGATGATTGGGACGGCTATGGCGGAAGCTGAAGCGCCGCCGAAAATTTTGATCAAGATAGCGACCATTGCGCCCAAGGGTTCGTTTATGATGACGCAGATTGACAAAATGGATGCCGAGATCCGGCGGGAGACCGGCAACGAAGTGGGTATCAAGCTGTATTATGGCAGCGTTCAGGGGGATGAGAAAGAAGTCTTAAGCAAAATCCGTTTGGGCCAGCTCCACGGCGGAACCTTCACAGGAGGCGGTCTGGGACGGGTTGTGCCGGAAGTCCGGGTTACGGAATTGCCTTATGTGTTCATGAATTATGATGAAGTCGAATATGTGAGAAGCAAGCTAAGAGACTCTATGGAGCAGCGGTTTGAGGAAAAGGGCTTTATTGTGCTGGGGTGGAATGAAATCGGTTTTGTCTATACGTTTTCAAAAGTTCCCATCCTCTCTCTGCAAGACGCCCGGAACCAGAAATGGTGGCAGTGGGAAGGTGATCCCCTCAGCCAGGCCATGTTTGACGCTTTTGGTATCACACCGGTTCCCCTGTCCTTTACCGATGTGATGACTTCCCTGTCCACCCGGCTCATCGACACGGCCAGCATCACCCCATACGGGGCGGTGGCGTTCCACTGGTTCGACCGGTTTGAATACATGAGCGAATACCCGGTCACCAATGTTCAGGGCGGCACCATTGTATCTAAAAAAATTTGGGACAAGATTACCCCGGAAAGTCAGAAAAAGATTTTAACCATCTGCCAGCCCTATTTTGACCGTCTTAGTGAGAAGGGAAGGGAACAGGACCGTCAGTCTGTGGAAGTATTGAAAAAATCAGGAATCAAGATTGTGGCGTTTGACCCGAAAAGCGGTACCCTGGAATTTATATTTGAAACATCCAAAAAAGCGCGGGAAAACCTGGTCGGCAAAATATACTCACAAGAGCTGCTGGACCAGACTCTTTCCCTGCTCGATGACTATCGGAAAGCCCACCCGGGAGGGCAGATTCAAAGGATAAGGTAACCGGCCATGCAATGTTTAAAATGCGGGAATGATTTTAATGAATTTTATGAATGCCCGTTGTGTTCCGAGATCTGGCGTGACAGCGGAAAATTCAACCGGACGATTACCTGTTTCGAAGATTTCCTGATAGCCTTTTTTTTAGCCATGATGGTCGTCATGGTATTAATGCAGGTTGTCATGCGGAATCTGTTTCAATCCGGTATTCTGGGGGGGGAGGATTTCATCCGGCACCTGGTGCTGTGGATTGCATTTATCGGCGCCGGAGTCGCCACACGGAGCAAGGCCCATGTGCGGATTGATATGCTGACCCATCTGGTTAAAGCAAGCACCAGAAAATATTTAGATGCGGTGGTTGATCTGTTTTCATGTGGGGTTTGCCTGATTCTGACAGTCGCATCCTGTCAGTTTGTATGGATCGAGTTTCAGTCCCATGCGCATTCAGCCTTCTTCAGCCTCCCGGTCTGGGCCCTGCAAATCGTGATGCCGCTGGGGTATCTCGTCATTGCCATCCGGTTTGCCCATAATAGCATCAACGGATTCCGGAATGCTTTCAGGGGGGAAATCAAGTGACTACTTTATTGATTGGATTTGTTGCATTGATGGCCCTGATGGGCGCGCCGGTATTTGTGGTGATATCGGCATTCGCCATGGTGGGATTTTATATCACGGATATGCCCTTTGCGGCCCTGGTGGTGGACACCTATAACAAATTTGCCAACAATCCGGTTTTATATACCATTCCACTGTTTACGTTTGCGGGGTTCATTCTTGCGGAAAGCCGGGCGTCGGTGCGGATCGTCAATTTTTCACGGGCGATTCTGGGATGGCTGCCGGGCGGGTTCGCCATTGTCGCCCTGTCCGCCTGTGCATTTTTTACCGCTTTCACGGGTGCTTCCGGCGTGACGATCATCGCTCTGGGCGGTCTTCTGTATCCGGCCATGATCAAGGAAAAATATCCCGAGCGGTTTTCTCTGGGGCTTTTAACCTCATCGGGCAGTCTGGGGCTTCTGTTCCCGCCGAGTCTGCCCATTATCATTTTCGGAGTAGTGGGCGAAACCAGTATCAGTCAGTTGTTTGTTGCGGGTTTTATTCCGGGGCTTCTGTTAATCGCCCTTCTTGGGATGTACAGCACGTATGTCGGGTTTCGTTCCGGCGTTGTTAGGGAACCCATATCCTTCCAGCAAATTCTTCAGACAACTTCTGAAGCCAAATGGGAACTGCTCATTCCCATTATTGTCGGGGTCGGGATATACGGAGGGTTTGTGACCCTTGGGGAAATGGCGACCCTGATCGTCGTGTATGCGCTGATTGTTGAGGCGGTGATTCACCGGGAAATCAGTATCCGTCATTTGCCCGTCATCATGAACCAGAGCATGGTTCTGGTTGGCGGTATTCTGGTGATACTGGGGGCTGCCCTGTCACTCACCAATTACATGATCGACGCCCAGGTCCCCACCATGATTTTAGAAGCCATGCAGGATATTTTTACTTCCAAGTGGGTGTTTCTCATCGGCCTTAATGCTTTTTTGCTGATTGTCGGCTGTATCATGGATATCTATTCCGCGACCCTGGTGGTGGTTCCCCTGATCATGCCCATTGCCGTTAGTTACGGCATTGACCCGGTGCATCTGGGCATCATTTTTTTAACCAATATGGAAATCGGGTATTCGACTCCGCCGGTGGGGATGAATTTGTTTATTGCGGCGTTCCGTTTCAATAAGCCGGTGCTTGAACTCTATTGGGCGGCCGTGCCTTTCCTGATTATTTTACTGATCGGCCTGATGCTGATCACCTATGTTCCGGATCTGAGCCTTTTTCTGATTTCCCGGTTCGGCATTCAGTAAATGCCACCAGTGATTATCAATGCTTCTTAACTTCGGCTTTATAGATGTGGCGAAATGGCCCGACGAAAAAAATTTTCAATTAACGATATTGTTGAAGCGGGATTTCAGATCGTCCGGAAAAGCGGTCTGGAAAATCTGACCGCTCGGGCCATTGCCCTGGAACTGGGCTCGTCGACCATGCCGATTTATACGTGCGTAAGTTCCATGCGGGAAATTGAAGAAGCCATCGTGAAGCGGGCATGGCGGGTTCTGCTGGCATATCAGACGCATCCCAGAAGCGGCGATGTTTTTATCGACATGGGGCTGGGGTATGTCTTGTTCTCAAAGGATGAAAAATTTTTATTTAAATGCATTCATGATGAAAAATACGGGGATATCAACACCCGGTACAGTGAAGAGAATCTTTTACTCAGTATGCAGAGGATGGCGGATCACCCCTTGACGAAAAATCTGCCGCCGGAATCCATGCAAAAAATATTATTCCAGGGCTTTTTGTTCAGTCATGGGTTTGCCAGTCTTTTAAACAGCGGTATCGGAACGAGCGTCCGGATGCTGGATAGCGAAGAAGCCATTATTCAATTTTTCAAGCAGGCATCAGAAGTGGCATGGTCAGGACTGAAATCCGCTCTTGCCTGATCATTCTTCGCCCGTTATTGGTTTGTACGGTAAACTTCCGGTCTTCGGTTGGGTAGAAAATATTTCATGCGATGGTTTCGGACATCTTCCAGAAGGTCTGCTTTTAAATCAAAAACCATCATTTGTTCCCCATCCCCCGCACAAGATTGAAGGATATCACCGGACGGGCTGATCGCAAGGGCCACTCCGGAAAATGAAAGGCCTTCTCCGTTCTCACCACAGGGATTACATGCGACCACAAATAAGCTGTTGTCATAAGCTCTTGCCGGCAGGTGCCGCATCCAGGATTGTAATTTTTCGTTTGGCGTGTTTCGCGGGGATGCGTGGGGTATAAAAATCACATCCGCACCTTTTATCGCCATGGCCGTTGAAAGCTCGGGAAAATGGGCGTCATAGCAGAGCTGAATGCCGAAGGTGATCCCATGGGATTTGAATACGGGAACCGTGTCTCCGGCGGTAAACAGATCCTTTTCCGATGGCCCCAGGTGAATTTTCCGGTAGCATCCGGTGATGCCTCCGGGGGTTATGACCACATGACTGGGATAAAGGTGGCCAAGGCCATCGGTTTCCGCGAGCCCTGCAAGGATGGTAATGCCTGTTTTTTGGGCGATGCGTTGCAAATGGTCGGTGGAAGGACCGGGAATGGGTTCAGCGACCTTTTCAATCGGTTGCCGGACATGATAACCGGTGATCGACATTTCCGGGAAACAGATCATGGCCGCCTGGGCCGCTAAAGCTGCTGCGATCCATTGCTCCATTTGCCTGAGGTTGCGGGCGGTTTCGCCAACCCTGGAGTTTGAAATCACGGCGGCGATTCGGATGTCATTCATTGGCTTGAAAGCATTGGCATGGTCGCATTAGCAGGGAGGCCTTCTGAAATCTGTCATACCCTGACGTAATGCGCTGGATTATAATTTGAAATGGGCCTTGATTTTAAAAACCCGGGTTGCCGGAAGGTTAAGAATGTCGCATATTCCCGTTTTTATGGAGATTTCTTCAAGGTATTGCCTGATCAACGCCATTGATGGCGCGATGAAGGTAAACCATACATTGTAATCATTTTCCCGCACATAGTTATGGGTGACGCCAGGATAACTGTTCACCACTTTGGCAAATTCATCGATGGTGTTTTCCGGTACTTTTGCCGCGCACAGGGTGCTGACATATCCCAGTTTGCCGGGAACAAAGTTGCCGCCGATTCGTCGAATAACGCCGGATGCTTTTAATCGCTGAATTCGAAGGATGGTTTCATCTTCGGACAAATCGAATTCACTGGCGATGTCAAGGAACGGCCTATGAGAAACGGGAAAGTTCGATTGGATGCGGTTGAGCAGGGCTTTGTCAGTGTTGTCCATGAGGTGCATTTCATTTTTTGCTGAACGGTCAAAGAATATCGGGTATCCGGATCAAAATAGAAGAAGCCCTGCATTTTCAGCAGGGCTTCTTCTAAACACTATGCCATTCGGAAAGCGATAATAACTATACGCAACCGGTCGGTTTCGGAAGGCCAGCCATTTTGCAGGCGCCTTTGCCCGGTCCTGACGGGAACAGCTCATAAATATGTTTCAGTTTGAACCCGGTCAGCTTGGAAAGGATACGGACCATGGGCGCAATTCCGTTTTTCTTGTAGTAGTCCTGTAAAACATTGATGACCTGCCAATGTTCTTCATTCAGTTCATCAATGCCTTCTTCTTTTTTTACATATCGTACCCAGGACTCATTATATGTATTAAAATCCTCGATAAACCCGTCTTCATCCACGGTAAATGTGCTACCTTCAAATTCTACTACAGCCATGAAATCTCCCTCCTTTTAAAATTATAAAATGTATTATCTTGGCTTCTTTTTGGCCTGTTATTATGCTTGCAGTAAATTTTTTAAATATATGTGTATGAGTATTTTGTCAATACCAAAATTATGGTATTTATCTCATAATTCCGAAAGATCCGGATAATTCATATGGTTAAACGTCCCTGCCAGGGCAGGAGGGCCTTGCAACCCATCAATATTCTTTGGGCATATTATTGAGCTGGGAAAGGGTAAACACCGGGCCGTCCTTGCAGACAAGGGAGCTTCCGATATTACACCGCCCGCAGATACCGATGCCGCATTTCATGCGGTTTTCCAGAGACATGATGATGTTGTCGTGGCTGTAGCCCAAATTATCCAGAACCGGCTGGGTGAATTTGATCATAATGGGCGGTCCGCATACGATGGCATAGGTGTCCGGGCTGCCGGAAGGGGCTTTCTGCTCGGTAATGGTGGGCACGAAACCGGTTAAAAACTTCCAGTTCGGGTCATTGGTGCCGTCCACCGTGATGTTCATGTGGATGTCATCACGCTCGGCCCATGCCTGTAATTCGTCCTTATACAGCAGCATTCCCGGTGACCGTGCCCCATAAATGACATGTATATCTTTGAATTTCGGACGGTTGACCGGATCAAGGATGCTGATAATGGATGATCGGAGCGTGGTGAAGGCAAACCCGCCGCCGATGATCACAATGTTTTTACCCTCAAGGGTTTTCCAGGGAAAGGGGTGTCCCAACGGTCCCCGCACCCCCATAATATCGCCTTCTTTCATGGCGTGAAGAGAGGAAGTGACTTTTCCGGTTTTAAATACAGTGAACTTGATAAACCCTTTTTCCATGGGGGAAGAGGCTATTCCAATGGGAATTTCCCCAAGTCCCGGAATGGAAAGCTCGCCGAATTGTCCGGATTCGTAGGCAAATTTCTTTTCATCTTCCGGATTGATAAAGACGAATTTAAATGTTTTAAGGCTTTTATCTTCGGTTTCGGTGATAATTTCATCAATTCGCACCGGGTATGGTAAGTATGGATTTTGCACGGTAATCCCCCTTTGCTAAGACGATGCAACGTCGCAGGCGCAGCTTTTGGCATCAAAACTGTTCATTTTGTCGCAGATTCTTCGGATGTCGATATTAACCGGACACAACCGGATACATCGCCCACAGCCAACGCATTGAATGCCGCTATCGTATTTGTCCACATAATATTTTAATTTATGCATGAATCGCTGACGCAGGCGTTCATAATTGTTGTGTCTCGGATTATGCCCGGATGCATGATGGGTAAACAGAGGGAACATGCAACTGTCCCAGTTCCTCATTCGGATCCCGGATTTGCCATGGGTCTCGTCCTGAACGTCAAAGCACCAGCAGGTGGGACACACATAGGTGCAGGTGCCGCAATTGATACAGGAAAAGGCTTCTTCCTCCCAGAATGGCGCTTCATAGAGATCCAGCAGGACCTTGTCCTTGAGCTTATCAGTGCTGACGGCGGCAGTGACGCTGGCTTCGGCTGCTGTTTTTAATGTCTCCAGTCGGGCGGAGACGTCTGATGCAGCGGGTGATGACCATCCGGCGGATGCTGCCAGGGCTTCCCCTTTGGGTGTCAGTGTTTTTGCGTACAGCGTATCTCCATCCTGAACCAGAAGGATATCCAGACCTGTTTCACCGAAAGGTCCGGTTCCGGCGGACGTGCAGAAACATGTGGAGCAGGCGGCATTGCAGGCCAGGCCCACAAATGTGGTGGCTTCATAGGCCTTGATCCAGTAGGTATCCTGGTATTCCGGTGAATCGAAGTTCCGGCGGACGATGGGAAACGCCAGAGCGTCGCAGGGGCGAACGCCGACGGCCACCTGAGGAGAAGTGGCGTTTTCCACTTCCTTCATGATGCGGCAGTCATCCTTGCTCTCATCCAGACTGTAAGTGAACATGATTTGAGACTGGGGATATATAATGGCTTTGGGAGACATCCGGGTGTTCTGGCAATTGAAATCCGGCATTTCACCCTTAGCTAACAGTTTAAACTCATGGTCATTATTTTCTTTTACGGGGCCAAACACGCGATAAGCGGATTTTGCTTTTTCGATGCCATCGACCCAGGTTTGGCGATCAATTTTAATGAGCGTCATAGTATTTGCCCTTGTCAATTAGATAGTGCTGACGAAATGAAGGTTTGGATGTCCTCTGCAAGTTACTTGATGAATTCCTGCGGGTCATCCGTTTTAAAAGAATCGAGCGGCGGCCGTTGATCCAGAGTCAGACCTGCCTCCCAACCATAAAGTTCCTGACAGTCTTTGTTTAGTTTTTTTGTGAATTCGCGGATTTTGATACTCATGGGGCAGACCCGTTCACAGGCCCCGCAATCTGTGCAGCGGCCGGCGCAGTGATAGGCCCGGAGCAGATGAAACGTCCGCACGTCAATGGAGTCCTGACTTTTACCCACCCACTGGGGTTTGGACTCATCAACAAAGCATGTTGGGCAGTAACACAGTGGGCAGGCATTCCGGCAAGCATAGCAGCGGATGCAGGGGGCGAGCAGCTCCTCAATATATTTCCACTTATCGCCAGGCGTCATGGCTTCGACGCGACGGACGGATGCATACGGGTCAACATACGTCTTTTCGGCCACCTTATCCCCGATGAGTTCATCATAAATGATCGGGTTGCGATGGGCGCATGAGGCACAATTTTCCTGAAGCACATCATTTTTGATGATTTTTTCGGAAAATCCGGCGCCCGAAACCGTGATGGTCTCACCGGATTCATCAATCGCAAGGATGTCTTTGCCGATCATCGACGAAATCTTATGGCGATCGATCATGCCGGTGCAGGGCACCCCAATGATAACCAGTTGTTCGCGCTTGATCTTGTTTTCAATGATATGCGTCACCAGGTTGCGGGAATCGCATCCCTTGGCCACAATGCCGATGGTTCCTTTTTTATCGGTGACATAGTTCGCAAGATTGATTGCGCAGTTGCTGTCCCAGATCAACTCATTCACCGACGCCGCAGAGGTCGCATAGTGGGGCTGGTTCATCATGGGGACAGTCCCTTTTCGAAACCCGATCACCATCTCGACCTTGCCTTCACTCAGCAAACGGTTGGCGATTTCTTTTATTTTAGCTGTGTATTCAATCATTTTAATCAACCTTGGGTTCGGTTTTGACATATTGTATATTCGGATCCAATGATTTCACTTCGGTGGTGATTTTCTTGACGACATCCACAAATTTGGTGGATTCCGCTGAAGATATCCATGAAAAATGAAGTCGACCCGGCTCAATGCCTGTATGTTCCAACAAGTTTTTCATCAAAGCGAATTTTCTGCGGGCATAGTAATTACCTTCCAGGTAATGGCATTCACCGGGATGTCACCCGGATACCCAGACCGCATCAGCGCCCTGTCGCAGGCCCGCCAGAATGAACTTCGGGCTCATGCGGCCGGTACATGGAATCCGAATGACCCGGATATTCGACGGGTATTCCATCCGGCTGACACCGGCCAGATCGGCTGCGCCGTAACTGCACCAGCTGCATAGAAAGCTCAGGATTTTTGGTTCGTTTTCAGCCATATCGATTATATCTCCTTAAAATCTGGATAATTATTTTATCAATTTATACCGCGGCATCCAGTTCAAATATCTGTGAAAAAATCTGATCCGTGTCAAAGCCTTTCAGATGGATGGCGCCGGACCGGCAGGATGCCACGCACAGTCCGCATCCTTTGCACAAGGCCGGGTTGATCTGGGCTTTGCCCGCAAACCGTCCGGTTTCAGTGAATGACGGCGCGCTGTAAGGACAGACGGACACGCACACCCCGCAGGAGGCGCATTTCACCACTTCCACCTCTGCGATGGTCCCGCTGCTGAAAATCTTGTCTTTGGACAGGATCGTCACTGCCCGGGCCACCGCAGCTTTCGCCTGGGCCACGGATTCGTCAATGGGTTTGGGATAATGGGCCATGCCGCAGAGGAACGCGCCGTCAGTGGCGAATTCCGTTGGACCGAGTTTGGCGTGTTTTTCAATGAAAAACCCGTCTTCGTTCATGGGCACTTTAAAGAAATTGGCGAGTTGCTCATCCGCGTAAGGCACGATGGCCGTCGCTAGGCACACCATGTCGACGGTCAGTTCGATGGGCCGTCCCAGCACATGATCCGTGACCGTGACTGTGACGCTGCCGTCCCCGGCTTTGACCTCGGGTTTGTTGTCCATAGCATAGCGGATAAAAATGACCCCTTTTTCTCTGGCTTCTTTATAGAGATACTCTTTTTCGCCGTAGGTCCGGATGTCCCGATACAAGATATACACGTTCATGTCCGGGTTGCGTTTTTTGAGTTCCAGAGCGTTTTCAATGGAATGGGTGCAGCAGACCCTTGAACAATAGAGCCGTTCGGGTTCCCTGGATCCCACGCACTGAATGAAAACAGCGGCATTCATGGTGTCGATGGCCGGGTCCTTTTGGATCATTTTTTGGTCCAGTTCCAGACTGGTCAGAATTTGCGGACTCTTGCCGTAATCATATTCTACCGGTTTCAGGGGAGCTGCGCCGGTTGCCACGATGACAACGCCATGCTCGATGGATTCGGCAGCACCTTTGGATGACAGTGTGGTGACAAAATTGCCGATAAATCCGTCCACGTTCTGGAGTGTCGTATCCAGGTGAACCGCAATGTTCGGATCCGTGGTCACGGATTCGATCATTTGGGTCACGTTCTGCTGAACATCTTCACCTTTGGCTGTATGGTAAATCTTTAATGCCTGGCCGCCGAGGCTTTCCGACCTTTCGATCAGATGGGTTTTATACCCCTGATTGGCAAGGGTTTTGGCGGCAGTCATGCCGGCAACCCCGCCGCCGATAACCATGGCGGTGTGGTTCACGGACAGCTCGACTTCCTTGAGCGGTTCCATGAGCGCCACTTTGGCCACTGCCATGCGCACCAGGTCCTTGGCTTTTTGTGTGGCCAGATCCGGATTGTTTTTATGCACCCATGAATTCTGGTTCCGGATATTGGTCATTTCAAAGAGATATTTATTGAGCCCCGCGTTAAATAATGTTTCCTGGAACAGGGGCTCATGGGTTTTGGGCGTACAGGCAGCCACCACAATACGGTTTAGTCCTTTTTCCTTGATGAGCTTTGCCATGTTGTCCTGATTGTCCTGTGAGCAGGAAAACAGGTTTTCCGCGACAAAGTCAACATAGGGCAGGGTGGCGGTATATTCCACCACAGCCGGGACATTGACCACACCGGCGATATTGATGCCGCAGTCGCAGACAAACACGCCGATTTTGGGGCGTTCACCGACGACATTGCGCTCGGGAACGATTTCAACCGTCTTGGTTTTCGTGTTTCTGGCTTCCGACAGCAACTCTGCCGCCGCCGCCGCCGCCGCACTGGAATCCACCACTGCCTGGGGGATGTCCTTCGGGCCCTGGAACGCGCCGCAGACAAAGATGCCTTCTTTGGAAGTAGACACCGGTGTGAAGGAGTCTGTCTTGCAGAATTTTCCGGGGGTCAGTTCAATGCCGAGTTTGCCGGCAAGATCGACCAGGGCCGGGGGCGTCTGAAGCCCGATGGAAAGGACCACCATATCGAATACATCGACCTTTAATTCCCCGTCCTCCGT
>QZKW01000065.1 GCA_003599885.1 Desulfobacteraceae bacterium | reverse complement strand
CAGCAGACGAATTTTTTTGGCCTCTTCTTCAGCCTTTTTTTCAGACATCAGGGGATACACCGTATCGTTATGGAGCAGCTTGCCCTGCCGGTCCAGACACACGACCTTGCACCCGGTGCGAAATCCGGGGTCCATCCCCATGATCCGTTTGGCTCCCAGCGGCGGGGACAACAGGAGCTGGCGCAGGTTTTCCGCAAACACCCGGATGGCTTCGGCATCCGCTTTCTGCTTGGCGGCAAGGCGGGCTTCGGTTTCCATGGACCGGGAAAGCAGGCGCTTGTAGGCATCGCCCACCGCATCAACCACCTGCCGGGAATCACCCCCCTGACCTTTGACAAAAAGCCCTTCCAGCAGGGCAACCGCTTCGGCTTCATCCGGCAGGATTCTTAAAATCAGAATATCTTCATTTTCTCCCCGCCGCATGGCCAGCATGCGATGGGACGGCACTCCGGTCAGGGGTTCCGACCAGTCAAAATAATCCCGGTATTTGGCCCCGGCCTCCTCCTTGCCCTTGGCCACCCGGCAGGCCACCACCGCCTTGGTGAAAAACAATTCCCGTATCCTGGCTCGGGCCTGTTCATTTTCATTGACCAGTTCCGCGATAATGTCCCTGGCTCCGGCCAGGGCGTCTTCGGCGGAATCCACACCTTTTTCCGGATCGATAAATTCCGTGGCCGCTGCCGCCGGATCGATGCCGGTCTGGTCCAGTATAAGCATCGCCAGAGGTTCCAGCCCTTTTTCCCTTGCAATGGTGGCCCGTGTCCGTCGCTTGGGTTTAAAGGGAAGATAAATGTCGTTAAGAACCGCCAGTGTGTCGGCTGCCAGGACTTTTCCCCGGAGTTCATCGGTCAGGTGCCCGTGCTTTTCAAGAGAACCCAGAATCATGGTCCGGGTGTCTTCAATTTCCCTGAGCTGGTCAAGGCGGTCCCTGACAGCGGTCACAACGACTTCGTCCAGGGAGCCGGTGGCCTCTTTCCGGTAGCGGGCGATAAAGGGGATGGTCGAGCCCTCGGCCAGAAGGCCGGCGATGGCCTGGACCTGATGGGGATTGATGGAGAGTTCCCCGGCGATTTTGGGTATAAAGGTTTCGTCTGTCATTGTGTCCTGCTGTAATATAATGATGAATTATAAATGATGAATGATGAAAATAAGGGCCTGCCCACATGCCATGCATGTTGAATCCGGTTAGCGGATACCATGTTTACCAGAGATTTTCCACCACTCTTTGAACAAGACTGATGAATTCAACAGGGATTTCTTTCAGACTATTGGCTGTAAAGAAAAAAAGGGAGACGTCCGTTTGGAGGGGTTTTTGCCCATTGCGATGCGGCCCTGAGCCCTTCTGGTTTCCGTGGATCACGGGGGCAAACTGTTTGAGCGGATAGAAGCCAATGAGCCTGCCTGTTGCGATACACTTTATCGGAATAACAAGCCCCGGCCTTCCCCGATGCCAGCGAGTTTTTGCCCACGCCATGGAAACCAGAAGGGCTCAGGGAGTTGTCCGCAGCGCAGGGCTGGGTTCTTTTGTTACTTTTCTTGCCATCAAGAAAAGTAAAAGGAAAAATGTCCATTAATTCGGTATAGTGCTTCCGGAATTCCCATGTTCCCCCACTTATATCGCAAAGGGTGAGCAAACCGGGCCGATGACTTGGGATGCCCGACACCGCTGCCCCCGGTTTACTCTACCCGTTTGTTGTATGAATTTGCCTTATTTCTTTGAGGGGAAAATTAACAAGACTACATCCTGTCTTGTTGTAAATGGTGGTAATAATTTTGCCGTAATTTTTCATGAGTTTAGAAAAAAGAATCTTTTCTCCTGACTTAGAAACAATAACAAACAAATCTCCCCACCTAAAAAACAATGGCTTTCTGATTTCTGATATTTCTTCATATAAAAATCGTTTATCTCTTCCCAATTTATCTAAGCACTCAACACCTAATTCCGTAAGGGTGATGATCTTAAAAGTCTGTTTAAAAATGATAACTGCTGTCACAAACATAATTATACAAACTGAAACCCATAGAAACTGGCCAAAATTAATTCCATTCAAAAAAATATCTTTTAATACTTCGACACTTAGAAAATCGTAAAGTGGTTTTCCACTCAGACAAAGAGCAACCCCTGAGATAAAAAAACAAAATATGCGCATTGGAAAACTTACATATACCTTCATGTCGATTGGCCTTGATATTCGTTATAATATTTCCATTCAATAAACGATTAAACAGTTTCTGTATATCTCCGAAATAACCAGAAAAACATTTTAGACGATTGACTGCCCCTCCAGCACTTCCCTGATCTTAGTCGCCAACTGAACAATTCCAAAGGGTTTCTGAATAAACCCATTGCACCCTTTCCGAAGGATTGCTTCAGTTTCATCGTCAAGCCCATACCCGCTCGACAAAATCACCCGCACACCCGGATCAACGGCTTTAAGACGGTCATAGGTTGCACTGCCATCCATTTTCGGCATTTTCATGTCCAGAACCACCAGATCGATCCGGTTTTTTCCGGAGGCAAAAATCTTCAGCGCCTCCTCCCCATTATCTGCGACGATGACCTGATATCCCAGTTCCTCAAGCATGTCCCGGGCCACTTCCAGGATTATCCGTTCATCATCCACAAGCAGAATGGTTTCATTGCCGCCACGAAGCTCCATCATCTCTTTCTCCCTTTTCGGGTCGATAAGTCTTGATATTGACCCTCATTTTGACACACCCGCCTCTTTGGTTCAGGCCCATGTCACCTTAGGGGTGTTTCGGGCCGGCAAACGGTGGTATTTGAATTTCGGCCGCCCGACCATGGCCGTACCATAACAGACATGGCCTTTGGGCAGGGCCAGCGCTTCCTGCAGTGGGGGCCAGAACATGGCTGCGGCCCCGAAAAATCCGCCCCAGCAAGTGCCCAGACCCAGGGACGGAGCGGCCAGCTCAAGATAGGTCAGGGCGATGGTGCAGGCAGACTGGGCTGTCGCGTCCGCAGCAAGGCCGTGGGCGATAACGAGATGGGGCGCGTCCCGGCACACCACATCCACGCCAAAATCCCAGGCCCCCACCACCAGCTCCATATGCATTGTGTATGGCTTGCTCCTTTGATATCGTTCATGATAATGTGTTCGTGGGCACTTCACCGCTCATGTCAATACCAATAAAAGCAGGCCCAGTGCAAAAAGAACATAAAATTCAAATTCTTATAAATTCAATCGCGGGGATTTTGGAAAGCGGCATCCCCCTGGATAATGCAACAGTGCATTATATTGATTCCACATTTGCGTCTCCCGGCGCGGAAGACCTCCGCCGCATCCTGTCGGATGACTGCAACTGCGAAGCCGAAACCCTGTATGAGCTGATCTTCTTCCCGGACCTTCAGATGCAGGAACGGCTGGAGCCGTTTCTGGAAGCGTACGCCTTTGATGATAACGACGTTGAAACCGCCATTGACCGTATCCAGCAGAAACGCATCCAGACCCGGATCCGGTTTCCGGACGGCCGGGGCGTCTTATCCGTCCTGCCGCCGGATGCAACGGTCCGCCGGCTGATTGAACGGCTCAATATTGCAAGGCCCATCCATACGAGGATTATTGAAGCCTTACAGAAAGCAGTGCCTGAACAATCAGATGTCTGCCGGATACGGGTGATGCTGAGAAATTGCCGGGTTCCGATTTCCGAACCTTTCATCGATGCTCTGTGCCGGTGCATTGAAATCATGTATCCGGCATCTGCGTATTTTATGCCCGCATTCGCCTTCCTCCTGGATTTTCTGGAAACAGCGGACCCTTTGAAGGAGATTTATGCAGGACTTATTCATAAAAAACAAATTCTTGGACACATGATTCTTCAGGCGGAAAATAATGAACGCGCCCTTGAAAAGACGAGCGTTGAGGCGCTGATGCTTACCGGTATGCGCATTCCCGCCATTCATGTGGGGGAAGTCCGGAAAAAGATCAGCCTCATAGACCACCTCTGTCTGTCATTATATGGAAAAACAGACATCATCGCATACAATGAGCCGATGGTTTTTCCTATGCAATTTGGCAGTTAACGGGCATCAGACAGGATTTAAAAAAACGCTCAGTGGCTCCACACCTTTTTGGCTGCATCCAGGGCTTCCGTTTTCATTTTGTTATCTTTGGCAAGCGCAGCGGCTTTGTTGAATGTTTCATACGCTTTATTAAATTCACCGGACCGCTGGTAGGCCTTGCCAAGATCCATATAAATCGGCGCCTCTTTCGGCGCTTTCGCTACTGCGGTTTCCAGGGCTGTGACCGCCTCTGCGTTTTTTCCCATGGCCATATAGGTCAGGCCCATTCCGTGAAACGCCATGGGGAAATCGGGGGCATGGTCTGTCGCCTCCTGGTAATACTGGATCGACTGGTCATATTTCCCCAGCTTGTAATAGACAAACCCTAAGTTTGTCAGGGGATAATGCGGCGTTGCATAGATCAGGTCCTCTCTCACGATGTTAAAACATTCAATGGCGTCCTCCCAGTTTTCCATCTCCATATACGCGGTTCCCAGGTTGTTTCGCGCCGGCGAGTATTCCGGATCGATGTCCAACGCTTTTTTGAAATGCGTCACCGCCTTCTCCAGACTCCCTTTGGCCATAAAAGCCACGCCCAGATCATCCTGCAGATATTTATCATCGGCATAAAGCCGTTCCGCCTTTAAAAATTCCCTTAAAGCCAGGGTTGTGGACCCCTGCCCCATATAGGCCTCTCCCAAATTCCGGATGGCTTCCGATTGCTGTTTTTTAAGCTGCTTTTGGCCGGAGGCACAGGACGTCAGGAAAAGCAATGCCATCATCAGCAACAAGCAACCCTTCACAGATTTTTTCATATGATTCTCCATTCCTAATTAGCACCTGTTTAAAAGCCTCTTCTGAGGCACGGTGACGATTAACGGTTGCTGATCCGGGCTGTCTGAATGCCGGCCTGGGCCAGAAAGGCCAGCAGGTTTTCATCGAACACCCGATCGGTCAGCAACACCCCCCGCTGTCCGTTTTCGGTGGTCAGGAAAATCAGCTGTCCCGGAATCTGAAGGCTCGTGTTACTTGATTCCGCTCTGTCCGCCGCCCAGAAAACGGGGTTTTCCTTTTGCTGCACCGGCAATTGATTGAGCAGCGCGGTGATGACAGATGCGGCGTCCGGTTGCGGCTTGATTTGCAATACCTGAAAGCCCGTGGCTTCAATCGACTTGATGGCGTCACCCTGAAGATCGCCAAAATCAACCAGCATTTCCCGGCCCGGTGCGATGGATAAGAGACAGGCGTATGCTTTGACCTGAAAACCCGCATAAGGAAATGTGATTTCAACCTTTTCCTGGAACCGCAGCCCAAGAACAGCGGCAAACTCTTTCACAAACCCGGCAGGACGAGCGGCATCATACGCCAGACGAAGCGGGGGGAGAAATGGGGTCCTGGTTTTCCCGCCCAGATCCCTCACCTGCCCAAAAAAATATTCACTGTCGATCCATTCACTGATAATAATTTGTTTTTCCTGCAAATACCGCCGTATCGGGGCAGGCATCTGCTGAACCTCCCGATCAATGAGCGTCACGCAGGTTTTGCCTACGGAACGGCTTGCATTAAAAATATAATCCCCCCGAACCGTCACCATCACCCCGTTGTCATTGAAGGCAACCCGGTTTTCACAGCCTCTGGAATCGATCATACCGCATATGACCGACAGCAGTTCCCGCAGGGGCGCATCATAGGACAATGTGACAATGGTGAGATTTTTCCAGAAAGAGGCGATCACTTTCTGGTCCGTCGCCGGCAGGGCATTCTGTTTCGCGAAGAGCAGGCGGAAACCGGACGGAAATTCCATCACCGGGGTTGCCGAAAGATCCACCCGCAAATCCTTGCTTCCCTGCCGGGGGAAAAAATATTCTCCCTTATCGAGCAAATTGGCGTTAAAAATACCAGCCGCTTTTTTAAAAATCGACGGCAGGGGTTTTTGGACTTCTGCCGTCGGCGGCATGATGGATTTTGTTTCTTTGGATTTTTCCGCCGGAGCAGCCTTTGCCTCTGTTACCTCAGGCTTAACCGCTGCGGTTTTCGCTGGCGCCGCCGGTACGGGGACAGCCACCGGTTTTGGCACCATTGGCGCGGGGATGGCCACAGGCTTCGGCACAAATGGTTTGGGGGCGCGGGCAGCGGGCGGCGGCGACGCCGGCAGGGGTTTCGGAGGTGCAGGCGCCGGGGCCGCGATCTTAATTCTCACTTCTTTGGGCACTGTTACCGGCGCGGCCTGAACTTCGGCGGCAGGTTTTGTCTCAACGGGCTTTTGGGCTTCCGCCGGGGGAGGGTCCTGCACCACCAGCTTTCCGGACCGGTCGAACAATTCCGGATACCCGGCCACATCCTTGACCTTCGGTGTCGGCAGCTGAATGGTCTGGCCGACCTGGATCCGATTCAGATCTTTGATCTGGGGGTTTAGATATTTAAAAATCTCAACGGCTTCTTTATAGGACTGGGTGTTGTACTGACCAAAATTCCGGGAAATAAGCGCCGATATGCTGTCACCCTGCACCACCACATGGCCCATGGAATTCTGCTGGAGTTTGGCAGGGGCATTGGTGATGGTGATGAGGGGGATGGTGACGGTTCCGAGGGACTGGCCTTCCAGCGTACCCGGTTCGATGAGCTTCAGGGGAACCATGATCCGCTGCCCGGGATAGATCAGGTCGATATTTTGCACCGAAGGGTTCAATCGCTGAAAAATCGCCAGAAACTTGGGGAAATCATCGTGTGCGATTTCGCCTTTTTGCTTCAGGAGCCGAATGACGAAGTCGTCTTTTTTAACCACAACGGAATCACACAGGACATCCTGGCCCTGGTCTTTGCATATGATAAATTGCTTTTTAAGAAATTCGCCCCAGGCCGGCGATTTTACCATCATCGCGACAGTCAGCATCAGCGCGAGGCTGGCTGAAACAACCACTGCCCTGTATTTCATCCGGATTACACCCTTTTTAATTCCAGTAAGTTGGCTATTTCCTCGGATATTCTGTGAATAAAATAAGACAAATTGTCACCGGTCAATGGTTTTCCCGGTTCCGGCACATGCTCGATATCGGACGGGCAGATAAGTTGCGGCGTGTTGACCAGCCGGGGATTTGGCGTCACTTCATATTCATCCGGAAAATCATTTTCAAAATACAGGTCTTGAAATCCGGAAAATTTTAAGGCATGGGCCGTGGAATCCAGAATGGCGGTTTCATGAGCCTCCACCAGTCCTTTTTTCCGTGCCTGAATCAAACCGGCCAGGCATTCGCCGCCATGGGTGCAGGCCACATGACCGTTGCGGTTGGCGGTTAACTGGCAGTCCATAATGTCCTGCTCCGTCACTTCCATCACAAAAACGTTTTGCCGGCCCGCTTTTTTATTATAGGCGTCCACCAGATGAATCACCCGGGGCATGGATACCGGGTTGCCGATCATGGCGGCCTGGGCCACGCTCGGCCGCACGGTGACGGCCTCGAACCGCCGCCGGGCGGGATCAGGCTCCAGATAATATTTATACACCGGATTGGCATGGGATGACTGGACCCCGATGATTTTCGGCAGCGTGTCGATAATGCCGGTTTCAAAAAATTTCAGGAACCCGCTGATGACGGCGGTGATGTTTCCGGCATTGCCGATGGGCACGACAACGACTTTGTCCCGCATATCATATTCAAAGGCCTGGGCGATTTCATAAGAATAGGATTCCTGGCCCAGAATCCGCCAGGCGTTTTTGGAATTCAAAAGCGCCACATGATAGTTTTCCGACAAGGCTTCCACAATTTTCATGCAGTCATCAAACACGCCGGGGATTTCAAAGACCGCAGCCCCGCTGCCCAACGGCTGGGCCAGTTGCTGAGGGGTCACTTTCCGGTGGGGCAGGAGTACTGCGGATTTCACTTTTTTATCAAGATAAGACGCATACAGGGCCGCTGCCGCCGACGTATCGCCGGTGGATGCGCAAACCGCCAGCACATCGGATATATGCCCCTGCCCAATCAGATACTGAATATAGCTAAGTGCGGATGCCATGCCCCGGTCCTTAAAGGATGCGCTGGGGTTCTGGCCGTCATTTTTAAAATAAAACCGCATGCCCGCCATTTCCTGCATCCGGGCATTGGCCGCCACCACCGGGGTATGGCCTTCTCCCAGATACACCACGGATTCCAGGGGCATGACCGGTCCGATAAATTCATGAAACAGGTAAATTCCCTTTAAAGCCGGAATATTAAGCATTTTCCGGTAATCAAAAATCTGCCGCCAAATGGGGCCGGGAGTTTTTTTGAGCCGGTCAAAGGTCAGGTCTTGCAGGAGCAGCACCTGACCACAGGAGGGACAGGTGTAGAGAAGCTTTTGAATGCCGAATTCCTCCCCGCAGCCCAGGCAGCGATAGATCAATTCACCGGATGGCTCAGGGATTACATGGGGCCGTATATGTTCTGGAAAATCAGATGGTTTCACGGATGGTCACCTCAAAACAAGTAGGGTCAAAATTGCGTCGGCAGACAACAAAAACGACAGGGGATTCAATGGTCTGCTGTTTTTCGGGTTTGGAACAGTATATGACAAATCACAAACAAATGCTTTCCCTGCCGCCCATGAAGGGCCGCAACGCTTCGGGAACGGTGACGCTGCCGTCTGCCTGCTGATAATTTTCAAGGATGGCGGCCAACGTCCGGCCCACCGCCAGTCCGGAACCGTTTAATGTATGGACCGGCTCAGTCCCCTTTTGCCCCTTGCGCTTAAACCGGATCCCGGCGCGCCGGGCCTGAAAGCCTTCAAAATTACTGCAGGATGAAATTTCCCGGTATTTATCCTGGGCCGGCATCCACACTTCAATATCATAGGTTTTTGCCGCAGAAAACCCTAAATCTCCGGTACACAGCGTGATCACCTGGTATGGCAGGCCCAGCCGCGCCAACACGGTTTCCGCATTCAGGACCAGACTTTCCAGCTCATCATAGGACGTTTCCGGGGTGGTGAATTTCACCATCTCCACCTTGTTGAACTGGTGCTGGCGGATCAGCCCTCGGGTGTCCTTGCCGTAGGAACCGGCCTCCGACCGAAAGCACGGCGTACAGGCGGTATAACAAACTGGCAGCTGCTCTTCTTCAAGGATTTCATCCTGATAAATATTGGTCACCGGCACTTCGGCGGTGGGGATCAGAAAATAATCCCAGTTCTCCAGTTTGAATAAATCTTCCTGGAACTTGGGGAGCTGACCGGTGCCGGTCATGGATTTCCGGTTCACGACAAACGGCGGCAATACTTCCGTATACCCGTGTTCGGTGGTATGGAGTTCCAGCATGAAATTGATCAATGCTCTTTCCAGCCGGGCCCCGGCCCCGAAAAGGAGCGGAAACCGCGCGCCGGTAATTTTGGCTGCCCGTTCAAAATCCAGAATTTTCAGGTCTTCGCCAAGGGTCCAGTGGGCTTTGGGTTCAAAGTCAAAGATACGGGGCGTCCCCACCTTTCTCACGACCGGATTATCCGCTTCGTTCTTACCAACAGGCACCGATGCATGGGGAATATTGGGCAGCCGGATCAAAATTTCCTGAAGGATCTCTTCACTTTCAGAAAGCTGTTTTTCCAGGGTTTTAATGCGTCCGGACACTTCCCGCATCTGCAGGACCCGGTCTCCGGCATCTTCCCCCTTTTTTTTCATTCCCGCGATTTCATCGGAAACCACATTTCGTTGGTGTCGCAATTCCTCAATCTCAGCCAGCATCCCCCGGCGGTCGGATTCCGCCGCCTGAAACGCCTCCAGGTCCGCCGAATCGCCCCTGTTTTTTAAAGCGCCGTAAACTTCTGATAAATTTTGCCTTACATACTTGATTTCCAGCATAACGTACCTATTATGGGTATGAATTTATATTCATTGGTGCCTTAATAAAGTATTAAAAATTATCATGCGGCATATTATACGTCAATGATTATTGCAATTTGTATCATAATTGGGTAGGGTAAAAATGATACATTAAGTCATATTATGATTCCACAGAAAACGGAGCATGGAAATGGAAAATTTAAAAACCAAAAAACAGGAAATCAGACACCAGGTTGAAGAAAAACTGGACGCGATTTCCAAAAAGGAAATGATGGCCAGATACGGGACCATCGAAGAACAGTTGTTTGACTTTGCCAATTTCCGGGAAGCTGAAGTCATGCTTCTGTATATCAATCATCCCCATGAAATGGACACCCGCAATATATTAAAGCGATGCAGCGAAGCCACCAAAAACATCGTGCTTCCCCTCTTCCGCCCTGAAAATAACGGGACCAAGCTTTATAAAATCGCCAACATTGATACGGACCTCAAACCCGGCCCCAACAATATCCTCGAACCGGACCCGGACCGCTGCAAACCCGTTCCCATCGACGATATCGATATCGCGATTATTCCGGGGATCGCCTTTGATGAAAAAGGCGGCCGTTTAGGCATCGGTTCCGGCCGTTACGACCGCATCATGTCCAAACTTCCCGTCACCGCCAGAAAAATTTCCTGCGCGCTGGAAGACCAGATGACCCAGCAGGTTCCCATGGAGTCCCATGACAAATATGTGGATATCATCATCACGGACAAACGGATCATCTATAAGATTTAAAAGGTATCATGAAACCTGTTGTAGCTGTTGTCGGCCGCCCCAATGCCGGCAAATCCACATTATTTAACCGGATTACCAAAACAAAAGATGCCCTGGTGGATGATTTTCCCGGCGTGACCCGGGACCGCCATTACGGAGCCGCCGTCTGGAATGAAGTTGAATTTTCCATCGTTGATACCGGCGGTTTTTCGAGCCTGGATGATGACGAATTTTCTTCCCTGAGCCGGGGCCAGGTCCATCAGGCCATCCGGGACGCCAACGCCGTGGTCCTTCTGCTGGACGGCAAATACGGGATTTCTCCGTTTGACAGTGAATTGATTAAGATTCTCCGCACGGTGTCCTGCCCGGTGTTTTACGCGATCAATAAAATCGACGGGTATGACCGGGAAGAGAACTTAAATGAATTTTACCGGTTGGGGATCGAAACCTTTTATCCGGTATCGGCCGAGCATGGATACGGCGTTCCCGATTTTTTAGACAACCTGGTAGCGGCGTTGCCGAAGGTGCCGGCTGAAGAAGAATCCGACGCCATTAAACTCGCCATTATCGGGCGGCCCAATGCGGGAAAGTCTTCACTGGTCAACCGGATCCTGGGCGAAGACCGGGTCATTGTGTCTGAAATTCCCGGCACCACAAGGGATTCCATTGACACTGTCTGCACGGTGAACGGCCGGGACTATTTGCTGATTGATACGGCAGGCATCCGCCGCAAAAAACAGGTTTTCGATAAACTGGAAAAAATTTCCATCATCAAGGCCCTGCAAAGCATCGAGCGGTGCGATATCGCCATCATCGTATTGGACGCCCACGACGGCATTACGGACCAGGATGTGAAAATCGCGGGCTATGCCTTTGAACGCGGATGCGGCTGTATTTTTGTGCTGAACAAATGGGATATCGTGGAAAAAGACAACAAGACATTCGAAAAAATGGTTGAAAAACTTCGAATGGAAGCCAAATTCCTGAATTTTGCGCCGGTGATGGCGCTTTCCGCCCTGACCGGCAGCCGGGTGCCCAAAATCTTTGACATGATCAACACCGTATACGAACAATACGCCACCCGGATCACCACCGGCCCGCTCAATAAAATTTTTGAAAAAGCCGCCGCCCGGACCGAACCGCCCATGTATAAAGGACGGCGGCTGAAACTTTTTTACGCCACCCAAACATCGGCAAAACCGCCCACGTTTCAGTGCTTTGTCAATTTTCCCGACGGAATTCATTTCTCCTATCAACGGTTTCTGATCAACCAGATCCGCCTTGACACCGGCCTTGACCAGACCCCCATCCGGCTGTTTTTCAAACGGCGCAACGAACCCAGCACCCGAATCTCCACCAAAAAGAAGTCTTTTACGGGCCGGGAAAAAATAAAACGCGAAAAATAATCCGTGAGCAACCATGACCGGCAACACAGACGACACCCGGACACGGGATCTTTTTGAGCATATGGGGAAACAGACAACGGACCGTGAACGGCCGCTGGCGGACCGAATGCGCCCGCGCCGACTGGACCAGTTTATCGGCCAGGAAAAGGCCGTGGGACCGGGTTCGGTGATCGCATCAGCCATTGGCAACGATAAAATTTTTTCCATGATCCTCTGGGGGCCGCCGGGATGCGGCAAAACCACCCTCGCCCGGATTATCAGTGACCAGACCCGGTGCTTTTTTGCCCATTTTTCAGCCGTGCTGTCCGGAGTGAAAGACATCCGCAACGTGATTGACATCGCCCGGGAAAAACGGAACCATCATGGCCTGCGGACCATTTTGTTTGTGGATGAAATCCACCGGTTCAACAAAGCCCAGCAGGACGCGTTTCTGCATCATGTGGAATCCGGTTTGATCACCCTTATCGGGGCCACCACGGAAAACCCCTCCTTTGAAGTCATCCCGGCCCTTCTCTCCCGCTGCCAGGTCATCTCCCTGTCGTCCATGACAGAACCGGATATGCTCATTCTGCTGAAACGGGCGCTCTCGGACACAGAAAACGGTCTGGGAAAGCTGGGGCTGAAATATTCCGACGAAGCCCTTGCCCATATTGCCGCACTTGCCGACGGAGACGCCCGGGCCGCCTTAAACATTCTTGAAATATCCGCCGTTCATCTGGCGCAGGCAGGCGTCCCAAATGAATTGAAAACGGATGCCCCGAAAACAGAAATCACCCTTGCTGACGTGGAAACCGCGCTTCAGCGAAAAGCCCTGTCCTACGACAAAGCCGGCGAGGAACATTACAACCTGATCTCCGCGTTTCACAAAAGCCTCCGGGGCAGTGATCCGGACGCGGCCCTCTACTGGCTGGGGCGGATGCTGAGCTCCGGCGAAAACCCCCTGTATGTGGCCCGGCGCATGGTACGGTTTGCATCCGAGGACGTGGGCAACGCCGACCCCGCAGCCCTGACCATTACCATGGCGGCCATGGAGTCCTACCGGTTTCTGGGGTCTCCTGAAGGAGACCTCGCCCTGGCCCAGGCAGCGGCCTATCTGGCCACCGCCCCAAAAAGCAACAGCATCTATACGGCATACGGCCAGGTGCTCCAGACCGTCCGCCAGACCGGCACACTGCCCGTGCCCATGCATATCCGCAACGCGCCCACAAAGCTCATGAAAGACCTGGGATACGGCCAAAATTACAAATACGCCCATGATTACAAGGATGCGTTTGTTCCCCAGGACCACCTGCCGGACAAACTGCAAAACCGGATTTTCTATACACCCACTTCCCGAGGGTATGAAAAAATCATCAAAGAACGGCTGGATCGGTGGCGGGCATTAAGAAAAGCTGAAGATTCAAATACGTAGGCCGTATTAGCGCGGCAATAGGCGGTCATGAACCTGCAACTCAATTTCACAGCACGTAATCCGGCACTTGTGTGATGGGTAAACTGTAAACGGACGCCCCCTGAACTCCTCCGAATTACTTTATCGTCTGTTGATAGATTCCGGGCCAGACGCATAAACGGTTGTTGGCATAAAAAGTTTGCCTACGACCTTCGAAGTTGTTATATTTCTTTTAATTCTTCGGTTTACCGCAAAGTACCCTCAAACGAAGACCATGAGCAGAGATATATAATGATCTTTTTGACCTGAAAACAAAAATAGGAATAGACAATGCCAACAATATCGATGTTTTACGGAATACTTATCATGATGTACTTTTATGATAATAAGAAGCACTTTCGCCCTCATATTCATGCAGAATATGGGGAACAGATAGCGTCAATAGCTATTGATGATGGAGAAGTTCTGAGCGGAAGCCTGCCCCCATCCAAGATGAAACTTGTGCAGGCCTGGATTGAAATTCATAAGGAGGATCTGATGGCTGACTGGAAATTGGCTGTTGCAGGGGAACCTGTTTTCAAAATTGATCCGTTGAGATAAGAGGAGTTATAGAAATGGACAAAATCATAAAAGCAGATCCACTAAAAGACTTCCGAATCGATATTCTTACAAGTAGCGGCATTTCAGGAATCTTTGACGTGAAACCCTATCTGGGTGGCAGCGCTTTTAAGGAACTCGCTGACGAATCGTATTTCCGTCTCGTCCGTCCCGCCCACCATGGCATTAGGTGGCCAAACGAACAAGATTTCAGTTCCGACACCATTGTATGGGATATACAAAATGCCCGGCAAAGCACTCCGGCGGCCGCTGAGAAAACAAGCCGCTAAGTGCTGGCCCCACTCACTATAAAACCACCGCCCATGGGCCGCTATTGATCAACTCGGCCGTCCTCCATCTCTGATTATCTTCCGGATCAGGTTCATAAAAGGCTTGCCAACCAACAAAGCCCACCGGTTTTTGCCCATTGCGATGCGGCCCTGCCCCGATGGTTGCCGAGGATAAACGTTGAGGTTGAAAGCTCAATCCGCATTCACCTGGCCGTACAACCGTTTCCGATTATAGACGTTTGCTTTTCTTCATCCCTTTCGCCATTATTGAGTAAGCTGTCCCCAGAATTCCTTGAATCGTTTCGCCTGGAGTTATCCCTAACGCTGCCTATTAATGATGAAATTCAAATAATTTTCTTGATTTATAGCCATTTTTAGATTAGCTTTCCGATAATTTACCATCAAAAAACCAAATACATTAAAGAATGCTGTTTTGATCTATTTATATCGCTTCCCCGCAGATGCGTTTTCCACGGGGAAACCCTTGAATTCACCCTCGAAAAAAAGGAGAAAAAATGAAAAAAAATTTATCTGTCGGCCTGTTTTTATTTTTATGCGCTTTCGCGCAAATATCCCACGCGGCGGTTTTATTTTCCGATCTGGGAACCAGCGCACCGCCGGCGACATTGCCAGGTTATTCATTGACCCCCTTTGACCAGGTGCCCCAGGCCGCCATTGCAGCTAATACGGACTCACCACCATCCCCGGCTGCCCGATCCCGGGAGATCTGACCACCGGTGCAAACGTCAACAAAAGAACCATCGGAAGCGGGTGGAGCACTTGGAGCCATGGCTACACCGGCGTCGTTTACGACTCAAACGGTGCCTCCTCCGTCGTCATGAACCTTCCTGCAAATACCGGAGCTTTTTATTTTTATGCGGAGCCGAATGACTTTGTGAGTTGGACAATCTCAGCAGAAACAGACTCCGGCACTTCATCAGGCGACATCAGCGTGCTTGGAAACGCCGGCGCCAACGGATATGCCTTTTACACCACCGCCGGGGAATCCATCACAAACATAACCGTAACGTACCCATTCACGGGGTCACTAACTATCGTTTAACCTTCTGATATTGCAATTAATCCAATTATTTTATAAATTATTGAAATAATTGAAAATAAAACTAG
>QZKW01000050.1 GCA_003599885.1 Desulfobacteraceae bacterium | reverse complement strand
GAGTTTGCCGGCAAGATCGACCAGGGCCGGGGGCGTCTGAAGCCCGATGGAAAGGACCACCATATCGAATACATCGACCTTTAATTCCCCGTCCTCCGTAACATAGCGAAGTTCAAGGTCGCCGGTGTCGCCGACGGGATTAATGGTGTGAACACGGCTCCGGATGAAATTCACGCCGCTTTTCTTTTTGGCGTTTTCGTAGAATCTTTCAAATTCCTTGCCGGGTGTCCGCATATCCATAAAGAAGATGGAACAATCCAGTTCGTCGCCGGCATGTTCTTTGGCTATCACCGCTTCCTTGATGGCGTACATGCAACATACGGAAGAACAGTAAGAATTGTCGCATTTGTTCTGGTCTCTGGAGCCCACACACTGGAACCATGCGATTTTCTTCGGTTCTTTATGATCTGAAGGCCGCACCACATGGCCGCCTGTGGGGCCGGATGCGGACAGGATCCGTTCAAATTCCAGGGAGGTGATGACGTTGGGATAGCTCGCGTATTGATAATTGTCCATGCCCTTGGGGTTAAAGGGCTCAAAACCCGGTGCCAGAATCAGCGACCCCACGTTTAAGGTGATCTGCTTTTCCTTTTGATCGTAATCAATGGCGTCTACAGGGCATTTTTTCTTGCAGGAACCACATTTCCCTTTTGTCAGAAAAATACAACGTTCCGCGTCAATGGCATATTTCAGGGGAACGGCCTGGGGATACTCTACATAGATGGCCTTGCGTTTGGAAAGCCCTGCGTTATATTGATTATCTACTTTTGAGGGGCATTTTTCAGTGCAGGCACCGCAGGCGATGCACTTGTCAGTATCCACATACCGGGGTTTCTGGAGCAGTTCGACTGTAAAATTTCCTGCCTCACCTTTGATGCCGGTGACTTCAGAAAGCGTCACCAGTTCGATGTTTAAATGCCGGCCGACCTCGACCAGTTTAGGTGAGATAATTCACATCGCGCAGTCATTGGTGGGGAACGTCTTGTCCAGCTGGGCCATGACGCCGCCAATGGAGGGGCCTTTCTCCACCAGATAAACATAAAAACCTGAATCCGCAAGATCCAGGGCGGACTGCATACCTGCAATACCGCCGCCGACTACCATTACAGAACCGTTAACTTCTTTACCCATGCGCTGCTGTCTCCTGTAATAAAACTTAAGTGTCAGACGAACGTCTGATCAGACGTTTATTATTACGAATAAAATTAAGTAATTTGTGTCATTAATAAGGAATTCAATATAAATGATTTGCAATCGAATTCGTTTTAAGTAAATTTTCTTGATATATTCAAATCAATATGATGTCAATAAAATTTTGAGTAATATCTTACTATAGCTATAAGAACTCAAGCGTTTAAAATCGTTCAATAAACTTGGTCGTTTGCGCCATGATCCAGACGGAAAAACCCAAAGTCATTGTCATTTGCGGCCCAACAGGAATCGGGAAGACGGAATTGTCCCTGTCACTGGCGGAAGGATTTAACGGCTGCATTGTGAGTGCAGATTCCATGCAGATTTACCGGCATATGAACATCGGCACAGCTAAGCCCGACGCCCAGGAGCGGTCCCGGGTTCCCCATTACATGATGGATGTGGCTGACCCGGATGAGGCCTTTTCCGCCGCAAGATTTTCAAAGGAAGGCCGTCAGGCCATTGATCAGATTCTGGGAATGCGAAAACTTCCTTTTGTTGTGGGCGGGACCGGGTTGTATATCCGGGCGCTCCTGCACGGTTTGTTTGAGACAGAGTCCGTAGACCCGGTCATCATCCGCCAGTTGGAAAATGCAGTGGACGTCCACGGGGCCGGCCGTCTTCATGACCGGCTTGCAGTGTGTGACCCGAAAGCTGCGGCCCGCATACACCCCAATGACGCTTACCGGATCATCCGTGCCCTCGCTGTTTTTGAGGCCACCGGGCGTCCTGTGTCGGAAGTCCAAAAAGACCACGGGTTTAAGGAGTGTCCGTTTGATGTGCTCAAGATCTGTCTGAATATGGATCGGAATGTGTTGTATGACCGGATCAACCAGCGGGTGGATGCGATGGTGGCCGGGGGGCTGCTTTATGAAGTCAAGCAGCTTCTTGAAATGGGTTATGCTTCGCAACTAAGACCCATGCAGGCCATCGGCTATCGGCATATGGCGGATTTTATTGAAGGCCGCGTCAGTTGGGACGACACGATATTTTTATTGAAAAGAGATACCCGCAGATTTGCCAAACGCCAGCTGACCTGGTTTACGAAAGAGCCGGATATGATCTGGGCGTTGCCGGATGAAAAAGCGGCTATCAGCGAATGGGTTCGCGGATTTTTAACTTCCTTGTAAATATAACGCTTATGAGGCCATTCATGCGTATTTACATCTTTATCATAAGGTATAACGCCATTAATACAGCAGGTTAATCAAGTTAATCCATTGTGCGGCCACTTGGACACGTGTATAACACATTAAAAAAACAAGTAGTTTGATAAAAAAATGGTTTACAAACGCAACCTTTTTCCGTATATTTTTAAAAACAGTTAACTCAACCCGTTTAACATCAGGAAAGGGCTTTACATGACGGTAAAAAACGGACGCACGGCTCCTGCAGGGGCGCTTCTACTCCATCCATTCCGGTTTCTTTTAACCATTGCCTGTTTCATCGCTTTTGCCATCCCCTGCCGGGCTGCCTCCGATGACCCCCTGCCGGGATCAGGTATACAGATGGACGCCGTTGTTTCTTCCGAAGGGAATAATTTTTGTCAGCCCGCAGATATCGATCTTAAACTTAAAGATAAATGCCTTCGCGCCGGTCTCCTTTATGATGTGTCAGCGGATGCGGTTGTGTGGGAAAAAAACAGAAACCAGGCGTTTCCCATCGCATCCCTGACCAAAATGATGGTGGCGCTAATTGCGATGGAAGATGTGTTTGACGGAAAGGTGGATCTGGAAACCATCGTGAAGGTCACTCCGGAAGCGGCTAAAATGAACGGCTCTAAAGTCTATCTGCGGACCGGGTGTTGCCTGACTGTGGAAGAGCTGCTCAAGGCTGCCATGATTTCTTCGGGCAATGACGCCGCTTATCTGCTTGCCCAGTTTTTAGGCGGAACGGAATCGGCCTTTGTCAACCGGATGAACAAGCGGGCCAGGCAACTGGGAATGAACAGCACGAACTATTCCAATTCAACCGGAATGCCCGCTCGGGACAGCCGCAATGACAACCGGTCAAGCCCCTCGGACCTGCTCCTTTTATCTCTCGAAATGCTCAAATATAAAGATCTGATTGAAATCGCGGGGATGAGCAATGCCGTCATCACCCAGGACCACCGGACCATCAATCTCAGAAACCACAACGGATTGGTGGCGGTTTATGAGGATGTGGACGGCTTTAAAACCGGATTCACACAGAACGCCAAATACTGTCTGGTCGCGACTGCCAACAAGAACGGCCGCCGCTTGATCTCCATCGTCATCGGCGTTTCAGGCCGTCAAACACGGAACCAATTTGTGGCAACCGCCATCAGCCGCTATTACGAAGCATTGGGCATGGGCGGGCTTGAACCGAAAACCGCATTGGCATCAGCGCAATGCGTCAAGAAAAATACGGTTGCAAGCGTGTCCGTATCCAAATCCAAATCCAAGGAAAAACCTCAATCAGCCGCCGCGTCGAAAGGACAGGTCCATCGCGTGAAGAAGGGCGACACCTTATATAAGATCGCGAGCAGGTATGGTTGCGGGGTGGAAGAATTAAAAACCTGGAATCAGATTCGGGGAAACCGGATCAATCCGGGACAGATCCTTGCCGTCAATCAGACGCATTCAACAGGGCAGACGCTTTCAAAAGGGGCGATCAAGGATCATTCGGCGCAGAAAAGCAAGGCCGCGGTAGCCAAAAAAGCGGTTGTCGAAAAAAACACAGGTGCCCGTACCGTTCATCTGTATACGGTGCGCCCCGGCGATACCCTCTGGAAGATCGCCCAGAAGTTTGACGGTATATCAGTTAAAGACATTATGAAAGAAAACCGCATCCGGCGGGCGAAAACCTTAAAGCCGGGTACAACCCTCAAGATCGTTATGGATGCCTGAGAGCCTGTTTAAAATCCCGTCTAAAACCCGCTATCTGCGTTGTCAAATGGCTCAAACTGCTCACATAAACTGCTATGCTGTGCTTTTTCGCCATTTTCCGTCTTGTTATCGGGTTTGATCCAGACTTTTAAAACAGGCTCTGACCTTTTCTACCCCCGCCATTCCGTATGATCCACGGTTGTCTGAAAATCGGGTTCAATGACCTGCCCTGAAAATTCCACGACGCCTTCATCGGTGGATTTTCCCACAAACACGATGCGTTTGCGCGGACATTTTTCGCAGGCCGCCATCACGTCCAGGCCGCAGGCCGGTTCATAGGCATCGTAATTGATGGTTGAAAGGTTATTGACGATGGTAAACAGGCTGGACGCGCGGGCACACGCGCCGCATCCGATACAGCCGACCTTGCATACTTTCGTGATGTCCTTGCCCTTGTCCTGATTGGAGCAGGTCACCGCCAGCATGCGTTCCGCTTTGAACGCGGTGATGGTGATGATGTTCCGGGGGCAGACCTTGGCGCAGGCACCGCATCCCACGCATTTTTTATAATCCACGGTGGCCAGCCCGTCGATCACAGCAATGGCGTCATAGTTGCAGGCACGGGCGCAATCGCCGAAGCCCAGGCATCCATAAGTGCAGCCCTGAACATCCGCGACAATGTTGGCCGCCGCGCACCGTTGTTCCCCATGATACTCGCTCCGCCCCAGCCGGTCCTCATAACGGGCTCCGCAATGGACAATGGGCCGGAACGGAAGGGCAGCGCCCACTTCAACGCCCATAATCTGGGCCAGTCCTTCGGTGCAACTTTCACCGCCAACCGTGCATTTGTTGACCGCTTCTCCCGCCACCACAGCCTCGGCGTATTCCCCGCACCCGATGTATCCGCATCCGCCGCAGTTGGCTCCCGGCAGCGTTTCCATGACAGCGTTGATTCGGGGATCGACCTCCACATGGAAGGCGGTATTCGCCCATCCCAGCACATAGGAAAAAACAAGGGACAGAATCAGCATGGCGCCGGCAGCCAGACCGATGGTTATAAAAATCATGACGGCTCCTTCCTGCTGGTTTTGTTCAGGATGTCTGATAATAATGGATGGTCATCCTGATTTGTGCCGTTGTTTTCAATCCCTGAATTTACGGAAATTTTTCTGGCAGGGTCTTTTTTCAGGGCGTTTTTCAATCCCGTGTCCACACCGGTGAATCCCATGAATGCCATGGACAGGATTCCGGCAACGATCAGGGTGATGGCCGCGCCTTTCAAGGATTCGGGGACATCGCAGAACGCCAGTTCTTCCCGGATACCGGCCATAATGACAATGGCAATGGTAAACCCGAAGCCGCCGAAAAATGAAAAAACCAGAGACTGCCACAGGTCCCAAGCGTCCGTCGGGTTGTCGACGCCCGACACATGACTCATGATGGTCAGGCACGCAAACAGGATGGCGCAGTTGGTCGTGATCAAGGGAAGAAACACACCGAATGATTTATACAGGGCGGGGAAAAATTTCCGGACATACATTTCAACAAACTGAACCGAAGCGGCGATAACAAAAATATACACAATATAGCTTAAAATGGTTAAATCAATTTGTTGTGCGGCTTCCGCAGGGATGAAGAATCCACCGATCCATGCGGTCAGGGGCGCGCCGGGAATCAGCACCATGACGGTCATGGTCCAGCTTAAAAATGCGGCGATGGACATGACAAACGTTACCGCAAATCCCATGCCCAACGCCATCTCGATCTGGCGGGACACCCCGATAAACGGGCAGATACCGACGAAATAATACAGCACAAAGTTGTTGATCAGGGCCGCACCCACAGCAAGCAACATGATATCAATCAAATAATTCATGAGGCCCCCTGATGTTTTTTACCGGATGCGGATTTTTTGGCGACCACCCAGTTGACCGCTCCCAGCAGCAGGCCGAAGGTCAGAAACGCGCCGGGCGGCAGCACCATGATGACCCAGTCAGGCCAGGCCGCCGGCATCACCCGGAATCCCAGCAACATGCCGGTGCCTAAGATTTCGCGAACGCTTGCGATGCTGACCAGTCCCAGCGTAAATCCAAGGGACTGACCGGCGGCATCTGCGGCGGCAGTGAAGACGGGCTGTTTGGACGCGCAGACCTCGCACCGGCAGATAATAATGCAGTTGACGATGATGAGCGGGATATACGGTCCCAGATCCTTGCTCATCTGATACATGTACGCCGCCAGAAACCGGTCCACAATCGTCACGAAAGCAGCGATGGTAAGGGTAAAAACCACAATGCGCAGGTGGGGCTTCAGGAGATTGCGGATCAGGCTGATCATGGCGTTGGCGCACAGCAATACAAAAAGAACCGCAGCCCCCATAATGATGGCCCCTTTCACGCTGTTGGTGACCGCCAGGGTGGGGCAGAGGCCCAGCAATTGGCGATATACGGGATTTTCCGGCAATATTCCCTGGGCGAATCGTTCCAGGGCGGTGGGTTGATCGGCCATGTCTCTATTTATTCTCCTGTTGCATGTCTCCTGCGACGGAATCGCCCGATGCCATATCGGCCAGGGGTTGCCGCAGGTCACCCATACATTGGTTGACGATATCGCAAACACTTTTGGATGAAATGGTCGCACCTGTAATGGCTTTGATCTCATCTGGTTTAGAAGGCTCTGTTTTTACGGCTTTTAATTGCTGGCTTGCCGCTTTGCCGATGAACTGGCCTCTCCATGCCGTCTCATTGATTTTGCTGCCCAGTCCCGGCGTTTCCTTCTGCCCCAGAACAAACAGGCCAGTGATGGTTTCAGCGTCGCTATCAAAACCGACCAGCAGTTCGATTTTATCCGCATATCCCTGTCCGGATGTCTTGGCCACCCATCCTTTTGTCCGGCCATCGGCTACGGCTTTAAATATACTGTAAGACTTCTTCTGGCGGGTGCCGGTTTCAATAAACTGCTGTTCAATTTTCATATGGCGGTTCTGTGTTGCCATGGCTTGCGCACCTGCGGCTCCCAGAACCAGTTCCGGGACTTTTTCACGGGTTTCGTTTAATTTGTTGGCCTCAATTTTCGGTGCAAGGGTCAGCTGGACACTGGCCAAGGCGGCCCCGAAGAAAGATGCCAGCAGCAAGACCAGCCAGGCCTGAAAAATGAACGTATGATGCATCCGGTTCCCGATGTCCGGCGCTGTTTGTTGGGGTATGTTCATGGTTACCGTCTTCTCAGTAAAAAGATAAATGTCTAAAGGTTAGAGCCGCTGTTATTCCCCCATGGCTTTTGGGATTGTCCAGTTATTGATCAGCGGTGTCACCGCGTTCATCAGCAGCACGGCAAACATGACGCCTTCCGGATATCCGCTGAAGAACCGGAGAATCATAATAAAAAACCCGACGCCCGCCCCGAAAATCAATTTTCCTTTGGACGTCATGGGGCTGGTGACCGGATCGGTGGCGATAAAAAAAGCCCCGAACAGCAGTGAGCCGGAAAACAGGTGATGCAGTGCCGTCCAGCCGGACGGGGAGCCGGTCAGATCGGCCAAACCGCCCATGACAAGCACGGTTCCAATGATGCCGGCGGGGATTTCCCAGGAAGCGGTGCGCCGGATGCACAGAAAAATTCCGCCGATCAGGCAGGCCAGGGCGCTGGTTTCGCCGGGGCTGCCGTTGGTGAACCCGAAAAACAGATCTTTGAGGGGGGTGGAAATCCCCATCTGCTTGAATGCGTTCAGTGGGGTGGCCTGGGTGATGGCGTCGATGCCGCTGACCGCGCTTTCATAACCGGATGCCGCCATAATACCGGCAAAAGAAATCATGACAAACGCCCGGCCGACCATGGCCGGATTGAAGAGGTTCATTCCCAGACCGCCGAAAATCACCTTGCCGATGCCGATGGCCACCACCGATGCGATCACGCCCACGTACCAGGGGGCGGGACCCGGCAAAGACAGGCCAAGGATGATGCCGGTGATTGCGGCGGAGCCGTCCGTGAGGGAAAAAGACCGGCCGCGCATTTTGACGAATACGGCTTCGGCTATCAAGCATACGGCCAGGCAGATGGCGATTTGTTTGATTGCATACAGACGGAATATATAAACCGCCATTCCGGTCACCGGGATCAGGGCTATCAGCACATCCATCATCATGCGTTGCGTTGAGCATGACGCATGGGACAGATGCGGCGAATGTCCGACCTGAATAAGGGACGGTGGTTCGATGGGCGTATTGTCTATGGGTTCTATAAAATCGGGTGTTTCAGTCATGAGGTGTCACTTGTTTGAATATTATTTCCGGGCGCTGCTTGCCATGATCATCGCCTTGCCCACACGGATCAGCTGGACCAGGGGAATGCCGGCCGGACAGACATAGGCGCAGGAGCCGCATTCCATGCAGGCCCGGATTTTATACTTTTCAGCCAGCGGCATATCCCGGTGTCTGGCGGCAACCGCAAGCCTTGAAGGCACCAGATTCATGGGGCATGCATCCACGCACTTGCCGCACCGGAGACAGGCGGTTTCCGTTGCTTTTTTAATGTCGTCACGGGTCAGGACAGTGACCCCGCCGGTCCCTTTGGTCAGAGGCATGTCCAGATCGGTAAAGGCGAATCCCATCATCGGGCCGCCGGAAAGGACTCTGGCGGCATCAGGGGTCAGTCCGCCGCAGAATTCGATCAGTGCCCGGTATGAAATGCCGATAGGGGCCAAAATGTGTTTGGGCTGATGGATGCCCGCGCCGGTGACGCATACCACCCGATGGGTCAGCGGCAACCCCCGGATCACCGCTCTGGCCACGGCCGTTATGGTGGTCACGTTGCTGACGGCGACTTTCACGTCAGATGGAAGTCCGCCCAAAGGCACGGTCCGGTTGACGACCGCTTTAATGAGATGTTTTTCGCTGCCCTGAGGGTATTTGGTCTTGAGAACGGCGACTTTGATGGTGGTGCCCCCGGCGGCTTTCCGGATGGCCGCGATGGCTTCGGGCTTGTTTTCTTCGATGCCGATAATGATGTTGTCCGCGCCCAGGGCCAGCCGGGAAAGGAGCGCACCGCTGATGACGATTTCCGGGATGTCGCGCATCAGCCGGTCGTCCGCCGTGAGATAGGGTTCGCACTCACACCCGTTGACGATGAGGGTATCCAGCTTTTTTTTGAGAAAAGGAGAAATCTTGATATGGGTGGGGAAGGCCGCGCCGCCCAGGCCCACAATGCCGGCGTCGTTGATGGCCCGGGTCACGTCATCCGGGTCATACCCCACGACTTCCTTGGACCACCGTCCGCCCAGAAATTCCCTGCGCATCTGATCACCAGTAAACTGGATGCCGGCTGCTTTTATATGGATCGCCTCCATATGCCTTCCATTGGGCAGGGTGGTCACGGCTATTTTCTGGACAATGCCGGAAATGGGGGCGTGCAGGCGGGCGGAGATCATTGCGTCGCTGTCCCCGATAACGTCGCCATAAGCGACTTCCTGTTTGGGTTTGACGAGGCTCTTGCACGGTGCGCCGATATGCTGTTGCAGGGGAATCAGGACTTCGGACGGCGCAGGTAACGCCTCAATGGGCGCATCAGCTGAAAAATGTTTGCGCTCCGGCGGGTGGACGCCCCGGTGGAACGTGCCTTTTCCCTCAAATTCCTGATTCTTAAAAGCCAAAAGGACTCCTTAGAAAAAATATTTTTTCAATTTGTTGAATTTTTCTATATATGAATATAATGGGTTCATCTGCAAGAGGATTTTAAGGCAGACTTAAAAATGCCGTTTTTTGTCTTGCGATATCAAAGATCATGACTGTATTTTAGGGTTGATTTTTAAGCTGAAGAAATTGTATGGGATCTTTTTGAACATTTGCTCAAAAAAACGCTGCGGTTAAATCAAAAACATAAACATGGAGGTATGGAATGTTTACAATAGTGAAACGGGAAGAAATGGCGGCAGGAACCGTTATTCTGAATGAAATCCTGGCCCCGAAGATTGCGGCAAAGGCGAAACCCGGCCAGTTCGTTATCGTAAAAGCCAATGAGACCGGTGAGCGGATTCCGCTGACCATTTCAGACCGCGACCCGGAAAAGGGCACCATCACCATTATATATATGGTGGTGGGGAAATCCACCGGACTGTTTAAAACCCTTCAGGCCGGTGACGCGTTTCAGGATGTCATCGGGCCTTTGGGCAAGGCCACCCATATCGAACATCTGGGCAATGTGGTGTGCGTTGGCGGCGGAACCGGTGTGGCGGTTCTGTATCCCATTACCCGGGGATTTAAACAGGCGGATAACCGGGTCATCAGCATTATCGGCGCCCGGAATAAGGACCTGCTGATACTTGAGGACAAAATGCATGCAGTTTCAGATGATTTCCACGTTTGTACGGATGACGGTTCCTATGGCCGCAAAGGATTTGTTACGGACGCGTTAAAAGAGGTGCTGGAAGGCAATAAAATCGATCTCGTGGTGGCCATCGGCCCGGTGCCCATGATGAAATTTGTGTCCCAGCTTACCAAATCCTATAACGTCAAGACCCTGGTCAGCCTGAATCCCATTATGATTGACGGAACGGGCATGTGCGGCGGCTGCCGGGTGGTGGTGGACGGCAAGACACAGTTCGCCTGCGTGGACGGACCGGAATTTGACGGTCATCAGGTGGATTTTGACGGCTTGATCAAACGCCTCAAGGCATATGAAATCGATGAAAAAAAAGCATATGATGAACATTGCAATCTTTTGGGCGGTAAATAGTTTTTTTATTTAACGGTTCAAAAAAGCCAAAGACCAAATGGAGGAATACATGGCTGAAAATAGTGTAAAAAAAGAAAAAGTGCCGCGGCAGCCCATGCCTGAGCAGGCAGCCAGCGTGAGGCGGCGGAATTTTGACGAAGTGCCGCTGGGATACAGCAAGGAAACAGCCATGCTGGAAGCCTCGCGCTGCATTCAGTGCAAAAACCCGTCCTGTGTTTCAGGATGCCCGGTGGGGGTGGATATTCCCGGATTCATCAAGGAAATTGCTAGTGGTAATTTTGAGGAAGCCATCCGGAAAATCTGGCAGAAAAACAGTCTGCCGGCGGTTTGCGGCCGTGTATGCCCCCAGGAAATCCAGTGCGAAGGTGTTTGTATTCTGGGCAAAAAGGACACCCCTGTGGCGATTGGCAATCTGGAGCGGTTTATCGCTGATTATGTGCGGGTGAACGGTATTGGTGAGATGCCGGAAAAAGCGCCGGCCACGGGTAAAAAAGTGGCGGTGGTGGGTTCCGGGCCTTCCGGATTGACTGTAGCCGGCGATTTGCTGCTCAAAGGCCATGATGTGACCTTGTTTGAAGCGTTTCATAAAACCGGCGGGGTGCTGGTATACGGCATTCCGGAATTCCGGCTGCCCAAGGATATTGTGGCTTCTGAAGTCGCCATGCTGGAAAAGATCGGCTTAAAAATTGAATGCAATATGGTCATCGGCAGCATCGTGAGTATGGATGAACTGTTTGAAGAGGGCTATGATGCCGTGTTTATCGGCGTGGGTGCGGGGCTGCCGAAGTTTTTGAATATTCCCGGTGAAGATCTGATCGGCATTTATTCGGCCAATGAATACCTGACCCGCGCCAACCTGATGAAGGGGTATCTGTTCCCTGAATATGACACGCCCATTATCAAAGGCAAAAATGTGGTGGTGTTCGGCGCGGGCAATGTGGCCATGGATGCGGCCCGGACCGCCATGCGTCTGGGCGCGGAAAGGGTGAGGGTCGTGTATCGCCGGTCCCGCGAAGAAATGCCGGCCAGGGCTGCGGAACTTCATCATGCGGAAGAAGAGGGCATTGAATTTCATCTGCTGACCGCGCCGGTGCGGTTTATCGGTGATGAAGATGGCCGTCTGATCCAGCTTGAAGGATTGAAAATGGAGCTCGGCGAGCCGGATGATTCCGGACGCCGCCGGCCGGTTCCCATTAAAGGCTCTGAATTTATTATGGACTGCGATCTGGCGGTGGTGTCTGTGGGCGCAGGCCCCAATCCGCTCCTGACCCAGTCGGACCCGGCCATTACATTAAACAAATGGGGATACATCAGCGCAGATCCGGTCACCGGCAAGACCACCAAAAAAGGGGTCTGGGCGGGCGGCGATATCGTGACCGGTTCGGCGACCGTTATTCTGGCCATGGGCGCCGGCAGGCAGGCGGCTGACTCCATTCATAATTACCTGACATGGGGCTGGTAGGTTCAAGACGTCCCTTTCTGTCAGACCCAAAAAATAAAAAAAGCGGCACGGAAGCATCTCCGGGCCGCTTTTTTTATTGGGGAAATGCTCATTCCATTACATGCAGGCCCCCGATATCCATAATCAGAAAGCGTTTGGGGTCCAGATTTTTTTCCGCGATGGTCCTGCGAAGGTCCAAAATGGGATACCCGGCCGGCTCATCTCCCAGAGAGAAAACACCCCACTGGGCGGGAATGCAGACAGCGGCCCCCAGATAATTAAAAGCGCTGACTGCTTCGTCAATATTCATGTGGGCGTAGTGCATGAACCACCTGGGATGATAGGCCGTGGTGGGGATCAGGGCATAATTGATGCCGGGAAACCGGCTCCCGATTTCTTTATACCCCTTGAAATATCCGCCGTCGCCGTCAAAATAAATGGACACATCCGGGGTTTTGATCAGAAAACTGGCCCACAGGGTCGTGTTGAACCCCTGGCCGAATCGTCTGGACCAGTGCTGCATGGGCGTACAGACCAGGCGTGCGCCGCCTTCCAGATCCACCGTCTCCCACCAGTCCATTTCCGTCACATGGATTTTTCCAAGATCGGTGACAAATTTCTTCAGGCCTTTGGGCACAAAAAACCGGGTGGTGTCCGGAAGGGCGCGAATGCTCCGTTCGTCCAGATGATCATAATGGTTGTGAGAAATAACGCAGTTGATCTGGTCGGTGATGGAGAGGATTTCATCAATGCTGATGCCCGGCGGGGTTTTGCGTTCCGGTAAAAGCGCCCGGTCCGAGAACATGGGGTCGGTCAGCCAGTAGCGGCCGCCTGTGCGAATGAAAAATGTGTTATGGCCCACCCAGAAGATGAAATCCTTATCTCCCGCCGCCCGGATGCGCTGCACAGGATCAGGGATGACCTTCGGCAGAAAGGTTTTTTCCGCTTCGGTATACTCAAGGGAAGGGGCCAATTTCCATCGCAGGAGAGACAGGAAACTTTTTTTCTCCATGGGCATCCAGGGGTTGAAAAAGACCCCATCCTTTTCATGGGGGGCATAAAGGTCTTTGGAATTGGTAGCCGCCACCCGGTCACGCCAGGTTTCTTCGTCAAAATCCGGGACAAGGTTTGCGCAGCCGGAGCAGGATGATAACAGCATCCCGGCCGCAGCTCCGATGATTGTCAAAAGAATTCCTGTTTTCAGCCATGGGTGGTTTTTTGAATTTGTCATTAGACCCTTATGAATCTTATTTTAAATGGAGACACTGAATCTCTGAAATATTCTCTATAAATCCGGAAAATGCCCGTTCCCCTGCTATGCCGCCCATTTGGACCCTTTTGAGGCATATTCAAAGATCAGTTCATACAGCTTCTGGCTTTTTTGCTTGAACAAAACCTTTCTATAAGTTTCAGGCAAATCTTTATCCAACACTTCCTCTATGGCTGTCTTCACGCGCATCCGGCTCTGCATGTCCTTGAACCAGTCGCAAACCAGCACTTTCGGCTGTTCTTCAATGAGCCGTTTCAATAAATGCCGGGCCGCGTTTTTGACCTTGATTTCCTCCGCCTTGGTCATCTTTTCTTTCTTTAAAATATCAAAGAGTTCCAGTTCGTCCGGGGTCAATCCTTCCCGGATGTGGCGCTCATCTTCCGCTTTCATGTCTTCGGCGTAATTCACCAGGTCATCAAAATAATTCTCCGTGGTCATGCCCCCGGCGTTGTACCGGTTGATGATTTCCTGGAGTTTTTCGGCAAAATTGGCGCGGGTGCTGTTTTCTTTGAGCATGTCTTCCAGTTTCTTTTCGATGAATTCACGTAAGCTTGCGATTTCAATATGTTTGAATTCCTTTTCCGTAAATTCTTCTTTCAGCTTCGCAAAATCGATTTTGCTTAAACTCAGGATTTTTCCTTTTCTAACAATCTGGAATTCCGCTTTTGCTTCGGCCACAAACATTTCCCCGTTGGCAGTCACAATGCTCTGATCCAGGAGGTCGCCGATTTTCTGCTTGACCGCATCAATATCCGCCCGGCCGATATGGGCTTCCACAACGCCCCGCAAATATTGGAATACCGGAACAAGCGGCCGGAAATGCCCTTCCAGAATTTCCGGTTTGCAGGCTTCATACAGCGCGGAAATGGTGTTCTCAAACACCTTGAATTCTTTCCAGTAAGTGTCCTTTTCCAGCAGCGTGTCCGCAAAGGACTCAAAAAGCTGGATTTTATTAAAGGCTGTTCCGGCGTCCAGTACGTCACTCAGGTTGATCCCTTTTGAATTGCAAAAAGACGTTCCTTGAAGAATCGCGTCATCCAGCAGGGTGAAGAGGTTGGATTTATCCTGAACCGGCGTTTCCGCTTTTTTATCATCCCCCAGGGCGTAATCCGACAGGGCCTTTCTCATGTTGCGGAAAACGCCATAATAATCCACCACTTCCCCGTTGGCCTTGGGAACCCCGGCCACCGTGTGGGATGTCACCCGGTTGGCCCGGGCGATGGTCTGCATGAGGGTGTGGTCTTTCATGGGTTTGTCGATATACAGGGTCGAGACCGTGGGCGCGTCAAACCCGGTAAGCCACATGGCGCACACAAACACCAGTTGCAAGGAATCAGCGGGGTCTTTGAACCGGTATTCGATGTCATGCCCGTTTTCATCAAATGCATTGATTTTCAAGCGGTGGGGTTTGATATCCAGATGCTGTTTGGCGAATCGCGCCTCTTCCCCGGCGTCTTCGCTGATGACCACCGCCATTTCCACAGCCCGCATATAATCCAGCTTTTTCTGCAACCGCTGTTTCAGTGATTCATTCCGGGCTTTGCCGATTTGTCCCACCAGCTTTTTGATCTCCGCTTTCCAGAAAGATTGAACTTTGTCGAACATCTTGACGCAGGTGAACTTGTCAATGGAGATTACCATCCCCTTGCCCAGGTATCCGCGACCCGGAAAATGCGCTGCAATATCCTTGGCGATGGTGTCCAGCCGGTCGTCCCGCTTGATGACTTCCATCTCCGTGGCGAATTCTTTTTCCAGCTTTTCCTGGGCGCGTTCATCCAGGTTTTCATCTTCCAGTATCTGGTAGAACTCGTCGCTCAAATTCTCATTCTGAATCAGGACTTCCGGAACCCGCTTCTGGTAAAAAAGCGGCACGGTGGCCCCGTCGTCAATGGACTGGACAAAGTTGTATTCGCTCACATAATCGCCGAACCATGCGTTGGTCTTGCGGTCCCGTCCCAGGAGCGGCGTACCGGTGAAGGCGAAATATTGGGCGTTCGGAAGGCCTTTGCGCATATTTTCCGCAAGGGATGCGTATTGGGTGCGGTGGGCTTCATCCACGATCACGATAATGTCGTTTCGGTCCGAAAGCAGCGGGTACGCTTTGCCCTTGTCATAGCGGAATTTATGAATCAGCGTGAACACCAGACGCATGTTCCGCCCCAAAAAATCCCGCATCTCGGCGGAATCTTTCGGCCGTGCCGCCTCGTTTTTGCTCACGGCCCCGGTATCCAGAAAGTTGCGGTAAATCTGGCCGTCCAGGTCTTCCCGGTCGGTCACGATGACAAAGGTGTAATTGCCGGTGAACTTATGGAAAATCTTGCGGGACAGGAAAATCATGGAAAAACTTTTTCCCGACCCCTGGGTGTGCCAGAAAACCCCGAGCCTCCCGTGCTTCCCGTCTCGCTGATTAAACGATTCAATGGCCTTGTTGACGCCGATAAACTGGTGGTTCTGGGCAACAATTTTCGTGCTGTCCTTATAATACAGGACAAAATTCTCAACGTAATCCAGTAACCGGTCTTTGGGGAAAAGGCCGTGAATCAACCGTTCCAGGCTCGTGCCTTGGGTTTCAATGGATTTGCGGTCCACTTTTTCCGTCTCGTCATCAGGCCGAAGCCAGTTGAAAAAATGCTCAAAGCCTGCCGAGGAACTGCCTATTTTGGTTTCAAGGGCGTTCGAGAGGACGCAGAAGGCGTTGTAATGGAACAGCAGCGGGATATCGTGCTTGTAGTTGGTCAGGTTGTCATCATACGCATTCCGGATGTTGACATTGGAGTTTTTCAACTCCATAAACACCAGGGGCAGGCCGTTGACGTAAATGAGAATATCCGGTCGCCGGGGATAGCGGTCGCCCTTGATCCAAAGCTGGGTCACGGCGAGAAAATCATTTTCTTCCGGATGGTTAAAGTCGATGACCGTCACAATGCCGTGTTCCGTTTTCCCTTCCGGGTTTTCATACTGGACCGGAATCCCGTCCCGGATCAGGCCGTAGACTTCTTTGCCCGCGAGAATGGGGGACATGGCGAACCGTCGGGCGGTCAGACGTTCAATGGCCTGATCGATAACGGATTCGGGAATGGCGGGATTGAATTTGACGGCATGGGCTTTGAGGATATGGGAAAACACCACTTCCTGCTTGGCGGTTCGGCCGGATTTGTCGTTTGGGTTTTCAACGTCGGCTGTGTAGCAGTTTAGGGTGCGGTAGCCGTAAGTGTTTTTGAGAAGGGCGATGGCCGCTTTTTCAATCTGGTCTTCGGAGATAAAATTAGGCATCGGGTCAAGTCCTTAATCTGTTACCTGTAGGAGCGGGCCATGCCCGCGAATATTCCCGCAATCGCGGGCATGGCCCGCTCCTACGATTGGAAAGGTGATCAAACTCACAATTTCAGCTTCCATAGGGGGGATTAGCGAAGCTAATCCATCGTTTAGCTGACGATTTGGATTTCCTCAGCTTTTAAATTAAATTGAAACCACTGTTTTTATTTACTTTTCTTTGTCGGGCAAAGAAAAGTAACAAAAGAAACCCGCCCGTGCGCTGCGGACAGCTCCCTGTCCCTTCGGTTTCCGTGGCGCGGTCAAAAACTCGCTATATGCGGGTCGCGTCAGGTGCATTGGCGTTGGGTTCATATATTCTGCCCGGCGGATTTTCGGCTTCGGCCCGCTCAAACAGTTTGCCCGCGTGATCCACGGAAACCATCAGGTTCAGGGCCGCATCGCAATGGGCCTCTAAATCTGCAAAATAGAGCAATCTTCAGGAAACACCCAACCCGCTTCGTGCTGGCGAATCCCATTGTCCCGCAGCCGAGCACCGGAGAACCTGCCGAAAAGAATTTTAGAAAATTTCGGAGAAATCATTCTAAA
>QZKW01000036.1 GCA_003599885.1 Desulfobacteraceae bacterium | reverse complement strand
TTTTATTTTCAATTATTTCAATTGCTTATATGCTTAATTAAAAACATAGTAACATCAGGAGGTTAAACGAAAATCAGCGCCCCCTGAATGGGTACATATATTGTGTAAATAGATGGATACAAAGTTAAAAAATACTTGTTGCCGATTGTAAAATATTCAGGCAACCATTTAAGTGAAATGAGTCTTTCTGACTATTGGAGATATCCAGAAACTTTTGAATCGTTTGTTATGGAGAAACTTCGGAAAGGAGGAAATCGGATATGAGGCGCTTAATACTTACAGTTACCTTCTGGATTCCCGAATTATTGTAACGAGGATCATTAAACCTCTTGTAAACACTGGATTCTTACCTCGTTACACATATTAATTGTAACGATTTGAATTGATAGAGGAAAACGTCTTTACATATTGTATTTACTGTATTTTTAAGGATTATTCGTTACATTTTTTCGGGAATGCAGGTTACCTGGGCCATCACAGCATTGGGCCTGAATCAAAAACCTGCTTGAGGAGGGAACATGTCCTGGCAAGAACAGGAATTGCAGAGGAGAAAAGGCGAGGCTGAATCCGCAGAACTCCAAAAACAGCGGACAGAGGAAAAAGAGAGGGACATCACTCGAAAAGTGGAAGATTTCTGGGCCAAACTTCTCGGTGCTAATGAGAGATTACATCCGGCCTTGAGGCTGAAGATAGAAACGAGAACGCTGCGCGGCAAGAATGGGACATTTATGAGGTTGGAGGGACATTTGATAGAGGTGGGCGGGAATGACCCGTGTCGCATTACTTTTTACTACATCAACTTCGATTCCCCAAAAGGTCCAGTGGCCGAGGTATGGTCAAGGGGATGGCTTGGTCCCAAAAAGTTCACTTGTAATATAGCAGATATAGACGCTGAGGTTTTCATTCGCGGTCTCTGCGAGGATCGGATCCCCCGATTTGGCAGGTTGCCCGAACAGTCGGATTCGTACCCGAAATCTTTATCATTGTGCGGTTAAGTTTTTGCATATAGCCTGGCGTGGTTTTGTTCTTTGAAAAAAAGTCATCCGAAGAGCCGCCGCTTGCGCGAAGCTCGTTTTGGAATTCAGGGGACGCCATATCGAACTCCAACAATAAAAGGCTCCGGATAAAACGATGATTTTCTCAGTTAAATTGATTTTTTAACCGATATCCCCGGCAACCCCCTGTCATTTTTACTTTTCTTGGCAAAAAAAAAGATAAACTTTTAAAAAATCTGGAAAATTTGATTTTTTAAAAGTTCATCAAAAAAAGTAACAAAAGAACCCAGCCCGCAATGCAGAAAGCTCCGTCTGAACGGTTTCTTCTTTTTGTGTTATGGGTTACCCCTTGATTTTTCAATCATTCAATCATTCATTTTGATTTTTTCTTCTCCCTGTTGACAAAGGATAATAATCCGATTATTGTCATAACAATTATCGGATTATGGAGGATTATTGTTATGCGAACACAAGACTATCTTTCAGCCACGGACCTTTCCAAAAAAACATCGGCCTCCCTGGACGCCCTGGAAAGGGGAGATGCTGAAAAATTCATTATTTTAAAAAACAATTCGCCCAAGGCCGTTCTTCTGTCCATGGAGACATATGAGGCGATGCAGGAGGAAATGGAAGACCTCCGGCTCACGGCCATGGCCCTGGCACGGGTGGAAAGTTTTGATGAAAAAAACGCTTTGTCTCACGATTATATTAAGGAGAAATTCGGGGCATGACATGGACCGTTCTCTACCATCATGCCGTTGAAGAAGACCTTGAAAGCGTTGGCCCGTCCGCCGCGCGGCGAATCGTAAAGGCGATTGATGAAAAATTGACTCGTGCGCCATTGCAGTTTGGCGTTCCCTTGTCCGGGAATTTGGCCGATTTTCGAAAATTGCGTGTTGGAGATTTTCGCGTGGTATATCAGGTGCATGAAAAAAATGTGGTGGTGTATGTGCTGGCCGTCGGCCCCCGCAGAGACATGGAAATTTATCGATTGGCCGGAAAACGGAAGTGATCCCCCGGAATTCCATGGACGCCATACCGAATTAATCGACTTTTCGCCTTGAGGATATCATCACGCATCCGAACTATTGACGGCAAGTTGCCGCCCGGGCGGCAACTTGAAAACCGAGGGGGTTGGCCCGGCTTTCAATACCGGCTGACATACCAATAACATATTAAATTTTTAACAAATAATTAAGCCAAGCCGCGTCAAAAAAATGCAGTTTCAGTCCTGATTTTTTATGAGATATGCTTCATAATTCCTAACAAACGGCGCTTTCCCCGCCGGACATGGAATCACTCATCATTATTATAGCAGCCCGGCCGCCTGCATAATATCCACCACTTTCTCCTCTTTACCGATGGCCATAATATGGACTCCGTCGCAGATTTTCTCTTCCTTGATCTGCCTGACCATGCGACCCGCGATTTCAATTCCTTTGTTCAGCGCGCCGCCTTTTGGCGCTGACGCCATTTCATCTATCAGTTCTTCAGGCACCCGGACCCCGGCCACGTTTTTGTTCATGAACCGGGCCATGGGCGCAGAGGTGAGCAGGATGATGCCGGCCAGAATTTTAACCGGGAACTGGCGGGCGTATTCCATGAATTTTTTAAAATTTTCCATGTCATAGACCGCCTGGGTCTGAATAAATTCCGCGCCGGCTTCGAGCTTTTTCTCGAACTTGATCAACTGGGGTTCGATGGGATTGGCCTCCGGCGTGACAATGGCGCCTGCGCAAAACCGGACGCCCCCGTCCAGCTCATTGCCGGCCATATCCCGGCCTTTTTCCATGGTCCGGACCGCCGCTACAAGCTGGCTGGAATCCAGATCAAAAACCGGTTTGGCCTGTTTATGATCGCCGAGCATGACCGAGTCTCCGGTCAGGCACAACACGTTGTTGACGCCCCGGCTGGATGCAAACAGCAGGTCAGCCTGAAGCGCCATCCGGTTCCGGTCACGGCATGTCATCTGCAGGATAGGTTCCCCGCCCAGTTCCTTGACCAGAATGGCGCCTCCCAAAGAAGGGTAGCGCATGACGGAACTCTGATGATCCGTCACGTTCATGGCATCCACCTTATCCTTGAGAAGCTCAATGTGGTGTTTCATTTTCTCCAGATTCGTGCCCTTGGAGGGGGCCGCCTCGCAGGTCACGATAAATTTCCCGGAATCCAGGGCTTTTTTGAATGCAGAGGGCATGAGTGTTTCCTTTTTTGGCAGATAAGTTTTGGAATCAGTTACACTGTTCTATACAAAATCGGGGTTTGATTTCAGAGGTTTCGGCTTTAGCAATTCAAACTTTAGGGCGGAATGAAGTCATCATTTTTAAAAAAATCTCCTTTGCGCGTGCCCTAAAAACCGTCAGCCTAAAGCCTGTCCACCTATCCAGCTACACTGGAATCCGGAATTTACCGGGACTGGGTTCACCCAGATGGTTCCGGGGTTTCTGATACCTGCGCATGGAATCCAAGCGCCCGAGCTGGGTCAGCCGATTGTAAATGGCGGTCCACGCGCAATCCTTATCGGAATCGATCTCGCATTTGCCGTTGTTGGTCCCGCCACAGGGGCCATTGACCAACCCCTTGTGGCAGGCGGTCACCGGGCAAATTCCCCCGGTTTCACCGATCACGCAGGTGCCGCACTGGTTGCAGGATTCGTTAAATTCACCCGCCCCGGTTTCCCTGCCGATAAAAAGGGTGTTGAGAGCCGGAATCACGGTTTTTCCCATCTGATGGGCGATGGTCTGGACCCCGAATGCGCAGGACATGACCAGAAGCGCATCGGCCTGTTTCAGGGGGGTCGCGATATCGTTCAGAATCTGGCCGGTTAAATGATCGCACGCAACAGGCACAACGGTCACGCCGGTAATCACCTTGCCTTTTTCGGACAATTGCCCTTTCATGGCCTCCACTTCAGGCGAACCGCCGGTTTGCGTCAAGGTGGCGCAGGTTCCGCAACCGATGATAAACACCCTGCCCAAGCCTTCAAGCAGACGCTCAATTTCTTCCAAGGGTTTAATCTGGGTAATGGACCGGATCATATTCTGCTCTCCTTTTTTTCTAAATCGCATCTCAAACAGCGCCGGGCTTCAAAATGCGCCTCTGCTGCGGAAAATCCTTTTTCCACTTCACGGAAATCCTTCACGCGTTCTTGGGGTTTCTCCATTTCAATCGTCACCCTGGGCTGGGCCTCGGTGGATTCATCATCCAGAGCCAAACCGATATCCTGTTCCAATTCGGATTTTTCATCCGGAATGTGAATGCGGGTCTGGTCGCCGGATAAAAATTTATCAATGGCCAGGGCCGCCCTTCTTCCGGCGGCAATGGCGCGGATCACAAACGTCGGTCCGGTGGTGAAATCCCCGCCTGCAAAAACACCCGGAACATTGGTGGACAAGGTGTTTTCATCCACCACGAGGCTGCCCCATAAGGCCCGTTCAAGCTGGCTGTCTTCCGGCAGAAACGACATATCCGGGGCCTGGCCGATGGAAATAATGATATTGTCCGCATCCAGATACTGGGTATCGTTGATGTCGCATGACGGATTGAATTTTCCCTGATCGTCAAACACCGCCACGCATTTGGTGAATTGGATGCCTTTGATTTTGCCGTTTTCATTGTAAATCTGGGTGGGGGACCAGGAAGGATTTAAAATAATGCCCTCTTCCACGGCTTCTTCGATGTCCTTTTCCCAAGCCGGCATTTCATCACGGCTTTCCAGGCAAAAGATCTGCACATCCTCTGATCCGGCCCTGAGCGCCGTTCGGGCCACGTCCATGGCCACATTCCCGCCACCGATAATGATGGTTTTGCCGCTGAGCGTGAGATCCGCACCTGTCCGGATATCGCTTAAAAATTTGAGCCCGTAAAACAGTCCGGCTGCATCTTCATCTTCTCCCAGAATGCCGATCCGTTTGCTGGCCTGAGCGCCGGATGCAATAAACACCGCATTAAACCCTTCCTTCATTAAATCATTGAGTGTGTGATTGGCGTCAATGGGTGAATCATAGCAGATTTTCACTCCTGAATTTTCAATGTAACGGATTTCCTCTTCGATTACCCGCCGGGGCAGACGGAATTCCGGAACGGTAATTCCCAGCATGCCGCCGGCAACTTTCTGGGCTTCAAATACGGTAGTGGAATAACCCATTTTAGCCAGAAAATATGCACAGGTCAGCCCCGCAGGTCCCGCGCCCACCACCGCCACCCGCTCTGAACGGGTCACCGGATAGGGGGCTCGGTCCGGCCCGACATTGTCGAAATACCAGTCAGACGCAAACCGTTTCAGGGCGCGGATGGCCACCGGGTCATCGAGTTCGCCGCGGCGGCATTTGAATTCACAGGGATGAATACAGATCCTGCCGCATACCGCCGGAAAAGGATTGCGCTCGCGGATGATATCCACTGACTGTCGGTAGTTGCCTGCAGCAATGGCCGCCACATAATTGGGCACGTCAATGCCAGCCGGGCAGGCGTGCTGGCAGGCCGATATCACCATGGAATCACAGACTGCGCCTGCGCACCGGTGCTCATTGATGTGTTCCAGATATTCTTTTTCAAAATACCGCAATGTGGACAGGGCGGGTTTGGGGCAGGCCTGGCCCAGACCGCAAAGGGAAGCCTCGGCCATGGTTTCGCCAATGGATTTGATGGTGTCGATGTCCGCAAGGCTTCCTTTGCCCTGAGTGATACGGGTGAGAATTTCCAGCATCTGGGTGGTTCCCAGACGGCAGGGCGCGCATTTGCCGCAGGATTCAGACTGGGTAAAACTTAAGAAAAACCGTGCGATTTCAACCATGCAGTTATTTTCATCCAGCACCACCATGCCGCCGGAACCCATAATGGCGCCAATGCGCTGAATCGTGTCGTAATCAATGGGCAGATTCAGGAACTGGGCCGGAACGCAGCCACCGGCCGGTCCGCCCATCTGCACGGCCTTGAACTTCCGGCCTTTGGGAATACCGCCGCCGATATCAAACACCACTTCCCTGATAGTCGCGCCAATAGGGACTTCCACCAGCCCGGTATTGTTGACCTTCCCTGCCAGGGAAAAAATTTTTGTGCCCCGGCTGTTTTCCGTTCCCACCTCAGCATACCAACCGGAACCGTTTTTAATGATCAGCGGAATATTGGCCAGGGTTTCCACATTATTGATATTGGTGGGCTTGGCGTCCAGACCGGCCTGGGCCGGAAACGGCGGGCGCGGACGCGGCATGCCCCGTTTGCCCTCGATGGAGGCCATGAGCGCGGTTTCCTCACCGCAGACAAAGGCACCGGCTCCCATTTTCAGGGACAGCTTAAAATTAAACCCGGTTCCCAGAATATTCTCTCCGGTGAGGCCCATCTCTTCGGTGTGTGCAATGGCGAGATTAAGATGCTCTACGGCAATCGGATATTCTTCCCGAACATAAATAATGCCGTATTCCGCGCCCATGGCATAGGCCCCCAGCAGCATTCCCTCAATCACCGCGTGAGGGTCGCCTTCCAGAATGGCTCGGTCCATGAATGCGCCGGGGTCGCCTTCATCCGCATTGCAGATGACATATTTGGGATACGACTGGGTCTGACGGGCGAATCCCCACTTCAACCCCGTCGGAAAACCAGCCCCTCCCCTGCCCCGGACCTTGGCGGCCTTGACTTCCTCTATCACCGCTTCCGGTGTCATCCCGGACAATGCCTTGCTTAAGGCCTTATACCCGCCGGCTGCGATATAATGCTCGATTTTGGTGGGGTCAATCCTACCGCAATTGGCCAGCACCCGCCGTTCCTGCTTCATATAAAAAGGAATCTGATTGCGGTAAAAAATGGGCTTAAGGCTTTTGGGATCCCGGTAGGCCAGATGCTCGATTAACTGATTATTTTTCAATGTTTTACCGACAATTTCAGCGGCGTCTTCGGGATTGACTTCCTGATACTGTACCCCAAGCGGTTCAATGGCGATGACCGGCGCTTTGGCGCAAAAGCCGTGACAGCCAGTGGACCGGACTTCCACTTCATTGGCCAGCCCCTGTTTCGTCACTTCGTCATTAATCGCATCGCGCACCTGTTCCGCTCCATAAGCGCGGCAGCCAGTCATGCACACATGAATCTGCGTTTTCCCCTTGTTCGTGTCGGCAAGAATCTGGTTGCGGAGCCATTCGAGTTGTCCGATGGAAGAGAGTTTTTTCATTGGAATTAATCATCCTCCCTGTTTTTTCGGTATTGCCCCAGCACGGATGTCACCTTGGTGGGATTGAGTTTTCCAAAATAATCCCGGTTCACCATCATGGTGGGGGCCAGAAAACACGCGCCCAAACAGGCCACGGTTTCAAGGGTGAATTGATAATCTGCGCTTGTTTCGCCCTCTTCCAGATCCAACTCGTTTTTAACGTGGCGCAGGATGCTTCGGCTGCCCTTGACATGGCAGGCGGTTCCCCGGCACACTTTGAGTACGCATTTGCCTTTGGGTTTTAGGGAAAAGCCCGCATAAAAGGTGACCACTCCCTGGACCTCAGCAGGCTGCATATTCAGGGCATCGGCAATGGGTTCAATGGCTTCCGGCGGAATGTAACCGATGGCTTCCTGAACAGCCTGAAGCATGGGAATCAGACTCCATTTCCGGGTACGGTGCGCTTCAATAATTTCGGTCAGCGTTTTCCAGTCAATTGGTTGATGGCTCGGGTTCGAATCCATATTATACCACTCCCTGGGTTAAATTTTTTCAATGCGAACCCGGCTGACAGTCCAGCCGAGTGCCTTCGCGTCACTATTGCCCATGAGATCCGCAAGATTTAAGGCGTCATTGCGGTTGAGCGCCATGGGGATCAGAGCCAGTCCTTCAGGAAGTTTCAGGTTTTCCTTAAATTCGCGTTCAATAGCGCCAAACCGGGAAATCACCCGAACGCGGCCTGAGCCATTGACACCGATGGAACGAATGGTTTCAGGCCCAAGTTCGATCTCCCCTTTTTTGCCGTATGCCTGAACGCGGCCTGAGCGGCTGGTGCGCGTTCCGCTGCCCAGATGATACCGGACAGGGCGGATTTGGGCCAGCAAAGGATAGTCGGGATCAGAAGCGGATGGCGGCAAGGCGGACACCGGAAAAAAAGAAAACCGGGCGGCATCGCCGGAAAACGGGCTCCCGGCTTCCGTGTTTCGCACCCATTCCTGGTAATGATTGCCCAAGCGCTGATACATTGGAACTGCATGCCGGATTTCCTGACGTATTTTTTCAATACTTTGATATTGTTCAGGATATCCCATAGCCCGAATGATCTGACTTAAAATTTCCCAATCTGGCCTTGCCTTTCCCGGCGGCGGGGCCACCGGGGCAAAGGTTTGAATGCGGCCTTCCATATTGGTGAATGACCCGTGTTTTTCATAAACCGCCGCTCCCGGCAGTATAACATGCGCCAGTTCAGAGGTCCGATTACGGACAATGTCCTGAACAACCACGAATTCGAGTTTTTTCAAAGCAGCAGCCACCCGGTCCTGTTGAGGCAAAGACCGCAACAGGTTTTCCCCCATGATATAGACGGCCTTGATCTTTCCGGCTTCAGCCGCTTCGATGAAAGCTCCCGGGTCTATGCCTCTTTTCCCGTCCCCGCTGATTTTGACCAGGCCCGGCAGCAGATCCGGCGCGGTCCCCATGTCCAGGGCGCCTGCGAGATTGTTTTCCGGGGCCAGCACATACAGCCCGGAACTTTTCAGCCCGATACCGCCGGTCAGAAAACAAAGGTTTAATATGGCGTCCAGGGTTTGCTCTCCGTCCGGGGAATCCAGGAGATTGGCGCCCATGACAAATGCTGTTTTTTTGCCATTAATCAGGTCCACTGCCGTTTTCAGGGATTTAAGGGGAACGCCGCTTTGTGCGGCTGCTTGGTCCGGGCGAATGATTGATAAAGATGCTTTGAATGGTTTGAAATTGGAACAAAACTGTTCGACGAACCCTTGATGGTAATGATTATCCGTAACCATCAGACTTGCCAGAGCCTGAAGGACGGCTGCTGTGGATGCGCCGGGGTTGGGTTTTATCCATAAAGCAGCCCGCCGGGCCAGATCGGTTTGCACAGCGTCGATCACAATCAGACGGGCCCCGTTTCTGGCGGCACGTTTGATATGATACCCGGCCACCGGCACGCTGCTTTCAGGGTCGGCATTCACCACCAGAATAACCTCGGATTTTTCAAGATCAGCCAGGGGTGATACCCGGCAAGCCCCGAGTGTCTTATCGTCGAGTTTCGCCAGCAGCCTTTGGCCGCCTTCCCACCCGGCGCTCATTACATGGGGAGTTGCAAAAATCTCCCTGGCGATTTTTTGAAACAGATAGTTCTCTTCGTTGCTGCATTTGGATGATCCGATAAATGCGAGACTTTGGGGCCCGTGCGTCCTGCGGATATCCGACAACCGGGAGGCAACAAGGGAGATGGCTTCATCCCATTCTGCCGTTATATGCATTTCTTTGGCCGACGGATCGGTATTCCGGACCATGGGAAGTGTAAGGCGATCTGGTGAATTGAGAAAATCATTGGCAAAATGACCGCGCATACACAGAGTTGCGCCATTCACGGACACTTTCCGGCGGGAGGGGTTGACGTCCACAATGGTCCGCCCTGCCACTCCCATGGTCAGGCTGCACCCGGCTCCGCAAAACCCGCAAATGGAATCCATTTCAATTTCAGGCGTTCCCGCATACCGCGTGTTCTTGGTACCCAGCGCGCCGGTGGGACAAATGGACACGCAGGTGCCGCAGAATGTGCAGATGGAATCTTCCAGAGGTCTTTCATACAGAGTGGCGGGCCGGGACTTGAATCCCCGGTGATTGTAGTCAATGGCGCCGGTGACCACCAGTTCATGGTCCGCGCGAATGCATTTGCCGCAAAGAATGCATTTGGTTAAATCCCGGGTGATAAACGGGTTGAGCTGCTCAAACGGAATGGGGTTGGGCATGGGATAAAGGCCGTATTCACCGACGCCCAGATTGGCAGCGATCTGCCGCAATTCACAGCGATTGCCCTTGTTGCAGACAATGCATGATTCCGGATGTTCCGCCATCATGAGACGGACAATGTTGCGGCGATGGTTTATAATCCTCGGGGTATGGGTAAGCACCGACATGCCCTGGGCCGCCGGGGTCACGCACGACGCCATGAGTCTGCCGGACGCTTCGTCTTCCACCAGACACATCCTGCAGGCGCCGTGGGGCTTTAACTCCGGATGATAACAAAGGGTGGGGATCCTGATGCCATTTTTTTCAGCAGCTTCATAAATACTGGCACCGGGAGGGCATGAAACTTTTTGACCGTTGATATTGAGTACAATGCTTTCCACAATCGGCTCCCTGTATTTAAATGACAAAAAGGGCGCGGGGGATTCGTGTCGCCTGCTCGGGTCGCGGGTTCAGTTGAGGTAGAGAATTATTTCAGTTCGGCAGCGTCCAGATAATTTTTGAGCTTTTCTTCACCCCCAATAGTAATGATATGGACTCCCTGGCAGAGATGCTTCAAGCCTTTGACGGTGTCCGCAAACAGTTCGATACTGGCTTTTTCCTTGTCCACAGCCTTGGTCAGTTTCTGGATCATCCATTCAGGCACCAGACCGGATTTTAAATGCCGGTTTAAAAACCGGGCCATGCCGGCCGTGCGAAGGATCATGACTTCCGCGATGACCGGAACGCCAAAGGTCTGGGTCCGGCTTAAAAATTTTTCAAACCGTTCCAGGTCAAAAATCGGGGTGGTCAGAAAATATCCGGTCCCGATGCGGGTCATTTCCTCCATTTCCTTCATCGCCAGATCCGGCACGTTTTTACCCCACCCGGATTCCACGCCGGAACCGATGAGAAACTCGGCGCTTTCCCGAAGTTCCTGGCCTTCGACGGTCCGGCCCTGCTGGATATGTTCGAGAACCGAATTGAGCTTTCCGGCATCCACATGGAAAAACATCATTTCCTGAAGACTGTCGCCAGTGATGCGGTAGTCTTCCGTAAATACAAGCAGATTGTCGATACCGGCGTCATGGGCGTCGAGCAGGTCTTTTTGGAGCTGGAGACGGTTTTTATCCCGGGTTGTTGTCTGATAGATGGATTCAAAACGGTTTTCCTTCAAAACCTCGCAGGTTTTGATGGTGTCGCCCACCACCCCCTCAAATTCATTTTCCGAAAGGGACACGCCATCCACCCGGCCCCGAACCGACTTCAGGCTTTCAACAAGTTCCTGGGGATCCTGGCCCATGGGGGCCTGAACTTCGGATGTAACGACAAAATTTTTGCGTTTCAGAGCTTCTTTCAGTTTCATTGCTGCCTCCTCTCCTGGCCGGATGCCAGGCCAAAAGATTAGGATTCAAGCAAACGGGACACTTCCGCCTTCAACTGGGACAGGGGCAGGGGTTTGGAAAAACAGGCATCCGCGCCGTTTTCTTTCATCTGGTTGAATTTTTCCTCATCCAGATACGCGGACAGCACAATAATTTTCGTGTCTTTGGTGTCTTTGGCGGACTTGATTTTCTTGCACACCTCATAGCCTTTGATATCCGGCATCATGATGTCCAGAATCAACAAATGGGGTTTGAAATGATTGACCTGAAGACCGGCCTCAAATCCGTCCGACGCGGAGATGACTTCATAATCGTGTTCATCCTCTTCCAATGACTGGACAATGGACTCAACGATAATGGGATCATCGTCGACCACAAGAATCCGGCGGCGGGTTTCATCAGCGATTTCCGAGGGGATGGGAATGCCCTGTTTATTCATAAAGGCTTCCAGATCCTTGCGATTGATCCGGCGATGCCCTCCGGGAGTTTTATAGGCGGTGATATACCCGGAATCTATCCAGTTGATAATGGTTTGAGAGGACACTTTACAGTACTGGCTGGCCGTATACACTGTAAAAACATCATCCATCATCGCATCCTCCTTTTTATATGTTATTTTAGTTGTTAGATTAATTTTAGTTTTGATGTTTGTCAAGAAAAATTTTTACACCGCCTTAATAATATTTTTTACATATTATTAAGGATATTTATAATAAAATTAATTGAGTTGAAAATTTTCATATTTAAATTTTTTATTTATTTGATTTATTTTATTTAAATTACCCAGTCAGTATGCAGATGTTTATCCTGTACAAAAAAACGCGGCGTTTCAAATTATATTGAAACGCCGCAAGCATATATTGTTTATCATCTTTGGGAGCATTCAAAGAATCAATCAAGTGGTGAGGAAATCTTCCTTGCCATTCGATTTACAGTCCGGAATATGCCTCAGCAGCCATAGAGAACGCTATCCCGGAATCAGGCGAGGTCGAAGCGGTCAAGGTTCATTATCTTGTCCCATACTGCTACAAAGTCTTTCAAGAACTTCTCCTGGGAGTCCACACATCCATAGACTTCCGCCACAGCCCGGAGTTGGGAGTTCGAGCCGAAAATGAGGTCGACACGGGTGGCGGTCCACTTGAGTTCGCCGCTCTTTCGATCACGCCCTTCGAACACGTCTTCGTCTTCCGGCGTCGCCTTCCACACAGTGCGCATGTCAAGCAGATTCACAAAGAAGTCATTGGTGAGCGCCTCCGGTCGCTTGGTGAAGACGCCGTGCTTCGCTTGTCCGACGTTGGCGTTCAAAACCCGCATGCCGCCGACGAGAACCGTCATCTCAGGAGCGGTCAGCGTCAGCAGCTGCGCCTTATCTACCAGAAGCTCCTCTGCCGATACGCTGAATTTGGTTTTGAGGTAGTTGCGGAATCCGTCCGCTTTCGGTTCAAGTACGGTAAATGACACCGCGTCGGTTTGTTCCTGAGACGCATCCGTGCGGCCCGGAAAGAAGGGAACGCTTATATCGTGACCGGCATTCTTCGCAGCCTGTTCGACACCGGCGCATCCGCCCAGGACAATCAAATCGGCGAGCGAAACTTTCTTCCCAGCGGACTGCGCGCTGTTGAAATCCTTTTGGATTCCCTCAAGGGCCCGCATCACCGTCGCAAGGTGCTCGGGTTGGTTGACTTCCCAATCCTTTTGCGGCGCAAGACGGATGCGCGCCCCGTTTGCCCCTCCACGTTTGTCAGAGCCGCGGAACGTGGACGCCGACGCCCAGGCAGTTGAGACCAGTTGGGAGACAGACAGTCCCGAAATCAGGATCTTGCCCTTAAGATCGGCGATGTCCTGTGCGTCAATCAGCGCATGGTCAACTGCAGGCACAGGGTCTTGCCAGATCAGTTCCTCAGCCGGAACCTCAGGGCCAAGATAGCGCGAGCGGGGGCCCATGTCGCGGTGGGTCAGCTTGAACCACGCCCGGGCAAAAGCGTCTGCGAATTCCTCCGGGTTCCCGTGGAACCTTTTTGCAATCGGCTTATAGATCGCATCCATTCTCAGAGAGAGGTCTGCGGTGGTCATGATGGTCGTAACACGCTTCGACGGATCGTGAGCGGCAGGCGCAAGATCCTTTTTATCGGGATTGACCGGGACCCATTGGTTGGCTCCGGCGGGGCTTTTCACCAAATTCCAATCATAGCCGAACAGCAAATCAAAATAGCCCATATCCCACTGGGTCGGCTTCGCCGTCCACGCGCCCTCGATACCGCTACTGATCGTGTCATCCCCCTTGCCGCTGCCGAAACGGCTCTTCCAGCCGAGACCCTGTTCTTCAATGGGTGCGGCTTCCGGTTCCGGACCAACATGTGCTGGATCGCCAGCGCCATGGCATTTGCCGAAGGTGTGGCCCCCGGCGACCAGTGCGACGGTTTCTTCGTCGTTCATTGCCATGCGGGCGAAGGTCTCTCGGACATCACGGCCTGAAGCGACAGCATCCGGTTCGCCGTTCGGCCCCTCCGGATTCACGTAGATAAGGCCCATCTGAACAGCCGCCAGGGGATTTTCCAGGGCCCGGTCGCCGGAGTAGCGCTTGTCGCCCAGCCATTTGTCCTCAGCGCCCCAATAAATATCCTCTTCCGGCTCCCAGATATCCTCGCGCCCCCCGCCAAAGCCGAAAGTTTTAAACCCCATGGACTCAAGGGCGCAGTTGCCGGCAAGGATCATAAGGTCGGCCCAGGAGATTTTTTTTCCGTATTTCTGTTTGATCGGCCAAAGCAGACGGCGTGCCTTGTCGAGGTTTACGTTGTCCGGCCAGCTGTTGAGAGGCGCCAGACGCTGATTTCCGGACCCCGCTCCTCCGCGGCCGTCGCCCATACGGTAGGTGCCTGCACTGTGCCACGCCATCCGAATGAAGAGCCCTCCGTAGTGACCGTAATCGGCCGGCCACCAGTCCTGCGAGTCTGTCATCAACGCATAGAGGTCCTTTTTCACGGCCGCCAGGTCGAGTTTCTTGAACTCTTCAGCGTAGTTGAAATCATCGCCCATGGGATTGGACTTAGTGGAGTGCTGGTGAAGAATCTTGAGGTTCAACTGATTCGGCCACCAGTCCCGGTTTGATGTGCCACCACCGGCAATGGGTTTTGGAGTCGCGCCCGTTACCGGGCACTTGCTGTCTTCATTCGTCATGTTGCCCTCCTCATGTCTTTGATTTAAAGATTCGATATTCTTTGATAACGATTATCAATTAAGGGCAAAAAAATATACTAAACTTTTTCTGCCATACAATTGCTGCATATACCGAAAAAGTCCAACCTGTGATTCAGAATTTTAAAGTCAGTCTCTAATTCGACCTCTTTTGTCATTTCATCCAGGCTATCCAGGTCCGGGGCGACATTTTTTTTACATTTGATGCAGATGACGTGCGGATGGGGGTAGGCTTGTTTCCAGCATATCGGTTACTCCCATCCGGGAACCCCAACTCAAGAACTTCACCCAATAGTTTAATTAATAGAATATTCCTGTATACAGTGGCAAGACTCATTGTTGGAATATTTTCTTTGATTTGATAATAATATTTTCAACACTGGGATGGCTCTCACTTTTGGCAAGAATCTTAACGTTGGCCATGTGCTGAGGCGTTATCTTTCTGACATTTTTTTCAGTTATAAACTGCCACCGAGAATGCCCAGAATAGAAGTCCGGCATCATTGTGAATCAAGTTTAATGTATGAGTTGGATAATTCTTTGTCGAACTTAAAAGATTCATTAAATATTTCAAGAAGTTTTATGTTTTGCTTGGCAATCATCAGGCAGTTGCCCACAATGGCGTAAAACAGGATGGTTAACCGGGTTTTGGATTCATCCTTCCGGATGCGTTCAATCTGAGACTGGTTGAACTGGTTGGCCAGTTCTCTCATGTACTGATACTGGTCGATAATATTTTGATAATTGAAGATTTCTTTCTTTTTGAAAGATGTTTCCACTTTTAAAAGAATATCCAGAATGCAAATTTTGATTTTTTTGAGTTCTTCAATCTGAACATCCAAAAGCCCTTTGTGGTTGTTCCCGATATGCTTACAGGACCGGGCCACCGTATCCCGGTGACCATCAGAAAGTTTCTGCAGCCGGCGGATGGTCTGGGCGTATTTAAATGAAATTCTGGCATCTTTTTTCTGTTGCAGACGCAGCACTTTGAAAATATTAGCAATAATAATATTGGCCCCAAGCTGGATCTGTTTTACTTTTTTCCGTTCCAGGGTTAACCGGTCAATGTCTTCCTTGAACAGCGCATCAAACGTCACGTCAAACGATTCCCGGATATCTTTAAGCAGATAGGCCATATGGTCAAACGTGCTGGAGATGGCCATGTGGGCATCACTGACCTGGGTTAAATTGAAAATTTTCAAACTTTCCGTCTCTTCAGCACGGCCTTTGTGTTTTTTGTGATTTTTCATGAACATGATGCCGGCAAACAGGATCAGGGCCATAAATCCCGGAACATGGAAGTAAAAAATGACATTGGCGAAAATAAAGGCCGTGACGAATGCAATCAGTGCGGTCATAAACCATCCGCCGATAACCGTCAAAACACCGGTGACCCGGTATACGGCGCTTTCCCGGCCCCATGCCTGATCGGAAAAAGAAGAGCCCATGGCCACCATGAAGGTGACATAGGTGGTGGACAGGGGCAGCTTCATGGACGTTGCAAACGAAACCACGGCGCTCGCCACCATGAGGTTGACCGATGCCCGGACCAGATCAAATGAAGGCCGGTCAGCCAGGTTTTTTAGAGGTTTGTATTTTCCGGGATCAATACGGCGGGCGATTAATTTCCGGATATTCTCCGGGAAAAAGATTTGAAAAATGCTCATCATTGAAGCCACCATATTAACAATGATGCGTGAAAGCCAAATCGACTCAAACCGCTCGGTTCCCTCTTCCTGCTGACTCAAGCTGATTTCTGTTTCGGTTACGGTTTTGGCTTTTTTGGATAACCACAGGGTGAACACCATAATGGCACCGGCAATGAGCAGCAATAATGTCTGGGACTGTACTTTTTCGCTAAGGGCCCCCATGGTAATAGTCAGGGGATCTGCGGCGATGATTGCCGTTTTGTAGGCATACAGGCCGGCCAAGGGAACACCGATAAAGTTGACCAGGTCATTGGCGGCAAACGCCATAGCCAAGGCGAAGGTTCCCACCAGCACAATAGGCTTTAAGATATTGACTTTAAAGAATGAAATAAGGATCTGAAAAATAACGGCAGTGACGATAAAAATCAAAAACATGATCAGTAATGTGTGGGCCATAATCCATTTGATCGCTTCGTCAGTCATAAAAGAAGCGCCTTTGGCTCCTTTTACCAGGATAAAGAATGTAATGACCGACATGGCGATACTACCCCAGATGGCGCCATAGCGTTTGAGGGTTTCCTGATAATCAAAGGTAAAGATCAGCCGGGAAATAAACTGCACCACCATACCGCTGATAAACGCCACAATAATGGATAAAAGAATTCCGAAAACGATGATCAGTGCCTTGCCCGTGTTGATGTATTCACCCAATGCCATTGCATCGCCGTTGGACTGCATAATTTTAATAACAGACATGGCCACAGCCGCCCCCAGAAGTTCAAAGACAACGGATACGGTGGTGGATGTGGGAAGGCCGTGGGTGTTAAAAAGGTCTAGAAGGAGAATGTCCGTCACCATGACGGCAATGAAAATCATGATCAGCTCGGGCATGGTAAAAAACTGGGGATGAAAAATGCCTTTTCGGGCCACCTCCATCATGCCGCTGGAAAAGGTCACTCCGGCAAGAATGCCCAGACTCGCAACAACCATTATCACTTTATACGGGGCGACTTTTGAACCGATGGATGAATTCAGAAAATTTACCGCATCATTGGATACACCGACAATTAAGTCCATTACCGCAAATGCCATCAACAACAAAACAGCTATGAAAAAGATTTCGATTCCCATCATGGACTATCTCTTATTTATTTTTAAAGTATTGTAATAATATAATTAACGTTAATATCGAGGACTCTTTCAGACGATAATAGCATGAAGTTTGTCACATGTTTGGGAAGTTATATCAAGGGGAAATCATTCCGGAGCAAATGTTATCGCAGACCGGTGAATTTGCATGTGTGTGAATAGGAAAAAATAGATGAATCCGGCTCCTTAATTTATCCGGATCTTCGCCACTGTTGCCTGCACCAAGGTGTATTGCCCGCTCACCAATAAAAAAAACCGGGACATACCACTAAAAAGCAGCATATCCCGGTATTTTTCCAACCCGCTTAAACAAAGATTTGAGAGGATCAGATCGTAACGTTAATCATCCCGAATCTGTCCAAATTAAAAAAAGGACTCCGTCTCACTCTTGTAATACGCCAACTCGGCATTTGTTTTCTTTTGGATCACGGATTTGATCATGTCAATAGCCTTGTCCATGATGCCTGTTGAGCGAAAACCAACATAGGGTCCGCTTTCAGAAGGATACAAAAAACAAAGCGTTCCGAAATCCATTGACAATATATCCAGACGATGGGACGGGCGACGATTATTAATAAAATTAAACATAGGAAACCTCCTTTATACATAAACGCTTTAAAAAACATTCAAAGTTCACATTTGTCGCTAATAACAGCGCATTTTATTGTGTCCGTCAGCGCTGACAATAAGTAATGCAACACATATGCCAACTTTATTTAAAAATGCCATTTCGCCCTTTTCACAATC
>QZKW01000027.1 GCA_003599885.1 Desulfobacteraceae bacterium | reverse complement strand
CAAATGGAAAATGAGACAATTTATGGTTTTCTTGATTCCGGGAGGAGTCCATTAGGGCCACCGAATTATGTTGTCACTATAATTTTTTAATTCGTAAAACAGCTATAACTATTTGATAATATGATATATACAATATTTTTTCATTTTGATAAAAATTTTCATTAAAATTAATGAGTTAGAAGGACTGACAACATAAGGCAAGCATGCTTGGGTCTTCAGTATCCAAAAAAGATGTGCACTCCAAGCTTTTTTTCAAAATTCAAAGGCGATTCGAAGATACATTGAAAATTAAACACTGCCCACATTTTGTATGTCCCGAAAACAGATGGCGTTACGTAAATTACCGACATGCTGCACTGCTAAAAAATTTTGCATTACTGTCGTTTTTAGCCACTTCTTCACTTCCAGAAGGGAAATTGAAGCTTGTTATTTTATCAATTCTTCCTTAACAGTAAACCCAATCTTTTCGATGGTATAAGGTTTCTTTATAAATTTTCCTGCCCCTAATCTCAGTGCCTCTATGACACGGTTTGTTTCAGAATATCCACTTGCAATGATAGCTTTTTATCCCGGATTGATCTGTTTCAAAAGTACCTTTTCACAAACTACCTGTTTCTGCCCATCGATAATATGGCCAAGCTGGCGGAAGGGATTTATGTGGATTGGGCACGGTATGCCGGGTGGACCGTCGGCGTTTCGTCTGCTTCCGTCCTGATATTTCTCACGCTGAGCATCGTCATCTTTAACAAGCGGGATGTCTGGCATTGAAGGCGGAGTTGCACAAATCTTTAAACTTCCCCATTGTGGCATTTCAGGCACCCGGTAAAGTCGGGATGGGTGGTGGGCGTCCCTTCGGGGTTTTGGTCCGGATGATGGCATTTGAGACAGTCGCTGTCCTCATGGGCGACCTGCTGGTGAATGTCGGGATAAAGCTTAATTGAAGGACCGTGCATGCCCATATAGTGCCGATACGCGCAGCCTGAAACCAGAAATACCAGCCAGAAACCAATCATGAAGAATTTTAATCTTTTTTTCATATGGCATCCTCTATTTGTCCGTCTTTTAAAAAGAGTTTATGGGGGGCGGGGTGAATGATCTCCGCATCATGGGTTGCCACAACCATTGTGCAGCCGCTTTCACGGCTTAAAGAAAACATCAAATTGATAAGCTGCCGGCCGTTTTCCGAGTCCAGGTTAGCGGTGGGCTCATCTGCGAGCAGAATGGATGGAGAATGGGCGATGGCCCTTGCAAAAGCCACCCGCTGGGTTTCCCCGGCAGAAAGTTCAAACGGCATGGCCGAACCCGCGCCCGCAAGCCCGACAGCATCCAGTAATTCCGAAACCCGGCCATGGCGCCGTTTTCCCTTGATCTCATTGAGCGCCATCGGAAATTCGATATTTTCCATGACGTTCAGATAGGACAGCAGGTTTCCCGACTGAAATACAAAGCCGATCCGGCGGCGTTGAAAACGGGACAATGCTTTTCCAGATAGAGAATGAATCTGTTCTCCTGCACAAATCACATTGCCTTTTTCCGGTTTTTCCAGACCCCCGATACAGTTCAGCAGCGTGGTTTTACCGGAACCGGATTTGCCGGCAAGGATCAGGCTGCTGCCTTTTTCCACGGAAAAGGAAATCTCCTTAAGGGCAAAGACCTTACCCCGGCCGGAGCGAAACATTTTAAAGATTCCGGACACCTGAATCAAGATTAAATACTCCTTAACACATCCGCCGCTCTTGACCGGATGACATAAACCATCGGCCACAGGGCGCCGAGACACCCGAACAGAATCGCCAAAAATGACGGCAGAACAACGGAATAAAAGGTCAGCCGGGGATAAATAATGCCGGATACGACAAAATACGGGTTGTACGAGGTAAAGGATGTCAGGTCGATCCCGACACGCCCGAATCCCGCGACAGCCAGGGCTCCGGTCATCGTACCCGATAGTGACGCGAAACCCGTGAGCAGCATCACCTGGGTCAGAATCAACAGGGCCGATTCATAAGGGGCGATGCCCATGGCCTTCATTATGCCGTGTTCCCGCATATTTTTGACAATAAAGATGATAAACGCGCAGGATATGCCCATCGAGACAATGCAGAACACCAGTATCATAACGATGCCCATGGACACATGATTCAGGTCGATGAGCTGTTTGAGGTCCGGCATAAATTGGGACCATGTTTTAAGATTCATGCCGCTGGCCAGATGGGCGTTTTTTTTCATGAACTTTTCAGCGTCAATCCCTTCTTCAAGGAATACGGCAACCGACATTGTGCCGCCTGCCGACGGGAAGACGTCCGCCGGGCAGAATGCAATCCCCTGATCTAAAAACGAAATCCCGGTGCGGTAAGTTCCACAGGCCTTCAGTTCAATCTCCGGCGACCCGTCATCAAACCGGATATGAACAGTGTCACCGACTTTTACATTTAATCGCCTGCTTTCGAATTCGCTCAGATATATCGATGCCTCTTCGGCTTCAGGAAATCTGCCGTCAACGGTTTTTTTCCATAATGCGGCGGCTTTTTTTTCCAGGTCCGGGCGAATTCCCATCAGAATGACATAATTTTTATTCTCCCGGTTTTTCAGCCATGCCGGCCGTTGCCATCTGGGCAAAACGTATTTAACGCCCTTGATATTCGAAATATGCGGCACATCAGCCGCCGGAATGTTGTCGCCGGTGATATGCCCGGAAAAAAGGCCAACGGAATTGCGGATCATGGCGTCATTGGTTCCCACCGCGAGCGCCGACAGGAACACCAGGGCAGCGACAGCGGTGAAAACCATTGCCGCAAGCACCAGCGTTGACCGCCAGGACCGCCAAACATACAAGAACCCCATGTGAAAGATGAATCGAAGGGAAACGAGGGGCGGGGTCATGGGAGCGCTCTTCCCAATTGATTGAAAAGATTCGCCACACCGATGCGTTTGACCAGAAACGCTGCGGCGGGCTGTTTCATATATAAATGATCTTCCCGGAACAATCTCCCCAGGCCGGACTCAAGAAAAGTCATGGCTTTGGCATGGGCATCACTCAGAATTTGCGGAAATTCAGAAAAAAATGCGGCCGGGGAATCATAAGATGGTTTTTCCAGCAACCTTTTCCTGATCCCGGCGTCTTCACCATGATAAACCAAGGATGCGATAAAATTGTGCCGCCGATCTTCGATATCCTTCACGAGATCCATCATATCGTCTAAAATCTGGCAGCCGATCCCTATATCGTGCAATCCCTGCTTGAGGCCCGCCACATTGGGGCTTATTTCCGCTTCCATGACAGCCGGGACGGCCCAGATGCACTCAAACAGACTGCCGGTTTTATAATGATGGACTTTTGAAATCACCTCATCAGGAGGCAGCCTCATGGAAATCCCCGCTTCTTCGGAAGCTTCCTGAACGCCGCTTCGGCTTAGGGCGGTTAGGGATGCTGCGCTGCTTTTTTTGGCCGTATCCAGAGAAAGGCCGTTTTGAACGCAGTAATCGGTCAGCATGTTGAAAAGCACCCTGTCCGACACCATGATGTCGATGATGGACCGGAATTTATGGCTCTCTTCCGGAAGGTCCGTGGCCAGCGTTTGTTTATATTCATTATCCAGAATATTGTCGCAGCCTGTCACCATGCCACGCAGGCATTGATTGACGGCGACGTACAATACCCTTCGGTCTTTCGGAATTCCCGCACGAAAATAAGAATAAAGAAACAGCGCTGAAAAAAAATTGAAGGCCAATGCCAGGAATTCGCCGGATATACTGGAAAGCGATATCCCGCTGTCCTCAAGAATGGTCCCGGCGGTTTGCCAGTAAAGGCCGAGTCCCTCCTGGAGGTCCGTTGCCAGTGGGCAATAAGGGTCTTTGGAATCCGAACCGCACATATCCTTTAAAATATCAATAATATCCAAACTGAAATGACCCCTTATTTCCTGCTGGTGAAAACGGCGATGTAACCGAAATACATGGTTTCGATATGGGGCTGGGCGAACCCGGCTGACGCGATCAGTTGCGGCAACACCCCCCGGATGTTTTCCGCAATCTGGGGCTGCATGAAAAACCATCTGGAAATGTGCGACACAATTGCGCCCATCATGGTGGTGGGCCGGTGCATATCCGCGATGACCAGGCGACCGCCGGGTTTCAGCACTCGATACGCCTCGGAAAGTGCTTTTTCCTTTAAATCAAGCGGCACATGATGAAAAAACAGACTGGATACCACCGCATCAAAACACTCATCTTCAAAGTCAAGGTTTTCTGCGGCCATGGCCTTGAAATAGATGTTTGCAGCGCCTCTTTTTTTTCTGGCCACTTTGATCATGTTCCCGGCGGCATCAATGCCGGTGACACTGCCTCCGGATTGGGTGTCCAGCTTCTCCCCGATCATCTTGCACAATACACCGGTCCCGCACCCCAAATCCAAAACTTTATCCGATGGTTTGAGGTCAAGGAGTTGGATGATCTTTTGATCGTATTCCGCCTGTTTGCCAAGAAGCAGAATCGATTCGAAAAAGTCATATACATTCGCCGCATAATCTAACGTTCGGCCCCGTGTAGGAATGGAATTTGTCGGCATACCGTTTTAATGTCCTATAAAAAAGATAAAGATAGAACTGTAATGGGCTGAAAAATAAAATATGGCGAGGCTCTGCCTGAAACCATTTCAGTCGATGAAAGCAGTATCTTGATAAAATAAGAAGAAAGCAGGTTTTCGCATGTGTGAGATACTAGAACAGGGGCTTAATCTCAACACGACGGTTTAACGCCTTGCCTTCGGCAGTATTATTTGTTGCGGCCGGGCTGTTGAACCCAAATCCCTTGCTGGTCAATCGATCTTTGTTGATGCCTTTTTTGAGCAGATAATTTTTTACCGCCCAGGCACGTTTTTCAGACAATTTCTGGTTATATGCCGGAGAGCCGACATTATCAGTATGTCCCTGAATTTCAAACTTCAGGCCGGGGTTATTGTTCATGACCGTGGCCACATTATCCAGTTCCTGTACGTATTGACTCTTGATATCGACTTTATCGGTATCAAACAGAACACCTTCGACGACCCAGCAGCCGCGTGCATCCACATGCGCACCCTTGGGGGTGTTGGGGCATTCATCCTTATAATCGGCAACACCATCGCCGTCAGTGTCAAGCGGGCAGCCTTTTGCATCAACAGAAACGCCGATGGGTGTATCCGGACAGGCATCGTCACAGTCATACACGCCGTCCTTGTCACTGTCTAATTTGGGCGGGGCGACAACTGTCTCGACCGGAGCTGGTGCTGGGGCCGGTTTGTCACAGCCGAAATTAAACATCAAGCCGGCGGTATACAAAAGGTTGCTCTGGGTGTGGTCAAAGGAAATCAGGTGCCGGACATCTCCCCTGAGGGCGATGAGATCTTCATAGATAAAATATTTGATGCCGGCGCCGTAGTTCATCATGAATTCAGTATCACTGCAATCCCCGTGCGGATCAAAGGAGATAGCACCCAATCCTGCGGCAACATAGGGCACGCATTTCTGGTCCGGAAAAATGTTATAAACCGCATCCAAATGCATCGGATAAACGTCTATATCACTGCTTCCTGGATCAGAATCGGTTTTTGTGAAATTGAACATCGCCTCTGCCCCAAATTGATCTGTAAACTGGTAACCCAAACCCAGTACATAAGTTGCTGCATTGTCAATATTCTGATTCCCTTCAAACAAATGTCCGCCAAACATGGGAGAAAAATAAAAATCTCCCTGCCTGGTTTCGCACCATCCAACCTGTGCAAGGTACAGGAACACTGCAATCAACAAGGCACCCCGAATCGTCTTCTTTTTCATTATATTTTCTCCTGTTTAAACGATTGTTTTATTATGTATCTTTGTCAATACGCATGACATCAGAAAACTGCTTGTTGCTTAACATATTTAAAATCTATTTCAAGTATTTAAATAAATTTAAATCGGTTATCAAAAGCAAAAGGGAGCAATCCCATTGGGCTCGTGACTTTATACCTAATGATAATGCATGGAAAAATATAAGATCCCATCTCGGATTGGACTCATGGTCGGAGCCTATAAATCATATATGCAAAAGATGACTTGCTCTGGCCTTGAGAATAATTGAAAAGACAGGTTCCAAAAAGCTGAAGTTATCGGATTTCCGGTGGGACATATTGCGGTATACACTGGTAAGTTGGTCAATTAATTTTTGCAAAAGCCGCCTGAGTTCCTTTTGAAGCAGATTAAAACAAAGTCTGCCTCAGCTTCAAATCATTGAACTTAACTGTTTCTGAATGCACATTTGCTTGCCTATTCGGCATTCCATGTAGAAATTAGCCGACCACAATATAGTGTTTTCCCGTCATCAAAATTTTCTGTCGCTAATCAAATCCAGAAAAAATTTCAATCCATTTTTTGGGTAGCCACCGACCGTAGACTGGTGGCTATATTGTTGCGGATCATCAATCATTGAAAACAGAAGACTGTCTGATTCAAGGTGCTATGCGTGCGGGATGATTTGGAGCGCCTAAAATGACAGAGCGGGACTGTTCAGTTCAATCACATTCCGCTTTGGCGATGTCTTCCTTTGACAAAATATTCGTCGTCTCCCCCATCTCATCATATACAATAAACACATCGCCTTTTTTCAACTGCCGTAACACCTTGTCAATCTTTTGTTCAAGGCCCGTTTCGATAATTCCATAATCAGTGCCGTCTCGGGTGACATATTCTTCAATAACCCCACGTAATGCTTCTTTGCTTAAATTTTTATATGGGATTATCACGCCTTGATTTATAATCACTTTTTTAACCGCAATTTCAAATAAAAATTCACCCTAAGCCCGCCTATTTTCTCAATCTCATTCAAAAAGACGGCAACAACATTCTCATTCGCTTTCTGAATCACTGGGAGTTCCCACGGTTTTGATTCTGCTTCAGGAATAGTTTGGCTGAGCGGGTTGACATATTTTTCCAACGCGGGAATCTTTTTCAGCGCCATTTCCAAAGTAAATCTATTCTTACCCGTCTTGCGAGTCAGGCCATAGATATTTTTAGGTGCCAGAGCCAATATTTCATGGACCAGGCGATATTCATAAGCATGCCGCGTTTTCTTCTTTTTAATAAAATATCCAATCTGAAACTGATGGATGTTTTGAATTTTAGTCATCAAGCTTCCGATATCTTGAATTTTAACCTCTTCACCTGATGCCTCTGAAACCATCTGTGTGATATCAATTGCCAGCAGTGATTTTCCTGTCGTTAGTGCGTCAAGGACATACTGGGGTCGCGTTTTATTATTCTTTTCCATGGTTAGCTTAAAATGATCACCTTTTTTATCGGGGCAATTTCAATAAAAATATTATGGTTTACACATCCCACAGGGTTTATATCCAGTTCCTATAGCTTCTGCCCTTGAATGAAAAACAACCGTACAGTTTTTACAGTTAAAAGCTTTACATCCTGGCGCATGGAATATCATTGATTTAACGTTCCCATGGTAGGCGATGGCGGCATTGGTAGTGGTTGAGATATTTTCTGTTTTAGATGATGCCTTGGCACCGTGCCGGAATTCCCAGGGCGGTGTTGGGTTGGGATGGCTCCAGAGGCCTATCTTGGCGTTTTTGGCTGCCTCTTCATACCGATTCCACTGATCGCATATCGGCTTTTTACAATACTGGTGATAAACCCATGCAAATCCGGCCTTGACGATTTCTTCATTGAGGCACTTCCCATCAACCATGACCGTTCCCACCGTGCGGCCATATCGGTCAGCCTCTTCGGGTATGACCTGAACCGTTTTACCGAATACAAGGTCAGATGTGAATTGTTTGGCTTGTGTACCAAAATCTTGACTTTTTTCCGGGCAATCAACGCCGAATATGCGGATTTTGTATTGAGTCTGGTTTTCAAGAACTGTGATGGTATCGCCGTCAGCCACCCCAACAACTTTGCCGGAGATATCCGCATGGGCAAAGGTGGTGATGAGGATGATGAAAGCAAAAAAGACAATAAAGAGGAGGCGTTTCTTGACCATAAATTTTATTCCAGGATTTTGCCTGTTTCTTGCATTGTATCTTGGGCATTGAAGCGCATTGATCTGAATCGAATCAAAAAACCGGTAATGTAATTTTTATTTTATAATTATTTTAGTCCGGTGGGATTCCATCGCCTCCATCAAAAGACCAGCCCTTTGATTCCAATCTATCCCTCATTCCTTCTGGCATCCAAGAACATTCCTCGAAGGGAATTTCTTCATTATTATTTATATATTCCAGTAGATCTTCCCATGCTTGTTCATTATCAACACCCGAATCTTCTGCATTCCCCATAAATTCTTCTTTAAATTCTTCAAACATTTTCAAATCTCCATTTTTTAAAATTGATTATTTTTGATATCAATTCTTCTTTTTCTTTAATCTCCATTTTTTTAGCCCATCAATTTCAATCACTTTATCGCCGCCGAAAACTATAATAATAGATTAATATATTATAAAAACAAGTATTTATAAGTTTCAAGGTTGACCATACGGTGAATAATATTTTCGCCTTTGGTTCGGCCAAACTGTAATCGGTCTTTTCCATTCGCGAATTTTCAGTGGCCACGGAGCGGATTTTTTTATGCACTTTCCTACAAAAAGATGCATTTCCAAGACAACCCATGCGAATTTCCGTATACGGAAACATCCCATCATGGCCTGCTATTTCTACATTCAAGGCGAATATGCAATCTCCTATCACTGATTAAAGAAGGCCTTTCACACGGATCATTTCATCAACACTGTTCCGTCAATAAGAGGATTTCCTGAACCATTTTAGTCTTCAGCGCTTGCATTCTCTGCTTTCGGCTTCTTTTGCTTTGCTTTCTCTGCTTTTGCCTTCTTTTGCTTTTCCTTTTCTTCGATAACTGATTTCAAGGCATCTCCAGCAGCCTCAAATTCCTTTAAACGATTCCTCAAAGAGTCTATCTCTTTATCCACCAGCCCTGCTTTCTTTTCTAACTTTTCAAGAGATTGTAACCTCAGGGTGTCTTTATTGGACAATTTATCCAGATTCAATCTTACTTTTCTATCCATTTTTTCTTTTTCAGGATTTTTTATTGCACTAATTCGCTTTTTTAACTGCGCTACAGTATATTTATTATCAACGGCCTCACTTATAAGCATTTTTTTTGCTTCAACATCCATTACGTGAGTGAGATAGACCTTGTGGCTTTGTCCCAATTTTCCGTATACAGAAAATTCAATTTCTTCAAAATAGTGTTCATCAATAACCAAATTTATAGCGTTGTAAATCCATGTCTTTTTTGGTGAGCCGGGATCACCTTGATTTAGTTTTTCAAAAAACTGATTTAGAGAATGCTTTTTTACTGGTTTGTTGTCTTGTGCTCGTTTATAATCATCCCCATAGAACTCTTTTATCAGATATTCCCCAACTTCATACATGGATTTGGTAAAATATCGGACAGTGATCTCGTATACTTTTTCATAAGCTTGTTTCACCAATAGTTCATCTGCCGCAACCTCTTCAATTTCCGTCACTTCAATTTCGTTACTCGGGATCACTGGTAATGTTGTGTCTTCTTTTTTCATCAGGTCAATTCCCCTTGGATAAAAACATGCATTTATAGAAAACTAAAAGAGACTTAAATAGTCGACAAGACATTAGGATAAAAATTTTATGGATTATTGGATTATTTTAAGATTAAGTCAATAAAAACTTACTGATTTTATATGAATTTATATCTATATCGTTTTAAAAAAACGAATAATCATTCAACCAAATAGATGACCCCGAATTCATCAGATAATTTCTCGACAAGTCTATGGTAGCTGGCTTTTTTTTCGGCTAATATTTCATGAGACATTTCCTATCAGCCTATTTTTTCAATCTCAATTTTTTCCCGAGGCGATATCTATCCTGACTCAGGAACTCGAAATCAATCGGAATCGATGGCTGGAAGCATCCGGAATATGCAACTTGAAGGGCTATTTGATTCATTATTTGATTTTTCTAACAACACAGGGAGCAAGAAATTTCATTGAATTTTTTAGACAAAAAGAATAGCGCACCCAGGCGAAATGCCGTGGATGCGCTATTTTAAAATGAAGGGACTCGGAATAAGGGATTAACAAAACCCCAGCTTAATGAATGGTCATATTATTCAAAAAGCTGATCGTTTGCCATGGGGTTTACAATGTACCATTCTGATGACCTTCGGCCAGCGTAACTGTATGGAGGAAAGTCGCATGGCACCAGAAAAAAGTGATCAGTCAGAAGCTCAAGACCTGCTCTAACTTCATCCATTGTAGGGAATGTGCCTCTGACCAATCGGAGGGCGTCTCTGGCATCAAACTCACCTATGCCAGATTTGGTCAATATTTGAAAAATCATAACAGCACATTTTATTTTATGTAATGCCGATCTGTCACCTGAGGAATGCTTTGGCAAAAGTATAGGATTTGGCCATTTCCAATTTGGATCAAAGATACCTTCAGGGCTTTGCCTGCTACATTTTTCATTATAACATATTTCTAATGATTTTAATTGATCGCATGTGCTTGGAACTGTTGGGGTGATCCTCCTCATGGGCATTAAGTGTCTAGTAAATTCTTGATTGGTCTTTTCAAAAATTGCATTTAATACTTTCGGCGATACATCCTGTATCCCATCAATATAGGGCAAAATTTCAGCAGGGATATCTTTTATTCCATTAATGCAATGATTTAAAAATCGACAGTGTTTAAAAAGCTGTATTAAAGTTTTTTCTATTTGTTGCTCACGAATTTCATTTATTATCATCATAAATATTTGGGGAGGAATTTGCCTGGTGCTCCCTGACTGTGAAACATTGTTCCATACCCGTGGTTGCTTAGACAGCGCCTTTAATACCTCATAACCGTTTGAGAAAAATTCATTATGATTCAGAGCATTTGAGTAGTTATGATACTTACTGATACTCGTTTCTATACGGTCACGATTTTCAATTTTGAATCCTGTCAAACCCCTTTTATCGAACTCTTTTTTTAAAAGAGCAGCGATATGACAGTATATATCAGATAACTTGTCCTCTCCGCCCTCTAAGCGAAGTGTCCATGAATTTATTTGTAATCCAACGCCATCCAGGCTGAAAACATTAAATATTCCTGATTCTCTGCCAATTTTTAAATTGTAAGTAAGAAAATCAGAGATAACGTTTTTGATAGAGTAAAAGCGATGGTCGTTTTCGATAATATTCGAATCTTGAATTGTGATATAAAGATCTCCCCATCGACGGGGCGCAGGGAATATCCTGTCTGGATAACGACAAAAGGATAATGTGTCAAAGGCCTTTGCGCCCTTGTCGATTGCTTTCTTCAGTGCGTTTGGGGTGTCTGGAATAAGTATTTTTTGGGGAGATGGTTGTGGAGTATAATAATATAAAAACTTGCGCTTACCGGCATATATATCATTCTGGTTTTTGATCATGGAATTGCCTTATATTAAAAGGGCTGGCGGCCTTGAAACAAAGCCGCCAGCCGTACCTATTTAGAAATCATGATCGATTTGAATACGCGTGTTTTTATTAATTAACGCATACATGTCTGATTTATTCCGCCCTTTTTTTCCAAGCTTTTGTTGGTCGGCAAAATAAAACATATTTATCGTTGCATGGCCTCTATTTATTAAGAATTCAATGCCCTGCCTGATTTCCTTCAATGAATATTTTCCGCTGGCGTTTTTGGCATCAGTCGCAGAAAAAGAAAATTCATCGCCATTTTTAAATGCCCAGTTTAAAATATCTCTTGCACATTCCGCGTGTTTTCCATGCTCTGCGAGGAAATAGATATTCTGTGCGTGATGCGTAAAAACATCGGCCATCATGATAGCCTGGCACATCGTTTCCTCTGAAATATCATGCTCCATCGGGTTATCGTGCTCTATGCAATGCAGAAGCGCGGACATACGATCTATTTTTCCTACAAGTTTAGATCCCCATCCCCATTTGTTGCCGAAAAAAAGACAACCGCCAGGATTCAATTCAGATTCAACCTTTTGTCGAAATGTGTCACGCTGGCTGGCTGCCTTGTGATCAAATTTCAGCAGAAACGGCACGTTTTTCCCAGCATCATCCTTCTGAGTCATGATATTCAATAATGAAAAAATTTTATTCCGATACCAGTCAATACATTCTTGCGGTATGGGAGGCGTCGAAATTTCCCTACGACCTGCCATCCGAGGCAACCGAATAAAAATAAATCGCCCAAGGAAACCGCAACCACTTAATCGTTTGTTCCTCACGAAATCCAGCACCGGTTGAGGCTGGGCTGAGATACATAATGATATTAAAGGTTTTGCTAAATATATACTCCTCTTACCAGTAATCCGATCCATATAATACTCATCCCCATCATATGCATGATTATATAGCTGGGGATCACTTCCTTTTTCCATGAGATTACTTAAAAATGTACCCTCGGTCTCCATGTAACAGATCCGCCCATCATTTTCGGATAATATTTTCTTTTCCGCAGAGGGCGTGGCATCATTGCTAAATATACGGCATTTTTTGAATGATTTATTAATATCGTTTTCGATCTCTGCTATTTCATCAAAAATTTCTTTAGCTTCGATTGAACTCACTTTTAAAGCTTGATTGTGTAGTTGATTTTTTTTTCTTTTCAAATGGTCCAGCTGGACTTTATCTTTAATATGTTCAGATTCTCTTTTGTTTTGTGATTCCACCCACTCGATAAGAGGTGCCTTGGCTACGCTCATCGTGCCAGTTTTTCGTTCGCCAGGGTCTGCAATCGGAAGCAAAAACAACGGCATTTTTTCATTTGTCTGCGCAACAACTTCAAATTTTTCTATTATTGCCGCATCGAACGCAGCCAAAAAATAGATTAAGGGCATATCAAATGGCACCTGGTTCGAATTCGCTACATGCAGAATAAGATTTTTAAATTTACTTTCATTGATACAGTTAATTAATTCTGGGTTCTTCATTCTATATTTCCTCGCTATGAGATATTTTGGTTTTGGTTTTAAATTTCCGCTGCGGATCGATACGATTATTTTCTATAAATTCTTGAATGTCTTCGATTTTATAGCGCACAGATCTTCCTATTTTAATGTATGCAATCCCTGCCATTTGGCAACGATCAGACCGCAGTTTAGACAACGACACGCAAGCTATCAAAGCAGCCTGCTTTTCATTTAGTAAGTTTCCCATTTTACTACCTACCTATCAGTTTTTAATTTATTAATATTTTTAATATATATTAGCTATTTACGTTCATTAACAGTAAGTCGCGGGTGTAAGATGAAAACGATCTGATACACACGCTGCCATGACATCGCGCAGTAAGACGCAGAAATGCCTAACTTTTTATTGATTTTTTTTCCAACTAAAACTAAAAATTAAGGTTAAAAGTTAACGAACGTTATTTGGTGTACTTGAAGGGCTTTATTGCGCCTCGTCAAAAAGACGTTAAAAGCTTTTGCCCGTGAGTCTCAGATTAAGTACAATCTGAGGGGCGTTAATGGATACTGCGTAGGTTTCATAGGAAGCATGTTCGTAAAGCCGTGATAAAATTATCTTTTGACGAGACAACTTACCTTGATAGGCTATTCTGAACGGGGTTTTGTCGATTTGCAGCAATCGCAAACCATAAAATTTGGTAGCTACATCATAAATCGGTATCCTCATTATTAAAAGGCATGACCATATTTCTCATCAGAAAATTGGATCTTTACTCTTTAAGCAAATACCTAAAATCCGACTAAGTCAAGCTTTATTTATAAAAGTTCATTTTTTATCAATAACCTCTTCGTTTGATATCATGCCCCTTTCGATCGATTTAAAAATATCCCCGGCAACAGTCCCTGCCCGTTGAAGGGTATCATCTCTCAGGTGGGCATAACGCTGGGTCATTTTACTGTCTTTGTGAGTCAATAATTTTTGCAGAGTGTAAAGATCAACTTTTCCAGAAGACGCTAGCATCGAAGCATAGACGTGTCTCAATCCGTGCAATGGCCGGAAATCTTCTGGGAGCCCTGCCATTTTTTTGATAGTGATTAAGGCTTTTTTGCAATCAGTGCGCTTACCACCATTGCGCCCTGGGAAAACGAATGGACTTCCCGTTCTCTCGTGATTTTCTAAAAGCTGTCGAGCGGATGAATTCAATGGAATTTTTTGATCAATCCCTCCTTTGGGCTCAACCAGATGGATAAATCCATTTTCAAAGTCTAAATTTTCCCATCTGAGGCGGAACAGTTCACCGCGCCTCATGCCGGTATAAAGCGCCATCAACATAAGGTTTGCGACCTGACGGTTGGGAGAATCCTCTATTGCCTTGAGAAGACATTCAATTTGCTTCAGGGTTAAATCTTCCGTTTTTTGGTTGTTGATCTTGGGCATCTGAAAGTGAAGTCGAGACGGATCAATGGCAGGACATAAGCCTCTTTTCATCCCATAGTTAATAATTCTTTTTAAAAGAACAATTCCCTGCTTGACCGTAGCGGGGGCAAGGCCCTTTTTCGTGAGTCTATGTCTCAGGCGGTCGATGTCAGTGGTTGTAATATCCTGGGGCATCTTTCGACCAAAGTCTTTTTCTAAATATGAATTCCATCGGTAGAGATCATCCCGGACACTTTTATTCTCCTGCTTGGCTTCATAGAAGGCATCCCAGAGCCGAATCATCGTCATTTTATTCAGCTCCGTTTTTTCAGATATGCGGCTTTCCTGATTGCTTTTTTGATCTCCATCTATTCTCATACCCCTCAACTTGGCTGCTCGCGATGGGGTCATATCGTCTTGTTGTTGCCTACCAGCCTTTTCCTCAACCATCTTGCCATTTCGACGATATCGGATATAATAAATCTTTTCAGTTTCGCCAGTGGCAATATGTTTGCTTTCGATGAAATAAACCCCTGGATATTTTGTTTGGTGCCTTTTGAATTTTGCCATGATCAACCTTTTGTTTTTTGGTCCCCACAGTAGTCCCCACACTTTATGTGTAAATAGAAACAAATGGATGAAAAGTCAAATAAATAAAATTTATAATAAAATTAAGAGTTTATAAAACAATGAAAAGCAATGTAAAATAGTGCATAATGAATAACCCGGACTTCTAATCCGTAGGCCAGGGGTTCGAATCCCTTCAGGCGCGCCAATAAAATCAAGGGTTTACGCGATAGGGCGAAAAACCCTTTTTTATTTTGTGCCAATCCTGTGCCAATTTTATTAAAACAGGTTAAATGAAAGATGGTTCCAATTTTCACCTCAATCTGAACCCCTCTTCCTGTCTCCAAACTTATCCAGTTAACCCAAAACATGCAGTTATTCCATTTATTTATTATCTTAAGAACATTACTGTTGGATTTTACTGCTCGCTTGCACATCCACATTATTGTGCCAACTTGTGCCAAGTTTATTCATTTTTTATAATATTTATATGATGTTATGATATTTTGAATATCAATGGATAGTGTGAAATATGGAGGGAGAACTCTGAAAAAGAATTTTAAACCTGCGATGGCGAATCAGATGATCATAAAGGAGGCTGAATGATCAACCCAACCTCCTCTCATTCCAACTAAACATACATACTAATTTTGACAACAGCTACTCATTGCTGCAAATCATATCCCGTCCAGCGTCATGAGCCACCTGAAGGGTGCTGGCAGCCTGGTTAAAATAGTTGATACACCCGCAGTTCTGAATTAAAATTTCTCCCCTTTTTGTCGGGCAGGCGTTGTTGACGCATTTTCTGATGGCAACCTCATAGCTGTTGACCGTGGTGCGATAATCATCCGTAGTCCCTGACAATGATGCCTGGGTATCCTGGACCGGGATTTTAACCTGGCAGGATTGTTCGCAACGGGACACATCCTCCCTTGGCGGCAGAGATGTTGCGACAGGAGTGGTTCTTCCGGTAACCGGATTTAGATCCTGATAAGAAAGTTTGTTCGTTCCTGTGTTCAAGGTGTTTTGTATATTGGCCGCTCGCCGCCGCATATTGGTAAAATCATACAGGTTGCCGGCTTCACAGGTATAAGTCCGATGAATATACCACCAGATGTCGCTCCCATATTCCAGATTTCCCGTATTCGTGCGGGATTCATAACTGAGTTTGACGCCATCCGCGCAGAACGTCCAGGTATCGCCGGTATTGGGGGATGTCTGGTTAAAGCAACTGCCGATGGGAATCAGACCAGTGGCATGATAATCTTGAAAGGTGTAAATGCATCCAGAGTTGTTATGATCACAGATTTTTTCATCTCTTTTCTGGCATCCGGTCAAATCCATGCTGCCGCAATCATCGGTTTGGGTCTTTTGGGGATAGTCTCTGACGCCGACAATCAACTTCCCTTGGAGGGTTTGTTTCCAGGAATTGGGATCATCCACGACATACGCTTTTACATGCCAGTATTGATGGGTTGAATCATCTGAAGATCCGTAACACCCCGGAGAATAGCCGCTGCCCGTCTGTTGGATAAATTGATATGACCGGATATTAATGGTCCCCGGCGGAGAAAAGCACCCGGTTTGCCCGGAAACCGGGTCCGTATAAGGAATACATGCCCCGCCGGCGATAATGCCGTGAACGATAGCGCCCAGATTACTGACATTTAAAGATTGGCAAGACGCCCATCCTGAATCCATGGCCCATACATCCTTGCAATCGCCGGAAACAGCAGCCCAAAAACATTCCTTTGTGTCCCCATTGGCATCATATCCGATATAGAATCCCACGTCATAACCGATTATTTCCGTTTGAGGCACAAGGTGTACCTGCCGTTTGAGGAAACAGGATCTGGTTTCATACTGATTGCCGACATTGTTATTCAAGACATTGATCTGAGAATACAGGCTTCCCGGATCACGAGACTGCTTTAACGCTTCCTCTTCACCCGGCAGGGTTCCGGTCCCGTTCTGATAATACTGCTCAGGGTTTGATACTCCGGATGATGGGATACCGGCAATGTTTCCCATTTGGTTGGATGCCTGGCCGTAATATCGGATTTCCGTTTCAAGGACATTCACATCAGTAATGGTAAACGGCTTTTTCTGGTGGATGGCGCTGGCCATGCCTCCGCCGAGATCACGAAGTACCAAGCCGATATTGTTCCAGACCAGGTTGGACCCGCAGCTTGAATTGATACAGTAGCACCCGGCAAGAGACATCATGGATGGAACTTCGCTTGCGGACAGCTTTCCGTTTGTGTCCGCCGTCCAGGTATAAAATCGTTTCTGATTCCATGTGCCAGGATTTGCAGAAATAAATCCATTGGAACAGATGCCCGACAACGGGGAAGACACCCGGTAGGTATAATCCGGCGCTCCGTCAAAGTTGGTGTCCTGGCGGATAAAAAGACTGGTTATATCACCGGTGCCGGACGGCTGAATAAGCACATACAGGAAGGATTTGGAAGACGGCGCGGATATCTGGCTGCCAAAGGTCTTCTGGTCATTCAGGGTGCGCATGGATGTTTCTTCTGAAGTCATGGGGTTTGATATTCGCTTCTTGATGGCGTCCGTGCTTCCCAGCTTGGCATCCATCTCAGACCCGAGGGTTTTTCCGGCATTGTAAGCGGTTGCATCCCAGGCATGGACTTTCCCGGTGAAGCAGAATAAAAACCATAAAAATCCAAAAAACATTGCCCGGCATACCGCCAGTGAAAAATATTTACTGAATCTGCGAAGTATATTTGAGCGGGTCATTGCTTTTGCCTTTTTCAAAATCGTGCATAAACCATTGCTGGGGGGTAATCTCTCCCCTCATGTACCGTATTGATCGATAGAGTTTCAGGGCCAGGTCCGACATGGAAATCACCCCCACGGATATAGGTATGGATTTCCCGGATTGTTTGTCCACCATAATGAGGGTCGGCGTCATGGTCACGTCAAACCTGGCTCCCATATCCGGATAAGCGTCAATATCGACTGTCCTGACCGGCCAGGCATATTTATTGATAAAAAAATCCAGAATGGATTTCTGGGATTCACAAAAATCACATCCCTGACGGGTGAACATGATCAACGCAAATTGTTCCCGCCCGCTGGCAATGGTCTCATCCTGTTCCCGCACCCTCATGGAAACAAGCGCTGACTGTCCGGGAGCGGTGGCAGGATAAACGCTTTGGGTGCCAAGCTCCTGGTTTTTCTGATCCACATAAGACATGACACTGGCAAACGCCAAAGACTTGCGGCGGGCGATATCCTGTACAATAAGGTAATCCATGACGTTCTTTTCATCCGGAGTCTGAACCGCTTTTTTCATAAAATTGTTCAGCAGCTCCTGAAAATCGTCCGGATGCATGTCCCACAATTGCTCCGTCGTATAATCTTCCAGCTTCGGTAGTTTTCTTTTTGATTTCTTCCCCTGGTTTTTTTCCGGCTCTTTTTGATACCAGTACCAGCCCTGTTTCATTGCCTTATAAAAGGATGGGGGTGGACTCTCGGTTTTGTCACCTGGTAACTCGGATGCTGCAAATACGGATTGTGCCATCCATACAACACCGCTAAAAAAGAGGCACAGCCACCGCTTTGATGTCATGTTTATTCTCCAGTCCAACATATCTTG
>QZKW01000031.1 GCA_003599885.1 Desulfobacteraceae bacterium | reverse complement strand
TTTCATCAGATAATCGTAAGCGCCCAGTTTCATACCGTCAATGGCGGTTTCCACAGTGGCATGGCCGGTCAGCATGATGACTTCCACAATGGGGGACACTTTCTTGATTTGTTTGAGTGTCTCCAGTCCGTCCATACCCGGCATTTTTACATCCAGGATAATGACATCAACGTGGGCCAGCTGTTTCAGGCGTTGCAGGGCCTCTTCTCCACTGAACGCGGTTTTCACATCCAGACCTCTTTTTGCCAACCTTCTTTCCATGGCTTCGACAAAGGGGACTTCGTCATCTACCAGCAGAACGACAGTGGACAGCATATTAAATTTCTCCTTTTAAAAATATATTAATAATGTCAAGTGGTTGCTTCTGTATTGGAAAAATGGCCGACAAAAATGAAAAAAGCCTGTTTGAAAATACCAAAGTTTTCAAACAGGCTTTTTTATTTAAGATTGTATCAAAAAATGGGTGCATTCCGTCCGGAATCCAGTTCCCCTATAATTATTTTTGCAACTGATATCCGGGTTTTAAGAGCTTGTCCAGAGAATTAAATACTAGAATATTACTTGTACCGGGCGGCTTTGTTTCAAAAGTTTTCAGGCTCTTCACCGGCCTGGAATGTCGGAGCGCTATGCCACGATTTTTTATGGGATGCTTAATCCTGGCTTATGGCTCCCACGCCCGGCGTTTTTTGAATTCAGAGAACTGTCTGGCGATATGCCGTTTGGGAAATTCCGGGAGGGAAAGGTAGGGAAGGGAGATATTTTTAAACGTATCCACCATATTATCAAGCACCTTCTGTTTTTCCCCTTCATCAATAAAATTGCGCTGTTTTTTGACCTCAAAAATGACGGTTTCGCCGAGGGCTTTTTTGATTTCAGCAGCTAATGGCATGTCAGCGGTATCTGAATATACCCCATCGACAGGGATTTCCATTCGCGCCAAGAGCGTTACCTGCCACCGGTCGCCCGCAATTTTCCGGGACGCATCGAAAAGCCCGACAGTTTGACCATTGTCCAGGGAAATTTTTTGTATCAGCGTTTCGTTCATGATCACCTCTATTTTAAAACAATTCCAGTTGAATTTGCGGTTTTGGTTTTTCTAAATATTCCCGGATGATGCGTTCCAAGAGCGGGCCCGGGATGTCCGCGACAAAGGGCGAGATCCGGCGGGGCTGTTTCCGGCCGAAGATCACGCGGTTTTTCGCCCAGGTGAGATAGAGCTGGTCCCTGGCACGGGTCATGGCCACATAAAACAGCCGCCGTTCCTCATCCATGTCCGGGCCGTCTTGTTTTTCCCGTATAAACGGAATATAGCCGTTTTCACACCCTATGATAAAAACAACCGGAAATTCAAGCCCTTTGGCGGCATGAAACGTCATGAGCGCCACTTTCTGGCTTTTGTCGTCAAACACATCCGGGTCGGTTTCGAGGGCTGCGGCTTCCAGAAAATCCGTGGTATTTTCACCAAAGGCTTCTGCCATATAAAGGATGCGGTCAAAGGCCTCCCGTGTTTGGGCGGTTCCGGCCTCCAGTCGTTTTCGGATATCCGGCAGGTCCGCCAGATGCAGCAATTTGTTCCGTACGCTCATATTGTTCAAGTCAAGGTTCTGGGGCAGGATATCGCTGACTGCGGCAATATCCGCATACGATCCTCTGTTTTCCGTGATTTTCAGTAAGGCGATGAGTTCCTGCACACCTTGCTGCCGGAACAGCAGGTCTTTTTGCACCATTTGAAAGGGAATGCCCGCGGTTTCAAACACTTTGGCGACAGCCTCCCCCTGGCGGCGCGTCCGGTATAGCACCGCGATATCTGAAAACGCCCGGTACTCTCCGTGAAGGGCGTCTGCATTGCCGCCGAAATCATCAAAATGAAACCCGGTCCCGCCCACCAGACGGGCGATGGCCTTGCCCACGGCCACGGCTTCGGATTTTTCCGATTCGGTTTCAAAAAGCCGGATCACCTTTTCGCCGATGATGCCGGAACGCACCCGGCAAAGGGCAGGGTTGAAAGCGTGCTGGCGGATGACCCCATGGGCCGCTTCAAGGATGGTTTCCGTAGACCGGTAATTTTTTGCCAGATGGATTCGGGCGGGGTCCGGATAGTCGTCGCCGAACCGTTCAAAATAGGCCGCACTTGACCCCCGGAATCCGTAAATGGACTGGTCCGGATCACCAATCACACAGATGTTGCCGCCCGCTGGCGACAGCACCCGGATGAGGCGGTACTGGCCATAATTCAAATCCTGGTATTCGTCCACAAATACATAGGGAAGCCGGTTCCGGTAGAAATCTTTTAATTCCGGGTCCGATTCCAGAGTCCGGACGGTTTTGAAAATCAGGTCCTCGTAATCATAAAGATTCTGTGCTTCAAGGATTTGCTGATAGGCTGCATACACCGCCTGAACATCGGATGCCGGAACATCATTCGTCACAGGCGTCAGGTCATCCGATGGCAGCAGCAGAAGCTGCTTGGCACAGGCAATCCGGTCTGCCGCCTGATCTGCTGTGAGAGACAGGTCCGGTTTATAGGCTTTGACCGTTCGGACGGCATCCTTCATCAGTTCCTTGCGGTCCAGATCGTCGATCACGGAATACTTTGTATCGCCGGCAATTTCGTGCAGCAGCCGGAGGCAGAAGGCGTGGAATGTCAGGGCCAGGGGAAGGGATGACTTCGAACCCAGCATTCCGGAGACCCGGTGAGCCATTTCCCCGGCGGCTTTATTCGTGAATGTGATCGCAAGAATCTGCTCCGGCGGCACCTGCCGGTTTTGGATCAGCCAGGCGATACGGCAGGTCAGGGTGCGGGTTTTGCCGGTGCCGGGTCCGGCGATGATCACCATGGGCCCGCGTTCATGGGTGACGGCCTGAAGCTGCTCAGGATTGAGTCCCGCCAGAATGTCCCGGTCCCAGTCCGCTGCCTGTTTTTCCGCCACAGCGGTTGCTTGGTTGCTGGCGGTTACGGTTGGATTTCTCTGCGGAATGGCCGGTTTTTTCTGCGCGGGTTTTTCTTTGTCCGGGAGAGAGAACAGGGACTTTTGCCCGGCTAACCGGTCTTTTTCTTCAGGCGCGAACACGGTGATGCGTCCGTATTCGCCGTCATACCCCGGCACGATATGCACCCGGCCTTCCCGCATCCGGGAGATCGCTTCCCCCAGAAACGGCACTGACGACCGGGAGATGACATCAATCGGCAGAGTGTTCAGGATGGGCAGTTCCGGTCCCAGTTCCCGGATGGCCGCATCATACAAGGCCCCGACTTTTTTGCTTTTAACTCCGCAATCCGCGATTTCCCCGATGATTTCCGCCAGCGGAATGGTCCGGTAAAATGAATGGGCTTTTTCGGGCGTTTCCCCGTCCGGCCTTGTGGCCAGGGCATCCACCCGGTGCAGCACCCCCAAAGTCATGGGTTTGCCGCATTCCGGGCAGATATCATTAAGCCGGATGCTTTCTCCGGGCGGCAGACTGATCCCGCAGTTTCGGTGGCCGTCATGGTGGTATTTTCCTTCTTCCGGGAAAAATTCGATGGTTCCTAAAAATTTTTCCGGATCACCGGTTTGAATCGCCGATCGGATGGCGTCATAAGACAATTCGGTGTCCAGCAGGTTGGCTTCCCGGCCCAGATTCGCGGGTGAATGGGCGTCGGAATTGGAGATCAGCGTCATGCCGTCGATGCCTCCCACCCGCCAGTTCATGGCCGGGTCCGAGGACAGACCGGTTTCCAGAGCGAAAATATGGGGGGTCAGGTCTTCAAAACATTCTTCAATACTGTCAAAACCGGATTTCGAGCCGAACAGGGAAAACCAGGGCGTCCAGATGTGGGCCGGAACCAGAAATCCCGTATCCGAAATTTCAAGTGCCAGTTCCAGAAGATTCCGTGCGTCCAGCCCCAGAATGGGCCGTCCGTCGGATTTGATGTTGCCGATCCTTTCCAGCCGGGCGTTAAAGCGGGCGGCTGAGGCCAGGTCCGGAAGAAACACCAGGTTGTGATTTTTGCGGGTGGCCCCGTTTTTTTTGTAAATATTGCTGATTTCACCGCTCAGGATAAACCGGACCGGCGATGGCTCCAGAAAAGGAAGCTCCCTTTCGCAGGCAGCGGCCAGGTCGTCTTTCAGCCGGAACAGCCCCGGTTCGGCGGGCGTGAGGTGCTCGGTGATTTCCGTAAACCAGCCCGGATGGGTGAAATCGCCGGTGGCCACCAGGGTGATGCCTTTGATCCGGGCCGCCCGGTATAAATTGGGAAAATTTAAGTTCCGGGCTGTGGCCCTGGAAAACCGCGAATGAATATGCAGGTCGGCGATGAATTTCATAATTTTGATATTATTACAATTTTTTGTTAATAGCTTTTCCCGCATGCACCATCAGCGTGAGAACGGAAAAATAAATGGTTTCCTCTGCGTCCCTGCGTCTCTGCGGGGAAAAATAACTCGCGCAGAGACGCAGAGGCGCGGAGGGGGATTCGTGTTTACGGCAAGTCTTTTAGCAATTTCCGCCGGTTTTTGACAGGAAAAAATGCTTGCCTGAGGGCGGGATAGCGGTTAATGAGAAGCTTTGCTGTTAATTATGAATGAGGAGTGATTATGGGAGTTCTGTCATCAAGTGTTTCAATTACGCAGTATCGGGTGGAAGGCGAAATAGAGAGCGGGTTTATGGACACGGTGGCCGCTGCGTTAAAAGCGAATGCCATCCGGGAAATCGACAATGAGCCGGAGGAAAAAAGCGTGGGCTGGACCAGCTTTGAATCGCCGTTTAAGCCGGAATTTGAAGGGGCTTCGTTCATGTTCGGCACCCATCTGGTGTTTTCCCTCCGGATCGACAAAAAAAGCATTCCGTCCAAGGTGGTCGCCAAGCAGCTCAGCATGGCGGTGGCCAAACGGCTGGCCGATTCCGAGCGCGAAACCCTGCACCGCAATGAAAAAACCGAAATCAAGGACGAGGTGATCCGGCGACTGCTGTTGAAAATCCCCGCAACCCCCAATATGTATGACCTGATATGGAATTATGAAGCCAAAATCCTGTGGTTTTTCACGGGCCTCAAGGCCGCCAATGAGGAACTGGAAACCCTTTTCAACAAAACCTTCAAGCTGTCCCTGATCCGGATGTTTCCATATACCGAGGCGCTTCTGGCCGGCGGTCTGACGGATACTGAAAAGGACCGTCTGGAAAAACTTTCACCCACAACATTCTTCAGGGGGGCGGCATGATTGATATATCCGTAGCATACAACCGGTATAAGTTTCTGGGTCATGAATTTCTGACCTGGCTGTGGCATATGATCGAAACGGACAAGGATGCCCTGCTGGACCCTTCGGCGGATATGGATGACATCTATATCGGCAACCGGGTGGTGCTGGAAAACAGCAGCCACAACCGGGACGAAGTCATCAGCATTAAGGGCGACGGCGCGGGCCTTGAAGAAGGGTTGCTGGCGCTTCAGAAAGGGGCCAAGGTGACGGAAATCAACCTGGTGGCCAAATCCGGGGAAAATGAATGGCGTTTCAGCGTGAAAGGCGAAAGCTTAAACCTGAGCAGCCTGAAACCGCCGGAGACCGGAAACGTGGAAGGCGTGGAGGATGTGGAAGGCGCGGTTCTGGAGAAAATTTATCTGTATGAAAAAGCCGTAAATCTGACGGGGTTTTTGTATCGGCAGTTTATCAAACGCCGGTTGAGTGATGAGTGGGAAAAAACGGTGGTGCGGAAGATGTCGGTCTGGATCGGCCGGGCGGCTGAAGAGTAGGCTATGTTTCTTGTCTGGGTATTGACTGCTCGGTTTTTTAATTTCCTGTTTTTGTGTTTTTTGTGATCTTTCGCGGTGAATTCAGAAATCAGAAGGGTGCAGTTACCCCGCCATCAGGTCACCAATCAGAATTTTCAGGCCGATGAGAATAAGGATCACGCCGCCGATCACTTCCATGCGGGGGCCGAGTTTTTCCCCGAAATATTTTCCGGCCCGGATGCCGACAACCGAAAGCCCGGCGGTGATGATGCCGATCATCGCGCAGGGATACCAGATATTGATATTGATCATGGCAAGGCTCAGTCCCACAGCCAGGGCGTCGATACTGGTGGCCACGGACAGCAGCACCAGGCTGAATCCTTTGGACGGGTCCTTGTCAAAGGTTTCAGCCTCTGTTTGAAATGACGCCATGATCATCCGGCCGCCCACCAGCAGCAGCAGGCCGAAGGCCACCCAGTGATCGAACGCCGATATCAGGTGGGCGATGCGGATCCCGGCATACCAGCCGATGAGCGGCATGACGGCCTGAAACAGGCCGAAGTGAAACGACAGACGGAAGGTGGCCCGTTTTCCCGAGAGGCGGCCCGAGGTGCCGGCGGCAATGGAAACGGCAAAGGCATCCATGGCCAGACCCACCGCGATCATTAAAATTTCGAGTATATTCATAGGGATACTTCGTAAAAAAAGATAAAAAAACAGCATTGATTTTTTCAACCGTTCATACGATACCAATTGCTAATATGCAAATAAATTAAAGACCAGCCATCTTAAAACCATATTATAATAAGGAGAAGAAACATGAAGGAAGTAGTCATTGTGTCCGCCTGCCGCACGGCGATCGGCGGTTTCGGCGGCACGTTAAAGGACTTGAACGGCGCGACCCTGGCCAGCGTGGTGATGAAGGAAGCGGTGCAACGGGCGGGAATTGACGCCGCGATTATTGACGACGTGCGGTTCGGATGCTGCATGGAAGCGAGTGATACGTTGAATATGGCCCGGGTGGGCGCGCTGATGGCCGGGATTCCGGACACGGTTCCGGCGGTCACCATCAACCGGGTGTGTATTTCGGGAATGGAAGCCGTGCTTTCCGGCATGGCCATGATCCAGGCGGGGATGGCGGATGTGATTCTGGCCGGGGGGGCAGAACACATGACCAGCGCGCCCTATGAAGTGCCGGGTGCCCGATGGGGATGCCGTCTCCAGGATCAGGTGCTTGTGGATTCCATGATTCGGCGGCTCCACTGCGGTTCTTACGTGATGCCGCTGCCGGCGGATGGTCCGGTGGACGCCACCCAGGCCCCGTATTCAATGTTTGTGGGCAAGCCCTATATCATGGGACACACGGCGGAATTTATCGCGCAAAAGCACAATATCAGCCGTGAGGCCATGGATGAAGTCGCTCTTCGCAGCCATAACAACGCGGAACGGGCAACGCTAAACGGGGATTTCGCTGAGGAAATCGTGGCAGTACCGGTGCCCCGGCGTAAAAAAGACCCGTTGATGTTTGACAAGGACGAGCATTTCCGGCCCGGCATTACCATGGCTGATCTGCAAAAATTACCAGCGGCGTTTGTTCCCAAAATCGGCAAGGTCACGGCCGGCAACGCCAGCGGGCTCAATGACGGGGCCTCGGCCATGGTGCTGATGTCCGCGGACAAAGCCAAAGAACTGGGCCTGAAACCCCTGGCCCGCATCCGGGCCACCGGCAAGGGCGCCTGCCATCCGGCGGTCATGGGCATTTCCCCGGTTCCGGCGGTGCATGATCTGATGAAGAAAAGCGGACTCAAGCTGGCGGATTTTGAACTGATCGAGGTGAATGAAGCCTTTGCCGCCCAGTATCTGGGATGTGAAATCGAGCTGGGCCTGAACCGCGAGATCACCAATGTCAACGGTTCCGGCATTGGTCTGGGACATCCGGTGGGTTCCACCGGATGCCGGATTATGATTTCATTGCTTTATGCCATGAAGCACCGGGGCAAGAGTCTCGGCATGGCAACCCTGTGCGGCGGCGGCGGCGTGTCCATGGCCACAGTAATTGAAATGATGTAGAACCTGTTTTTATATTTGAAAACGGTCGGTTATCATAGGGAACAGGCGGCAATGGAAAGTGCATTGCCGCCTGTTCTTTGTTGATAAGAAGTGCGTTGCACGAGGAGGGAAAAGTTTGACATCGCTCCATAACCCCGAAACCTATCAGCACTTGGAATTCCATCGCAATGCTGCGGCCCTGATTCCGGAAGCAAAGGATGACGATCCGGGGGTGGCGGTCATGGTGCGTTCGGAGAAAACCGAAACTGCGTCCTTTACCTGCAATTGCCGGAATTACCGGGGCCGCAAAACCTGCAATCATATCAAAATATTAAGAGCCATGATAAAGGCCGGGGACGTTCTGGAAGAAGACCGGCGATTCCGGAAAAGCGCATGGTATCAGATGGCCGGGGTTTTAAATGATCTCTGCCGCCTCAACCCTTCCGATATTTTGGTTGAAAGGCCAGATCCGGAAGATGCCGGCAAGGATGAAGCGCTGCTGATTAGGATGGGTGATCCACATGGGAAGCGGGTTGAATATACTTGTTCCGGCCGTTTTCCCGAAGGCAAAGAGATACCCGAAAATCGTCTCTTGCTGGAACGTTGCGGGGTCGGGGAAGGGCTCATCGGCCCGTTTCATCGGGGCGGAGTTTTAACGTTCCTGCATCGCATGACCTGGACCGAAACCGAACAGCAGATGGTGTTGAGAAACGCCAAAACCCGTCGGCAGGTTCTGGAGGAAAGTTTCTGGTTCCGGCTGTTTTATCATTGTATGCGTGTTTCCCAGGGAAACGGACCCGCCGCCGAAGGCCGTGTGGATGAGACGGACGGGCAGGCATGTCTGGTTTGCCGGGTTGAAAACGGCCCGATGCTTCAGATCTTTCTTCCCCGCGATCACGCCAGTCAGATTTTTTCGCAACTGGGCGGGTGTTTGGGAAACCGGGACCAGTTCATCCTGCACCCCCATCCGCTGACCATGATCGTGAAGGTTTCGGCGGATGCGAAAAACCGGCTGATCCTCCGCCTTTGCCTGCTCTGGAAAGACGGGACGGGACAAACCGAAGTCATTGATTACCGGAAATCCATGCCTTTTCACTACGGAAACCTGGTCTACCTGCCCGATAAAAGTTGTTTCGCAGCCCTTCAACCAGCCGAGGACCTGATAAAATTGTTTGGCGGTAAATTCATCCGGCAGTTCAAATTTGAGCGGGTGCCGGCCATTCTCGATCAGCTGGGCCGGGATCTGTTTGCGCCGCCCAACATTATCGACCCGAGTGTCGGCAATATCCGGATTCACAAACAATGCACCCGGATTGAGGTTGTCCCGGAGGCTTCAGGTGAGAATTCGGCGGATGATCCGGACGAAAATCTGGCGCACGCCCTTGACCGGGACTGGCGATATTTGTCCGTGCATTACGGGTTCGGGGACAATATCTCCGTTTCCTTAAATGATATGTATCGCGCCAAAAAAGAAAAAAAGCGGTTTCTGCCGGTGGCCAACGGGTGGGTGGATGTCATGGCCTTTGATCTGGACGCCCTCACCGGTCAGCCGGGAAGTCCGGTGCTGGAAAGTCTGGCTGCGGGCCATCATCGTTTGAAGCTTTCCCGCCTGGATGTCTTCCGGCTCCGGGCGTCTACGGACCAGCCGCTCATGATTTCCGGACAGGCTGCGGTCAAAACGGACGGGCTTTCCGATATGCTGGAACTGAAACCGCCCGAGGCATTTGTTCAGCCGGAGGGGCTTGGGTGCACACTTCGGGAATACCAGAAGCGGGGTGTGGAATGGCTGATGTTTCTGCGCGAAAATGGGTTTGGCGGCCTGCTGTGCGATGACATGGGCCTGGGCAAAACCCATCAGATCATGGCCCTCATGGTCTGGCTTCTTGAAAAGCGCGGTGTGGATCATCCCTTTCTGGTGGTCTGCCCCACCACCGTCATTTCCCACTGGCAGCGCAAAATCGAGCAGCACGCCCCGGCCCTGACCCCGGTGGTATATCACGGCGACGGGCGGGAGTTTCCTGAAAATACGCTGCCGGGCCAGGTGATTATCACGTCCTATGGTGTGCTGATGCGGGATATCGATACCCTTGCCGGGCGATTTTTTGGCCTGGCCGCCTTTGATGAAGCCCAGTACATCAAAAACGCGGGCACCAAAACCCATGCGGCGGCCCGGATGGTTCAGAGCGCCATCCCCATCTGCGTCACCGGCACCCCCGTGGAAAACCATTTGTCCGACTTAAAATCACTCATGGACATGGCCCTGCCCGGATATCTGGGATCGGATGACGCCTTTGCCTTTCGTTATGGACTGAATGGAACGTCCCCGGTTCCACGGCATCGGCAGGAACTGAAGCGGCTGATTGCGCCGTTCACCCTTCGCCGGATGAAAAAAACCGTTCTTTCCGAACTGCCTGAAAAAATAGAAGACATCCGGTTTTGCGCCCTCACCGGCACCCAGGTGCGGCTGTACCGGGAAGCGGTGGAGAAAAAAGGAAAACACCTGCTCGCAGACCTGCGCGCCGGAGACAAAAATATCCCGTATATTCATATTTTCGCCCTCCTCACCCTGCTCAAACAGATTTGCAACCACCCGGCCACGGTGTCCGGGGCACTGAAAGCCAGCGCCGGTGAAACCATGGATTCCGGAAAATGGAACCTGTTTTGCGAACTGCTGGACGAATGCCTGGACAGCGGGCAGAAGGTTGTGGTTTACAGCCAGTTTGTGGATATGGTGGCCATGATTGCGGGTTATGCGAAGACAAAGGGCGTGGGCGTAGCGACCCTGACCGGCTCCACCCGCAACCGGGGGGCTGTGATCGACCGGTTCAATGCTGATCCGGATTGCCGGGTGTTTGCCGGGAGCCTGAAGGACGGGGGCACGGGCATTGACCTCACCGCCGCATCGGTGGTGATCCATTATGACCGGTGGTGGAACGCGGCCAGGGAAGACCAGGCCACGGACCGGGTCCACCGTATCGGCCAGACACGGGGGGTGCAGGTGTTTAAACTGGTGACCGAAGGCACGCTGGAAGAAAAAATTTCCGCCATGATCAGTAAAAAGAAACAGCTCATGAATGACATCATTGCCGAAGATGATCCGGGACTTCTGAAAACATTTTCCCCGGACGATCTCATTGATCTGCTGGCCCTGCCGGAAACTGAAGGGGCCGAGTCGGCATAGCTTCGGGTAGCTTGAAGAATAAATGCTTTTTTTTCAACAGTTTAAATAGATACTTGATTCTCGTTCCAAATTATTATAGAGAGACGGGCTACGTAAAAAAATCCCCGGTCAGTCTGCCGGGCAGGATATTTCGTTTTGGGAGGAAATGATGTCAAAGTTTTATGAAGTCCGATGGCATGGCCGCGGCGGTCAGGGAACGGTGACCGGTGCGAAATCGCTGGGCGAAGCCGTGCAGGGAGGAGGCAAATTCGTGGTGGCGTTTCCGGAATACGGGCCGGAAAGACGCGGCGCGCCGCTGAGGGCGTTTAACAGGTTTTCAGACCATGAGATCCGGATACACACGCCGATCCAGAACCCGGATGTCGTGATTGTGGTGGATCCTACACTGATCGGGAGCGGCGCGATTATTTCCGGAGTGAAACCGGAAACCCGGTATATTGTTAATACCCGGCGGGCGGCAGCAGATATCAAGGCCCTGTTAAAAGCCGATACCCAGAAAGTATACACCATTCCGGCCAACCGGATTTCAAGGGAACTTTTTAAAAAGGAAATTCCCAACTCCGCCATGATGGGGGCGTTTGCCAAAGCGAGCGGGCACATCATCTCCATTGATCATCTGGTTAAAGAGGCGGAACATGTGTTTGCAAAAATGCTTGGGCCCGAGCTTGTCCAGAAAAACCTTGAGGCCATGCGGCTGGGATACGAATTAGGGGATGAGATATGAAAGTGAAATACCGATTAAAAGACTGGCAGGAACTGGCCATCGGCGGGGTCGTTGCCGATGGCGGGAATTCCGTTGATTATGAAACCGGCACCTGGCGGACATCCCGACCCATATGGAATTCGGAAAACTGCATCAACTGCCTGAACTGCTGGGTGTTTTGCCCGGAAGACGCCTATGTTTTAAAAGACGGCGCCACAAAAAAAGGCGCGCCCCGAAAAGAGATTGAAGGCATCAATTATTACCACTGCAAGGGATGCGGCCTTTGCGCAAAAGAATGCCCGGTGAATAAGCAGGGCAAGAAAGTGGCGATTGATTACATAAAGGAAGAACACTGATTCGGAGACAGTCATGAGTAAAATAGTAGCAATAACCGGCGCCGGGGCCATGAGCGAATGTATGCGCCAGATTAACCCGGACGTGGTCCCTGCGTTTCCGATTACGCCGTCCACGCAGGTCATCGAGGACTTTTCCCAGTTTGTAGCGGACGGTGCCGTTGATACTGAAATGATCACCGTGGAAAGCGAACACAGCGCTATGAGCGCATGCATCGGCGCGGCAGCCGCCGGCGGCCGGGTAATGACCGCCACGAGTTCCGCGGGAATGGCCCTGATGTGGGAAATGCTCTATATTGCCGCCAGCATGCGGCAACCCATTGTCATGACGCTGATCAACCGCGCCTTGTCCGCGCCCATCAATATTCACGCGGACCACAGCGACTCCATGGGCGCCCGGGACGCGGGCTGGATTCAGCTCTATGCGGAAAACAACCAGGAAGCCTACGACAACCTGATCATGGCTCCGAGAATTGCCGAAAATATGGATGTCCGGTTGCCGGTCATGGTCTGCATGGACGGATTTATCATTTCCCACTGCGTTCAGACCATGCAGCTGGAAGATGACGACAAGGTGAAGGCATTCATCGGAGACTTCAATTCAACCTACCCGTTGCTTGACACCGAGCATCCGGCCACATGGGGGGCGCTGGATCTCCAGGATTATTTTATGGAGCATAAACGGACCCAGCATATGGCCATGAAAAACGCCAAAGACGTGATCCAAAAAGTCAGCAGGGAATTTGCGGCTGCTTTCGGGCGGCAATATGAGCTGTTTGAATCTTACCGTCTGGACGACGCCGAACGGGTGATCATCGCCATTAATTCGGTTTGCGGGGAAATCAAGGAAGTGATTGATGAGCGGAGGGAAGCCGGTGACACGGTCGGGCTTTTAAAAATTCGATCCTTCCGACCGTTTCCCTATGAGGAAATCGCCCAGGCGCTTAAAGGCGTCAAAATCGTCACGGTTCTGGACCGCTCGGAAAGTATGGGCGCCTATGGCCCGCTGTTCGTTGAAATACGGACGGCGTTGTTTGACGCGCCGGAAAAACCCGTGGTTTACAACCGGATATACGGACTGGGCGGCAGAGAGCTGTTTATGTCCGATGTCCATGATATTTTTGAAGAAAACAAAACCTATCTTGAAACCGGCAAGGTGGAAAAGATGTTTGATTATTTGAAGGTCAGGGGAGGTTAATGATGCCCAGCTTACAGGAAATGGCGAAAAAAGAGGGTGCTTTTGCCGGCGGGCATCGCATGTGCGCCGGGTGCCCGGTGCCCATATTCACTAAAATGCTTACACGCGTGACCGACGGCTATGAAATTGTGGCCGGCAATGCCACCTGCTGTCTGGAGGTGGCGTCTTCCATCTTTCCGTATTCCGCCTGGAAAATCCCATGGATTCATACGGCGTTTGAAAACGTGGGCGCTTCCATGAGCGGTGTGGAGACCATGTACCGGGCGCTGAAAAAGAAGGGTAAAATTACCAAACCCTACAAGTTTATCGCCATCGGCGGTGACGGCGGCACATATGATATTGGTCTCCAGTCCCTTTCCGGGGCCATGGAACGGGGCCACGACCTGGTATATATCTGTTACGACAACGGCGCATACATGAATACCGGTGTTCAGCGAAGTTCCGCCACCCCCATGGGCGCCACCACCACCACCACCCCCATGGGCGCACACAGCTATGGACGCCAGGGGAACCGGAAGGACCTTTCTCGGATCATGGTGGCCCACAATATCGGCTATGTGGCCCAGGCCAGCATACATGATCCGGTGGATTTGTCCGAAAAGCTGAAAAAAGCCATTGAACTTGACGGCCCGGCCTTTATCAATCTGCTGTCCCCGTGTATTCCCGGATGGAAGATTGCGCCGGACATGGCGGTGGAAGTGGCGCGGCTGGGGGTTGAGTCCAGATACTGGCCCTTGTATGAAGTGATTGACGGGGTGTATCAGATCAATTATACGCCCAAAAAAGAGGTGCCGGTCGCTGAATGGATGTTCCTCCAGGGAAGGTTCAGACATCTTCTCAAACCGGAATATAAAGACGTTGTGGAGGCATTCCAGAAAGAAGTGGAACGAAACTGGAACTGGCTGGTCAGGGAGGCGGCTTCAGTTGATCTAAAGATTTGAACCCGTCTTCTTCCAGCAAAAGCATGATGAATACCGAAACCCATAACGAAAAGATTGTCTCCATCGGCGGATGGTGCGGCGTGGCGGCGGTGCTCCGGAAAAAGATGGCCTTGTGTCAGGAGGCGTTTCCGTTTGACTATATTCTTTCATCGTTTCAGGGTGTTATTCATTTTTTAAAGAACGATTTCGATGCGTTTTTTCCGGAAAACCCAATGCCTCGCATCGAAGACGGCTTCAGCAAGTTTTTTGGCCAGCATACGGTTTTTCTCCATCACGATCTGCAGCGACCAGAGGTTGTGGACGCCTTCAAGCGACGGATCGGGCGGTTTTTAAGCATGCTGGCCCAGGAGAAAAGCCCGGTTCTGTTTGTCAGGGCATCGGGCCCCCATTTTGATGAAGCACCGCAGATTCCGGAGTTTGTCTCCGTGCTCCGGGAAAAATTTCCGGCCCTGAAATTCCGGCTGCTGTTTATGTCGCACTATCAGAGTGAAGGCGAAAAGTTTCAGTCAACCGATCCGGATGTGATCATTCATTACCTGGACACGGAAGAATTCCGGGAAGAAGACTACCTGAGGCTGGTGGGGGAGGCGCTGGGAAGGAATGAGGGCTGTGTTTGATTTCGGGTCAAAAGAGGTTTGACCAAAAATTCAGGATTCAGGATTTGTCCCCTTTTCACTTCGGGATTCCGGGGAATACGGCGGAAGAAATACAAGTTCAATTTTTTCTTTATGCTTTTTTATAAAATCCAAAATCTTGTGACGCTTGTGTGAACTGGCGTTATCAAGAATCAGCACGATTTTCTTTTCTGTTTTCATCGCCTGGTTTAGCCAATCAGGGTAATATATGAAAGTGCTCGTCATAAAATAAAAGCTCACAGCTCTCATTGGACAGAAGGTCATTTAGAATTTTTTTAAAGGCTGCCTGTTTTTCCGGATCACCTCCATTAGGCATTTCCCGGGGCCGCTGTAGCGAAAAACCTAATTGCTTAAAAAGAAGATTCTGGCATTGCCTCACTTTTATCTCAAAATTGTAGTCCTTTTTGATATGGTGCGACAAAAATTTTCCGTCCCAACGCGCCTGGTCATAATCAAAATCTTTGGGCGGTTTTCAATGTTTTTTTTTAACTTTGTTTGATCGGCCTCCGAAAGAAGGGATCTGCGACCACGACCTGGCTTGTCCCTGAGGCCCTCAAATCCAAATTTATTTAGCCGTCCCACCCATCGCTGAATCGTCGTTGCATTAATCCCAAACAGATCAACTATATTGCTTACTGACTGCTTATTGCATAGCAGCAATATGATATCCAAATTTTACAGAATTGTCATATCTGCCGCTCGATTATTACAATTTTGTAATTATTTGTTTATTTATATAATTTAATTAAAAATTTATATCCATTAATTTTAATAAGTTAAAAAATAAACGAGGAACTGGCAAATTTTTTGCAAAAGATTACAAAAAGGTAAAGCGATTGAAGCCGGTTGCCGGGACTCGCATTCAATGCGAATCGCCCTTAATCCATTCATAAATTTAAAAACTTCAGGAGGAGCGTGTGAAGTCTATGCCAGGCAAAATTATTTCAGGATTCGTTCTTGCATCCGGCGCGATATGGAGTGTTCCGGAAATTGCTTTAGCCGCCGACCCGGCCGCGAATCAAGTCATTGACACCGGCACCACAGCGTGGATGCTGACATCAACCGCGCTGGTGCTGCTGATGGTCCCGGGGCTCGCGATGTTTTACGGCGGCCTGGTCAGAACAAAAAATGTTCTGGGAACCATGATGCACAGTTTTGTCGCGATGGCAATCATCGGCGTACTTTGGACGATTTGCGGCTATTCGCTGGCTTTCGGGAAGAACATTCTGGGCGGCTTCGTGGGCTGGTCGAATGATTATTTCTTTTTAAAGGGCATCGACGATACGATCATCAACGGCGTGCCGGAATATGTTCTCGCCATGTTCCAGGGAAAATTCGCCATCATTACACCGGCCCTTATCAGCGGCGCTCTGGCGGAACGGGTTTACTTCCGGGGGTATTGCGTATTTATTTCTCTCTGGTTTTTATTTATCTACTGCCCTTTGTGCCACTGGGTATGGGCTTCTGACGGATGGCTTTTCAATGCCGGCGCATCCGGTGTCATTGATCTGGCCGGTGGCCTGGTGATTCATGTGTCCGCCGGTGTCAGCGCGCTGGTGGCGGCCATTTATCTGGGGCCCCGGAACGGGTATCCCAAGACCGCCATTCAGCCCAATAATCTGGTGATGACCCTGATGGGCGCGGGACTCCTCTGGGTGGGCTGGTTCGGATTCAACGCCGGTTCAACTGTGCACAGCGGACTGGATACGGCACGGGCCCTGACAATGACACAAATATCCGCCGCCAGCGGGGCCATGACCTGGCTGATCATCGAAGCGATCATTTTTAAAAAGGCCACGGCTTTGGGTTTTGTGTCCGGCATACTGGCAGGCCTGGTGGTTATCACACCTGCCGCCGGGGTCGTTCAGCCTTATGGCGCCATGATTCTCGGGGCCGCATCATCCATGCTTTGTTATTACGCACTGAGTGTGAAGCCAAAACTTGGATATGATGACTCGCTGGACTGCTTCGGGATTCACGGGGTCGGCTCCGGCCTGGGTGTCATCTTGCTTAGTTTTTTTATCCGCGACAGTTGGATGACAAGCGCGGCTGAGGCAGCAGGCCCCCAGGGCTGGACCGTCATGAACCAGCTCATGATTCAACTGATGGGCATTGCTGTCACCGCCGTTTTTGCGGGAGTTGTCACCTTCGCGATATGTGTTATTGTTGAAAAAACAGTGAAATTCCGATTGGATCCGGAAAAAGAAGCTGTCGGCCTGGACTTCTCGCTTCACGGGGAAAACGGGTACGGACTCACGCAATTATAGAAAGCTTTCCGGACATCTCCATCAATTTGACCGGTTCAAACTTTTCAAACAAACGCTTCGGCAGGAGATAAATTTTTCTCCCCTGCCGAAGCGATCCCTCGTCCATTATTTTCAGTTTGAATTTCTTCACTCTTTCCTTTGCAAGAAGAAACATAACAGTGGATACAAAGAAACAAGAACATGCTCTTGCCCATGGTATCAAGCAAATTCAAAACAGATTCCAGATTATCTCCAGTGACACATTGCAAAGATACATTTGAAAAAAATATCCTCATCGGCTATTGTCTGTATTTAAAACAATCCGGACGGCTTCCCCGCTCTTAAAAATCACCTCGTCCCCAGGCGCTCTCGCATTCGAAGCATCATCATCGATAATGAAGGAGGTTATAAATGGAACCGCCCAGAATGACATCCAACAGAAAGAAAAAGATCAAAACCCTTCTGACCCGAATGAATAATCAGAATCAGCGGCATGCGCTAAAATAATTGGATCACCACAGGATTCCCGGCATGGTGCCGGGGGTCTCGAAAAAAACAACCCAAATCAAAAAGGAAGGCTCATGGGAAAAAGAATTCTCCGTACAAAATTGTGTGACATGCTGGGTATTGAGTATCCGATTCTGAGCGCAGGGATGGGACCGACGCTTATCGGGGAAAATACGGGCGCTCCGGTGGAACTGGTGGTGGCTGTTTCTGAAGCGGGCGGCCTCGGCGTTCTGGGCGGCAGCGGGTATACGGTGGATGAGTTGCGCGCTGCCATCCGGGAAATAAAGGCACAGACGGATAAGCCCTATGGCGTTGATTTGCTGTTGCCCGTCAACGTGGTTGAGGTTCCCGATGGCGCCGCAGGTATGCCCGATGAACTCCCGCTGTCTCAGGCCCTTGAATTTATGCCTCAGGAACATAAGGACTGGCTTAAAAAAATAAAAGCGGAGCTGGGGCTTCCGGATGTGGAGCTCATGGTTCCGATGAATACGACGACCATGCGCCCCAAGGAAGCGATTCGGGTTTGTATTGAAGAAAAAGTGCCGCTGTTTTGCGCGGGTCTCGGAAATCCCGGATTTATGGTGGATGAAGCCCATTCGGTGGGCATGAAAGTTTTAGGGGTCACCGGTAATGCAAAAAACGCCGGGCGCATGGCAAAATCCAACGTCGATATCATCGTCGCCCAGGGTCATGAAGGCGGGGGGCATACCGGAAGAATCGGCACAATGGCGCTCTTGCCGATGGCCATCGATGCGGCAATGCCCAAGCCGGTGCTGGGCGCCGGCGGCATCGGCGACGGCAGGGGAATTGCAGCGGCGCTTGCCATGGGATGCGCAGGGGTCTGGATCGGCACCCGATTTCTGGCCACAAACGAAGGCGGCGCCCTGGATATCAATAAACAGAAAATACTGAGCTCCACCGATGAAGACACCCGCGTCAGCCGCGCTTATACCGGTAAAACCTTAAGGGCCAGCTATAACAAATTCCACGATTTATGGGACAACTCCGGCCTGGGTCCGGTCCCGTTCCCCATGCAGGTGGTGATTTCCTCCGCCCTGATATCGGCGTTTATCAAAGCCGGGAAAGACGATTATGTGGGCGGTCTTGCCGGTCAGATTTCCGGTCTGATC
>QZKW01000037.1 GCA_003599885.1 Desulfobacteraceae bacterium | reverse complement strand
CTGGCAGCCCCGATTGCACGTCAACATTGGTACAACATATGACCGCCCAACGCCGCTAATCAGCGGAGCGCAAAAAACCGCGCCCGCTGATTAGCGGCGTTCAACATTCCTCACTATCAAAGTTCATCCCACCAGTTCATATAGCAATAGCTATTCCGCAAACCAGAAAAAATTAGCCCGCCACAAGATATAGCATTTTCCTCCATCCAAATTTTTTTTGCCATTCTCAAAAAATCAGGAAAAAATTCACTCCACTTTTGAGGTAGCTCCCGACCGTAGCATGGTGGCTAAATGACAGTAATGCGGAATCTTTCATCATAAACACTATCAAAAGCTTTCTGTAAAGCTTCCTGATTTTCCTTTTATTCGGATGCCCCAATATTTTGAGGGGCAATCAAATTCTTAATAGCTGTGATCGCAATCAGAAACCCCAGGAAATTTCAACCTCTGTGATATGAGAAAATGGAAATCGAGGGGGGCCATACCTATTTATTGACTTTTTCCGGGAACTGGGCCGATTCAAATTAAACATATGAAAAGATAAAAAATCCGGTTATCCGTTCCCCGGCTCCTTGGACGACACCATCACAGTTAAAAATTTGATGGGCAGGTCAATCAATTTCTCAGGCCCGTGGGTGGCCTCGGCATCAAACAACAGCGAATCCCCCGGCCGGAGATGGTAGGACTTCTCCCCATGGGTGTAAACCATTTCCCCTTCCAGCATGTAAATATACTCCATGCCGGGGTGATGAAAAAAGGGGAACTCCTCTGATTCTTTTGTCAGTGTCATCAGGTACGGTTCCACAATGATGCTTTTTCCCAGACTGTGACCCAGAAGCTGATACTGGTGGCCGGTCCGGCTGCCGCGGCGGTCAATCACCACGCCGGCACCTGATCTGACGAAACTGGCATTCCGTTCTTCTTCAAATTTTCTGAAAAACGCGGTGATGGGAATATTAAGTGCTTTGGAAAGGGATTGAAGGGTGGCCAGCGACGGCGAGGTGTTTCCATTTTCGATCTTTGAAAGCATTCCGCTCGACAAATCCGCCAGCTTGCTCAGTTCTGCGATGGTTAATCCAATCTTTGTCCGGTAACGTTTGATTTCCTGGCCGATGGAGCGTTCAATCACATTTTCCGATATCCCTTTTAAAGCCATAGTCCTTACCTGTCCGCCCATTTTTTTATGGTGTCAACCCTTTCGTAAGATCCGGTTGTATTTACCATCTGAGCATGTGTTTCGCAACACGAATAACAATGCCCTGGCCGAGGTTTGAAACCCATACCGGCAGCCAGGGCAGTTGTTTTTTTACGGGCGGGTGATCCAGTTCCTGAACCGGTTTTCTCCCGCAGGTTTTAAATTAAATTCATCCCCGGCATCCAGAATGGCATGGATCATGTCTCGCCCATATCCCCTGGAGCAGGTCAAAATGATGCCGCTGTCATCGCCTGTCTTGTTCAGTGTAACAATCTGGCAGGGCACATGGGAAAACGGCCCCTGGAACAGAAACGGCGCAACATAGTCAGGGCTCATAAAATCCAGGGATGTCAATTTCTCGCAAATGGCAAATACCTGTTGTCCGATTATTGCCACGCAAAGTGCGGATTCGGTGACATCCGTATATCCTGTCGCATCCGGCATATCGACATTGTCTTGTCCGGCAAGGTTGTATATGGATGCCTGTGTCTTGTTCATCCGGTTGATCAGCAGGCCGTCTTGCAGGACACACTTGCCCGGTGAATCCGGGATGGCAATGCCAAAAGGCGTGATGGCATTGATCTCGCCATTCTGTAGATCAAGCCGGAGTTTGTGGCTCAGGTCAACCAGGTACGGCCCGTCACCTTCGCCTGCATATTCCATAACAATGTCCCAGTTGTCCTTTTGTTCTGTTTTTAAAGGGCTGCTTTTCAATTGAACCGGGGAAACGCGTTTTATATTTTTCATGATTTTTTTTCCTTACATTTTCATCCGTTTGCCTTCAGGATCATAAAACGGCATTTTAACCACAGTTCCATAAATCCGGTCATCGCCGCACTCGTCCTCAAAAATTTCCAGCCGGGTGCCGATCCTGGAAAGATCCGCCTCCACCAATGCCATGCCCACTGCCTCGTTCAGCGCAAAACTGTCTCTGGCCGTACACACATACCCTCTGACCTTTGTATCCACAATCAGCGCGCCGTCTTTAGGAGCCCGGCCATTATTTTCCATTTTAAACCCCACCAGTTTCAGGCGGGCCGGATCATTTTCAGCCTGCCGGAGCGCAACCGCCCCTACGGTTTTGGCCTCTGATTTGGTTCGATCCCACAAGAACCCCAGGCCGACATCCAGAAGGTTAGTCCGCTGTTCAGATTCCTGGCCCAGGATGATATGACACTTTTCCATACGCAGGACATTCTGGGCTTCCACACCAAAGTTCTGGATATTAAACGGTTTGCCAGCCTCTTTGAGCATGATCCAGACGGACTGCATATAGGATGCCGGCACATGAAGCTCATAGGAAAGTTCGCCCACAAAGCCCAGGCGCATGGCCCGGACCGGAATCGTGTCCGCGATTTTGAACTCCCTGTATGCGGAGAATCCGAAGGCATCATTGGAAACATCAATATCCACAACTTTTTCCAGCACCTTCCGGGCATTGGGGCCGGACAGGTTGATCACGCCCATGGAATCCGTGAGGTTCACCAGGGCAAAATCCCATCCGTCATACCGGGTATGGTACCTGATCCACTCGGCGGTCTGACCGGCGCGGCCGGTGGAGGTGGTGAAATAATAATCGTTTTCACCCAGCTTCACCACAACACCGTCATCCATCACACAGCCGTCATCATTGCACATGGCCGAATATTTGATCCGTCCTTCCTTGACCTTCGACATGTCGGAGACATACACCCGCTGAAGGGCTTTTAAGGCATCGGGTCCGTGGATCCTGAATTTGCCCAGGGTGGACCCGTCCAGCATGCCCACGTTGTTCCGGACATTTTCAATCTCTTTTTTGCAGGAAAAATCATCGGAAAAATAACGGGCCCGCTGCCATACGCCGATGTTTCGGAATATCCCACCGTCTTTGCGCTGCATCTGGTCCATGGCCGTAATTTTAAACATGGTATGGTTGGTCCCGGCATAGGTCGATATCAGCGTGGGAACCAGCGGGGGCCGGACATTGGTGGGCCGTATGGATACATCCGGCAGGGTCTGGTACTTGGCCACATACAACGGCAGGTTGTGGCCGGGGATGCCTCCCTGGCCGGGGCCCAGGCCCGTCGCGGTAAATCGTTTGATCAGCTCAGGCACATCAAAGCCTTTTGCAAGGGCCTGTTTGATATTTTTAATGGTGGCATCTTCATCAAAGCAGATAAAACTTTTGCGGCCTTTGACCGGCGCGGTCACCAGTTTGCTCCCCCTGGCCGGTCCGGGAAGCGATGCCACGATCTTTGCAACTTTCCCGATTTCTTCTGAAGACCCGGCACCGCAATCAGCCGCTGCCTTAAGCCCGGCAAGGGTGCCTGAGGCTTCAATGGCCATGGCATCGTTTAACCCCAGAACACGACCGGCGGCATACATTTTTTCCGGCATCCGGTCCGGCAGAAAGCAGCCGGTATGACCGTCGTATTTCAGCGTTCCAAGGGCAACGGTGATATGACCGGTTACCGGCGTGACGCCGGCGGAGGCCACGACCAGGTCACAGGCAAGGGTTCGGGTCATCAGCCCGTCAATGCTCGACAATGTGACTTTTTTAACCACTTTCCGGCCATGGGCTTTTGCAGCGACCCATCCTTTTAAAATGGGAATATTCCGGTCCATAAGCTTCTGCATCAGGGCCGGATCCTGACCGTCTTCCCGGATATCCGCAACACAATCAATGATCAGTCCCAGATCGTGCAGTTCGATGGCAGCTTCTAGTCCCAGGTCATGGCCGATGCTGAACACGGCTTTGGTTCCCGGCAGCTGGCCATAGGTTTTGGCCATGCGCAATGCACAGGCAATCTGCATGACCCCGGGACGTTCATTATTATCAAAAAGCAGGGGCCTTTCAATGCATCCGGCGGCAACCACAACACTTTTGGCTCTGATTTCCACATACCGCTGATCAAAAACATCTGATTTTTTTCCGATCTGGAATCCGGTGACCAGGTTGTTGTTGTAGGTTCCCACGCATGCGGTGTGGGTAAACAGGCGGATATTTTCCCGGGCCCGGACTTGTGCGGCAAGGTCATTGGCCCGGTCATGAAGGGTTTGACCGTCTTTATATTCTGCCGACCGGTACTCGAAAAATCCCCCCAGCCAAGGCCGGGACTCCATTAAAATGACGCGGAGTCCCTTTTCAGCGGATGAAAGAGCGGCCATCATTCCCGCAGGACCGCCGCCGATAATGCAGACATCCGTGTTTAAAAATATTTCATCATATTTGCCCGGCATCTTAAAATCCGGGCTGATTTTACCCAGTCCGGCCGCTTTCCGGATCTGCTTCATGGCCACGGGCCAAAGCTTTGCCGGCTTGTGCATGACATCATAATAAAATCCGGCCGGCATCATCCAGTCCAGCTTATCCATGAAAGACATCATGTCATTTTCAGCAGAACCTTTGACGTTCTGTTCGGCAACGACCATGCCGTCTTCCAGCAATGTGTTCTCGCACCGGACATTCGGGATGCCGTTGACCTGCATGCAGGTATTGCTGCACTCGCCGTCCAGGCTGTAAAGGCCTCTTGGGCGGTGATATTTCAGGCTTCTGCCAAAAATCCTCACGCCGTTGGCAAACAGAGCCGAAGCAATGGTGTCGCCCGTGACGCCGTAATAAATTTTACCTTTATATGTGAACGAAATTTTTCGTGCCGTATCTATTTTCAGTGTCGGCAGATGATTCAACCGGTTCATCATTTTCCTGCCTCCTCGATGACTGTTTTTATTTCTTTTTCAAGATTGGTGGTTGTGTCCCGGTGAATTTTAAACCAGGATCCGCAGCCGTCCTTGTGGCACCACCACTCTTCCTGGACACCGGCCACACATTTATTCAGGTGCACGTAGTCGCACCAGGCTTCCGGGGTCAATCCCTCTTCTTCGGGCCGGGGGCCCTTTTCTTCGCCGCCAAACCGGAATTCATATCCGTTTCTTTTCCCGCAGATTGGACATGTGATTGTTAATGCCATTTTTTTCTCCTAATTATCCGTGCTAATTATTTGTGCTAATTATTCGTTCTAGTTATCGGGGGTGTAATTAACAAGTGCGGCGGTTTCACCCATAAGGCGGTGCTCTTGATACCGCTTCAAGGCAAAGGGTTTCAGCATGTCCGGGCACTGGTTCGTGGCCATAAACTGGGCCATGTATTTGCCGACCGCCGAGCAGGATTTGAATCCAAAATACCCCCACCCGCAGTCCATGAAAAATCCTTCCACCTGTTCGTTTCCATCCATGATGGGGGCCATGTCCGGCGTCATGTCCGCCAGCCCGCCCCAGATCCTCATGAAACGGACGCCCCGCAGACACGGCAGGAATTCCGACAGCGCTTCGGCCTGGTGCTTGATATAATGGGCCGTATTTAACGTGGTATAATTGGGCCACGGATCCATGTGGGCGCCGGTGGCGATTTCCCCCTTGAGGGTCTGGTTGGCATAACAATGGTACGCGCCTGAAGAAACCACATGATCCAGAACGGGTTTCAAGGGCTGGGTGACCATGGCCTGAATCGTGAGTACGCTGATGGGCAGTTTGATGCCCAGCATGTCATAAATCAGGGCGGCGGAATACCCTCCGGCGGATATCAGCACCTGTTTGGTGTTGATGGCGCCCCGGCTGGTGGTCACCGACGCGACCTTGCCATTTTGGGTGCCAATGCCCAAAGCCTCTGTCTGCTGGTGGATCTGAACGCCTTTTGCAGCAGCAGCCCGGGCCAGACCCCAGACAACTGCGTCATGGCGGAGTACACCGCCGGGCGGATGGAACATGGCCCCGTGAATGGGAAAAGTAATATCCTCTGAAATATTTAATGCCGGAACCAGCTCTTTGGCCTGTTTTGCATCGATCAGATGACTTTCCACACCATGAAACTGAGCGGTTGCAATGGTCATCCGTGCCGCTTTCATGGCAGCCTCTGAGTGCATCAGGTTCAGGTTTCCGCAATTGTTGAACATTAAATTATAGTCCAGGTCTTTGGTTAGCACCGGCCACAGGTCAAGGGCTTCTTTATACAACGGGACATTGTACTGGGTCCGCTGATTGGCGCGAACAATGGCCGTATTTCTGCCGGCGCCGCCAAACCCGATATAGTTTTTCTCTATAATCGCGATATCGGTAATGCCGTATTCCTTTGTAAGGTAGTAAGCCGTTGCCAGGCTGTGAAGTCCGCCGCCGATAATCACCACGTCATAACTTGATTTGAGGGGGGGCTTTTTCCCCCACATGGGTTTATTTTTTGAAAACATAGGCCTTCTCACTTAGTTGTGGATTATTGTCAAAATGCGTTGTGTTCGATTTCAGAATTATGCAATGAAAGAAAACATGTCAAGATAAATTTTTAAAAATGAACGTTTTTCTTTCATTGATCCTTGACAAGTTGGTATTAATTGTGTAAAAGCAAATAACATTCAATAATTATGGAGTAATAAATGAAAAACAGATTTCTGGCATAACCCCTATGTCTTTGGAGGAACAATGAATGCAACTGCATCACATCCGGTAATCAATGAAATTTCAAACAAACTTGACACCTTGACCCCCAAGGCGCAGGCGTTGGGGACCTACATCATGCAAAATCCGTCCAAGGCGGTTTTCATGACCACAAAGGAACTGGCCGAAGCCTGCGAAATCAGCGAAGCCACGGTGGTCCGCTTTGTCAGTACCCTGGGATACAAAGGATATTCAGATTTTCAGGAAGCGTTGAAGGACTTTGTCAACACGGGGCTTTCGCTTCCTGACCGGGCGGCAATCAAAGGCATCAAGGAAGAAGGGACCGACCGGCTTCACAGGGAAATTCTTGAGGAACTCAATAACCTCAAATATCTGTATGAGCATATCGATATTGACACCATGAACCAGATTGTCGATCATCTGGACAAAAGCCCGACGGTTTATGTGATCGGCTCAAGGCTCTCCTATACATTTGCCTATTATCTGGGGTGGTCGTTAACCAAGGTCAGAAAAGGGGTTCACATCTTAAAGGGCAGCGACAGCACAGCGTTTGATATGCTGACCAATGCCCATGCCAACAGCCTGGTTATCCTGACCACTTGCACACGCTATCCCAATGAACTGATCAAATTGAGCAAAATGATCCGGCGCAGCGGGCACACGCTGATAACCATCGCAGACAGCAGTATCTGCCCGGTAATCCAGTTTGCAGATTTGTCGCTTGTGGTTCCGGCAAGGTCCATCCCTTTTATCGGAAATGTTTCCGGCATGCTGGTGACAATCCAGTATATTGTCAAGGAACTGGCCAGCCGGAAAGGCGAGGAACTGGGTGACTATCAGAAGCAGCTGGAACAGGTATTCTTGGAGAATGATATACTCTTTAATCTGGACCACTAACAACGAGACTTAACGGTCGGCCTGACGTTTATGGGCGTATTCGGCACAGGAGAAAAAATGAGAAGAAAAGACCGGCAGCTTTCTGATGATGAAACAATTTCCATCATTGAAAAAGGCGAGTATGGTATTTTAAGCACCGTTTCTTCAGGCAATGAGCCATATGGGGTGCCTCTAAATTATTGTTTTATAGATGGAAATATCTATTTTCATTGCGCGCTTGAAGGAAAGAAACTGGATAATATGGCGAGCAACGCAAATGTTTCATTCTGCGTTGTGGGTGAAACAAAAATTCAGCCGGAGAAATTCTCCACAAAATTTGAAAGCTGTATCGTCTTCGGAACTGCGAAAGAAGTCACCGGTGAAGAAAAACAAATGGCTCTTGAAGGGTTAATCGAAAAATACTCCCGGCAATTCAACGCTGATGGCCTTGAATATATTGAAAAAGCACATGAAAAAACAAAAGTGATAAAAATTGTTTCGGAATCATTCACAGGAAAAGCAAAAAGATAAACAAGGCGGCCCAGGCAAACCTTATTGTGGTTTCCGTTTCAGAAATCTTGCCCAGCAACAAAAGAGGGTGCCATGCTGACCATTATTCAGAATGATCCGGGAGTGCCGCTGGGTACTTATGCGGATTACCTTCTGGAGGAGAAAGTGGTGTACCGCACTTTTCATCCTTACGCAGGAGAAGCCCTGCCGCCGATGGCGGAAGTGGGTGCGGCCATTGTTCTCGGCGGGGAGATGGGGGTGCATGATACGGACAAGCATCCGTTCCTTTCCGGCGTGGAGGGATTTATCCGTGGGGTGGTGGACCGGGAGGTGCCGTTTCTCGGTATCTGTCTCGGCGGTCAGCTTTTAGCGGATGTGCTGGGGGCGCGGGTTACTTCAGATTCACCCTATGGCGAAAAAGGAACCCTGCCAGTTATTTTGACCGGGGCGGGAGAGGCTGATCCGCTCTTCGCAGGACTGGACCGGCAGTTCGTCAGCTTCCAGTGGCACAACGACAGTTTTGAGGTTCCTTCCGGAGCGGTGCATCTCGCCACCTCACCCGCCTGTCCGAACCAGGCGTTTCGCGTCGGCGCCAGGGCTTACGGTATCCAGTTCCACCCCGAGGTGAACCGGCAGCTCGTCGCAGACTGGAGCAGCAGCCCCCCGCCGGCGGCGCTCACCAACGCGTTTCTCGCCGGGTTTGATGGCCTCGCTTCTGATTACTTCTCAGCTTCCCGCCGTTTACTTGTCAATTTTCTCCGCATTGCCCGCCTCGTTTAAAAACAGGCTCATCATAAAAAAGCCTTTCACCGCCGTTATCCAGCTGTGAAAGGCTTTTTTGCCAAATGTTTTCTATATTAGAAGGTTATGGACTTTATTTTTCAAGTAAAGGAGCGGCGGCGGCAACCAATTCCTGTTTTGCGCCCAGAGTGGGAAATGCACTGATTAAAGAGATGATGAGCGCAGCGAGATACGGCAGCGACTGGATTAATAGAACCAGAATCCAGACGGTGAGGTCCGGCGAAGGCGTGGATTCGGAAAACGCCACACTTCCGGCGACCAGCCATAGCATAACCATAATCAGGGTTTCTTCCCTGGCCGAGGCGATGGCTTTTAAAAACACGTGGCTGTCGGCCATTTTGGGTGTCCGGAAAAAAGGTATGCTCTCGGTAAAAAGACCGGCGATGACTGCTTTTGCGATGGTGTGGGAGAGCGCAAGGCCTGCAATGGCCGCAGCAATGGTGCGGCCGGTGGAAACCACAATGTGGGCCCCGCGATACAGATAAATAATTTTGGCCAGTTTAAAGCAAAACAGCGCCAGGGGGAAGACGGAAAAAACAATGATGGGCGCATTAAACGATTCCGGTTCTATGACCATGCCGATGGACCAGCCCACGGCCGCCATGTTGAAAGCCAGGTTTAAGGAGTCGGCAATCCAGGGAAGCCATCCGGCCCAGAAATGATACCGCTGTCCGGCCGTCAGCCGGGTTTTGATGGAGCCCGTCAACTGGCCCGCATGCCGCCGCATGATCTGAACCGCGCCATACGCCCACCTGAATCTTTGTTTTTTATAGTCAATAAACGTGTCCGGCATCAAGCCGCGGCCATAGGATTTGGGAATGTAAACCGCCTCGTATCCTTTTTCAAATATCCGAAGGCCTAGTTCGGCGTCTTCCGTAATGCACCATTCGCTCCATGCGCCTGCTGCCTGTAACGATGACCGGCGGATCAGGGTCATGGTGCCGTGCTGGATAATGGCGTTTCGTTCGTTCCGGGTCACCATGCCGATAAAGAAGAATCCCCGGTATTCCGCATGGCAAATGGATTTAAACGCATTGGCGTCTTCATCCCGGTAATCCTGGGGCGCCTGGACAATGGCCACGGAGGGCGAATTGAACTGGGGCACCAGGTCTTTCAGCCAGAGTGGGCTGACCAGATAATCGCTGTCAATCACGGCAATGATAGCCGCATTTTTGTCGGTATTGCGGAGGGCGAAATTCAGGGCGCCGGCCTTAAAACCCGACAGCGGGTCCACATGAAAAAACCGGAATTGCGGCCCGAGATTTCTGCAGTGGGCTTCCACCGGCTGCCAGACTGCCGGGTCTTTTGTGTTATTATCCACAATAATGACTTCATATTTTGGGTAATCCAGATGTGTGAGGGCGTCGAGGGTTTCGATGATCATGTCCGGCGGTTCATTATAGATGGGGAGGTGAATCGACACCATGGGCAGTTTGTCCTCATCCATATGCACCGGCTTAAAGGCCCGCCGCCGTTCCGACACCCAGATCGTTTCCGCCCATTCATGGGCCTCGGTCAGCAGAACGATAATAACCCCGATCATGCCGGATACGATGAGGATGCCCACCAGTATGGTCTGGACGGTGAGGTACTGGTGGATATAGTCATAGGTCGCCCAGACCGCCACAGTGGCGAGGGAAAACGCCACCACTGCGATAAAGCTCCGCCCCCGGATATTTAATGTCGCGCTGGTCATGATGATCATGGTCATGGTGATGATGGCCACCATAATGGATATGCCGGCCAGGATTCGCCATTCGGGAATTTTAATGATGGGCTGGGTGAAAACGAATTTGGGCTGCCGTTCGAGATTGTAAACCCCCCAGTAAGCGCCTACCCCGCCTTCGTCCTGGCGTTTCCACGGCTGGTCAAACGCTTCCATGACATAATAAATATGCCCTTCTTTTGTGGCTTGATCCAGAAACCGGCGAAGGAATCTGGCTTCATTGGCGGGGGTTGCGACTGCCTGGTTTCGGGTCCGGCCCTGGCTCGGCCATCCCACTTCGCCGATGACGATGGGTTTATCCGGATATTTTTTCTTCAGCTCATCTAATCGCTTAAAACAGTAATCAACCGCCTTTTCCACCGGAAGTTCTTCCCAGAAAGGCAGCAGATGCACTCCAATGAAATCCACATTTTTCGCCAGTTCCGGGTACTTCAGCCAGATATGCCAAGGCTCGGCGGTGCTTACGGGAATTTCCAGCCGCCTCCGGACGTAATTGATATATTTGATCAAATCGCTGACAGGCAGTTCATTGCGAAGAATGACTTCGTTGCCGATAAAAGCCCGCACAATATTGCTGTTTTCCAGTGAGTTTTTCAGAAGCAGCTCGACTTCCCGTTGATTGCGGATGAGGTCGTCCCCGATCCACGCTCCGATGGCGACGTTGATGCCGTATTTTTTGGCAAGTTTGGGGATTTCAGCCAGGGTTTTTTCCTGGGAATAGGTCCGGATCGCATGGGTTTTGCCCACCAGCAGCGCCAGATCACTTTCAATCTGCTCCGGCGATGGAAAGGTCTGTCTCATGGGGTCCTGATTTTTCTGAAAGGGTGAAAAACAAAAACCCATAATGGTTTCCGGCCATGGCGGTTCGCTTTCCGGACGGTTGAAAAAAGCCCACATGCTGACTGAAAGAATTGAGATGATGATAATAATGGCGATATTTGCTCTGTTCATGACGCTATTTGATTATACTTTCATTTAAAAATACAAGCACATAAGCGCCTGTACGAAATGGTTTGGAGCCAGAATCCGAAATTAAAAGGCCTCTCTTTATACGCAAAACGTTTTAAAATACATCAACCGGCTGAATTAATCCAACAATAAATATTGTTAGTGCGTGATTATGATAAAGCCCTTGGCAGTGTCAATTTATTTATTACACGCAAACGCTTCAGTTTCTGTCTGGCTTAACGGAGTTGAAGGACCATTTATTGTTGATAGAAAAAATCATGCAGTTCATTTCCTGCCATTAAAAAAAATCCCAGAGGGAAAATCAGGAGAAATGGCACTGCGCCCCAGGTCTCACGTTGTAATGCCAGACCGACCGGCGCAAAAGTGTAAAGAAGCAATGCCAGGTTCATCAGAAGATTCAGCGGCGCACGTTCCGGTCTTTTGAAAGCGGTTTTTCCCGGACGGGCATTTGCTTTTAATCCAAGTTTGGGGGTGCGGTTAAAATGGCCCCCTGTTCTGAAGCATCCTTTCAGCACGGCCAGCGACAGGGCAGGGGCCAGCCCGATACTGAAGGCAGGCAGTATCGGTAGAAGCAGCAGCGTGGTTCTTTTGCGGGCGGATAAGGCGTGGCAGAGATAATAAAAGAGGAAGGCCCCGCCGGAAAAGATGAATACCGGAATATCAATTTTCAGTATTTGATACGGACCGATTCCGGCTCTGGTTATAATTAACGGATACAGGGTAAGGGTTGCCATAAAGCCGAACAGCCAGCACAGGTTGGCCAGCAGATGGGCCGCAGCTTCAATTTTTATGGAAACCGGCAGAGACGATTTTAATAACGCCGGCAAAATTTTTTTTGCGGTCTGGATGGATCCCTTGCCCCATCGCTGCTGTTGTCCCCGGAAATCAGAAAGGGAGATGGGCAGTTCAGACGGCACCACAACGGAATCCAGATACACAAACCGCCAGCCCGCAATCTGGGCGCGGTAGCTCAGGTCCAGGTCTTCCGTCACTGTATCGGACCGCCATCCGCCCGCGCCTTCAATGGCCGTCCGCCGCCAGATGCCTGCGGTGCCGTTGAAATTAAAAAAAAGAGACCGGTGGAAGCGGACCTTGTGCTCCACGCTGAAATGGGGGGACAGCAGTAATGCCTGCATCCGTGTCAGCCAGGAAAAATCAGCATTCAAAAATCCCCACCGGGTCTGCACCATGCCGACGCCCGGATCGGAAAAATGCGGAACGGTTTTTTTGAGAAAATCAGGGGGCGGGATGAAATCCGCGTCAAAGATCGCCAGGAATTCTCCTTTTGCAGTGGTGAGACCATGGGCCAGGGCCCCGGCTTTGTATCCTTTTCGGGAAGTCCGGCGAATCACCCGTATGTCGCGCCCCCTGTTCGACCAGTAGGCAACCCTTTGATCAACAATCTGCTGTGTTTCGTCGGTTGAGTCGTCCAGTATTTGAATCTCCAGAAGGTGTAACGGCCATTTGATTCTGGCAGCAGCATTAATGATCCGCCCGGCTACCCGGCTTTCATTGTATAGCGGGAGTTGAATGGTCACTCGCGGCGATTGATTGGCCGGGATTTTTTTTGCGAAAGGATCGCAAGGAGTCTTTCGTCCGCAAATAAGAAGCCAGAGGCGGTGGACGCCGAACAATATCAAGCCTGCCATGCTGATGATGTGAAGGGCGACGCCCATTTGTAAAATTGATCCAATCATACCTTGGGCAAATACCACGGCAATGATCGCATGTCCATTTTTTAAAGAGGTATTGAAATGTCGTATGGGTTGGCAAATATTTATAGATATTTTCAATTTGACATATAGATCAATTGCATTTTAACAAAAGGTAAAAGGAGTCTTCATTATCCTTCTCAACAGTGGATGTCTTTGAACCATGAAAACCAACAATCTGCATCAGGCTGAAAAAAAAGAGACCGTTGCGCCCCTTCGGCAATCGCTGCAGGAGAGCCTTGCCCATATGCAAAAGCACTGCAATGATTGCCCGAAATGCCGGACGGAATGTGCTTTTTTACGAAAATACGGCACACCGCGTGAAATTGCGAGCAACTATGATTCCTTTCAAAATCAACATCTGACCCTTGCCTGTGAATGCAATTTATGCGGGCTTTGCGGCGCTGTATGCCCGAAGGCGCTCCATCCGGAAGAAATGTTTCTGGAGATGCGGCGTGAGGCTGTTGACCGCAAAATGGTGCCCCTGCCGGAGCATCACGCATTGCTGGCCTATGAACGGCGGGGTGTGTCCGGACGGTTTTCCTATTACATGCTCCCGAAAAATTGCCATACCGTGTTTTTTCCCGGCTGCGCGTTCCCTGGCACCCGTCCTGAACAAACCCTCAGAATTTTTGACCATTTACAAAAAGTTGACCCTTCTCTGGGGATGGTGCTGGACTGCTGCTGCAAACCATCCCATGACCTGGGCAGATCGGATTATTTTCAAGCCATGATGGATGAAATGAAATCGTTTCTGGTCGAACATGGTATCCGGAAGATCATTACCGCATGCCCGAATTGCCATCAGATCTTTAAAACGTATGGAACGCCGCTGGAAGTGACAACCGTCTATGAATTGCTGCTTCAATGCGGGCTGCCGGATTCCGTGAGCGTTGAAGGCGTGTCTGCGGTTTCTGTTCATGATCCCTGTGTCGCGCGTTTTGAGTCAGCGATTCAAGATGCCGTGAGAAAACTGGCCGTTCTGAGCGGATTTGCATTGGTGAGTATGCCCCATGAACGGTGTAAGGCAATCTGCTGCGGTGAAGGGGGCAATGTCGGCGCGGTGGCCCCGGAATTTTCAGAGGTGTGGACAACGCGTCGCCGGGAGGAAGCCGGTGGCCGGTTGTTGCTGACATACTGTGCGGGATGCGCCGGTAATTTGAGCCGTCATACGCCGACCGCACACATTCTGGACGCGGTGCTGGATCCGGAATCCGCCGTTTCGGGGAAAATACGGGTTTCCAAATCTCCCTGGACCTATCTTAACCGGCTCAAGGTTAAACAAATCCTGAAAAAGAAAAACAGCGCTGGCGCAGTCACACGGGAGCGGTTGTTTTCCGCAGATCCTCCGATAGAGAAAAAAGTATGGGGGCGGATCATCATGCTGGTGTTCTTTGCCGCCGTTATCGGTGCGCTGCATGGGGCCGGGGGAATGCGTTTTCTGGACCCCGGATTCCTGCGCCAGTGGGTGGCGTCGTGGGGAGTGTTCGCTCCTGTCCTTTATATAGTGGTCTACACCCTTGCGCCGGTGTTTTTTATGCCCGGACTTCCCATCACCATTGCCGGCGGCATACTATTCGGCCCGGTGTGGGGGGTGGTGTATACCATTATCGGCGCCACATCCGGCGCTTGCGCGGCGTTTCTGGTGGCCCGTTACGCGGCAAGGGACTGGATACAGGCACGTCTGCGAAGTCCCCGCTGGAAACGGCTGGATGAAGGCGTATCCCGGCATGGCTGGAAAATCGTTGCGTTTACGCGTCTGATCCCAGTTTTCCCATTTAATCTTCTCAATTATGCTTTCGGGCTCACATCCATCCCGCTGGGGCATTACGCCCTTGCCTCGTTTGTGTGCATGCTGCCGGCATGTATTGCGTTTATCGTGTTTTCGAGTTCCCTGCCGGATATGGTCCGGGGCAGGATTTCCCCGGAGTTTATTATCGGCCTGGCGCTTATCGGAATCGTGATGTCCGTTCCGGTGCTCCATCGGATTTTTAAGCATAAATTCAAAAATAAATAATATTTACAAAGGTTTAACAATCAAATACTTGCCTGATAAGCAAGTGGAATATGAATGGGGGAGAAAACATCCATGAACGTATTTGCAATGGTAAAATCTTTTTTTGTGTGCGGCGTCCTTGTCTCTTTATTGGCTGGTTCCGCGTTTGCCGGCGCCTGGCCGCGCGAAAAAGGGGCATGGTATCATCAGCTTACTCTGAATACGTATACGGCGGATGAAAATTTTGACGATGACGGTGATAGGGCCGCCTTTTCCAATAACGGCGAATTCCGGGATAAAAACATGAGTTATTATCTGGAATACGGATTGTTGGAGGACCTGACGGTCACAGGTTCACTGCCATATAAATGGCTGGAATATGAAGATGATTCTGTTACCAATAAAACAGACGGGGTTTCAGATCTGGAAATAGGGCTGAAATACCGGTTGTGTTCTCTGGCCAGCGGCGTGTGTTCCCTTCAGACGAGCATCAAGATTCCTGAAGCGTATGATATGGCCGACGCAGTGCCCTTGGGAAATGGTCAGTATGATTATGAGGCCCGGTTATTGTATGGCCGGTCCCTGTATCCGCATTTCCCCGGATATGTTAACGTGGAAGCCGGTTACCGGTTTCGGGCCGAAGCGCCGGCGGATGAATTTAAATACCTGGTGGAAGCAGGGGTTGATTTTACAACAAAATTCTATGGCCGGGTAAAACTGGATGGAACAAAGGGCATGAATAATGCCGATGGATCAGAAACCAACACTGATAATCCCACCATCACATATGACTATGATCTGGGCAAGCTGGATGTGGCATTGGGGTGGAAAATCGTTCCGGACTGGGGAATGGAAGTTGGGTACCGGCCTGAAATATATGGTAAAAATACGGCTGCCGGTGTTAACTGGTCGTTGGCCTTGATTTATCAGATGAATTAAATTGAATGGCTTCACAATAAGTCCAACTTCTGCGTTGCGCTGCATCCATCGCTCTTCAAAGTACGAAAAGTACTTATCATAGCTCAGGATTTGCGCGCCTTGAATTTGAATTTATTGCTTTGCCATTCAGAAATTTAAGAATAATACTTACCCCAGCCGCCGCCGCAGGTGCGCTGACGACCCACAGCGGGACGCCGCCGGTCTCAACCCATTGTCCCGTCAGTCCGTATGCCATCATTACCCGGTAGGAGAGAAAAACCGACCAGGAAAAGACAAGCCCGGCAGGCCCTCCGGCAAACGGCAGGAAGGCTGCAAGATAAAGCGCATACCAAGGGTGAAGGGTGGGCGTTAAAATCAGAAAGGCGAAGGCGATCACATAACATCCTTTGAACAAGGCGACCGGATGATTTTTCAGAAATATCTGAACATACACCATTCCGGAAACCGCCATAAACAAGGAAACGCAGATCAGCCGTGCGGTTTTTCCGGAGCCTGTCATTTCCCGCAAGTTCCTGAATAAATATCCGGAAAATTCCCAGCGCTGAAGATAGGTGGTCAGTGTGTTCAGACTGTTGGTAAAATCCGGCAGAAACAGCAGGAGTAAAATGGCAGAGGTGATAAGGATGCCTGAAAACACATGGCGTCGTTTTTTCGGGAATGCTATGATCAAAAAGCAGGGCAAAAAAATCACGGGCATCCATTTGGTGAATATGGAAAAAGAGATTATCACCCCGGCGGCAAACGGAAAACAGCCGGTTGCGGGCGACCCCGTTTGCGTTGGATCGGCGGCCTTTTTTGAATTGCTGGTGGACAGAATTATTAAAAAAGCCGACAGCAGGAAAAAGACAGCCGTTGCGTCAATATGACCTGAGGCCCCGGTCTCAATAACCGGGAGCGGGTGCCAGGCGTAAAGCGCGGCATGGCTGACCGGAAGCCGGAGGTGCGTGAGCAGCTTGATAATAACACCGCAGGTGGCGAGATCAAAAAGGACCAGCACCAGTTTCATGCCGAAAACCCCGCCGGTAAAGCAGCCCAGAGCAAACACCAGTTGCGCGGCGGGCGGATAAATGGTGATCAGATGCGGATGATTCACCTGAGAAATCAGACCATGCATTTGCGGGCTTGACGGAAGGACATTTGCCGGGGCAAGGGCGTAGGGGTTATGTCCGCTGACCGTCATCATGCCGTCAAAAATATACCGGAAGATGTCATCGGAAAGTTCGGGCGTACGCCATAAAAACATGAGCCGAAAGACCGCCGCAAAGGCCATAATAATTGTCGGAGACCAGCCATTTCCGGATTTATCATTGATCACCAAGCCCATGCCTATCAAAATGACGATCAGTCCGGTTGCACCGACTATTTCCGGTGCGGCTACCCCCAGATTATTTTGAAGGCAAAGAAACAGATACGCCATCAATATGAAAAAAGGAATGCTTTTCATGAAGATCAATAGACGGAGACTGGGATACATGATTTTTGTTTTACTGGTCATTTCTCATGTGGATATTACAAAGCCTGCGACAAGTCAAGCCGCAGACCTCGGGCTGATCAGCGCCGCAGAACTCAATCAGAACCTGTCGGGCTGGCGGGTACTGGACGCCCGGCTGGAGGCAGATTTTTTGGCCGGTCATATTCCGGGCGCTGCGTCTTTTCCATGGGAGGAACACACACAAATCGATAAAAACGGCGTGCCTTACCGGATCATGCCCCCGGAAAAAATGGCGGCTGCGCTGGGCCGGTTGGGTATCACCCGTCAATCTGCGGTGGCGGTTTACGGAGATGCGGATAAAAGCTGGGGGGCCGAAGGGTGGATCTGCTGGATGCTGGTGTGGCTGGGCCATGAAGGGCCAATTCGCCTGATGGACGGCGGGATGGATGTTTGGGCCGGAAACCGCTATCCGGTTGAAAAAGGAAATACAGAACCGGCGATCCGGGTTGTTGAATATCAGTATGCCGTCCGGACTGCCGTTAATATTTCTGCTGCGGATATTCAAAAAAAAGCGGGCATGATCCAGTTGGTGGATGTTCGTTCAACCTTTGAGTGGATCATGGGCCGCATTCCGGGGGCCACGCATATTCCGTGGGAAAAATTTTACAAAGGAGACGAACGCCGCCCCCTGAGTCCCTCGGAGACAGTTGCGCTGCTTAAAGAAAAAGGGATTGATCCACAAAAACCGATTGTTTATTACTGCGCCGGCGGTATCCGTTCCGGGTATGCCTGGATGGTGCATGAACTGGCCGGCCTGCCGGAAGCCGTTAACTTTGAAGGCGGCATGGAGGAATGGGCGCGTCAAAATAACTTGAAATAATTTAAAATATCTTCCTAATCAAGATTTTTCTTTATGCAAACGTCTTTGTCAGACCTGTCACGGGTCCGGTTATTGAGACGCTCAGAGACAGTCCTTATCACTTTCTGATTTTGCCGGTGGACCTTCGCATGAATTCAGTGCGACATCGAATCCATTTGAACCGGCATCGCTCGAAAACAGGTTGGGGTAAACGGTTTTAGTCGATGGGTCGACAGCGAGTCCTGCATCCGGCTCAGGGGCCGTCCCCGGTTCTTCCATTGCCGGGATATGCCGGATGTCGGTCCAGGCTTGATCGAAGCCGATCAAGCGCTCTTCACTGATTCCATTCACGGGAGTTGAGCATAAAATCAATAACAGTAAACCCTGCAGAAAATATGTTGATTTTTTCATAATCCCCTCCTCAGCAAAATAATTGGATTTATTCCCTTATTTTTTTCAAGAGTACACCACAGATATATGCAAGAAAAGGGCCAACTTTCGAAGGAGAAAAAAGATCAGTTGTCTTAGGGGCGATTAAGCGGCTATGATCAGTTCTGCGGTGCTCATAAAATAGCACCCTTTGTCCATTATTTAAATAAAAAAATAATAAATCAAGCGAATATAAAATGTTATAAAAAACGTTGGACGCGGCTTTTGCCTTCGAATGCCGTTTGACGAAAGCGGGTTAGGGAGCGTTCAGGAGATTGTACAGAAAATAAGGCGATGGAGTCCGTATACTTTTATATACATATTCGGATAAAAAGATAACGCGCCTGTATCTATATGTAACCGGAGCCGGATGATGAAGCGGATTTTCGTGA
>QZKW01000026.1 GCA_003599885.1 Desulfobacteraceae bacterium | reverse complement strand
GCATTCCCCAAGAAATTCTTTGACAGGCTCGGACTCGTGTCACTGCTTGATTCGGTCCGCAAGCTTCAATGTAATTCATGAACCGCCGTATACGGAACCTTACGTACGGTGGTGTGGGAGGACGGAGGGCGCAAGCCCTCCTCCTACCCGATTTTAAAAAAAATTACTGCAAGAAGGGATTGAACCGTTTTTCCCGGCCAATGGTGGAAGCCGGGCCGTGGCCGGAATAGACCACCACATCGTCGCCCAGGGGGAACAGTTTGGTTTTGATGCTTCTGATCAGGGTGTCATAGTCCCCGCCCGGAAAATCGGTCCGGCCGATGGAGCCGGCAAACAGGGAATCCCCCACAAAAACAACTCCATCAAAATGGAGCGACACCCCGCCCAGGGAATGGCCGGGGGTGTGCAGAACTGTCAGGGTGATGTCGCCGAAGGTGATTTTATCCCCTTCACTGATGGTCTGGTCAGCCGGCGGTGAATCCTCCCCGGACATGCCGAATGCCATGGCTGAAAGCGATACCTGAGCGAGCATTTCCGCATCCGCTTTGTGAATCAGGATGGGCGCGCCCGTGGCCGCTTTTAATCGTTTGTTGGCTCCGACATGATCAAAATGCCCATGAGTGTTGATAATATATTTCACCGTCAGTTTGGATTCCGCAAGGGACAGCAGAATTTTATTCACCTCATCGCCCGGATCAATTACCACCGCCGATTTGGTGTTTTCACATCCCACAATAAAACAGTTCGCCATGATCGGCCCTAAGGCAAGTGTCTTGATAATCAACGGGGTTCTTCTCCTTTCGCTTTCTTTGCTTTTTCGACGATTTCCAGAATACTGGCGATTTTGTTTTTGGGTTTGTCGGCCGTGGCCATGAGCTGCCTGAACGCATCTTCCGGCATATTCGCTTTCAGATATTCTTCAACGTCAAAGGTTTCCCACCAGCAGTCCAGTATTTTCCAGCAGATGCCGTCATCTTCACCGCTCATCACGCAATAGTTGAAAGGAATGGGACTTCCCAGTCTTGGGCACTGCCTTTTCAAACTGTCAATCTTCTGTTTAGACATCACTTATTCCTTAAAATTACCGGCTCTTTAATGACTGGGGTTTCGGGTGGTCGGCAAATATCTTGGCAGCCTCGGCGATTTCATCATCTGACAGTTCGATATCTTTGATGTTTCCGGCAAGATAGTTCTCGTATGCCGTCAGGTCCAGCAGGCCGTGGCCGCTCCAGTTGAACAGAATGACTTTTTCCTTGCCTTCTTCTTTGGCTTTTCTGGCCTCATCAATGACGGCGGCCAGGGCATGGTTGGTTTCCGGCGCCGGAATAATGCCTTCGGTTCGGGCCAGGAGGATGCCGGCTTCAAAAACTTCTTTCTGTTTAACGGATTTCGGGGTGAGAATTCCTTCATTGACCAGCTGGCTGACGGTGGGGGCCATGCCGTGATACCGGAGGCCGCCGGAGTGGATCGGGGGCGGCATAAATGTATGCCCCAGGCTGTGCATGGGTAGCAGCGGGGTATATTTTGCCGTATCGCCGTGATCATAGACGAACGGTGCTTTGGTCAAAGTCGGGCATCCGGCGGGCTCCACCGGATAAATTTCAATCTGCTTGCCGTTTATTTTATCCAGAACAAAGGGGAAGGCCAGGCCCGCGAAATTGCTGCCGCCGCCGGCGCAGCCAATGATGATGTCCGGATATTCATTGATTTTCTCCATTTGCTTTTTCGCTTCAAGGCCGATAATGGTCTGATGCAGCATCACATGATTGAGCACACTGCCCAGAGAGTATCGGGTTTTGCCGGTCGGGTCGGACACCGCTTCTTCAATGGCCTCAGAGATGGCAATGCCCAGACTGCCCGGTGTATTGGGATCGCGTTCCAGCACATCGCGTCCGGCTTTGGTGAAAGGACTCGGGCTGGGAATGCATTTGCCGCCCCAGGTGGCCATCATGGATTTCCGGTAGGGTTTCTGGTCAAAGCTGATCCGGACCATATAAATTTTGCATTCAAGGCCGAACTGGGCACAGGCGAAGGACAATGCGCTGCCCCACTGGCCCGCACCGGTTTCCGTGGTGAGCCGTTCGATGCCGAATTCCTTGTTATAATAGGCCTGGGCCACTGCTGTATTGGGCTTATGGCTTCCGGCAGGGCTTAAGCTTTCGTTTTTAAAATAAATCCGTGCAGGCGTACCCAGCGCTTTTTCGAGGTTTCTGGCCCGGACCAGCGGGGCGGGCCGCCATATTTTAAGTACCGCCATAACCGGTTCGGGAATATCAATCCATCTTTCGGAACTGACTTCCTGTTCGATCAGGTTCATGGGAAATACCGGCGCCAGCTGATCCGGCGAGACGGGATTGCCGTCCGGGCCCAATGGGGGATTCATGGCGATATCGGCAAGGATATTATACCATTGCCGGGGCATCTCGTCCTCACGCAAATAGACTTTTCGCTGTTCCATCATATGACTCTCCTTGTCCTTCTGTGGTTAGGTGGTGGTTATAAAATGTTAATCCGATGGATTGATTTTTTGAACCTCAGTGTTTTTTTTCTGGTAGATGCCGTCAAGAATGCCGTTGATAAAAGCCCCTGAGTCTTCCGTGCCGTAAAGTTTCCCGATATCAACGGCTTCATTGATGGTGACTTTCGGGGGGATGTCCGGGCAAAACATCAGCTCATAGGTGGCAATACGGAGGATGTTGCGATCCACATACCCCATGCGGCTGATTTTCCAGTTACTGGAAAATTGCTCGATGGTTTGATCAATCTGCGGTTTGTTTTTGATGACTCCTTTGATCAGGGACACGTAAAATGCGCGGATATCCGGGGAGGGTTTCAACCGCTCGTCCAGTCTTTCCATCAATTCATCCGATTCGTTTTTCAGCATGTCCATACAAAAGAGGGCCTTCATGGCCAGTTCTCTGGATTTACGGCGAGTTCCCATGAAGGTTATTTCTGCCCCGCCAAGGCATCCATGAGGTTGGCCATTTCAATGGCTGCGATCGCCGCATCCCATCCCTTGTTTCCGGCCTTGGTCCCGGCGCGCTCAATGGCCTGCTCAATGGTGTCCGTGGTGACGACGCCGAAAATAACGGGAATTTCAGCATCCAGGCTGACGGATGCAACCCCCTTGGACACTTCTGAGGCGACATAGTCGAAATGGGGAGTGGCCCCGCGGATGACGGCGCCCAGGCAGATGACCGCGTGGTATTTCTGTCGGGCCGCTTTTTTGGCTGCCAGCGGGATTTCAAAAGCGCCGGGCACTTTGATGATATGGATATCGTCGGTGTCCGCGCCGCTGCGAACCAGGGCGTCAAGCGCGCCGGAAACCAGCTTTTCGGAAATAAAATCATTAAACCGGCTGACAATTATGGCGAAACGCTTACCCTGGGCCTGTAAATTCCCCTCGATAATTTTTGACATAGCAGTTCCTTTATCTCTTTTGTTTGTCTCTAAGACTTAAATTACGGCGTGGTGTCGACATTTAAATAATGGCCCATTTTCAGCCGTTTGCATTCCAGATAGCAGCGGTTGTGCTCATTGCTCTGGGTTTGAATGGGCACCTGTTCCACCACGCTGAGCCCGTAGCCTTCCAGTCCGACGATTTTTTTGGGATTATTGGTGATGAGGCGCATTTTTTTAACTCCAAGATCCGCCAGAACCTGGGCCCCGATGCCGTAATCCCTCAAATCCGCCTTAAACCCGAGTTTTTCATTGGCTTCCACCGTGTCATAGCCTTCGTCCTGAAGGTTATAGGCTTTCAGTTTATTGACGAGACCGATGCCCCGGCCTTCCTGACGGACATACAGCAGCACCCCGCTGCCTTCATCGTCCATCATCTTCATCGCCTGAAGCAGTTGATCGCCGCAGTCGCACCGGAGGGAGCCGAAAATGTCGCCGGTCAGACATTCGGAATGCACCCGGACCAGGGTTGGTTTTGCCGGATCGATTTCACCTTTGACCAGGGCGATATGCTGGTAATCCTCCAGATCGTTTGCATAGACAATGACCTTGAATTCACCGGCATGACCCGTGGGAACGATGGCTTCCACTTCCCGTCGCACAAAGGATTCGGTCCGCATCCGGTATTCGATGAGGTCGGCGATGGTGCAGATGCCGATACCGTGCTCTTCACTGAATTGTTCTAAGGAAGGCATACGGGACATGGTGCCGTCATCGTTCATGATTTCGCATATGACCCCGGCAGGCTTCATGCCGGCAAGACGTGCCAGGTCAACGGACCCTTCGGTCTGGCCGGAGCGGGCGATGACGCCCCCCCGACGGGCGCGCAGGGGGAAGATGTGACCCGGCCGGGCGATATCTTCCGGTTTGGTGCTGTCCGCAATGGCGGTGAGGATGGTTGTGGCCCGGTCCGCCGCTGAAATGCCGGTGGTCACGCCGTGTCTGGCCTCGATGGAAACCGTAAAACCGGTTTTAAACCGGGAGGTGTTGTCCGTGACCATCATGGGCAGTTTCAATTTTTCGACAATGTCCGGGGCCAGCGACAGGCAAATCAATCCCCTGCCGTACTTGGCCATAAAATTAATGATTTCAGGGGTTACGGCCTGGGCTGCAATGGTAAGGTCCCCTTCGTTTTCCCGGTCTTCGTCATCCACCAGAATCACCATTTTTCCGGCCCGGATGTCCTTGATTGCTTCTTCAATACTTAAATGTGACATAACTATCTTATCTCCTTGATATATTCAAGCTCCGATCGTGCGAAATGCCGATTGCCGGGCCTGTGTTTTATCTGTAAATCCATTTATTGCAGAACCATCAGGTAATATGATTTAAATAAATCCCGTTTTCAATAAATATTCCATATCAACTGATTTATTGCTGTTTTTATCCGGCTCATTCCCTTTGCCGCCGGTGAGAAATTTTTCCACATACTTGCCGATCATATCGGTTTCAAGATTCACCATGTCGCCGATGTTTTTGAATCCTATCGTAGTCAGGCCTGCCGTGTGGGGGATAATGCTGACCTCAAATGAGTGTTGATCGCAGCGGTTAACCGTCAGGCTGATCCCGTCGATGGCCACAGACCCTTTGGGGATCAGATATCTGGCAAGTGTTTCGGGAACCGAAAATCCCACCAGAATTGCATTGGCGTTCCGGGTTTTATGGGTGATCCGGCCGGTGCCGTCAATATGGCCGGAAACCAGATGGCCGTCCAGGCGGTCGGACAGTCGCAGGGCCCGTTCGATGTTGGCCCGTTCACCGATTTTTACCTGTTTAAAGCATGTTTTTTCGACGGTTTCCGGCGACATATCCACTTCAAACCGGGTGTCCGCAATGGTGACTGCCGTCAGGCAGGCTCCGTTGACGGCAATGCTGTCACCGATTTTTGTCCCGTTGAGGGGAAAGTCGGCGGTAATGGCCAGCCGTTTTCCCGATCCTGCGGGCCGAACGGCGGTGATGGTTCCAAGACCTTCTATGATGCCTGTAAACATGGCTGTTTATCCTGTATTATATATCCTTCAATCATTACATCCCCGTCAAACTGCCGGACCGTGATGCCGGAAACCGGAATGGCATGGCGCATGAGTTCCGGCCCGGTTCCCCGACACATGGGTATGCCATCATCACCCCCCAGAATTTTGGGCGCATAAAAAAAACAGACTTTATCCACAATCCCAGCCTGAAGGGCTGACGCTGAGACCATTGCCCCGCCTTCAATCAGCAGGCTGGTGATGCCTATCCCGCCCAGCTGGTTCATCAGGGCGTCCAGGTTGATCCGGCCGTCTTTGAGGTCGGAAACAATGATCCTGGTGCCTGATTTTTCAATCCGTTCACGTTTTCGGGACAGGTCCAGATTGCCGGTGACGATAATCGTATCAGCAGCGGACGGGGTGTGCAAGACGTTCGCATCTTCAGGGATGGATAAATGCGTATCCAGGATGATCCGGACCGGGTCAACACCGTTCTTTTCTTCCAAGCGTGTCGTTAAACGGGGATTATCATTGGTGACTGTGTTGATCCCCACCATGATGGCGTCCATCTGGTGCCGCAGTTCATGAACATAATTCCGGGCCGCCGGGCCGGTGACCCATTTGGAGTCTCCGGTCCGGGTGGCGATGCGGCCGTCCAGGGTCGCTGCGCATTTTAATGTGACAAACGGCCGTTTTGTCTGGATATATTTTATAAAAATTTCGTTCAGGCGGCGGGCCTTCTGTTCACAGACCCCGGTTTCCACCGTAACCCCGTTGCGGATTAAAAAATCGGCGCCGCAACCGTCCACATCCGGGTTCGGGTCGGTCATTGCCATGACGACGTGTGAAATGCCGGAAGCAAGTATCTTCCGGGTGCAGGGCGGTGTCCGGCCCACATGATTGCAGGGTTCAAGTGTGACAAACAGCGTGGCGCCACGGGCAAGGTCTCCGGCATCATCGAGGGCATGGACCTCTGCATGCGGGCCGCCCGCTTTCTGGTGCCAGCCCCTGCCCACAATTTCGCCGTTTTTCACCACCACCGCGCCGACCATGGGATTCGGAGACGTATAGCCTGCGCCCCTGGCCGCCAGATCCAGCGCTGTTTCCATAAAATATTGGTTGTTCATAGGTCAGAATTTATCAATCATATGAAGAAAAACGTGGTTTTGTCATTTACGCCGGATAAAAATGTTAATGGTTTCGCAAAGCATTCTTTGCGAAACCATTCCATAAAAATCGTCCGGGTGCCGGTTATTTCAATGTTTTGAGTTCGTTCTCAAAATCCGTGACATCCTTGAAATCGCGATATACGGAAGCAAACCGCACGTAGGCGACTTTGTCAAGTTTATGGAGCATGGCCATCATTTTTTCACCGATAATGGTCGATGGAATTTCTTTGGCTTCGGATTCACGCAGGTCCCGTTCGAGTTCGCTGGTAAACGCTTCAATCTCGTTCATGCTGATCTCGCGTTTTTCGCAGGCCTTCAGGAGTCCCGCCCGGACCTTGTCGCGGTTAAACAACTCCCGCCGTTTGTCCTTTTTAATAATCATGATCGGAATATCTTCAATATACTCATAAGTCGTAAACCGCCGCTCGCAGGCGATGCATTCCCGGCGGCGGCGAATGGCGTCGCCATCCTTGCTGAGTCTGGAGTCAATCACTTTGTTATCATTTTCACGGCAATAAGGACATTTCATCGGCAGCCTTCCTTTTCAACCCGGTTTTCGGGTGATGACGCACATGGCAGGATTAAGAGTTCCTCAATTGAATCACCTCAATTTCCGCTTCCGCAAGCATGGCTCCGGACAATTCATCCGCATATCCTTCCAGATAGTATATCCGCAGGATGCCCGCGTTGATGATCATTTTGGTGCAGATGGAACAGGGAAGATTGGTGCAGTATAATGTGGCGTTATGGATGGAAACCCCATGATACGCTGCCTGAATAATGGCGTTTTGCTCGGCATGGATTCCCCGGCAGAGCTCATGCCGTTGGCCGGAGGCAATGTTCAGGGTTTCCCGGAGACAGCCGATTTCAACGCAGTGGCGGATACCGCTGGGCGCACCGTTATATCCGGTGGTCAGGATGCGTTTGTCTTTGACGATCAAAGCGCCCACCGCCCGTCGCAGGCAGGTGGACCGTTTTGCCACCAGAAGGGCAATGTCCATGAAATAGGCGTCCCAGGTCGGACGATCTCCTGCAGTCATATCCTGAATCCCCTTTTTGCCGATGGCTTTGCCAACTTGCCGATAATATTCAACTCCGCAACCAGTTAATCATTTTCCGGAAAAAGCGGAAATCCGCTGCACAGTTCGTTTACTTCTTTTTTGATCCGGCTGATGACGGCCCCGTCATGGGGATGGTTTAATACTTCCACAATAAACCCGCCAATTTGTTTCATCTCAGCTTCTTTCATCCCCCGGGTGGTGACGGCAGGGGTCCCGACGCGGATGCCGCTGGTTATAAACGGACTTTGGGTGTCAAAGGCGATGGTGTTTTTGTTGACGGTGATGCCGGCCTGCTCCAGACAATGTTCCGCATCTTTTCCCGTAATGCCCAGATTCCGCAAATCAACGAGCATCATATGGTTGTCGGTTCCATCCGACATGAGGCGAATGCCGTTGTCCATCAGAAAAGCGGCCAGTGTGGCCGCGTTTTTAACGATCTGCCGCTGATACACCTTGAAGGAATCGGCCAGGGCCAGCTTGAACGCCACCGCTTTGGCGGCAATGACATGCATGAGCGGGCCGCCCTGAATCCCCGGAAAAATTTCCTTGTTTAATTTGTTCCCGAGCGCTGCCGGGGCGAGAATTAACCCGCCGCGAGGGCCTCTCAGGGTTTTATGGGTGGTGGAGGTCACAATGTCCGCGTATGGAATCGGGGAAGGATGAACGCCCCCGGCCACTAGTCCGGCAATGTGGGCCATGTCCACCATCAGATAGGCGTCTACGGATGCGGCAATATTTTTAAATGCTTCAAAATCAATAAATCGCGGATAGGCGCTGCCGCCGGCCACGATCATTTTCGGCCGGTGCGCTTTTGCCAGGGCTGCCAGCTGGTCGTAGTCAATGGTGCCGGTGTCCTTGCCCACTCCGTAATGAACAAAATTGAAAAGCCGTCCGGAGAAACTGGCTGCAGAGCCGTGGGTCAGGTGCCCGCCGTGGGACAGATCCATTCCCATTACCGTGTCACCCGGCGAAAGCAGGGAGAAATAAACGGCCATATTGGCCTGGGAGCCGGAATGCGGCTGAACATTGGCGTAATCCGCGCCAAACAGCTCTTTTGCGCGTTCAATGGCGAGAGATTCCGCGATATCCACATTCTCGCATCCGCCATAATATCGTTTGCCCGGATAGCCTTCGGCATATTTGTTCGTCATCACGCTGGCTTGGGCCGCCATGACCGCCGGGCCGACGATATTCTCAGAGGCGATGAGCTCTAATGTGTTCGTCTGCCGGAGTCGTTCCTTGGAAATGGCATCGGCGATTTCCGGGTCCACTTTTCTAATCACATTCTCGTCCAACAATTGGTTCTCCATTAAAAAATTAGGTAATTTTGAAAATTTAATTTTTTTTATTAAATCGGATCCGGTTTATCGGTCCAGTTTTTCAATCCGGCGCTGGTGCCGTCCCCCCTCAAACGCGGTGTCCAGCCAGACGCGCACAATTTCTTTTGCCAGCTCCGTTCCAATGACCCGGCCGCCCATGACCAGGAGGTTGGCGTCATTATGCCGCCGGCTCATGGCGGCAGAGAAAAGGTCGTTGCACAGGGCCGCCCGGACGCTTTTGATGCGGTTGGCGGCAATGGACATGCCGATGCCGGTCCCGCAGATAAGGATGCCGCGCCGCCCGGTATCATCGGATATTTTTTGCGCCACCTGAAGGCCGATGTCCGAATAGTCGACGGAAGCCTCGCTGTTCACGCCGCAATCTTCAACGGGCAGTTGCAATTCCGTTAAATACGCTTTGACGAATTCTTTTAGCGCATATCCTGCATGATCACTTCCAATAAGGATAGCTTTTGAATTATTCATAACCTTTTTGGTTCCCGGTATGTGTTCTGTTGTGATGCGAAGAATGAATCAATTGTTAGTTCTGTCATCAGGTTTTTGAGATAATATAATCAATGGCCTTCTGGACGGTGGCGAGTTTTTCAGCGTCTTCATCCGGGACCTCAATATCGAATTCTTCTTCCATGGTCATGATTAATTCGACAATCGCAAGGGAATCGGCCCCTAAATCATCAATGAGTGAAGCCTGGGGAACCACATCGCTGATATCCACATTCAGTTTTTCCGCAATCAGTTTTTTAACTTTGTCTTCGATTTTCATGAAGTCTTTCTCCTTAATGTCTATATATACATCCCGCCGTTAACGTGAATAACCTGTCCGGTAATATAGTCCGCGCTTTCAGAAGCTAAAAAAACAGCCACGCCGGCGACATCTTCCGGTGTGCCGACGCGGGCCAGAGGTATTTGTGAAAGAATATCCGATTCCATTTTTTCAAATATTTCGGCGGTCATGTCGGTTTTAATAAAACCCGGCGCAATCGCGTTCACGGTAACACCCCGGGAGGCAAGCTCCCGTGCCGCGGATTTCGTCAGGCCGATGATGCCTGCTTTGGATGCCGCATAATTGGCCTGGCCGCTGTTCCCCGTGACGCCGACCACAGAAGAGATATTGATGATCCGGCCATACCGCTGCTTGAGCATCAGTCTGGCGACCGCTTTTGTGCAGTTAAATGTGCCCTTTAAATTGACACGGATCACATCATCCCAGTCGCTTTCTTTCATCCGAAGCAGGAGGCTGTCTTTGGTGATTCCCGCATTGTTTACCAACACATCCACTCGACCGGTCTCATCTGAAATTTTTTTAAAAAAATGAGTAACTTCAGCTTCAGAGGCCACATCGACGCACATGGGAACCGGAATACCGCCGGCTGCGGATATGTCCCGGGCGGTTTCAAGCCCCGTTGTTTCCGGAGACAGGAAATTAAAATAAACCGTTGTCCCCGGCCTCGCAAACGCTTTGCAGATCGCCCGGCCGATTCCTTTGGAGCCGCCGGTCACCACAATGGTCCGGGGGGGCGGTGAATGGCTGTTGCGGTTGCTATTCATATTATTTTATGAAAACAGGAAAACCCGAGGTCACGCCGGAAATTTTTTTCACACTATCTCCAGTGTCTCTCGGGTCATTACGGGTGCTTTCGGGAACGAAAAGGCGTGCTTGCACGAATCATTTTCCCAGCTCTGTCATTAGATTACCAAACGCGGCCCGGTTCCAGAAAGGCCGGGTGGCTCAATCGTTATTCGGCTGCCGCTTGAATATTTCTTCCTTTATAGACGCCGCATTGCGGGCAGGCAAAATGCGGGAGTTTCGCTTCGCCGCACTCCGGGCAGGAGGAGACGTTTGGCGCCGCTGTCTTTTGATGGGTTCGTCGTTTGCCTTTTTTCGATTTGGATACTTTATGTTTTGGTACTGCCATGATTAACTCCTAACTAATTGTATTTTCAAAAAATTTATTCAATTGGGGATAAATTCATTGTTAAATCATGTAAGTTAAATTGTGTTTGTTGTCAAGGGAATTCGTTTGCTGCTTTTATTTTGATTCTTGTATTTGCCGGGTCTTTGTGGTAGCTTCAAAACTTTTTAAAATTTGATTATTTCATCTTTAGCGAAAGCATCTAACCTATGGATAAAACAACAATTATTACCCGGTTTCCGCCGAGCCCCACCGGATACCTGCATCTGGGAGGGGCCCGAACCGCAATTTTTAACTGGCTGTATGCCCGGCACACCGGCGGCCGGTTTATTTTACGCATTGAAGACACGGATGTGGAGCGATCGACTCAGGAATCGGTGGACGCCATATTCGAAGCGCTGGACTGGCTGGGGATCGACTGGGACGAAGGGCCGTATTATCAGTCAAAACGCTTTGATGTGTATAAAGAGCATATTGCCCGGATGATTGATTCCGGCCATGCTTATTATTGCACCTGCACCCCGGAACAGGTGGAGCAGATGCGGAACGCCGCCAGGGAAAGCGGGGGCAAACCTAAATATGACGGCACCTGCCGGGATAAGAATTTAAAGCAGCAGGACGGGGCCGTGGTCCGCTTCAAGGCGCCCCTGACCGGGTCAACCGTTGTGGATGATAAAATCCGGGGGCCGATAGCGTTTGCCAACACGGAGCTGGATGATTTTATCATTGCGCGCGGGGACGGCTCGCCCATGTATAACCTGGCGGTGGTTGTGGATGATATTACCATGAATATCAATACGATTATCCGTGGGGACGATCACATCAGCAATACGCCGAAACAGATTCTGCTCTATCAGGCCCTGGGCTGCGATGTCCCGGACTTCGGGCATGTTCCCATGGTTCTGGGCCATGATAAATCCCGCTTGAGCAAGCGGCACGGCGCCATGTCGGTGACGGCCTACCGGGACATGGGCTATCATCCGGACGCCATGCTGAATTTTCTGGTTCGGCTGGGATGGTCCCACGGGGACCAGGAGTTTTTTACCCGGGCCGAACTGATTGAAAAATTCAACCTGGAGCATATCGGCCGGTCCGCCGGGGTCTTTAATCCAGAAAAACTTCTGGCCCTCAATGGCGAACATATTCGGGCGGCCGCCACCCCAGACCTGGTGCCGCATCTGCTGCCATTTTTAAAGGCCAAAGGAATTGCCGCTGAACCGGGCGATTATCTGAATGGGGTGATTGATACCTTAAAGCCCCGCAGCAAAACATTTATCGAGATGGCGGATGGCGCCGGGTTTTATTTTCAGGAAAAGCCGGTTTATGACGCGCAGGCTGCCGCGAAATTTTTAAAATCCGACTTGCTCGCGCCCATGAAGCAATTGACTGACGCCATATCGCAAACCGAAACATTTGATGAAACATCCCTTGAAGACCTATTTAAAAAGGTCATGGAAGATGCGGACCTGAAATTCGGAAAAATCGCCCAGCCAGTGCGCGTGGCCCTTACCGGCGGCACCGTCAGCCCCGGCATTTTTGAAATGATGATCGCTCTGGGTAAATCACGGGTGGTTTCGCGGCTGAAAGATGCCGTGTTGTTTATGGAAACAGGAGTGTCCGCCGCAAAGTAACCGCTTGGCGTTATTTTTTGACAAACACGCCGGCGGGGTCAATCTCCTCACGGATCAGCCTTAATTCTTCATTGGTTGGCGGAGGAAATGGGGTGAGTTCCTTTGCCGTCAGCAGCTCAAAGCCGGTGGCGGCCTGAATGCTCTCCACGGTTTCTCCGGGAAAAACGGAAATCAGACGCATTCTTCCGGTTTTTTCCTCAAAGTCAAAGATGCCCCGGGTGGTGATCAGCCGGTAGGGGCCTTTGCCCTGGAGGCCTGCGTTGTAACGGGCGTTCGGGCTGCCGTCAAGGTGGCCCGGGCTGGTGACATAGGACAGTTGCTCCTTAAATTTGCGTTTGTCATGAGGAACGATCAAGATGGTCCGTTCACAGGAAGCGGCCATGTCGCTGGCGCCGCCGCTGCCCGGGAGGCGGACCGCCGGTTTCTGGTAACCGTCGGGGTAATGACCGATCATGGTGGAGTTCAGGTTGCCGTACATGTCAATTTCCGCCCCGCCGATAAATCCGAAGTCTGCGTAGCCGCGCTGGGTCATTTCAAAAGCCGCGTTGAGCCCTTTCACGTAGGATGCACCGGTGAATGTCTTTGAGTCGCCGACGGAAATGGGCAGGCCGACGCTGAGCGGGGGGCCGATGGCGCCTGCTTCAAAAACCGGAATGAGTCCGGGCGCATGGGTCAGTTTTGCCAGCAGGGTGGCGACCATGGGAAGACCGGTGCCGACAAATACGATTTTTCTGTCTTCCAGGATTTTTGATCCTGCCACCACAATGATTTCCTGGGCGGTATAGTTTTTTGAAGCTGTCATGACGCCTCCTTGTTCCAGTTCTCATCCAAAAAGACATATCAGGCCGGTCTTTCGCAGTTCAAGGACTCAGCCGCCTGATCGGCCATCAATTTTTCCGCCGGGAATTTTTGAATGAAATCGTCAAAGGTTTCGACCCCGAAAATATATTCGTCATAATATGACTTCAGGTCGTCCGAAGCGCCGCCTTTATGCATGGGGGCGGTCGCCGCGTGGAACCGGCGGATGTGGTCGCCGTTAAAATAGTAATGACGTCTGCACGCGCCGGGATAGGCGCCGAAAGGAACATGGACGACGGCATCAACCGCCGGAAAGGGAATTCCCACATCCTTGGGGTGGTTTGCAGTCACTTCATGGTCCACCAGTTCCTCGCAAGTCACAATGGTGTGCGCGGACGCCATGGCGATTTCCGGACAGGTGGCGTCGGTTCCCCGGATAGTGCAGTTACCGTATTTATCCGCCGCATTCACATGAATGATGGCGACGTTGGGGTTGCTGGCGGGAACCAGCGCGATTTTCCTTCCGGTAAAGGGGCAGATGATGATTCTGGTGCGGTTGGAGGAGGGAATGTCGCCGGCCACCGGGCTGCGGGTCGGCAGGAAGGGTAGGCCCATGGCCCCGGCTTTGAACCTCGCGGACATGTTATAGTTGCTCCAGTCTTCCAGTTCGATTTTTCCGCTTTCCGCAAGATAACGGAACATGGGGGAAAGACCGAAGGATTCGTGGGCCCAGTATGCCAGTTCAATGCGTTTAATGGAAAAACGGCTTTCATCGACCATCATGGCCCCGGCCAGATAGTCGGCTGCCAGACCGGCGGACTGCCAGGAAAGGGTAAGGTCCCTGAATCCGTGACGGACCATTTCATGGGTAATGGCAATCGGCTGGCGGATGTTGACAAACCCGCCGACGCCGACATTGTCCCCGTCCCTGATAAATCGGGCCACCGCCTCCTTCAGCGTCATCGTCTTATCTCTCATGGACTTGTCCTTGTTGACAAGCGCCTCACGGGCGTCATCAGGCGATAACCCCGTCCAGTACATTTGCGTGGGAGTTTCCATTGTGTATCCCTCCTGTCCATCAAATGTTTTTTTCTTCAGGAAAAGAATAACAAGAGTATGGGCGATCATCAAGAACCAAAACCAACCCTTCCTGATTCCTGAACAGGCATTGGGGAAGGGGCTTTCAGAAGAAACCGAGTGGTCCGGGGAGCAAAAATTGTTAGCATTTTTTTGTTGACTGAGATTGTAATAGCCTGTAATGGAAAGCCATTATAAATAATGCCGGAGTGGTGGAATTGGTAGACGCAGAGGACTCAAAATCCTCCGCCAGCGATGGTGTGCGAGTTCAAGTCTCGCCTCCGGCACCATAATAAAATCAAAGGCTTATAAATTTTTTCATCACATTTATAAGCCTTTTTTTGTGCTGATTTTTCAAAGGTCAAAATTTCCACCATTTTTATTTTCTGCCGTTTTTTAACAATGGAAACAACCGAACCCAAAGACGTCCACCAATAAAAAAATCGGTCGTCTGAGTTTTATTCTCATCCGACCCGGACCCACGATCCGATATTTCCAGCAACCGTCGAGATGAAAATCCACGTTAGCCCCTGCGGCTCGTCCCACTCAAACATGAGAATGTTGCCCCTATCTCACCTTTTCAGGAAAATGCTTTTTGTTTCCCGTGATAACGCATTACGCATGAGCGGTTATTGCACAAATCCAAACATTTTGAATCATCAGGGTCTGGCGGCATTGATATATGCTGGCAACTGGCCTCTTTAACACAAAGCACAGCCATCTATTCCTGGTGGAACTTTTAAGAAGATATCTCTGCAATTTAAGAAAAATCTGTGATCAGCTTGGCGGGAGTCCTCTTAACATGGCGAACGCAGCATATGTTTTTAAAATCGCACCTTGAAAATCATAAAACTGCTTGAATTTTTGGAATTAAATGTAAATTGGAATTTATTTCATTTTTTATAAATAAATATCTTTACAAAATAAAATAGTTCCCTATAATTAATTTCAAAAAGGAGAGTGGATGGACATATTATTTACCAACATTGCCAGATTGGGCATTAAAATGCGGATTTTCAAGGCCATTCAAGTTGCTGACAGTGATACCGCGCAATTGAAAGAACGTGAAATATTGATCCTTGAATTGCTTAAAATCCAGGGTTCCATGAGCATGACCCAGTTGTCGCATTTTTTTCCCGGTTTAAAACTCAGCACCCTGTCAATGGATATAAAAAGGCTCCGGGTGGAGTTGGGGTTGATCCACATTAAAGTTGGTAAAAGTGACATGAGAATGCATATGATTGAATTGTCTGACAAGGGGCATGACAAGGTGGCGGAACTCAGGGCTCAAAGAGGAAAGTCATATGTCCCCCTTGCAGAAGCCATCGGGGAAAATCCTGCGGATCTGAATATGTTAAACAGGGTTGTCGAAAAGGCAATTGTTTTGGTTGAAAATGAGATAAATAAATTTGCTGAATCCAAGAAACCTGACCGTTCTTCAAGTGATCAGGTGGTTCAAGAACAAGAGTATGTCTAAGAAATGATGATTATAAAAAGAGATAATCATGCGGAGGACACAATGAAAAAATTATTTACCTTATTGTTAATGACGATTTTTTCCCTGACGGTTTTTGCCAGTCCAGTATTTGCCGGTCGTGGAAATGGCGGAAATAGCGGGAACAGCGGACATAACAGTCATAATTATTCTGGTTATAAACATGGTAATTATAAACATGGTGGCCATAAATATTATGGTCATAGATATTATAGTCATGGACATAATGATCATTGGTATGATAATGGCTGGGGAGTCGCTGCAATCGGTTTAGGCGCTGCTATTGTGGGAGGCGCGATAGTTAACAGTTACCAGTCTGAACCGGTGACTGTGGTTGAACACCACACCTATTATAATCCGCCTCCCCCTCCTCCATGCCGGGAATATTCCTATGATTGCCCGAGCAGTTACGATCCTCCTCCCAGAGTGTGGGTTCCCGGACGCTACGAATATTTGGGCGGCGGGTATTATCGTCGTACGCCCGGTCATTGGGAATAATTGTTTCCCCTATCCCGAGGGCCAGAACAAAAGCTGATGATTTCGACTTAGATTAAAATTATAGCCTGCTTGGATATGCATGAAACTTTGAATTCGCTCTTTGAAAAACATATCTGGTTTCAAAACAACTACCTGAATATATTGCTTAATTTTGAACGAAGCTCCCGCCAGCGGCACATGCCGCTAAAATTTTCATTTCCCGAAATTTTGGCAGGAAGGATTTATCTCCAGTCCCTTCTGCCTATCTTTGCCCCCACGAAGCGTCCATTGCGCCGCTCCAAGGCTAATATATAAATTTTATGAAAATTTTTTTTGCGTCCACCGGATTTAAAAAAATCGGGCCTATGCGGGGACTCTTTCCCATGGCCTCGCCTTGGTCCTCAACCCCGGTCCATAAATCCATAAAAGGCCAGGAGCGCCGGCGTTCTGCTATCATACAATGAATATTTGACCGCCCCCTTGATCACCTTGACCGCCACAAACAAAAGCTTCAGCCGGGCGATGTGGATATGGGCTTTTGTAGACACAAGTCCGCAAACTTCCCGCTTCCGCAGGCTGGCGATAAGATTCATCAAAGACGTCGCCTGGTTGATGCCCATGCTATCCAGATACCGCCAATACGTACTCGCAACCGGTAAAATCGGGAGGCATCTTACCCATTAAACCAACGGAGTCTTTCGGGAACATTGATTCTTGATTCCACCAGCCAAAAAAGTCCTATCTTCCTATCTTCCTATATTCATAGATTCCCGAGACATCTCTTTAATTATTGTCAAAAATAACCGTATTTATTATTAAATATTCATGATACGAATGGCACGAAAAACAGCGCCGGGGATTCCGCACCATGTGACACAGTAGGGGAACAGGCGGCGCAGATATCTTCAATAATGATGATTACCTTTGGAAAAGGATTCGTTTGTTGAAAAAGTGGAACTTGATTTTAAACCGGAGGCCGAGGCCTCAGAAACCAGGGACAAAAGATAAGGATAAGTTATGTTCCCGGAACTCGATATTAAAAAATAAAAACGGTGTTTGTAATGACTGAAAATGTAAACTGGTTTCCAAAACACATGAAAGATTCTGAGGATCTTTTAAAAAAGAGCCTGAACGCAGTCAATATTGTTTTCGAGGTTTTGGATGCAAGGGCTCCCTTATCCAGTAAAGATATGAATATTGACAGAATCATCGGGCAAAAAGCAAAAATCGTCATTTTGAATAAATGCGACCTTGGCAGTGATGACGGCAATCAAAAGTGGGTTTCCTTTTTTAACAAAGGGGATATTGAGGTGGCGCTGGTAAGCGCTGTTAACGGTGATGGTTTAAAAAATATTTCAGAGTCAGCCCGTAAGGTAATTGAAAAGGCTGGAATCAAAACCAAGTCCATCAGAGCCATGGTGGTCGGTATTCCCAATGTGGGTAAATCCACGTTGATCAATTGCATGGCCGGGAAAAAAAAGGCCAGGGCTGAAAACAGGCCGGGCGTTACACGGGCCAAGCAGTGGATAGATACAAAATCACAACTTGAACTTCTGGATACCCCCGGCATTTTGCGTCCCAGAGAAAATAAGGAAACGGTTTTAAATTTATCCTTTATCGGAACCATCAATGATGATGTGCTGGATGTGGGGACGCTGGCATCGGATCTTATCGAAAAACTGGTTGAAATTGCCCCGGAAGCATTATGTGCCAGATTCAAAATTGATATTAAAGAGAAAACGCCCCTTGAAATTTTGGAAAATATTGCCGCCAAAAGGGGCTGCCTTTTGAAAACGGGTAATGTCGATTATATGCGGGTGGCCCATATTGTTTTGAGTGAATTCAGAAAAGGGAAACTGGGTAAAATTACCCTGGAATATCCAGTCTGTTGATGGAAACGAACAAATGACGACAGATCCCCATGAAATTATAAAAACAGGATTTTAGAATGGAGCGTTTGAAGTGAACAAACTGATTATTACACATCCGGGCTCAGCGCATTTTGATGATTTTTTTGCCATATCCCTTGTATTGGCCGTCAATAATGACGTCACTTATACGATAGAACGCCGGTATCCCACAGACGAGGAACTGGCAAATCCCGAAATCTGGGTGATTGATGTGGGCATGAAGCTTGAACCCGACCTGAGAAATTTTGATCATCATCAAAGTGCTGACACCCCCGCAAGCTTTATGCTGGTTGCCGACCATTTAGGCCTTACGGCCACTCTCAGCATTGCCCCCTGGTGGGAATTCAAGGATAAATTTGACCGTTTCGGCCCCTTTAAAGTTGCGGATGAGCTGGGTATTGAAGACCTCCTGCCCTTTATCAGCCCGATTGAAGACTGGTTTCTTGAGCTGTTTGAACAAAAGCCCGGTGAGGTCTACCCCCTGATGCACTCATTCGGACAACACGTAATTAAGGGCGCCGGAATCCTTTCTTCACAGTTTGAATTCTGGGCAAATTCCGAAAAATGTATCATCAAAAACAAAACCGTACTGATCGGCCTGACGGATGATTCAACCGGCGTAGAACGATACAGCATTCGGATGGATCCGCCGGCTGAAATTTCGGTTTCCTATGACGGCCGTGGTGAAGGCTGGCGGCTGGCGCGGCTGAATAAGGCGACGGGCGTGGATTTTTCTAAACTGGAAGGCGACAAGAGAATAAAATTTGCTCACAAAACAGGATTTATTGCCAAGACAAAACAAAGAATACCCATAAACGAGGTTCTGAAACTGGTTGGACAGGTGATCGCCGATTAATATACATCAGGGTCCTGGCGCACACCGCCGAAACCGCCGGTTTCTTTGTACCATACGCTTAATAAAACCCCTCTCTGCTACCTCTCCCCCCCCCAACACAAGCAGGCACAATAAATGCCATTCTGGCAAATAATTCCAACTAATTTGTTTTTATATAAATTTATACGAATTCACATTATATCTATAGTAAACGTAATATTTATTGCAGTTACAATTAATTTGTGACATGTTCATCTCAAGGAGGTGAAGCATGTCAAAATTATTAAAAATAGAAAATACTGAAAAGATTAAAGCTGAAATTCAGAGTTATTTTTCTGTTAATGAAGATGCGCGCTTTGTGCGTCGGTTGGATATCATATTGCTGCTATGCAATAAGCAGTCGGTAAGCAATATAGTTGATCTGTTTG
>QZKW01000069.1 GCA_003599885.1 Desulfobacteraceae bacterium | reverse complement strand
ACAAATCGCATTGGCCATAATGGATAAAAAGACGGGCAGCATCTTTGAAAAGCGTTACTGGCTTGATCCGAAAGAAATCGTCCAGGCAAACCGGATGCGTAATACAAGAGAGGATAACACAGGCCCGGCTGAGATCCCGCGCTTCCATCCGTATATCGCCTCTCGGGATTTTGAGGTGGTAGTCAACTGGTGGAACACCTTTAATTCTGATCTGTCCGTGAAAAACAAGGGACAAGACAATGTTGAACAATACGTGGTTCTCGCCAACATGTATCTTGTTCCAAATAGAGGAGGCCCTGCCCATGGCAGTCGCCGTAATGGAAACAAATACCTGGATATCGTCTACGTCCCTTATTCCCGAGTACTCCATTCGGAAGTGGTGATTGAGGCAGGAAAGGCTTTTTTGAACAAACAGGTTGCGCAGGCATTTACGGATCTTAAGAAAAAACAGGTAAAGTCGCGAGCCTATTCCAGGCAACTGGCCACTGATACGATGAGTGAGAATTTTATCAAGTGTCTTTTGATGAATGAGCAATCTGATCCGGGATGGATGCTTTCGACCGATGACAAAGGCCGATGGGTTGCCGAACGGTTCCTTATCTTGTTGGCTGCAAACGGCGAAAAGGCATTCCGGTTCTCCGACTCCAGAACCGGTGCATTCGGCATTGCGCAAATCATGCCGGAAACCTATGCCCAAGTTGTGAATCTCTATCCGAAAGCCGATCTGATAAAGGATGTGGATAGGGGGCGTGCCGAAATGGCAAATGCCATAAAGGCGTCGATCCTGGTCTGCGATGACCTTCAGTCTGCTGTCGTCCGCAATATGCGTGACGATTCTTCATCGCTTCAACAAAATTACCGGCGGCTGTTTAATGCTAAATCGGAAGAAGAGATAGACGAAATAAGGGCAGCAATGTACAACGGCGGCCCGAAGAAATATATCCTTGCCACCGGATCAATCAATCCTTGCGTTCAAGAAACGGTCTGCTATGTCAAAAAATTCAATTTTATAAGAAATCTTAACATGTTTGAATAAATTTTACCAATTGATGTTGCTACCAAAAAACATTCCCGTTCGGCGGCAGAGACAATTGAACGACACGACATCGAGTCGGCTCCTATACTAGGAATACCAAGTTGCACAAACGAACGTTTATGCAATAATAACTACACCACCATGAACCATACGTTTAGAGTTGTATAAATATATTGCAAAATGATATTTTTTTTGCATTCGGTTTGTGCAATAGGAGGACAAAATGCTTATCGGTTATAGGCGAGTTTATACACAAAACCCAAGTACGGCATCACAATTGAAGCACTGAAAGTTACGGGATATGAACAGATCTTTCAATATAAGGCCTCGGGATGCCGATGGGATCGGCCGGAGTTGCATGGACTTTTAGGACAATGACGTAATGGGGACGTATTGGTTGTCTGGAAACTCGACTGCCTATCACGATCTTTAAAAGACGTGTTGATCTTTATGGATAAGATTGATCAGGTCGAGCTGTTTTCAGCAGTCTGATCGAAGCAGTTGACATGACCTCGCCTGCTGGCCGTATAATGATGCAACGTTAGTGAATTTATTGAATCTCAATTAGAAATGTTTCGCGAACGAATACGCAGCGGCTTGGATGCAGCACGAAAGCAAGGTCGTGTTGGAGGACGCCCCCTAAAACTCAAAATGAATCAGCGGAAGGAGATCTTGCATTTGGTTGATTCAGGGCAAAAAACAGCAGCAGAAGCTGTCTGGTTATTCGATGTCCACCCAGCGACCATATTGCGTCTTCTTAAACATAATCAAATATGTTAACCAGGTCTTAACGTGCTATTTTTTCCCGTTTCGTGAGCCGACTCCTTGTAAACATTCGGTGCAAAAACAGCACGGAACACCCCAGAAAAATATTTCAATCTGTCTTACGCCAACAATAAAGGGTTCCCCATTGATCGATATTCCGCCATCCATCAACCGCCCCACCCATAAAAAAAAGAGGTTTCATTTCAGCCTTCAGGCTCAGGTGATGCTGATCTTTTTGATGCTGGCCCTGGTTCCCCTGATCGTTATCGGATGGTTTTCCATTACAACCACCGAAAAATTAATCGTTCAGACGGTGACCCGTCAACTGGAGAATGTGGCGGCTGACAAAGCCGCTATCCTGGAACGTTGGATCGATGAACGAAAGGCGGATATGATGACGGTAGCCGGCACGTCCATCGTCCGGTCCATGGACCCGAATGTCATGATGCCTTATCTGGATCTCATCCGGGACAAATATGAAGTGTATCAAAATCTTACGGTAATCGGGGCGGATGGCGCGGTGGTTTGCATCAGCCGGGACCCACTGCACGTCGGGGAAAGGATTGAACATGAGACCCGGAATGAAAAAATCCTGCGGGATGCCTTATTCATATCCGATATCTCCTGCCCCCCGGGAGAAATGGAGTCGACGTTTCTGGTGGCGGCGCCGGTCCTCGGCTCGGATGGGCGTCTATCCGGAACGGTTTACGGCACCGTGGGAACCCGAAAAATTATTAATGTTATATTAAATGTGTTCCTGGGGGAAACCGGCGAATGCTATCTGGTGGACGGAAATGGCCGGTTTCTGGTCCACAAGGAACCGGCCCGGATTTTACGGGACAATATCTCCCAGTCGGAAAGCTTCCGGAATATTTTTGAAAAAAGAGACCGCGGAACTCCTTATCTTGATTACCGGGGCATTGAAGTCATGGGCGCAAGCCTTAAGGTCGCCGGCACGGACTGGCATATCGTGGTGGAACAGGACCGGAAGGAAGCCTTTGCCAGCGCGGACATTCTTCAACGGGTGATTTATTTTACGGTGATGCTGTGCCTTGCCAGCGCGTTCATGATCACCTGGATATTTTCCTCCCACATTATCACACCCATCCGGTTTCTCAGCAAACATACAGCCAATATTGGCGATTTGCCATTCGACAGAAGGGATGGGGGTGTTCGCCGCAAAGACGAGATCGGCATTCTGTACCGGGCGTTTGATGAAATGTCACAAAAGATTCAGGCCCGGCAGAACCATCTCCGGGAAACAGTGGGACAGAAGGAGGCGGCCCTCCGGCAAACCGGCCTCATGCTCCACAAAACCAAACGAATGGCCGAGCGGTCGGAAAAATTCGCGGCCATGGGCCGCATGGGGGCCGCAGTGGCCCATGAAATCCGCACCCCCCTCACCTCCCTGAAGCTGTTTCTGGAGTCGGTCCAGGATCAGATCCGGGGTTCTGAAGACGATGAAGAGGACTATGGCATCGCCATGCGGCAGATCCTTCGGATTGAGGCCACCATCAACCGATTTCTCGATTTCGCGAGGCCCCGGGAACTGATTTTTCTGCCCCTTGACATGAAAAGGCTGATGATGGACGTGGCGCTGATGATACGTCCCATGGTGAACCGTCACCAATGCGCCCTTGAGACACGCATTGCCGATGACCTTCCCCTGGTCCGGGGAGACCGCATGCTGCTCACTGAAGCGCTCATCAATCTGCTGGTGAATGCCCTGGAAGTCATGCCTGAAGAGGGAACCCTCGGCATTGCAGCGGAGCAGGTTCGGTTTGAGGAAGAGGGCCGGGCCGCCAAGGGGGTTCGCATCGACATCAGTGATACGGGTGCCGGCATTCCAAAAGATCAGATGGATAAAATTTTTGAGCCGTTTTACACTACCAAGGCATCGGGCACCGGTCTGGGCCTGCCGCTGGTGGTGAACACGGTCCGGGACCATGGGGGCGTGGTGCGGGCAACGAGCGAACCTGGGCAGGGAACCACGTTTTCCGTGTTCCTGCCGGAAGCGGAAGACGAGGGAGAAAATGGGAAAAATTCTGCTCATTGATGACGATGAAGGGTTGATTCATTTCTTAAAGCGGTTTTTTGAACGAAAAGGGCATGTGGTGACCGCCTGCGGTGACGGCCTGACCGCCATCGACATCCTTGGCCGATTGAGCGCCGACCTGATTCTTCTAGATTACAAGCTGCCCCAGATGAACGGACTCGATACCCTGACAGAAATTAAAAAAATGGATGCAAAAACCCCGGTGATTCTCATGACGGCCTACGGCACCACAGACCTGGCCATCGAGGCCATGAAGCGGGGCGCCTACGACTACCTGATTAAACCATTTGACCGCAAGGAACTAAGCCGCATCTCTGCGGACGCGCTTCTGGTAAGCCATCAGATGAAAGAGATGGTGCTCCTGCCTTTTCCGGAAGGTGCTCCAGAGGGCCAGGACAGGGGCGGGCTTCGCATTATCGGCGCAAGCCGGCAAATGCAGGAAATTTATAAACGCATCGGGCAGATTGCCGAAAGCGATGTTTCGGTGCTCATCACGGGCGAAAGCGGCACGGGAAAGGAACTGGCGGCACGGGCCATTTACCACCACAGCCGCCGCCAAGCCAATCCGTTTATCGCCATCAACTGCGCCGCCATTCCGGAAACCCTGTTTGAAAGCGAGCTGTTCGGCCATGAACGCGGGGCGTTCACCGGCGCGGACCGGATCAGCATCGGCAAAATCGAGCGATGCGACAACGGCACCCTGTTTCTGGATGAGATCGGGGAGATGCCCCTGGCCATGCAGACCAAGCTGCTCCGTGTCCTTCAGGAAGGCGAGATTGAGCGCCTCGGCGGCAACCGGACCATTCGGGTAAATGCCCGGATCATCGCGGCCACCAATAAAAACCTGGAAGCCGAAACAGCCGCAGGCCGCTTCCGGAATGACCTGTACTGGCGCTTAAAAGTCATCACCATCGACATGCCACCCCTGCGCCGACGGATCGAAGACATTCCGGCTCTGGTGGATTATTTTCTCACCCGGTTCAGCGAGGAATACCAGCGTCCGGTCTGGCGACTATCCGACGCGGCCCTGTCAAAACTGTCCGCATACGACTGGCCGGGAAACGTGCGGGAGCTGGAAAACTGTATCCGCCGGGCCGTGATCTTAAGCGCCGGCGGCGTGATCACGGAGAACAATTTAACAATTCCCGGGGGCCAGAGCGCGATATCTCATCAGGCGCTGAGCTGTGAAGACTGGATGGGACGGCTGAAACAGCAGCTCGAAATCATTCTTCCGGAAATTCTCCGCCTGTCTTCCGGCGATACCCACGCCCATGTCATTGACATGACGGAGACGATTCTGATTGAAAAGGCAGTTGAGCTTTGCGGCGGCAACCAGGTCCAGGCAGCCCGGATGCTGGGGGTAAGCCGCAATACCCTGCGAGACCGGCTGAAAAAAAAGCCTGAAAATGCCGCTTTGGAGGCGTCTGACAATGGGATGGCGGACGACTGGCCCTGATCAGATCTTGAGCTTCGTGTTCAAATTTTGAACACACACCTCAATAATTTTTAAAAACCCGATTTCATAACGATTATCCCTTTCCTTGCAATTATCGTCCTTGCACCTTCCGTGATATGTTCAACCTTCCGGCATGCCTTAAATAATCCTCTAATTTTATTTTTTATAAATAAAATTAGATGTTTAAAATCAAAATAGTATTTATTTCTAATTTGGCACAAGAACTGCATTTACAAATGACGATTGTGGCGCGCAGACCCCAAACAGGATTCAGCGCGCTTTCCGCCAAAGCCGGATCAAACCATTAACATCTGGGAGCATCCAGGCGAGGAGTGCTTTAAAAAAGGAGGTTGCCACATGCAGATGAATTTAAGAAATGGAATGGGATTCAAGGCGAAAGCTGCCAGCCCGGCCATTGAAAGCCTGAATAGCGACGGACTGAGGGTTTCCGAACGAATTTCAGAGATTATGATGATGTGCGACCGGGCCCATCCGATTTATGAACAAATCAGCAGTTTCAGCATCGCCCTTTACGCAATGGGCTTTTTTGAAGCGCCGGACCTGATGTCGGTTCAGGATATCGACAGCCAGGAGGCTGCCGCCATCTTGCGGGAACATTTTACAGAGGTTCGGGCCGAAGACATCCCGGATGGTTATGCAGTTTCGAAATCCAAAGAAAAATACCTGCTGGTGGCAGGAGATCCGGCATTTCCGGTGCATTTTGCCATGGTCACCGATATCCGGTCTGATCGGCCGTATTTTTCAAAACTCCCTTTTTTCGGCTCAGGGCATGACAGCCTGAATGAATTGATGGCGGATTTTTCAGGCCGGGAGGACATCCATTATTTCAGGCTAGACCGCTATGGCGAAATTCCGCCATCTGCAAGGGGGAAAATATATATTTTTAAATAAAACATAATATTATGACATGGCATCCGAATTTAACATCGGATGCCATCAGCACTTAACCGGTACGATTTTAAGGAGAGAATGAATGTCAGTCATCAAGAGCGTCATCGACAAAGTCAAGCAGACAGACCCTGATCAAAAAGAATTTCACCAGGCGGTTATTGAAGTAATGGAAACTCTGGAACCCACCTGCCAGCGGCATCCTGAATTCGTAAAGGCCAATATCTACGAGCGCATCGTGGAGCCGGAACGGGCCATCCTGTTCAGGGTGCCATGGGCGGATGACAAAAACCAGGTCCATGTCAACCGGGGATTCCGGGTCCAGTTCAACAATGCCATCGGCCCTTTCAAGGGCGGCATCCGGTTTCATCCTTCCGTGAACTTAAGTATCATCAAATTTTTGGGTTTCGAACAGACATTCAAGAATTCTCTCACCACCCTGCCCATGGGCGGCGGCAAGGGCGGATCCGATTTTGACCCCAAGGGCAAATCCGACGGCGAAATCATGCGGTTCTGCCAGTCCTTCATGCGGGAACTGTATCGACATATCGGCCCGGAAACCGATGTGCCTGCCGGGGATATCGGGGTGGGCGGACGAGAAATCGGCTATATGTTCGGGTATTATAAAAAAATCAGAAATGACCATACGGGCGTTCTCACCGGCAAAGGCCTGGAATATGGCGGCAGCCTGATCCGCCCCGAAGCCACAGGTTACGGCACGGTATACTTCGCAGCCGAAATGCTGGCCACCCGGGGTCTTGATTTCAAGGGCAAACGCGTGGCCGTCTCCGGCTCGGGCAATGTGGCCCAGTATGCCATTGAAAAAGTGAACCAGATGGGCGGACAGGTGATTTCGGTATGCGATTCCAATGGAACCATCATAGATGAAAAAGGTATCGACAACGATAAATGCTGCTACCTCATGGAACTTAAGAACGTACACCGGGGCCGGGTCAGCGAATACGCGGACAAATACCAGACCGTGTGCTTTGAAGATAAAAACGTGTGGGATGTCATCCGGGAACAGGGCATAAAGGTGGATATCGCCTTGCCGTGCGCCACTCAAAACGAACTGGATGGGGCGAACGCCGAGGCCCTGGTGAAAAATGGCTGTTTTTGCGTGGCCGAAGGCGCCAACATGCCCTCCACGCCGGAAGCTGTCCGGATTTTCCAGGACAACAACCTGCTTTATGGCCCCGGCAAAGCTGCCAACGCCGGGGGCGTGGCCACCTCCGGCCTTGAAATGAGCCAGAACAGCCTTAAACTGTCCTGGACCCGGGAAGAGGTGGACGGCCGACTGCTCATTATCATGAAAAGCATTCACAAGTCCTGCATGGATGCCTCGGAAGCCTATGGTAAAAAAGGGGATTACGTGATGGGCGCCAATATCGCGGGATTCGTGAAGGTCGCCCGGGCCATGCTGGCCTATGGGGTGGTATAGGCAACGGTTTTCGATATATTTTTTTAAAAAGGGCGGACAGGAATGTCCGCCCTTTTTTATCCCTTAACATCCCGCATCCGGGCGCAGCGAGCAAATCACCCGCCGGGCCGCCATATCCGCCTGGAGAGTGAGTCCGACTGCCGCTGTATCAATCACTTTGACGGCTTGGCGGAACCGGGGTTCAACCGCATCATCCGCATCCAGCAGATTAAACCGGGACAGCAGCCAGTCGCGGTTAAAAACCACCTCCGGCCGCTCCGGATAAATGGCCAGATAAAAGATGCGGGTTTCGATGAGATCGTGAAAAAAATGTGCGCCAAAGGACAGATCCGGAATCAGGCTGCCGGCCTGGTAGGAGATTTCCCCCAGGGCCGCCATGTGGTTGATTTCGGAAAAACTCACGGGAACGCCCATGGCCGGGGTCTGGGTCCCCCAGCGTCCCGGCCCCAGAAGCAGGGTGGGTGTCTGTTCCCGAGGCCCCGCCTGTTTGTTTAACCGGCCAATGAGCCGGGCCACGCTGTATTTGTCGGACAGGGAAAGAGCTGTGTATGGCTCGGGATCAACGAAAATAACCCGGGAAATGGGTTGAGACAGGTTGCCGCCCATGAAATTGCCTTCCGTTTGGACCAGGATATCTTCCTTCCGGGCCGGCGCCTGGCCGACTCCTTCCCGGATCGCCATATGCACTTGGCGGCCGATGGTCTGAAACGGACGGCACTGGAGCAGATTGACACGAAGATCGCCGGCGGATGTAAAATTCACCGTGAACTCGATGTCCACCGGATATCGGTAGGCCTGTTGGAGGGCGGTGAGCATCTGTTTCATTATGGGAATAAACGGGGTATCCGTCAGAAACGGATCAAAGGTGAGTATCCGCATGTCCCTGGCAGGCCGTCCCATGTCCGCAAGACTTTGGGCCGCATCCGTGTCCCGGATGCCCATGAGATCCATTTTTTCCGGCATTTCTTTTTCCATCAGGTCAGCTATAGACATCGTTTCTATCTGATTGAATTCCAAATTAAGCAAATCTACAAAATGCTGTGAAAATTTCCGGATATCCCGCATTTCGGTAAGCACCTTTACCAGCGGTTCATCCATGGCGATAATGCGGGGATAATCCCGCTCCACACGATTCACAGCCCGGGTGCCCAATCCGAAGACCAGGCGGATCATGCCGGCATTCGGGTCCATAGTCTTTTTCCACACAAACGGATTGTGGGACAGCCCCACTCCGGCCATGTCCGGAAAAAAATGGTTCCGATGATGGGCACCGGACACCCGCTGAACCAGAAGGGCCATTTGTTCATCCTTCTGGTCCAGCCCCCGCTGACGGCGATAGGCCAGGGCGTCCTCGCTCATGGCACTGGCAAACACCCGACGCACGGCTTCCTCAAAATGCTCATACCGCTTTTCAGGGGAACCCTGGTTCACACAGAAAATGCTCTCGTATTTTCCAGCAAACGCGCTGCCAAATGCATCTTCGAGAAGACTGCTGGACCGGACGATGATGGGCGACTGGCCAAAATATTCCAGCATGAGCTGAAACTGTTCCATGATTTCTTCCGGGAACCTGCCGTGGAGCATTTTTTCCCGCAAGGACGCGGCATTGTCAAAATAGCCTTCCTTTGTTTTATGGGCCAGAAACAGCTTCCACCACCCGTTCTGAACAATATAGGAATAAAAAACATCCGAGCCGATATAGAAGGAATCATGGGGCTCCAGAGTCTCCTGCCAGGAAAACGCCTCATCCTGAATAAGAATTTTCCGGGAAAGAAGCATGCCCACGGATTTTCCACCGATAAATCCGGTGCCGATAAGCCGCTCCTTGATGCGAAGCAGGTCTTCAAGGGCGAGGTATCGCCGAATCAGATTCAGGAGCCGCTTTCCCCGGTGGAGCATCAGCCGGCTGAGCTGTTCCACCATGTCCCGCTGCTCTTCCGGTCCGGCCCCGGATTCCAGCAGTTGTCTGGCCTGTATAAACAATCGGTCCCAATGGTCCAAATGCCGCTGGGCCACTGGGGCCTGCCGCCGGGACCAGTGGGAGAAAAGCTCCGTCGCCTCCGCGCTGTTCGTGACCGGAATAAGACTCAGTTTTTTCTTGATATGGGGAAAAAACATGGTGGGGGAATACCGGTTTTGAACCTTGATGGGATGAATGCAGATGCTGCCTTGATGGTTATAAACGTCGATAAGCACCTGGGTGGTTTCCCGGATTCGGGCGATGGCCTTAAAAGAATGCCGGTTACGGAGAATAGCGAAATAGGCGACGGTGTTTAATTCGAACAGATACGGGCAGGTGACGAAAAAAAAATCACCGATCATGAGATCGGTAGCCCATGCATGAAGCAGGTCGGATAGGCAGTCGAATACATAACACACATCCCGGCCTTCCCTGGCGATGATGCCATGAACTTCCGTCGTAAAGGATTCGAACCCATCCTCCACGTTCAGACGGTAAACGGCCAGATTTTCTTTTTCTTCCAGGAGCGCGGTATGGCGGGCGAACCGAAGATAGACCACCCGATGGCTTCCGGCAAGGGCATGATTGACGAAAGGCGAAACCAGCCGCTGGTAATCATCAAGACTGTCCACCTGCCAGACCACATTATCCCCGCTGCGCAGATCGTCAATAATGGTGTCTAGGCTCTTCCAGCCGGTGCTGACGTGGGAAAAATACCCCATCGGGCCATCTCCTTGATTTTAAATATTTATCCAGATCGAATCCATTTATAATGCCAATTTCATCATTTCATATTCAGTATTATCAGGCGCGATTTCAACAGGAATAAATAATTATCAAGAGATCTGCACGCAATCAAGTACATGATTAAGCATTACTTCACAAACACACTGTTCCAGAATAATTCAGTTTATGAAATGAGTATCAGTAATTTTAACAATAGCCAATTGTAATGAAATCAGGAGAACCTGCATATGACCAGCTAATCCAGCCGTATTTTAAGTGCCCCGCTAACGCTCCCCTGCGGGAAAAAAATTAAAAACCGCCTCTGCAAATCCGCCATGAGCGAAAACCTGGGCACCGTGGAGCATCGTCCCACGCCATATCAGAGATAAGTCCAACATTCGCACTAAAAAGTGCAATACATCTCCGGTGCATTTATTATCTATCTGATAATATGCACTTTATTATATTTTATATGCGATATGATGAGATGGCTGAGACGACCAATATTTTGTCAAAGGAAGACGTGGCCAAAATGGAATGTGATTGTGATTGAACTAAGCGATTCCGGACGATGTCCTTTTAGACAGTATTTTGCCAGGTTCTTCAAAATCCCTCACCGCACCTTGAAGCAGACATTCCTCGGGTTTTAACGACCTGCAATTGTGAGCCATATAGCCACCAGTGCTCGTTTGAGATGACCCCAGGAAGAGCTTTCTTCCTCTGTATATGGAAAACGGCATAGAATTGAAATGGAGGGAAACCATACTTATTGACTCTTCAAACTCATTTGCTTGCGGACAACCTGAATTCCCGAAAAAATGTACCGATGAATCTTTAAAATCGAGTAAATACAATATCTAAAATACGTTGCCAGTATCGATTTGTCTCGTTACAATAAATATGTGTAACGAGGCGGAAATATAGTGTTGCAGGTGTTTTAGGCTATCGTGCACCTTGCCCGGCATTGTCAGTCTGTTCGGCATAGTAGCGCTATTACAATTCCAAAATGGAATGCAACTGCGCAGCCGCTTACCGGCCATCAGGCGATGAGCCGTCTGGCCCGGAGCAGCGGACGGGGATCAGTGAGGTGCCGTCGGAACCAGCCCATGCCGCTGCCGATTCCCATCGAAAGGGACAATAGCTCGGAAAAATGGAAAATGGGTGTCTTTCCGGGAAGTTTGCTCCGGATTTCCAGGTTCATGTGACACATGGCGCAGGCCGTCACAATGCATTCGGCGCGGGCCGCTTCCGCTCCGTCCAAAATCTTTGCAACGCTTCGGGTGGCGATATCGGCACGGGTCACGGAAAGGTAGGTTCCGCAGCATCGGGCTGAATGATTCCAGTGCAAAACTTCGGCTCCCATGATGGAAAGCATTTTTTCCATCAGCCCGTGAAAATTTTTCTCATGGCGCATCACGGGTGGCCGGGACAGCATGCATCCATAATATGGGACGACTTTCAGCCCTTTGAGCCTTCCTTTTTGATCCGAAAAATAGCCTGCATCCGCCATGTCCGACAGCAGCTCAAAAAATGGAATGATCCGCAGATCCGGATCAAAGGAGCGGCCCCATTTGCGTTCGTATTGTTCACGGAATGCGCTGTTTTGTGAGAGTTCCATATGTGTCAGCTTCAGCCGCAGATAACAGCTGGGGCAGGCGGCCATCAGGGGTCGGCCGGGAGGGGCAAGCGACAGGTTGCGGGTGGGAAGCCATTTCGCTAAATGATGGTTAATGCTGTGGGCTGAGGAAGAGCCGCAGCAGTTCCAGTCGGGAAGTTCCACCAGTTTGATATTGTGCTGGCCGCAGAAGGTGTGCAGGGAACGGTTGTTCTCAAGCGCCGTCGTTGCCATGGAGCATCCCGGAAAATAGGAAATGTCAAAAGATTGCGATGTATTCATGGCACGTCCTCCATATCCTCTGTAAATAATTTCCGAATTTCAGCCGGCTGCTCCACTCTGGACGGCATGAGATCCAGCTTTCGCTTGCTCAACATGGAAATCCCCACGTCCATATCGGAAAAAAATTCCCGTCGTCCCAGTTTGTAGCGCATCATAATCTCCAGTTTGTGAGTACGGCCGTGGCGGTAAATGGAATTGACAACTTCTTTGTGAAAATTCAGAATATTGGGCTGTCCCAAGGGGAATCCTTCCTCCATGGCCATTTGGCGAAGCGTATCCATCACCGCCGACATGTCAATGGCCTGGGGACATTCGACGGAACAGGTATGGCATCCCACGCAAATCCAGATGCACGAAGATTTAAGTATTTCCTCCTTCAGATCCAGCTGCACCATGCGAAGGGCCTGGTTGGGGAGATAATCCATTGCTTCCGCAAACGGGCACCCAGCGGAGCAGCATTTGCAATGCCAGCAAAGACCGATGTTCACTCCGGACCGGCGGACAACCTCCTTGAAAAAACCTGGCTGTTGTTGATGTTTTTCTATTTTATCCATTGGTTTCCAATGCCTCTTGTATAGAATTGTCTCTTGCCAGCAGGTCCGCGAACCGTTCACCTCCCTGGCTTTTTGTCTTATAGCAGGAGACGCAGCGGGCGATGATCGCCAGCGTTTCTTCTTCCGTGAAAATGCCGGGCAGTTCTCTGGCAAGCCTTGGATGGCGAGCCAGCTTTCCGCACGACAGAATCCGATATCCCTGTTTGTTTACGGTTCACCATCCTGCTGAAACGGTTGCGGTTTATTCGCCGGTTGCGACATCTGTCTTTGACACGATATTGCCCTGTGCACCGATTATCAGTTCAACTGCCGGCATATTGACACCAGCTGCCGCAAGGCCCTTTTTAACGATCCATGCCAGGCCTGCACAGCAGGGAACTTCCATGGAGACAATGGTCAGGCTTTTGATACCGGCTTTGGTGAATATTTCCGTAAATTTTTTGATGTATCCATCTGCATCATCAAATTTCGGGCATCCCATCATAACCACTTTCCCAGACATCAAATCCGCGTGAAGGGCAGGATAGGCCACCGCCGCGCAATCGGCAAGCACCAGCAGGTCCGCGTTTTTCAAAAACGGTGCATGGGCCGGGATCAGACGGATCTGTACCGGCCAGTGGGTTAGGGCGGAAGTTTGGCCGGGTGCCATACTGCTTGCACGACCCATTAACGGGGCTGCGGCTGATATCCCATTATTACCGCTGCAAGCGCATGGACTTGAGAATGACTGTATATGTTGCGACGGGCAACCGCATGCCATGGCCGGTTCCGGGGCGGGCTTCTCATGGGCGGTTGATAGGTGTTTCTCGACAGCCGCTTCATCAAAGTCATCCGCTGTCCGTTCAATAATTCTCATTGCCCCGGTCGGGCATTCACCCATGCAGGCGCCCAGACCGTCGCACAAATTATCCGACACAATGCGGGCTTTCCCGTCAATAATTTGAAGCGCGCCTTCTGCGCAGGACGGGACGCATTGACCGCAGCCGTCGCACAATTCTTCATCGATTTCAATTATTTTGCGTAATTTTTTCATATGGTTACTCCTGTATAGTTAAGATAATAAGGTTTTCTCAGCTGCTTTCCGGCCGCTTTCCGTAAGAAAACACCGACTGACGATCCGTTCCAGTTGCTCGCGTGAACTCGGGCGCTCTTTCTGCTTTTCTTCCACATTGGCAATCAAGTCCGAGTCATACAGCACCTTGAAATTAAGGGTTTCTTCTTTTCGGGGGTGATGATGATGACTAATAATATCGCACACCTCGTCAATCAGAGGTGGTGATGCGCCGAGATTCTCCATGATGCTTCGTGCGATTGGCGGGCCTTCCTGTTCCTGGTGCACGGATGCGGTGGACTGGTATTTCCTTTCCGCCTCATGAATGCCGATGTCGTGAAGGTAGGCGGACGCCAGAATGACCGCCATGTTCCCCCCTTCTGCCATGCCGATTTTCTCCGCATGTCTGGCCACCCGGGAGGCGTGACCGATCCGCTTGAAATCTTTGTTAAAGTATTTTTTCATTTCAATGGCGATCCGGTCTTTTAACAAATCGTCGCGTTTGGCCAGCATTTCGGCCGGAAGCGTGCCAATGCACTGGTCCGCGAATTTGCAATAGGCGGCGCATCCGAAATCCAGTTTCGGGTTGGCGAACCGATGACCGCAATGATTGCATTTGCGGGTGGTGTCATCTTTAAAAAATTCAACTATTTTTCCACATTCAGGGCAATCGGCCTCAAAGATGGAGCCGGGTTTCCAGTATCTGCTGTCTTGACCGGGGCATTTCATGACTGACCCTCCAGTTTGTTTCTAAAAAATTATTTATCGTGATCAGGGGTAGTGATTTGTCGTTTTATATAACTTTTTCATGTTTCAATTTACCCAAATCACTGGTTCTGAGAATCAAAGCTATGTGTTATTGATGAAGTTTTCGTCTTCATTTCATCGAGACGTTTGATCACTTATTTTGCTGCATTGCTTACCGTGGTTAACAGATTATACAATAATGAGCGGGCTGGCATTGACTTAGGTCAAGGAATACAAAAAAAGAACGATAAAAATGGTACCGCAAATTCCGGAATATTATGGACTGCTTTTCTAATACTGCCTGACCCAACTGGTCGTGTTTTCCGTTTCCACCAATTTTTAGCTACTCCTCAAAATTAGAGACAAATATGGGAGTACCGGCCTTGCCTCCCCTTTCTTTCCTGCCCTCTAAAAAACTTGACAAAGTTATTTGTATAAACAAAGATAGTAATCAATTACTATCTTTAAAGGAGATTTTTGTGAAATCATTTATTAAGTATCTTCCAGCGGAAGAACGCCGCGCGGTGACTGTTGAGACCGTGATTGAATTAGCCGGGAAGCAGAATCCAAGCGATATCACGACAGCGGCGATTGCCAAACACATGGGCCTGACCCAAGGGTCACTGTTCCGGCACTTCCCTAATAAGGATTCAATAATGCAGGCAGTGATGGAGTGGGTATCCGAACGTCTGCTATCGAGGATAGACAAGTCTTTGCAGGCTGTTTCGTCTCCGCTGGCTGGACTCAACGCCATGTTTATGGCGCATATAGAATTTGTCGCCGAGCATCCTGGTGTTCCCCGTATTTTGTTTGGCGAATTGCAACATGCCGATGAGACGGCACCTAAAAGCATAGTGCAAGCGTTTATACGCCATTATAAGGAACGACTGCATAGACTGATCGAACAAGGAAAAACATATGGGGAGCTGGATAGCCATCTCGATGCGGAATCGGCGGCTATTCTATTTATTGGCACTATTCAGGGACTGGTGATGCAATCGCTTCTGGCTGGCGATGTCAGCCTGATCCGTCGTGATGCGCCGAGGGTTTTTGCCATCTACCAACGTGGTATCAGGAGTGAACAATGAAACGTCTACCTATACAAAAACGAACTTTGGCAATGTTTGCAGTGATCATACCCCTATTTGTGCTTTTTGTTTATGTTGCCCTGCGTTCCGGGCCGCTTGCGCCAGTATCCGTCACACTGGCCACAGTGGAAACCTACGACATCACACCGACGCTATTCGGCATCGGTACTGTCGAGGCGCGATACACCTACAAGATCGGTCCGACGTTTGCCGGAAGGGTGAATCATGTCAACGTTAATGTGGGAGACTCGGTCAAAGCGGGGCAGGAACTGGGCGGAATGGACCCGGTTGATATCGACGAACGTATTCGCGCCCAGGACGCCGCACTAAAACGGGCAAAAGCACAATTAGACGAGGCCCGGGCGCGTCTATACTTTGCGCAAACCCAGGCGCAACGTTATGAAAAGCTGTTTGCACTGCGCGCAACCAGCGAGGAGCTGGCCGCTACCAGACGGCAAGAGTTGCAGGTCGCAGAAGCAGGTCTGAATGCGGCCCGCGAGGAAGTCGCCCGTATCCGGTCTGAACAAGAGGCGTTGATTGCCCAGCGCGACAATTTGCGGCTGATCTCTCCGGTTGACGGTTTGGTGGTTGCGCGGGACGCTGATCCCGGCACCACGATTGTGGCAGGGCAGGCGGTGGTGGAGCTGATCGACCCTGAAAGTTTGTGGGTTAATGTACACTTCGATCAAATTCATGCGCGAGGGCTGGCCGCAGATCTACCGGCCCAAATCGTATTGCGCTCGCAAAAAGGCGAGACAGGGGCCGCCGGTCATGTATTGTGGATAGAGCCATTGGCCGACGCAGTGACTGAGGAAACACTGGCCAAAGTGGTATTTGATCAACTGCCTGAACCGCTGCCGCCAATCGGTGAACTGGCGGAGGTCAATGTTGATTTGCCGGCGCTTCCGCCCGGACCGGTCCTCCCCAATGCGGCCATCCAGCGTATCAAAAGCAAATTAAGCAGCAAATTGGGCGTTTGGCAGGTCAAAAACGGCGAGCTTCAATTTACGCCGGTTTCTCTGGGAACCAGCGATTTGGATGGCCGGATTCAGGTGCGTGAAGGACTCAAAGCCGGTGATCAAGTGGTCGTCTATAGCGCTAAAGCATTGAACACACATACGCGAATTCGCGTGGTCGAGCATTTACCGGGAGTAAAACAATGATCAGTCTGGCCGGACGTGACATCATGCATGCCTGGGGGAAATTTGTCTTTACCGGCATGGGTCTTGGGCTGCTGATCGGGATAACCCTTTCCATGGCAGGCATCTACCGCGGAATGGTGGATGACGGCAAGGCATTGCTCGATAACAGCGGCGCGGATCTCTGGGTGGTGCAAAAAGACACCCTCGGCCCTTATGCCGAACCATCGAGCATTTTTGATGATGCTTGGCGGGGCATACTCGGTATGCCGGGAGTTGCGAGGGCGGCCAATGTCACCTATCTTACCATGCAGGTGCGTCAAGGCGAGCGCGATGTGCGCACACTGGTCACCGGCGTCACACCCGGCGGGCCCGGCACACCCGGCTGGCCGCCTTATCTTGTCGCCGGCCGACAGATTACCCGTGGCCATTACGAGGCGGTGGCCGACATCGCAACCGGGTTTGCCCTCGGCGATCGCCTTCAAATCCGCCGCAATCATTACATCGTGGTCGGTTTGACCCGTCGAATGGTCTCTTCCGGCGGAGATCCAATGGTATTCATTCCGCTCAAGGACGCCCAGGAAGCCCAATTTCTCAAGGACAACGACGCCATCCGGCAGCAGCGTCGACGCACCGCCGCAAACCCGGCTTTCAATCGGCCGCAAGTTCCGGATTTACTTAATGCCGTCATTGCTTCGCAAAGCACCAATGCTTATGTCAACGCGGTTTTGGTGCAGATTGAAGCGGGTCATGACGCAAACGAAGTGGCTGAATCCATTCGCCGCTGGAAGCGCTTGACGGTCTACACTCGCAGCCAGATGGAAGAAATCCTCATCGGGAAGCTGATTGCCACCTCGGCCAGACAAATATTCATGTTTCTGGTGATTCTTTCGATTGTCAGCGCGGCCATCGTCGCCTTCATTATCTACACCCTGACCCTCGGAAAAATCCGTGAGATTGCCGTACTCAAGTTAATCGGGACCAAAAACCGTACGATTGTCAGCCTGATCATGCAGCAATCCATCGCCTTGGGCCTCATCGGTTTTGTGGTGGGAAAGATCACCGCCACCTTAGTGATGGCGCCGATTTTTCCCAAATATGTGCTGCTGGAGCCCCTCGACTCATTGATCGGGTTTGGTGCCGTGGTGGTGATCTGCATCCTTGCAAGCATCATCGCCATTCGTGCCGCCCTTAGGGTCGATCCGGCCGAGGCCATAGGAGGTTGATATGGCCGATAAGGGTATTCGTATTGAAGGTCTTAAAAAAAGGTATGGCAAGGGCGACACTGCCGTCGATGCGCTCAAAGGCGTGGACATGCAGGTGGCTTCAGGTGAGGTGGTCGGTCTGATCGGGCCATCAGGATCTGGTAAGAGTACGCTGCTCAAGTGCCTGGGCGCAGTAATTGAGCCGACCGCCGGACGAATGATCTTAGGCGACGAAGTGATATATGATGGGGGCTGGAAGGTAAAAGACTTGCGCGCCCTGCGCCGTGACAAAATCGGTTTTATCTTCCAGGCACCTTACCTCATCCCCTTCCTTGACGTGACCGACAACGTGGCCCTGCTGCCCATGTTGGCCGGGGTGCCCAACCGCGAGGCACGCAAGCAAGCACTGGAATTGTTCAAGGCCCTTGATGTGGAGAATCGTGCCAAGGCCATGCCATCGCAGCTATCCGGGGGAGAACAGCAACGGGTGGCCATTGCCCGCGGTCTGGTCAACCGTCCGCCGGTGATCCTCGCCGATGAGCCCACCGCTCCCCTTGATAGCGAACGTGCGCTGGCGGTGATTCGGATTTTAAACGAAATGGCGCGTCAATTTGAAACCGCCATTATCGTTGTCACCCATGACGAAAAGATTATTCCGACCTTTAAGCGTATCTATCACATCCGTGATGGCGTGACCTATGAAGAAGCCGGACAAGGGCGAGATTTTTAATGAATCTGCACCAACCTGTCGCCAGAGCTATTTCATGCCTTTTGAGAAGTATTCCCATGGCCAATAGTGAAACAACAAATCGTCGAATCTTTCGGGTATTCAGTAATTTTTATAAAAAAAATTTCTGGATTGACCTAAGTCAAGGAAACAGGTTTCTGTCCGGTGTAGGGTGTAATCAAATAGAGAAAAAACGGACCTGATGTATAATAATAAGAACATCAACAACAGAAAGGGAGAAAAAACATGTTTTGTTATCAATGTGAACAAACGGCAAAAGGCGAAGGCTGCACAAATGGCGGCGTATGTGGAAAACAACCGGATGTGGCGGCACTTCAGGATTTGTTGCTTTACGCGGTCAAAGGATTGTCCCTGATCGCTCTCGAAGGTCGTAAAGTAGGCGTCAAGGATGTGGCCACTGACCGCTTCGCCTGCGAAGCGACTTTCTCGACACTCACGAATGTTGATTTTGATCCGGACCGGATTATTGCCCTGATCAAACAGGCTGTCGCGCTTCGGAAGACATTAAAGCAAAAAGTCGACGCCGCCGGCGGGTGGACGGACTACACCGACGGTGCAGCAATCTTCGCACCTGCGGGTACTATGGACGGGCTCGTAGCCCAGGGTGAAAAGGTCGGAGTCATGGCCGATCCGTCTCTAAACCCGGATATTCGGTCGTTGCGCGAAATCCTGACTTACGGCATCAAGGGTGTGGCCGCTTATGCGGATCATGCGGCGATTCTGGGTCAGACGGACGACAAAGTGTTTGATTTCGTTTATGAAGGTCTGGCCGCAACCTTGGACAACGGAAAATCCGCTGACGATCTGTTGGGTCTGGTTTTAAAATGCGGGGAAATCAATCTCCGGGCCATGGAACTGCTGGACGCGGCCAATACCGGAACCTATGGCCACCCAGTGCCCACAACCGTGCCGTTGGGCGCCAAAGCCGGAAAAGCGATTCTGGTGTCAGGCCATGACCTGAAGGATTTGGAGGAAATTCTTAAACTAAGCGCTGGAAAGGGCATCACCGTATATACCCACGGCGAAATGCTGCCCTGCCACGGCTACCCGGAACTCAAAAAATACCCGCATCTTTACGGGCATTACGGCACAGCATGGCAGAACCAGAAAAAAGAATTCGCTGAATTTCCAGGCGCGATTCTCATGACAACCAACTGCATTCAAAAGCCCAAAGAAGACTATAACGCCAATATTTTCACCACCGGACTGGTGGGGTGGCCGGGTGTGACCCATATCGCGGACAAGAATTTCAAGCCGGTCATCGACAGGGCTCTGGCGCTGCCGGGATTTTCGGCGGATACAGATAAGGGCACGGTAATGGTGGGATTTGCGCGAAACGCGGTCATGGGTGTTGCCGGTGCAGTGATCGATGCGGTCAAAAGCAAGGCTATCCGCCACTTTTTCCTTGTGGCCGGATGTGACGGCGCGAAACCGGGAAGAAATTATTACACGGAATTTGTGGAAAAAGTGCCCAATGACTGCGTGGTG
>QZKW01000063.1 GCA_003599885.1 Desulfobacteraceae bacterium | reverse complement strand
AAAAACTTGAAAAAGCGATTATGGAATACCTCAAGGACCACGCTAAGCCGAATGAGAGATTAATGTTCTTATGCTGCATTAATTAATGCGGTTACTATAAAACGCCGGATCGTTCATGAAAAGTATGGACGTGAGATTGAGGGGATGTATTAAGGATTGTGTAAATGCCCGGATCATATTCCCCGGGCATATACTCTGGTGAATATACCGAAAATAAGAAAATTCGCGTCTTGCAAGGGCAGGACGCGAATTATTTTATGGGCTGTTCGTGAACCGTTTATAAATGCACATCAAACTTAACGCCGATGCCGTCTTTGGCGACACGGACAATCGTGCCGGTCCTGTTGAGGTGCTGCAACGTGTCCGGATGTTCGATATTCATTTTGATGTTGTCGCCCGGTGAGAATTGAACACGGGCGTCCTTGATTTCAATGAATACGCCCCCCGTGCTGATATTCCGGGTGCTTCCATGGTACAATCGGCCTTTTAAGGTGAAAGGAACCGGCCTGAAAAAATCTCTGCGGGAATATTGCCGCTTGGTCTGCCCGCTCATGGCAATAAAGTCCCCGAGTATATTGCAGCGCTGCTCCAGCGACATACCCATGATCATCTCGATCAGTTCTTTGGTGGCATTTTTTGTATCCGTTATCCTTCCCGGCGTTCTTTTGAGTTCATTCAATTTGCCGAGCAATCTATCTTTATCTGTCGAAGATAGTTTCGTTATAATTGTCAGCAGTTGTTCAGTGACCGCTGAAATACTTGTATCGCAGCTCACGGATGGTTTTCGGCCCGGCGCTGATTTTTTGGCCGGAAGTATTTCTTCGAACAAGTCCTTTATGGACACGTCAAGGGCGCTTGCGATTTTGATCAGCATATTCAAACCGCAGAATTCGATTTTATCCGAGCAGGCATTTAAAATCACCACATGGGGCAGGCCGGTTTTTTTGCTGATCTCTTGGATTTGAATGCCTTTTTGGGTCATTATTTCTTTGACTGTGCTTTTCACCTTGATGGTCATTGGGAGTGTGTCTCCATAAATGAATTTTTCAACGCAGATAGCCGACCCCGGACGAGGTTTTTGAACAGGCTCTTAACTGTGTCATTTGAAAGTGTCATACACTCGAATACCCTCTTTGACCTTTTCATAAAAGATAATTTCTGCAAGGATGGTTTCCGGCAGGAAATTTTTACTTTGATAGGATAAGGGTTTAATGGAAACCGGCTTTGTTCCGATATATCCGTCAATTCCTGTGGCTTCTTCTTCAGGTCGCGCAAGTCGCCAGGTGGTTCCTTTTTTTCCGGCGACTTCCTTCAGGATGCTTTCCTGAAATTTCAAACCCGCGTAGGTTTTGGTCAAAACCAGTTCCTCAACCCATTGTCTCACCATGGCTTTGTCGATTTCGGTCATTGCCTGACGCATTTTTTCAATCATGGCCCAGGTTTTATCTGTGGCCTGATCAATGGCTTCCGGGTGTTGCGCGGTATACCACCGGACCCACTCTTCATATGTCCCGCCGGGAAACGTTTGAATCAGATCCGACATCTGGCCCACATTTTTGGGCCGGGTGGCCTGGGAATTCTGATTCGCTATATTCATAAGCTGGGTTGTGTATTTGGGAAAATCAGTTGTTTTACCCGCTGCATCATTCATGATTTTCCGGGTCGGAATGGTGAAATACGGGCCGGAACCCGTTGGTTTTTCTTCAGCGATACCCACACCCTGAAACAAGAGGACCGCCATAAATACCCAGGCGGTCATAGTGGCTGGTCTGGGCCGCATCATTTGCATCCTTATATGTTTTGGTCTTATTTTGACTGGCTCGTTGTGTTTTGCAATTTATCTATCAGTTCAGTTTTTAAAAATGTCTGAATTTTTTTAGCGAAATATTGCATGTATAAAGATAGCTTGTCAGGCAGGCTGAAGACTGAAGGCAAACGGGGCAGATGGAATGGGCTGTTGTAAAAAAAATGATTTATTCAGACCACTCTTCAGCATGGGCTCCTTCCGTCTAAATAACCTGAGTCGTTACCAATAATCAAGATTTGATTCCCAATTTTTCTGCCCCTCATGACTGGCTGGGCCAGCCTATCCGTTATGGGGGAGGAGAACCGAGAGTGGTAGCACTGCGTAAAGACAAAGCTGAACCGGGAACCACTGAATACCTGACTGCTCTGTATAAAAGGCATTATCAGGGGGCCATTGCCCGTTCGGGGGCAAGTATTGTGATGTGGCGGTTCGCTCTTGCCGGAGGTGCCGCCCATGACCTGAATAACGTGTTTTCCGGAATCGTCAGCTATCCGGATCTCATCCTCCTGCAGCTTCCCCGGAACGGAATTGGACAGATAAGGTCTGTGCGGATCACTGGTCACTCATTATTGTTTTGTTTCCTTCTTATAGCGGGCCGTTTGTTCTCCCATCAGCGATACCAGTTCAGGATTTTCCAGGTTTTCCTCGATCAATCGTTCAAACGCGCTGCCGATAACCACGCCGTCAGCCATTGCCGCCACAGTAGCCACATCCTCGGATGTTGAGATGCCAAATCCCACGCAAACAGGAAGATCTGTGACAGAACGGAGAATCTCCATCTGGCCGGCGATTTCTGACGTGTCCAGCCCGTCGCTGCCCGTGACCCCGGTTTTGGAGACGAGATATAGAAATCCGGATGACAGGGCCGCGATTTTCGCCATGCGTGCCTTTGGGGTCGTGGGCGCTACGAGATTGATAAAGGAAAAATCCGGGTTTTCCCAGCGCGATGTCAATTCGCCGGATTCTTCCATAGGAAGATCCACCACCAGAACCCCGTCTGCACCTGCGGCAATGGCATCCGGCTGAAACCGGTCAAGACCGTAGGCAAGAATCGGGTTGTAGTAGCTGAAAATGATGATGGGTATGCTGGTGGTCCGTCGAATGCGTTCAATCATTGCCATGACGGTTGCCAAGGACACCTGGTGTTTTAGCGCCCGGGTGGAAGAACGCTGGATCACGGGTCCGTCGGCACTGGGGTCTGAAAACGGCACCCCGATTTCCAAGATGTCCAGCCCGTTTCGGCACATGGCGTCAATGATTTTAAGCGACGTGTCAATATCCGGGTCGCCTGCGGTGACAAATCCCACCAGCGCCGATTCTTTTGCTTCGGCCAGTCTTTTAAATGTCTCACTCAAACGATTCATAATTACACTCCTTAAAGTAGGGGGCCGACAATACCCAGGTCTTTGTCGCCGCGACCGGAAAGATTCACGATGATAATTTGATCTTTAGGTCTGTTCTTGGCCTCAAACATGGCGGCAGCCAGGGCATGGGAACTTTCCAGAGCCGGGATGATCCCCTCCAGACGGCAAAGGGTTGAAAATGCTTCCAAAGCCTGCATGTCCGTTATCGCCACATATCCCACCCGCTTTAAATCCTTGAAAAGGGCGTGTTCCGGGCCTACCCCCGGATAGTCCAGGCCGGCGGATATGGAATGGGCCTCTTGAATCTGACCGTTCGTGTCCTGAAGCACATAAGATTTGGAACCGTGAAGCACACCGATGGAACCGGCGTTCAGGGTGGCTGCGTGCTTGCCGGTTTCAATGCCTTTGCCCGCCGCTTCCACACCGATGATCTGCACATCGTCTTCAATAAACGGGTAAAACAGGCCCATGGCGTTACTGCCGCCGCCGACGCACGCCACCAGAAGGTCCGGCAGGCGTCCGGCAATTTCCAGGATCTGGCTTCTGGCTTCCTGTCCGATGATTTTCTGGAATTCCCTCACCATCACCGGATAGGGATGAGGCCCGGCCACAGACCCGATCACGTAAAACGTGTCGCGGACAGCAGACACCCAGAAGCGCAGGGCCTCGTTCATGGCGTCCTTTAGTGTGCCGGTGCCGGATTCCACCGGAACCACCTGGGCGCCCAGCAGTTCCATTCGTTTGACGTTGGGGGCTTGCCTTGCGATGTCTTGGGCGCCCATGAATACCTTGCATTCCATACCGAAAAGGGCCGCTGCGGTCGCGGTCGCCACTCCGTGCTGGCCGGCACCGGTTTCGGCAATGACTTTCTTTTTGCCCATCCACCGGGCAAGCAACGCCTGGCCGAGGGTGTTGTTGATTTTATGCGCGCCGGTGTGGGTGAGGTCTTCGCGTTTTAAATAAATAGATGCGCCCCCAAGAGCCTTTGTCAGACGTTCGGCTAAAAACAGAGGCGTGGGGCGGCCCGTGTAATCCTTGAGCAGATAGCAGAGTTCTTTTTGAAAGGCGGGGTCCGGAAGGCACCGGTTGTAAGCTTCTTCCAGTTCGATCAACGCCGGCATCAGGGTTTCCGCCACATATCTGCCCCCGAATGGCCCAAAGTGTCCGTTGGCGTCCGGATACCTGTCAGGCCGGTATGCTTCTGGTTTCATGAAAAAACCCTCCTTAATTCTTTTTTGAGTGTGCAGCCCTGGACTGCTTTGATAAAGGCCTGGACCTTGTGCATGTCTTTTTTGCCGGGCGCGGATTCCACACCGGAACTCACATCCACCGCATCCGGAACGGCCTGCCGGATGGCGTTGGTCACATTATCTGCATTCAGGCCCCCGGCCAGAATCAGGGGGTGTTGTTCGCCAAAATCCGCGGCATCCTGCCAGTTCCATGTCATGGCGTTACCCCCCGGAAGAATGCCTTCGGCGCATTCCACGATATAGGCGGACGCATCATAGGTGGCCATCTTTTTGACCGACGGCTCGCCTTCCATATACAGGGCCTTGATTACGCGGAGTCCCTGGAGGGTGAGATCCTTCACGAATTTCGGGGGCTCATTGCCGTGCAGTTGAACGGTGTTGATATTGCATGAGTAGACAATATCCATGATTGAGTTTAACGGTTCATTGGCGAATACGCCCACAACGGTTGTGCCTTTGGGAAGGGCATGGATAATTGTCTGGGCCTTGGGCGGCGTCAGATACCGGGGGCTTTTTTTGAAAAACACCAGGCCGATAGCGTCTGCGCCAAGAGAGACGCATTTTGCTGCATCTTCGGCTTTTGTGAGTCCGCAGATTTTGATTTGCGGGGTGTGCGTTGTTCCATATGATTCCATTACTGTCCTTTATGCGCTTTTAATGTCCGGATAAACGCCGCCGGGTCTTCTGAGCGCACAATGCTTTCTCCGATCAGAAAATGGCGGATTCCGGCTTTTTGATTTTTTTCAATGTCGTCTCTGGACTGGATGGCGCTTGCGGCAACCGGTATCTGGCCGGGGAGAAGACCAGCCACCAGATTCATGGCGTTTTTTATGTCCGTGTCAAAGGATTGGAGATTTCTGTTGTTGATGCCGATCAGCCGGGCGGATGTGCCTTCCATGGTTCGTATGTCTTCTGCGGAATGGATTTCCACCAGGGCGTCAAGGTTCAGGTCATCGCAGAGGGCCATGTAGTCTTTTAACTGGTTTTTTGACAGCATCCGGACAATCAGGAGGATTGCATCCGCGCCGATCACCGCCGATTCATAAATCTGATAGGTGGTCAGGGTGAAATCCTTGCGAAGAACGGGCAGGGTGGCGGCCCGTCTTGCGGCGATTAAATCATCCACGCTGCCTTTAAAAAAATGGTCTTCGGTCAGCACGGAAATAGCAGATGCCCCTCCCTGCTGATACGCTGCGGCAGTTGCTGCGGCATCCAGATTGTCACGGATAACGCCTTTGCTTGGTGAGGCGCGTTTGATTTCCGCAATAATATGAATCGAATCAATATCATCCGATTCCATATGCCGGATAAATCCGCGTCTTTCAACCGCAATTTCCGCATCCCTGCGCAAGCTGGCTTCTGAGCGGTATTTTTTTTGCCGGGCAACAAGATCCTGCTTGTAGGCTGCAATTTGACTTAAAAAATCCTCGGCCATCAGGCATGCTCCTGAGTAAATGCGATGAGATCATTTAATTTTTTCATGGCAGCCCCGGTGTCAATACTTGCTGCAGCGAGCTGGATGCCCTCTTTCAGGTTTTCCGATTTTCCCGCAGCCGTGAGCGCAGCGGCCGCATTGATCAGCACGACATTTCGCCTGGGGCCGGGTTGGCCTTTTAAAATTTTGCGGGTGATGGCCGCGTTTTCAACCGGTGTCCCGCCAGCGAGCATGGACGGTTCAGCCCGCTCTTCAAAGAATTGTTCGGGCATGATATCATAGGTGGAGATGCGGTTGTCGTTCAGTTCACACACCCGCGTGGGCGCGCAAATCGATATTTCATCCAGCCCGTCATGACCGTGCACGACGAAAGCCCGTTTGGTGCCCAGAAGCTGAAGCGCCCGGGCGAACATTTCCGTGAGCTGGGGCGCGTACACGCCAAGGAGCTGGCAGTTGGCGCCCGCCGGATTGGTCAACGGCCCCAGCATGTTGAAAATGCTGCGAAGTCCGATTTCCTTGCGGGGATTGGCCGCAAACCGCATGGCGCTGTGATAGATGGGCGCAAACAGAAACCCGATACCGATCTCACCGATCGCCTGTTCAACGGTTTCCGGATCAATATCCAGTCTCATGCCGAGGGCTTCCAGAACATCAGCGCTGCCGCATTTGCTCGTCATGGACCGGTTGCCGTGTTTTGCAACGGTTACACCGCATCCCGCCACCACAAAAGCCGTGGTGGTTGAAATATTGAATGTCCCCGAGCTGTCGCCGCCAGTGCCGCAGGTGTCCACAACCGTTGAAGCGTTTACCTGTAAGCGGTGGGCTTTTTGGCGCATGGCGGTCGCGGCCCCGGCCAGTTCTTCAAAAGTTTCTCCCTTTGTGGCGAGGGCGCCCATGAATGCGCCGATTTGGGCCTCCGTTATGTTGCCTGAAAATATCTCCGTCATCATTTCAGACATTTCTTTGTCGGTCAGATTTTCGCGATGAATGATTTTATTTAAGTGATCTTTAAACATCTCTTTTCTCCCTTAAATGAATGAAATTCCGCAACAGCTTTTTTCCAATGGGTGTCATGATGGATTCCGGGTGGAACTGGATACCTTCGGTGGGATGCACACTGTGCCGCAATCCCATAATTTCACCGTCTTCGGATTCTGCCGTTATTTCGAGACAAATCGGCAAATCTTCCCTGGAGGCGGCAAGGGAATGATATCGCATGGCCGCAAAGGGCTGATTGATTTTATTGAAAATCCCCTTGCCGTCGGAGGTGACGGTGGATGTCTTGCCGTGCATGATTCTCTTTGCCGCAACAATTTTTCCGCCAAACGCCGCCGCAATGGCCTGATGGCCGAGGCAAACACCAAGAATCGGTATTATTCCGGAAAACCGCTGGATGACCGGAATGGACAGTCCGGCGGATTCAGGATTCCCCGGTCCCGGAGAAATGACGATGCCCGAAATATCGGAATCCGCCAGATCATCCAATTCAAACGCATTATTTCTGTATACCCGGACGTCTTCCCCCAGTTGCCGGAGATATTGGACCAGATTATACGTAAATGAATCGAAATTATCAATCATGACAATCATCGCTCGTCTCCTTTTTCATCCTGTCCCGCCAGCATTTCAAGGGCTTTCTGGATCGCTTTCGCCTTGTTCACGGTTTCCATGCGTTCGCGTTCCGGGTCGGAATCATAGACAATTCCGGCCCCGGCATTGACCGTGAGTTTTCCTTTTTCAATACACGCCGTACGGATAGTGATGGCCAGGTCCATGTTTCCGTTAAATGAAATATACCCCACTGCGCCGCCGTAAGGCCCGCGCGGGGCAGCCTCCAAATCGGCGATGATTTCCATGGCCCTGACCTTGGGTGCGCCGGACAGGGTGCCGGCGGGAAAACTTGCGGCCATCAAATCCCAGGCGTCAAGGCCGGCGGCCAGGTGACAGGTGATGTTGGACACCAGGTGCATGACATGGGAATAGCGTTCAACCACCATCAGGTCGGTTACCTGAACCGTTCCGGTTTCCGCCACCCGGCCGAGGTCATTACGGCCCAGATCCACGAGCATCAAATGCTCGGCCCGTTCTTTTTCATCCGACAGCAGTTCATCTGCCAGCGCCCGGTCCGCCTGTTCGGAGTCGCCTCTGGGCCGGGTGCCGGCGATGGGGCGCAGGGTGGCCACCCGGTTTTCAAGGCGCACCATGGTTTCCGGAGAAGAACCCACCAGGGCGATGCCGTCCAGGTTCATGTAAAACAGGTAGGGCGACGGGTTGACATATCGCTGGGCCCTGTAGAGAGCAAGGGTGTCTGCAGGCGCGTCGCAGACAAAGGGCTGGGAGATGACGGTCTGAATCACGTCTCCCTGGATGATGTGTTTTTTAATTGTTTCCACATTGGCGCGAAAGGCTTCTTTAGGAATGAGCGGCTCAAGACGGTATGAACGGTTACATGTTTTCGGTTCATCGGACAAACCGGCTGCGATCCGTGATTCCAGGCTGTTAATTTTTCCGATGGCGGTATCATAGGATTGGTGCGGGGTGTCATGATCGTCTTTAAATGTCATGGCTACCATCATCAGGGAATTCCGGATATTATCGAAAATCAGCATTTCGTCGGGAAGAATAAAATGCGCCATCGGGGTGTCGTCCGGCAGGTGATGGGGAATGGACTCAAAGAACGATACCATTTCATAAGTCAGGTATCCCACCAGTCCTCCCCAGAACCTGGGCAGGTCCGGAAGAACCGCAGGGTCATAGCGGCGCATATACTCCCGCAAAACAGTCAATGGCTGCCCATGATGGGGGATGGACTTAAGGCGCCCGTTTTCTTCGATGGAAATGTGTGTGTTGAAAACCCGGATATGGGCCCGTGCCGACACGCTCAGGAAACTGTATCTTCCCCAGCGTTCTCCGCCTTCCACGCTTTCAAACAAAAACGCGGGACCCGTGCCCGGATAAATTTTCTTCAACACTGTGACCGGGGTGTCCATGTCCGCCAGGATTTCACGGCACAAGGGCACCACGGTGTGCCGTTCAAAGGACCGGCAAAATGTTTCCCGGTCGGGGAACTGTCTCAGCCGCATGATATTCTCCTTTTCCATCAATGGTTTTTATTCAAAAAAAAAGACCGTGGTTTTTTCCACAGTCTTTTTCAGGAATAAAAAAGACCGTGGCTTGGAGCGGCCACGGTCTTGGATTTTTTATGCGTTTGAATGGGGGTATTATCCGCCGGCCGGCTCCATTATGTAAGCCCGCCACCACCAGTTCTGATTTTTGTCGGTTTTATTCTGATCCATCTGTATTTTTCTCGGTGCTGTGCTGTCTGTTTATAAGAATGTTAATCCTTGTTAGAGGGATGCAGTTTTTTTGTCAAGATTTTTTTCAAACTGAAGCTTCCCTTATTCTTCATCTTCTCCCATGCCGGACATCATGGTTTTTTCAAGGTATTCGGCCATGCTGATTTTTTGATATCCGGAAGGCACACTGAATTTTGATGAATCAATGGGTTTTGTGGATATATTGATGTTCATTTCCTCTTCGGGCGACATGGGCATCCCCATTTCCCGGTCCACCTGCTTCATCACATACCCTTTTTCCATAATCCGGGTCTCGGCGTTTGCGATTTCCGTATCCATGCCGGGCATGTTCAGTGCCAGGTTGATCTCCGCTTCGATTTCCCCGATGAGTTTATCGAGGTCTTTTTTTTCAGAAGCCCCGATGGATTGTGTGATTATTTTATCCACTGCCGGAGAAACCCATATTTCCTGAACAACCCTTCCCCCTGCAAGAATCAGGTACTCATCCGACGAGTACCCGGCAATGTCTTTTGTCGCGCCTTTTTCAATCTTGACCGTCTGACCCCCCTTTGCGGTGCTGTTGCCCGGATTTTTCAGGGAGGCCTCCGCCTGTTCCCGGGTCTGTCCGGTGGATGACATGATGATCTGGATTTGCATATCCATCATGCGCTTCATAAAATCGACCATGGCTGTTTTATATTCTTTCAGGGTGGTCTCATAATAGGTTTTTGATTTCAGGTCCACCCCCTTTATTTTGCCGGATCCCGCGTCAATAATCTGAATCATGTTATCTGAAAATGTGGCTATTTTTTTGCTCTGGTAATACGTGACTTCTTCAGATCCGGCTTCGTTTTTTGTGATCGTGATATCCGCATGGACAATTCCTGTCCACAGACACAGCGTTGCGAGAACCATACCCATTGTTTTCAAATATTTATGCATTAAGACCGGCCTCCATAAAGAAATTAATATTAAAAAAAAGCGAGTTCATTGAATTCCAAGGCTTCAGCGATACCACGGCATTACCTATAAAACAACTCCAAACCATTGCTGTCTGTCTGTTCCGGGGGGAATTCCGGCCATTAGAAAGGCCTGTTTTTTCTTGACACCTTTCCTTTGCCATATGATAGTTTCATCATTTTTACGCCGCATCAATTTATAATATATAAAGGAGACTGCTTGAAAAAGGGGTTTCCTTTCGTTTCATAATAAAAACGTTTCCGGAAAGTTGCATGCAGGGGATGCGTTCATGAATGGTGAAATATTATCAACCGGTGATGAAGTCTGTTCGGGTGCGATTAATGACACCAATGCCGCCCATATTGCTTCCGGTCTTAAGGATATCGGGGTAAGGGTAACACGCCACGGTTGCGTGGGTGATGATATGAAGGATCTGGTGGCCGTGTTGTCCGAGATCGGCGAACGGTCGGATATCGCCATTGTTACCGGCGGACTGGGGCCAACGGTCGATGATTTGACCGCAGAAGCTGCGGCAAAGGCCGGCGGTATTGGTTGCGCACTGGATGAATCGGCTCTTACAAATATCCGGCATTTTTTTGATAAATTTTCGAGGAAAATGGCGCCTTCAGACATCAAACAGGCCATGCTTCCTGTGGGCGCAATTCCGATTTATAATCCTGCCGGCACCGCGCCCGGATTCATACAGACCATCGGCCGCTGCCGGTGTTATTTTCTACCCGGCGTACCCGGAGAGATGGAGAAAATGTTTGCGGCATCCGTGCTTCCGGATATTGCCTCACTCCTCCGAAAAGGACGCGTCGTTACCTGCCAAAGACAATTGTCCGTGTTCGGTCTTCCCGAGGCAAGAGTCAATGACCGGCTGGCCGGATTTTCAGAACGATTCCCTTCCATAAAACTTGGAATGCTGGCCCGGTTTCCCGTTATCACCGTGAAGTTGACTGGCTTTTGCCCGTTGAACAGCAGAGAAGATTCTATGGAATGCGATATCCAGAAAGCTGCGGTGCAAAATGAAATCGACCGGGCAGGGGACTGGGCGGCAGAAAGGCTTGGAGACCATGTGTTTGACCGCGATGGCCGGTCAATGGAAGCGGTGGTAGGGGACCTGCTTGTAAAACAATCCGCCACTCTTGCGGTGGCTGAAAGCTGCACCGGCGGTCTGGTTTCGCATTTGCTGACCAACGTGGCTGGTTCCTCAGGCTATTTTCTGTTTTCCGGCGTTACCTATGCCAATCAGGCCAAGATGGATGTGCTGGGTGTGTCAAAGGAAACCCTCGATACAGTGGGCGCGGTTCATGAAGAAACCGTGGTTCAGATGGCGGAAGGCGTCCGGCGTTTGAGCGGCGCGGACTGGGGCCTTGCCACCAGCGGTATTGCCGGCCCATCCGGCGGCACTTCGGATAAGCCCGTGGGCACGGTGTGCATTGGTGTCGCATCCGAAAAGGGTTCACGGGCTTTCCGGTTTTATTCGCCATTTAATGAACGCTTGTTAAACAAGCAGATTTTTGCGATATGGGCGTTGGACACACTTCGCAAAATGTTGATAAAGGAAATGATTATATGACGTGGTTAGGTAAAGTCGTTGGCGGGACCATCGGGTTTGCTCTGGGCGGGCCCATCGGGGCAGTTGCCGGGGCGGTTTTCGGCCATATGTTTGATGAACCGGAAGGGCAGCAGCCGGGGGCCGTGGATTCGTCTCCCATGTCAGCGAGCGAGACATCGCAGATGATCTTTTTTACGGCCTGTTTTTCCATGCTGGGAAAGCTGGCCAAGGTTGACGGCAGTCTCACAGACTCAGAGCTTGCGTCGGTTAGGCAGTTTATGGCCGCGGACCTTCAATTAAATTCCCAGAGCCGGCGGGCTGCAGAGGAGATTTTTCAGGCCTCCTTGAACAGCCCCCAGTCGTTTGACGATTTCGCCCGCCAGTTTTACGGTCATTTTCATGATCAGCCCCAGCTTCTGGAGCTGATGCTGGATATTTTGATCCGGGTTTCCGTGGCGGACGGCCGGATGCATGAGAACGAGGAGCGCCTGATCCATTCTGCGGCAATTATTTTTCATTTTTCTGAGCAGTCATTGCAGAAATTAAAATCCCGGTATGCGCCGCAATCTGATACCTATTATCAAACCCTCGGGTGTTCACGAACGGATTCGGATGACACGCTTAAAACCCGGTATCGGAAACTGGTCCGGGATTATCATCCGGATACCATTGCTTCCAAGGGACTTCCCGATGAATTTGTGGTCTTTGCCCACGACAAGTTCCGCGAAATCCAGGAAGCCTATGATGCGGTGAAGAAAGAACGGGGCCTGGTATAACCTAATTCGTAATTTTCCATCAAGGAGACTGACTGTGCTGAAAATTATAACCGGAGACCTGATGAAAACAGTGTCCCAGTGTCTGGTTGTCCCGGTATGCGAGGACAATGCCATTCATTCGGATTTATCCATTATCGAACTTATTAAAAAAACGGAAGCCATCAAAGAATTTCACGGGAAAAAAGATGAATCACTGATGCTGTATCATGTTGACGGCGTCAAAGCCGAACGGATTCTTTTCATGGGTATGGGCAAACAAGAAGCCCTGAACCTTGAATCATTTCGCGCCATGGCAGGGAAAAGCGTCAAGAAGGCGATTGGGCATGATCTTTCCGACATGACATTTTGTGTTCCGGCTGTCCTTCCGGCCGGTCTGGAAACTGAAACGCTTATGGCATCCATTCTGGAAGGGGCCTGTCTGGGCAATCATGTCTTTGACGCCTATAAAAAGGAAAAAACCAAAAAAGTCTTAAAAGCCATATCGGTATTTACCGACCCCTCGACCGCCGAACCCCTTGCAAAACTACCGGCGCGGATTCGGACCATCTGCCGGGGAACATTGCTGGCCAGGGAATGGGTCAGCATGCCGTCCAACGATAAAACGCCGGAGCGGTTAGTGCGTTCCATGGTCAAGGCTGCTGAAAAGGAAGAGTTGTCGTTTACCATTCTTGATGATAAAGTCCTCAAGCAAAGCGGCATGGGGGCCATTATGGCAGTGGGGGCCGGCAGCCGGAGCAAGCCCCGGTTGCTGATTCTGGATTATAATCCGTATAAAAATAAAAAATCCGCGAAAAATAAACGCACCATTGCCCTGGTGGGCAAGGGCGTTACTTTTGACTCCGGCGGGATTAATTTAAAGCCGTCCGCATCACTCGATGAGATGAAAATGGATATGTCCGGGGCCGCAGCAGTGGCCGCGACGCTGATCATACTGGCCCGCCTTAATCATAATTTCCGGGTAGTGGGCGTTATTCCCGTGGTGGAGAACATGCCGTCCGGCGATGCCACGCGGCCGGGAGACATCATTAAAACATACAGCGGCAAAACTGTCGAAATCGGCAATACCGACGCCGAAGGCCGCCTGATTCTGGCCGACGCCATGTCCTATGCCATTAAAATGTTCAAACCGGACATGATGATCGATCTGGCGACCCTGACCGGCGCATGCGTTATTGCCCTTGGGGAAAAAATCGCCGGGGTGTTTTCAACTGATCAGAAACTTAGCGACGATATCGTCACATCCGGAGATGCCACAGCGGAGCGCTGCTGGCCTCTCCCCCTGCCGGATGACTACAAAGCTTTGCTGAAAAGTGATTTCGCGGATATCAATAACATGAGCAGCACCCGGTATGGCGGCGCTATCACAGCCGCCCTGTTTCTGTCCGAATTTGCCGAAGACACTCCCTGGGCACATATCGATATCGCCGGCCCCGCATATTCCAAAAAAGGCGGTGATTATTGCGGCCCCGGCGGTACCGGTTTCGGGGTTCGGCTGCTTGTCGATTTGATGGGAAAGATTTAGGCCAAATGATGAATGACTTTTAACGAAGAATCAAAAGGACGACACATGGGTTTAGCGTTTAAAAATATTCTGGTGACCGGGGCCGCCGGTTTTATCGGGTTCCACTTAAGCCTTCGGCTGTTAAATGAGGGATATCATGTATTTGGCGTGGATAATTTAAATGATTATTACGATGTGAACCTGAAAAAAGACCGGCTGAAGCAGCTGACGGAAAATCCCCGGTTCACGTTTTATCAGACGGATTTGAGCGATCTTTCCGGCCTGAAGGATATTTTCGAATCCGCTCCCCAGGAAAATGAAAAAATAGACGCGGTGGTCAATCTCGCGGCCCAGGCCGGTGTCCGGTATTCCATCCAAAACCCCCATGCATACGTGCAGTCCAATCTCGTGGGGTTTGTCAATATTCTCGAATGCTGCCGTCATCATGGGGTGAAACATCTGGTGTTTGCGTCATCAAGTTCCGTGTATGGGGCCAATACCAATATGCCGTTTTCCGTGCACAACAACGTCGATCACCCGGTATCGCTCTATGCGGCCACCAAAAAATCCAACGAACTCATGGCCCATACCTACAGCCACCTGTACAAACTTCCGTGCACGGGGCTCAGGTTTTTCACGGTTTACGGCCCCTGGGGGCGTCCGGACATGGCTTTGTTTCTGTTCACGAAAGCGATTTTAAACGGCCAGCCCATCCAGGTATTCAATCACGGCAAAATGCGCCGGGATTTTACCTATATTGATGATATTATCGAGGGCGTGGTGCGGGTGACCCGGTCGGTTCCGGAGCCGGATCCCAACTGGTCCGGCGATGCCCCTGATCCCGCCACCTCATATGCGCCCTACCGGATTTTCAACATCGGCAACAACAACCCCGTGGAATTGACCCGGTTTATTGAAGCCACGGAATCCGCCCTTGGGAAAAAAGCCGAAAAGCAGTTTCTGGACATGCAGCCCGGCGATGTCGCGGAAACCTATGCGAATATTGACGACTTATATGCCGCTGTGGGATTCAAGCCGGAAACCACCATTGAACAGGGCATTTCCAAGTTTATTGAATGGTACCGGTCGTATTATGGGGCGTAGAATGCAAGAAGGGGATCTGTTTGACAACGTATGGATATCGTCTCGGGCAGGGATTTGGCAAAGATCCATAAATCCGGAGTGATACAACATGATGAATCAGGCCAACGTATTTCATGTCGAAGGCATGAATTTCCCGAAAATGAACCAGATTGGAATCCTCGTAAAGGACATCCCCTTAGCGGCTTCGTATTACTCAAAACTTCTGGGCATCGGCCCGTGGTTCCGTTCAAATACCGTCAAGCATGAGGTCGTGTTTCGGGACAAACCCATCAGCCTCGATCTGGATCTGGTGATTGCCTTCCAGGGAGGGATGGAATACGAGCTCATCCAGGTGAAGGGCGGGGATGAATGCATTTATTCCGAGGCCCTGAGGAAAAACGGCGGAGGTATCCATCACCTCGGGGCCGTTGTTTCGGATTTCGACGGGAAACTCGCCAAGGTCAGGGAAGCCGGGATCGGCGTTATCCAGTCCGGAACCATCACCACAAAGGGCAGGGCGGTGACGCGTTATGCCTATCTCGACACGCTGGCCCAGTGCGGGATCATCACCGAGTTGATCGAAACAAAACTTATGGGCATTCATGTGCCGCAGAACAAACTCATGATGGGCATCGGCCGTATCACCGGTGATGTTGAGATGTTGCGCGTTTAGGGCTGCAAAACCATCAATCTTCCGTAACGCCCATTTTCAGCGGCAGCCACCACGTAAATCCGAAAATCATGGTTTTAATAAAGGCTGTTTCAGGGGAAATGCCTTTATCCTTTGCGATGGGAATCGAAGACGCCAGCTCAATGGGATGCCCGATGCCCCATCCCAGCAGAACCACCCACCAGATGATGTTCATCATTCCGCCTTGCACATGAAAAAATAACCCGTAAAAAAGAAACAGCCAGCCCATAACGCTTCCCGCCTTCATCAGACTCCAGAATTTTGGATTTTTCATGCTTTGCTCCTTTGGCTTTTCAGGTAATGGTGTTGTTTGTCATATTGCAATATTTCAAAATCGCCCGTTGTTTTAACTTAAAGCAAGGTGTCAACCGGGATGTATGCCAGGCCAAACGCTTCGGCCACGGCTTTGCAGGTGACATGGCCGTTAACCACATTGGCGCCGAGCCGGATTTCGGCGCTGATTCTCATGGCCTGCCGCCACCCCTTATTGGCGATTTGCACAGCAAAGGGCAGGGTGGCATTGGTCAGCGCCATGGTGGACGTTTTGGGGACCGCTCCCGGCATGTTGGCCACGCAGTAATGCACCACGCCGTCGATGGTATAGATGGGGTTGGAATGGGTGGTGGCTTTGGAAGTTTCGAAACATCCGCCCTGATCAATGGCGACATCCACCAGAACCGCCCCTTTTTTCATGGTCTTCAGCATTTCACGGGTGACCAGCTTCGGCGCTTTGGCGCCGGTGACCAGCACGGCGCCGACCACCACATCTGCTTTGGTGATCAAATCCCGTATGGCGGCCGGGCTGGATATGAGCAGAAAGCAATTGCGGGGCATCACATCGCTCAGATATCGCAAACGTTCAAGATCCATATCCAGAAGATACACTTTTGCTCCCAGACCGCAGGCCATTTTGGCGGCGTTCGTCCCGACAATGCCGCCGCCGATGATCAAAACGGTTCCGGGGTCGACTCCGGGCACCCCCCCAAGAAGGATGCCGTTTCCGCCCTGGGCCATTTCCAGATATTTGGCGCCTTCCTGAATCGCCATTCTGCCGGCCACTTCGCTCATGGGCGTCAGGAGCGGCAATGATCCGTCCGGTTTCTGAATGGTTTCATAGGCGATGCAAACCGACTTGCTTTTGATCAGCGCCAGGGTCAGTTCCCTGGCGGCTGCCAGATGCAGATAGGTGAAAATGATCTGGTTTTCACGAATAAGTCCATATTCTGAAGGCAACGGTTCCTTGACATGCATCACCATATCGGCCCTTTGATAAATCTCCGGCGCGGTTTGCACTATCTCCGCACCGGCTTTCAGATAGGCGGCATCGCCAAACCCGCTGCCGCTGCCGGTCTCTTTCTCAACCAGCAACTGATGGCCGTTGGCAATCATGACTTCAACGCCTGTCGGCGTCATGCAGACACGATATTCCTCACTTTTGATTTCTTTCAGAATTCCGACGATCATTTTTCCCCCTGCTTAACCTGTGCCTTAAAGAGTTGAACCTGAATCGTGAATCTGTATGAATGGAATAACTGATTGCTATTTTATGACAAAATATTTTAATAAACAATCGAGCACCAACACGACCCAACAACATCAAAGGATGGATTTAAATGGAAAAAAAACCTGTTAACTTCAAAATCGGTCTGGCTTACCTCCTGTTACTGCTGGTGGTTGCCTACTATCTGTCCCCGCCCTGGCTGGCGAAAGCCGGTCTGTCGGTTGAGCGGGGCTTTGCCGGTCTGGAAGTAAAATCCATAACCGTCGGAGATGAAGACTATCGTTATCTCACCGGCGGGACAGGGCCGGACATGGTCCTGGTTCACGGTTTCGGGGGAGACAAGGATAATTTTGTCCGTTTTGCCCGGTCTTTAACCAAACGCTATCATTTAATTATTCCCGACCTGACGGGTTATGGCGAATCCACCAAAGACATGAAGGTGTTATACGATGTTTTGTCCCAGGCATCCCGGTTTCATGAGTTTATCAAGTTTTTGGGACTGAAGTCCTTCCATCTCGCAGGGCACTCCATGGGCGGCGCCATCGTCGGCACCTATGCGGCGCAATATCCTGAAATGGTAAAAAGCCTGTTGCTGATATCACCCGCAGGCGTGAGCAGCGCGCCGGATTCCGAACTCATGATGATGCTGAAACAGGGGATGAATCCATTCATTGTCTCCAATTCGTCGGATTTGGATAAGCTTTTGGCGCTTAATTTTTATCACATGCCGTTCATTCCTCGCCCGGTGCGGCTGCTTTATGCCAGTAATTTGGCAGCTAACCAGGATTTGATGAAAAAAACCGTAAAAGATCTCACGTCTGTTCCCTTTTCCCTTGAAAATGAAGTCCGTCAATACCCGGGTCCGGTCCTTGTTATGTGGGGAGACCAGGACAGAATACTTCATTTTAAAGGCGGCGAAATTCTGGAAAAAGCCCATCCCGGCGTTGTTTTAAAAATAATTCAAAACTGCGGACATCTCCCGATGGTGGAAAGGCCCAAAGAAACGGCCGGGGATTATCTCTCGTTTTTGAAGAACCTGAAAGGAAATGATGAGTGATGAATGATGAATAATGAATTGACGTCGTCCATCATTCATCCTTTTTTTTCCAGGGCACCCCTGCCACCACGATGGCGGCGATATGGGTTACCAGAAGGCACCCCACACCCAGGATCAGAATGGCTGAAACCGGATACCCTTCATAAGGCGCAGAAAGGTCGGTGAGCAGGCTGTTGATAATCGCTATGCCCAAAGCCAGCGGCGTGATGTATCGGATGCAGAATCCCCAGGCAGTTACTATATGCCATCTTAACGTTAAAATCTTTCCGTCAGACTTGTCACCCTGATTGTAAATATGGATTTTCAGGGTATCGGTTGAAAACAGCCAGCCGATGACAATCGCCTCGCAAATACCCACTGTCAGCAACCCGTAATGATTGATAAAATGATCGACAATGTCGAGCCAGAAAAGTCCGGCATGGGTCGTAAAAAGCATGGATTCGGCAAAACCGAAGGCGCAAACGAGGGTGACGATGGTTTTTCGGTTGAATGTGAATTTATCCATCAGGGCGGATGTAAAGGCTTCGATGATGGAAATCGAGGAGGTGATGCCGGCAAGAACCAGCAGAAAAAAGAAGAGAACGCCGAACAGATTGCCGAACGGGAGCATGGCTATGGCTTTGGGATAGGCAATAAACGCAAGCCCGATGCCGCTGGTGACGGTTTCGCAAACGGGAATATTTTGCCTGCATGCCATATAGCCAAGTATGGCAAAGACGCCGATGCCTGCGAACATCTCATATAAGCTATTGCTGCATGCCACAATAATGCTGCTGCGCATCAGGTTGACATTGTCCGGTAAGTACGATGCATAGGCGATCATGATGCCGAAGCCCAGCGATAATGAAAAAAATATTTGCCCGTAAGCCGCCACCCAAACATCCAGATCCGCGATTTTTGAAAAATCAAGCGACAGATATTGATCAATGCCTTTGCCCGCGCCTTCCAGAAACAAGGACCAGATAACAATTGTCACCGTTATGAGAAACATCACCGGCATCATGAATTTTACGGCGCGTTCGATGCCTTTGTTAATGCCCTGAAACGTGATGAACCAGTTGATAAACCATACAACGGCGACACCCGCCAGAATGGTGGGGTTGATGCCCTGAAGGCTCCAGACCCCGGATGATTTTTGTAAAAACGTGTTGAAGAAGAAGTCGTTCGGATCACTTCCCCAGGCTTTGGTGAATGAAAAAACCAGATAATTGCAGCACCAGCCGATCACCACCGTATAATACGCCATAATGCCAAAGATGATAAAAATCACCGACCACCACCCCAGCCATTCCCATCGGGGACGGACAAGGGCGAATGCTTTGGGGGCGGAGGCTTTTTTCTGATGACCCAGGGCGAATTCAAGAAGGAGGATGGGGATTCCGGCGGTGACCAGGGCGGTGAGATAGGGAATCAGAAACGCGCCGCCCCCGTTTTTGTAGGCAATGTAGGGGAATCGCCAGATGTTTCCCAGCCCGACGGCGGAACCGATGGCCGCCAGCAGAAAACCGATGTTTGATCCCCACAGGGGGCGTTTGGTTGCCGGGGTGGTCATGATGTGAATAGTGCCTCCATAATGGTATGGGGTTCAACTTTGTTTTCGAGTAATAGAGACCTGTTTTTGTAATCCTTAATCCTTGATCAGCCCCATCCCTCTTGGCGTGATCCGGTATTTCTGCAGGCGGCTGTTGGGTTTATCGGGTATCGTCATTTCAATGAGCCCTGCGGCTGCCGCCGGATGAAGGTAATTTTTCCGGAATGGGGGCCGATGGGACAAATGAAGCCGTTGCATGAGTTCCGATGCGGAAAGGGGATATTTATCAAAAAGCTGCAATAGTCTTTTCACTGGGTCGCTCACTTGGTCGTCGACTGGGTCGGTTTCAATGTTTCTTGAAACTCCATTGCTCTTTTACTTATATCCTCGCCGCTCAATCCGTTAAGGAGATTCTCTCTCCATTTTGTGTAATCAAATTTCTCTCTTTGAATAAGGGCGATAAACCTTTCGGCTTCAACCATTCCGAGATTTTTGCTTAATAATTCAAAACCAGCCATTTTTATTTCAGTATCTGTTCTCATTGGTTCGCTTCCCATTCAATTATGAAATTTATAGGATTTATTATTTTTATTTCGGGGTATTCCGTTGTTTTTTTTAAAATTCCTTTATCAACTGTTAAAAAATAGTGACATTGTAAAGAAACAGCACATGCAATATGCAAAGCATCTAAAGGCTTGACTCCAATTGTTGTCAACTCGTTCATTTTTAACAGGATTTCATCTGTCTCAGTCACAAATGAATCCGCTATTTTTTTCCATCTTTGAATTTCTGTTTTTCTTTCCATGAAAGGATTAGCATTATTTTCAAAATCAAGAATATAAGACCAGCCCAAAGAAAGACGACCAGCTTTTATTTTTTCCTGAATATCCAACTTTGCTTCCGTTTCAAGTCTTACGGTTAAGAATGATTGGTCATCAAAAGGTCTATTAAAGCAACAATTATCAAGATATATTTTCATTTCATTTTGCCTTTTGTTGAGCTACTCATATTCGGTTTCTATTTCAATTCGTACCGGTATTTTTGGAACCATTTTATCACTTTTAAGCACAAATCCAGGATCGCCGGGGCCTTGATTGTATGTTCTTTCGGTGGCATAGGTGCAGCGAAAGGCGGTATACCGTCAAATTTCAAAATCATCTCAACCGGATTTTTATCTGAATTTTGTACAGGTTCAGAGGATAACGATTATATCCTAACCAAGCCAATTTAAATTTGGTTTTTGTTCTTTGAAAAATAAATCTATTGCATCCACCAATAA
>QZKW01000004.1 GCA_003599885.1 Desulfobacteraceae bacterium | reverse complement strand
GATACGAAAAAATGACACAAACCATACTCATTATAGAAGATGACACTGATATTCTAAATCTCATCGAATGGCATTTACGTGCCGAAAATTACGCGGTCCTGTCCGCAACCGACGGTATCAAAGGTTTGGAAACAGCCATTAAAGTTTTACCGGACTTAATTGTTCTTGACCTGATGCTCCCCGGCATTGACGGCCTGGAAATTTGTAAGACATTGAAACGTAACCCTAAAACCGAACATCTCAAAGTAATTATGCTCACCGCTAAGGGGGAGGAAGTGGACCGGATTGTGGGGCTCGAACTGGGCGCGGATGATTACATGGTCAAACCGTTCTCTCCTCGAGAACTGACCTTAAGGGTGCGTGCCGTCCTCAAACGCACTGACGTCGCTCAGCCAAACGAAGAGAAGAACATTCAGTATCAGAATCTTCGAATGGATTTAGACAGCCACCGGGTTTGGGTAGGTGAAAAAGAAGCTGTTCTGACTGTAACGGAATTCAAACTGCTGAAGGAGTTGATACAGAACCAGGGAAAAGTTAGAACCCGTGACCAGTTGCTGGACAAGGTCTGGGGTTATCATTTCGATGGATACGCACGGACTGTGGACACTCATGTCAGACGGCTACGCCAGAAACTTGGTGAAAAATATTCGGATGCTATCGAGACTGTTCGGGGCATCGGATACAGATTCAAGGACAATTAATACAATGAGAACGATGCGTTTCAGGACAAGGCTGCTGCTCTCTTTCTGGATAATTTTAATTCCTGGCCTGTGCGCTCCAGCCTGGTATATCTTTCAGTCATTGAAAACCGATATCATCCATGAAGCGACCGCAAATGCCTTTACGGAACTCGATTTTATCGGTTGGCTCCTGGAAAAAAACCCTGAATTTGAAGACAATCTGGCTCTTGATAAATGGTGCAAAGAACTTGCCACCCATTTGAATTATCGTATCACGGTGATTGCTGCAGGAGGAAGAGTTCTCGCCGATTCAGAAATCGATAGCCGAACAATCCCTGAGCTGGACAATCACGCAGACCGTGAGGAAATCATCGGCGCTCGTAAATTCGGGCAGGCATCCAGCATTCGCTACAGTGAAACTCTGGGAAAAAATTTAATCTATGCGGCCAAAAACATCAATTATCCCATATCCCCTTCCGGCGTACTTCGGGTGGCTATCCCGTTATCCCTCGTCGAATCCCGGCTGGAGAATTTCAGCCATCAATTCTGGGGCCTTTTACTGGCCATTTTTGCTTCCAGCACAATCCTCAGCCTGATTTTGGCGCAGAAACTTGAAACCCCTATCCGCTCAATAATTCAGGCGGCTACGGACATTGGTGAGGGCGATTTTAGCCGGCGTCTTGAATTTGAAATTGAAACCGGCACGGAGTTTTCGCCATTAGTCCGCTGTATCAATGATATGGCTGGAAAAATCGGACAGAATATCGACATGATCACCGCACAGAAACAGGAACTCGAAGCAGTGCTTGAGGGTATGCAAGAAGGCGTGATGCTGCTGGACAAAGAAGGGCGGATAAAAGCCGTCAACTCCGCCCTGACGGGAATCACGAAATGTCTTCCCAATTGCGTGGGACGCCGTCCCATGGAAATTTTCCTGAACACTGAAATTCAATCTGCCTGCGATAAAATATTAGGTGAAAAAGTACACATGCGGCTGAAAGCGGCCATGCATAACGACCGGGTATATGAGGTCAACCTTGTCAAAATTCCGGAAGACGGGGCCGTTGTGGTATTTCATGACATCAGCGAGATGATCCGGCTTGAAAAAGTGCGGCAGGATTTTGTAGCCAACGTTTCCCATGAGCTTCGCAGCCCCCTTACCTCCATCAAGGGATATGCCGAAACCCTTCAGAACCCGGCCTTCCGAGCGAGCGATCAGGCGGGTGAATTTTTGAATATTATTGTCAAAAACGCGGATCATATGTCTCGGATAGTGGCTGATCTTCTTGAACTGACAAAGCTTCAGCAGAAAAATTCGCAACCGGAACAATTTTCCGTTTTTAACGCAGCAGCCTGTTTGCGTTTCGCCACCGAAACCTGCATGCCCATATCGGAGGAAAAAAATATCCATATCCACAATTTCCTTGATGCGTCGGTTCTCGTGCAGGGTGATGAATTCGCCTTGACCCAGGTGTTCCGGAATCTTTTGGACAACGCCATCCGCCACAGCCCCCCAGGTAGCAGCATCACCGTGTCGTCAAAGGAGGAATCCGACATGGTGGTCTTTGCTGTCGAGGACGAAGGAACCGGCATTCCCCGGCAGCATCTGCAGCGTATTTTCGAGCGGTTTTACCGGGTGGACAAGGAAAGAAGCCGGGCCTCCGGCGGCACGGGCCTGGGGCTGGCCATCTGCCGCAACGCCGTTCGTAAAATGGGCGGAGATATCTGGGCCGAAAGCCCCCCTGAAAATCGTACCAAAGGATCTGTGTTTTATTTTTCATTAAAAAAAAATAAGGACTTATGAATGAAAAACTTACCTAAATTCAGCGCCATGAATCTTGATTTTTTTTATGGCGGATTCAGGGCGCTGGAGGATATATCCATCACTATAAACAAAAACCAGGTGACCGCCCTTATTGGTCCATCCGGTTGCGGGAAAAGCACGTTTTTACGTTGCCTGAACCGCATGAACGATCTGATTCCCGGTATCCGGGTAGAGGGGACCGTCCAACTGGACGGAGAAGACATTTACGCGCCGTCCGTGGATGTTGTCAACCTCCGGCGACGCGTGGGTATGGTGTTCCAGAAGCCCAATCCCTTTCCCAAAACCATATTTGAAAATGTGGCTTACGGTCTGCGGGTCAATGGCGTTAAAGACAAAAAAAGTCTTCAGGAACAGGTGGAAAAAAGCCTGCATCAAGCCGCGTTGTGGGATGAAGTCAAAGACCGGATCAACAATTCGGCCCTGGGGCTTTCCGGCGGTCAACAACAGCGGCTGTGTATCGCCCGGGCCCTGGCTGTTGAACCGGATGTGGTGCTCATGGATGAACCGGCCTCGGCCCTTGACCCCATCGCCACCCAGAAAATTGAAGACCTGATCCATGATCTGAAAAAGAATTTCACCATCATCATCGTCACCCACAGCATGCAACAGGCCGCCAGGGTATCGGATATCACCGCATTTTTTTATATGGGCAAACTTATTGAAACCGGCGATACCGAGACCGTATTCACCCGCCCTTCCCTTCAACAGACGGAAGACTATATCACCGGACGATTCGGTTGATCACCACAGGAGAAAATAATGGAAGACAGAAAACATTTTATCGACGAACTTGAAAAACTGAAAATGATGCTCTTGAACATGGCGGCGCTGACCCAGAAAGCCTTCATAAGAGCTAATCAGGCTTATCTCACCCGTGATGAGGCCCTGTCCAGAGAGATCATTGATGGCGACAGAGCAATCAATGACATCGAGGTTCAGATCGACAACCTGTCGCTTCGCCTGTTGGCCCTGGAGCAGCCTATGGCCCGTGACTTGCGGTTAATTATAGGCACCACCAGAATCAGCAGCGAACTGGAACGTATCGCCGACCAGGCGGTGAATATCGCAGAACGAACCCTGTTTCTGTGTCAACATCCCCCCCTCGCGCCAATTCAAGCCATGGATCGCCTCATGGAAGTAACCGGCAATATGCTGGACCACGCCATTAGATCGTTTGCGGATCTGGATCCGAAAAAAGCAATGAGCATCCGGGAAATGGATGACGCTGCGGACCAATGGACAATGGAGGTATTACAGACATTGATTGATAATATGGTGCAGAATTTCCCGGCGGGTGAGAAACGATTGATCAATACCCGGCGGTCCGTTCAGACTATCATTATTTCCCGATGTCTTGAACGGGTGGGGGACCACTCTACAAATATCGGAGAACATGTGGCGTTCATCTCCACCGGTATAAATGTGAAACACCAGAAGGTTTTATAGTCATCTGGGCTGGGTTTTATGATCACTATATATATGGTCCCCCTTTTCTCATAAATGCAATCCGATCAATGTACATATGGATCTGATAAAAACGGACTTGTCTGGGGTTACCTTTTTAAGCCTGAGGTACCGGCAATACAGATTATTTCGGACACCGCAGCGGAATGGATTGCCGCTCCGGTTGAAAAACCGGAAAACGCTTTTTTATGGCTGCATTTTTCGCTTTCTAATCTTTCATCCGAGCCATGGATTCGAAGGCATTTTGCATTACCGGATGCTTTTTACGAGTCCTTTCATGAAGGCTTGTTTGGAATGAATGTGGAGGGCATTCCACTATCGACATACAAGCATGGTTTTATCGTTATTGTTGGGATTCTTACTATTTTAACCGCCCTGATAGCATATTTGGCTTTTGGACGGCGCTTGGAATGAAATGCCAATAGTTTCGAGTTGTTGTTACTATAAAAGTTCATAAACCGTTCGGTGCAAAGTTCTTATAATGCCGCTTTTCAATGACACGATCCTTCACAAACTGGCGCTTTATGCACGGAATGCAGCATTAGATGCCGGCATTGCCGCCATGCGTTATTACCGGCAAGCATTTCGCCACGCCCCGGTGCTGGGGTCCGGATCAAACCCCTCAACCGAAGCCGATATTCAGGCAACACTTGCGGCCCTCAACAGCTTAGGGAACACCCTTCATCAATTAGACCCGGACTATCGGGTATATGGCGAAGAACTTGATACGGATTATTCCAAAGAAATGGTGAAACAACGCATGAACATCGAGCTGCCGTTTTTAAGGAATTCCGCGAATGTGGTCAGAAGCGGAGCGGAATTTATTTCAGGATTTCCGGGGCATATTTCCGTATTAATGGACGGAATCGACGGGACCACTAATTTTCGTGCCGGTCTGCCTATTTTCTGTTCCGCGATTGCTGTTTATGTTGATGGCTGTCTGAGAGTGGGTGCCGTTTATGACCCCCATCACCATATCGTCTATTATGGCGTTTTGCCGGAAAATGATCTGCCGATGGCGCATATCTGGCATGTTGCCTCCGGAGAAAATCCACGGCTGACAACGCCGAAAACAGAGAGAGAGCTTTTAATCGCAACGCATTTCACCAGGGGCACTGATCCGCAAAGCACTGAAAAAAGAGCTGAAATGTTACAAAAAACCAATCAATTGATGTGCCGTGGCAACGGGCATTATCAATTGAATTCCGGTCAGCTTGCACTCACTTATGTAGCGGCGGGTATTCTCTCCGGTTTCGTTAATAATTATACGAATCCGTGGGATATTGCCGCCGCCCAGGTATTGATTGAAGCCGTGGGGGGATGTGTAACGCACTTTAACGGAAAAAGGATCGATTACAACAGCGTTGGAAAAATTGATGTGCTGGCCGCAGGAACCCCGGCCGTTCATGCCGAACTTCAAAGGCTGATGTCACAACCAGCCGCTCATATCATTGGGCAGCCACAAACAGAATTGCATTCAGATGCATAATTTTAAAACTTGCCAATGATATTATGAAATCCAACGCATTTAAGAAACATTATCGGCTGCCATTGTTAAAATCCACCCTTAAAACAGGACTCCTATCCGGGTGTATTGTATTTTTATATATTCATCTTGATTTTGCTTCCACATGGGAAGCGCTATCACAATACAGCCCTATAAAATCAATAGTGTTAACCCTTTGGTTTCTGGCTTCCTTTTTATTCCTTGGGGCACGCTTGTATGTCATCGCTCACGGCCAGATCCGGCTGAAGGATTCTATTTCCGCCGTATTTCTCGGCTTTTTTGCAAACAGCATTCTTCCGGCAAGGGTGGGGGAAAGCGTCAAGGGTCTCTATTTAAAATATGTTTCGAAAAGATTAATCAGCCAGATTCTCACGTTTGTAATCTGGGAACGATTTTTCGATTTGAATATGCTGCTCATTATGGTCGTTCTTCTTTCGGCAATCGGCGACAGCTCAGAATACCTGCTTCCTATTTTTGCTTTGGCTCTGGTTTGCTGGGGCGTCTTGCTGCTGGTTAACATCCGCTATCGAGATAACGATATTAAGATTAATCAAATCCGGCCTCCATGGCTGAGAAAAATTGTCCGGCATTTCTCGGGAAAGCCTGACAAATCAACCATTTGTAAGTTAATCGCCATAAATATAGTGGTCTGGGCACAGTTTATACTGGAAATGTTCATCGCCATGTACTGGGTCGCCGGCATCAATCTGCCGTTAACCAGCGCAATGAATGTTTTTATCATTTCATCCCTGGCATTTGCGATACCGGCATCCCCTGGCGGTATCGGCCTATATGATGCGGCGATTGTTTTTTCAATGGGAATTTATGGTATCCCGGCGGCTGATGCCATGGCGTTTGCGATTCTCATGCGCACGATTCAATATGTGCCCACATTGCTCATCGGATTCACAATGATCATTGTGGGCGGAACTAAATTGCGGGAAATCATTCACCCGTTATCAACCCAAAAAATAGTGTCGTCTCTGTAATTGTTTCATATGTAATTTAAAAAACACATTTCTGTCATATTATTTTAACATAAGCATACTATTTTACAGTTTTAAAAAGCATTCACGTATCCTTGTAACATTTTTAGCTTATTTTCCACAAAAGCGGAGGGACTCATTGAGCAAAGAGGCACCATCCAAATTATATGTTGTAAAACCAGGAAACAATACACTGGACAACCCGCCACGGTTTAATATCGAAAAAGTAGCCGGGCTTCTCGGCATCAATATTAGTTCTTCGGACAGCCTGACAGCCGGCCTGCCCTATATGCTCGGTGATGTGACCATGGGATGTGAAAATGAACTGCAAACTGCCGTCGCCGGGCCGAAAGAAGATGTTGACCTCCCGAAAAATATCCTTGAATCGAATTTTTACAAGAATATTCTTAACCGGGCCGCTGCCGGTGAAACCTCGGAGAATCTGATCCGGGCATTTGAGGAACACATTAACAATAACGAGGAAAAAATATGGGAAAATAGCTGGGTCCATTTTCCCCGACGATTACTGAGCGACTGTGCGAATAAAATTTTAAATTTTGACTTATTGGCAGACAAACAGCGCCCTGACGGACCTAACCGGGCGGATCTGGATCGCTTTTTATTTTTCCGGAACAACGAGCCCTGGATCAGGATTCCTGTCAGTTATCTTCTCAGACTGTCCCTTGCCGATGCGACCGGTGATGACACCCTTCCCTCGATGATCAGACAGATCGGCGGCCGGTATATCGAACATTTCCTCAATGACAATACATCTCCCGAAACTTTTTCGTTTTATCCGATCCCAATGGAAACGGAACTGGACAAGGGGAAAGGCATCGCTAAAGAAACGCTGATCCGCTACCTTTTGTGTCAGTGCCTTGTTTCCTATGCCAATCAGAAGTTCGACCTACTGTCACATAACCAGAAAGCCATCATCTATTTTGCGCCCAATCCGCCTATTCGCCAGAAAACCTTAAACAGTTTGATTTCTGATTCCTTTTACCGAGAACTGTTCATGAGCCCATGCCTTTCGGGGTGGGACCGGGGAGAGGAAAAATACACGTACATGCATCTTTGCCACCAGGTTATGTCCCGAAGTCAGTTAAACGCAGTAAAAAAACTGAAAGAAGCCAATATCATCACAAACAACCTGGTGGTATTGCCCAATATTTCCAATATCAGCCTGGCAAACAACGGAACCCATTTAAGTATCGGCAGTCGGAAATTATCCGCCCTTTTAAAAGCTGGCATCCCGGAATTTACCGAGCATGATGAAAAATATATGGGAGACCTGGTTATCAAAGTGGTTGAACATTTCTTGCCGCTGTTTGTAGGCACTTACAGCGCGGCGCCCTATCGCCTGGATTTTTTAGATTTTCACCCGGAAAAGGCGCTGGGTTTTCTTCCCCATGAACTGGATTTCACACACCTCCGAATGATCTGGCGTCGCTGGAAGAAAAAAGCGGACCTAAAAATTTTTGGACAGCCGGTTACGCCCTTCGGCCCTGAATTACTGGATAAGGCGTTTAGTTCGATATTCCGGTTGAAAGGGGATTTTGTTCATGATTTCAGACTTATTGATTATTTCATGTCCGTAAAAAGTACGGACCGAAGCCCGGCTCTGGATGGAATCATCGGCAATGATATCCGCCTGAAAAAAGACCTTGCTGCTTTAGGAGTGTTTGACAACTGTATGTCGCTTTACCTGCTGTATAAAAACCGGCCGTTTTCACACATGGGATTTTCAGGTTTTGAAGGACGGTATTACAGTCTTTTTGAAAACATTACTGAAGATATGGGAGACGCCGCCAACCTGCAGATCCTTATCACTGCCCTGGCCTTTAAATACATTATCAATAAAGAAGTGAGCCATTTCTCCATACCGGATGCTCCCACCCTGGAAAGTGAACGGCGCCAAATTTTTTTCGGATCCGCCATAGGAATTCCGACGTTTTATATCCACAAAAAATCAAAAAACCGGTTCATGCAGAAAATAATCAAAAAAACCGTCAAAACCCGACTCAGCCGCCGTTATCCAGGATATTACCGGATTTATCACCATGAATACAAAAAAGCGCTGGTAAACATTCTCAACGAAGATGCCGCCGACCTCATCGAAATGATGGGCCTTAAAACCACCATGGAAAACCTTTCCCAGCGGATTGAATCCTGGTCCGCATCTTCAACAGCCGCGAAACTCACCCGTGGGATTTTAAGCGAAACCCGGGTTAAAAACCCCATGGCCCTTCCTGCTCAGGAATTTAACGCAGCAGCCGAACAATATTATCGGCATACCCTTCGTAAACAACACATGAACGAAGCGTTTGACCAGTTAATGGCGGATGCCCTGAAAATAGACTCCTCTCTGATTTGCGGCAGCAGTCATTATCATCAGTCATTAAAGTGCATTTTAGACGGAAAAACCGCCTTCCAGTTTGTCAAAAGCCAACAAAAGGCAATGATGAACAATCGAATCACCATTAGAGAGCTGCAAAAAACAATCTGTTTTTTGATCCTGTCAATACACGGAAACCAGGAGCATGCTCAAAGATATCAACAAGCAGGCATAAAGAAATGATTCACCAGTTTATCGAGCGCCGGACATCAAAGGTTAAAACCGAAAAACTGTTTGGCGATAAAACAGTCAGCTTCATTTATTCAACCACCCGGGAAAAAGCGCCTTTTCTATACAAAGCCGCAGCTTCGGCCAGGATGAGTTCCATTCTGGGGTATCTGAATTTTGAAATGCCAGGCGGCAGCCTCCTGACTGGAGCAGACGGCATTATCAAAGAGCTTGGCATTGATTTGACGGAATGCGTTGATCCCCAGTCCGAATTAAATACGCCTAAAAAAATTTTTGAACGAAAAATCAAATACTGGGACTTGCGCCCCATGTCTATCGACCCGGAATCCATCGTTTCTCCGGCAGACGCTAAAATACTGATCGGATCATTTGCGGACGTTTCACGATTATTTATCAAGGAAAAATTCTTCTCCTATGATGAATTATTCTCTGACCGGAAAACCCGGCCGGGAAAAACCAGATGGATCGATGCCTTTGTCGACGGAGACTTTGCAGTCTTGCGCCTGACACCTGAAAAATATCATTACAACCATCTGCCGGTTACCGGAAAAGTCATTGATATTTATGAAATAGACGGTGCCTATCATTCCTGCAATCCAACCGCCATGATTCATGTGGTCACGCCCTTGTCCAAAAATAAGCGGGTCGTGACCATTATTGACACGGACATTCATGGAGGCAGCCGGGTGGGGTTGGTTGCCCTGATCGAGGTGGTCGCCCTCATGATCGGCGAAATTGTTCAGTGCTACAGTGATTTTGAATACGTCAATCCCCGGCCGATTCAACCCGGCATGGCGCTTATGAAAGGACAGCCCAAAAGCTTATATCGTCCGGGAAGTTCCGTGGACCTCGTTATTTTTCAAAAAAACAAAATCGAATTTTGCGAAGATATTATTTCTAACATGTATCGAACGGACGCCCAAAGCCGGTTTTCCAAAGGATTCGGCCAGCCGCTGATTGAAACGGAAGTCGCCGTTCGCTCAACCATCGCATTCAGGAGACAATAAACAATGGATGAACTTTTTGTTATATGCCTTGCAGCATTCCTTTCCGCTCTGTTGGCCTGGGGATTTAAGCGCCTGCCAGGGGAAAATTGGCAATTTATCGCAGCCATTCCCATTAAAAAAGAGACCAGCGGCTCATGGGCAGGTTTAAACTTAACCTATTACGGTTTTTTTTCAGCAAGCGCCTGTTTAATCGCCACCGCTGTTTTATGCATCCTGCTGGGATCCATTGGAATTTCACCGAAAATTATGCTGATGATGGCCGCCTGTATTTTAGGGATCTGTTTGCCGGCTGCCCGTTTTACCGCACGGATCGTTGAGAAAAAAAAGTTCACGTTCAGCGTGCAGGGGGCTTCTTTTGTGGGCATTATTATCGCGCCGTGGACCATTGTAATGCTCAACCGGCTGATGGAGGCGAACTCCCATACCCGGCCTGCCGTGATAGTCGCACTTGCCGCCATCGTCACCAGCTTTGCTTTGGGAGAAGGCATCGGCAGGCTCTCCTGCATCAGCTTCGGCTGCTGTTACGGCAAGCCGTTGAGTCAGACGTCGCCGCTCATGCAGAAACTGTTTGCGCATCTTTATTTTATTTTTTACGGCAGCACCAAGAAAATTGCTTATGCCGACGGCCTTGACGGATCGCGCATCATTCCGGTCCAGGCAATCACCTCTGTTGTCCTCTGCCTGACCGGAGTGGCCGGAACGTATCTCTTCCTCAAAGGGTTTTATGTATTAACGTTTGTCGGCGTGGTATCTATTACCCAGATCTGGCGGTTTTTATCTGAATTTATCCGGGCGGACCATCGTGGTGAGGGCAAAATATCCGTTTATCAGATCATGGGGTTTTTAACTATTTTTTATGCGCTGGCCATTGCCTGGCTGTTTCCCGTCACAATCCATCCCGGACATGATATCATTGCGGGTCTGAACACCGTCTGGAAGCCTTCCATGATACTGTTTTTGCAAATCCTCTGGCTCCTGACATTCATCTATACCGGACGCAGCAAGGTAACCAATGCCAGTTTATCATTTAGTGTCATTAAAGAAAATATTTAACCAGTTTTTCAAAACATTCATCCAAAAAAGGGAAATGATCACAAACATTCAGGTTTGCCGGGTTTGCCCTTGCAAACCGATTGTCCTTGTTATCATCTTGACGACCATGCAGATTTGTTTAGCTCACGCTGTTGAATATCACATGTACACACAGAAAACCGGCAATGAAAGTTTCGATTTCTCATGGGAATTGACCGAATCTGATAAAACCATGGTTGAAGTGAGGGGTAACGGTGAATTTTTCCAGAATATCTGTGACCCGTTCTGCCGGACGGTTGAATGGCATTACGGCATGGAAGGGACAGAAATACGGGCGGTTCGTGACGGCGATGTCATCCGGATCAGCGGGACTTTCAATAGCAAACCGTTTATAAAAGCATTTAAAATAGACGACACCCCCTGGTATCAGCCCCTGTCATACAGCTTAAGATGTTTTCTTGACTCTGACGAACAAGAAACCCTTTTCTGGATGATTCGCCCGGATACATTAGATGTCATCAAATTTAAAATCAGAAAACTCCAAAAAGATCATCTCATCCTTAATGGCCGGTCAACGCATGCGATTAAAATGGAACTTGGGCTGACCAGCCTCCTTGAAGGATTGTGGAAAGCGCATTACTGGTTCCGGGAAGAAGATGGCCTTTTTATCCAATACAGAGGCATCCATGGCGCACCGGGCACACCGGAAACGGTCATCCGGCTGATTGAATAAATTTGAAACTCGGATCAATTCTGATACTGTTGTTGTCCTGCACAACCGCCAATGCCTCCCCCTGGAAATTGTCGGATATTCGCAACAGCAGTCACTCGTTATGGAAATAATTTCAGCGCCGGAATGGTGGTTTTTCATCTGGCCGCGACAGCGGCATATATAACCTTCCTTAAGTCCCACGAGAAAGGAGATATCGTCGGCGCGGCAAAAGCAACGGGACTTTCAACAGATCAGGTCGCTTTAATGGCAGCGATTCCGGCTCTGCTTGACGGCTGGAGGCTGTTTGCCAAGCATCCAGATGCCTGGGTGCCTGTTCTCTCCGCTGGGATCAAGGGTATAGGAATCGTTGTCATATGGAGCCATTGAGTGCCCTTGGTCCGATGATTACCTGCGCGGAGATATCCTCCTTATTCAGAGTCTTCAGGCTGCCATTTCATATAAATTTTCCGCTGATTAATAGCGCAATCGCGGAGGTAAAGGTTAATCAGACTTTGATAAGGGATACCTGTTTCATCCGACATGGATCTAAAATATGACACAGTGTCGCAGTCCAGTCGCATCGTTACAGATTGTTTTAAATTCTTGGTATTAGAATTTTTGTGTCGTTTCATCATTGAAAAGTTAGGCAGCCCATCATCGACTGTTTCTCCAATATTTATTTGCTCCATCGCCATCCGCCTTTCCGGCCAATATAATTCTTATAATTCCTCCACTTTCTCGGTAACAATGACATATGACAAGGACTAAGATTTTAAGGCTTATTCCAAGATGGCCCTATGCCATGTGCAAATGGAGCAGAGGCTTATAAACCAATCTTAAAACGTGCAAGATAACCCAAGACTGAAATTCATGGGTTCTTTAAATTTCTGGGTAACCCTATTATCCTGGGTCCAAACGGTTTCTTCCCGTAAAATATTCCCGATCTTCCCTTTCACGTCGATCCCGTTTCTGAATTTTTCGATCCAGACAAGATCGAGTACAGCCGCCGGGTCTTCATATTGATCCGGATATTTATCCCCGTCGTCAATCATTCCGACCTTTCTTATCCGCTCATCCATCTTGTTGTATGAGAGGGTCACGATTCGGCTTTTGATTTCATATCCTAATGTAATATTCACAACAATGGGCGACAGCCCCTGGAGATCCCTGTTATTTGTGCTGTACAGGGTTTCCTGGTCTTTCCTGAGGGTGACCTCGGATTCCGTAAAGGAGAGGTTTCCGGCGATATAGTAATTTGTCAGCCATTCGCTGATATATGAAAAATCCTTACGCCCGTCGATCTCAAGGCCATACAAAACAGCTTCATCCGAATTGTCAAACCCGTAGATGGGCAATGAAGAAGACGGTATCATGACATCTTCAATGGGCTTGTCCATTTGTTTGTAGAACAGCCCGAACTTGATGTTCTGGGTATCGGTAAAATAATGGCCGTATTTCAGGTCAAAACTGTAAATTTCCGTATTGACCAGTTTGGGGTTCCCTACAATGGTTGCCACTTCATAGGGGTGAAAGTATTCACCGCTCGTGAACTCCCGCAAGTCCGGGGCAATGTATGTTTTCGAGGCAGCGATATCAAATATATCATCCTCGGTATAAAGATATTTCACTCCCATGCTCGGGTAGATCTCAGTGCTGGTCAATTTTTCAGGTTGTCGGATAATCAGCCTTCTTTTGGACATATCCGGATTGTCCCGATCCTCGACGTACTGATAAACCTTCTGGGAAAAATCAACCGACCGGGCGCCTATGAGCGTTTCCACTTTTTTCCCTGGTTTAAGAAAGGTATTTATGAAAAAATTTGTTTCATCCACCTCGGCATCATAATGATCCGCCGGCTTGAACAATTGATTTACCTGAAGACTTCTCTCATCATAGGGTATATCCGGGCGGACATAAGTGTCATAAATCTCCTCGATGGTTCCTGTCATTTCAGTATCATCAACAATGCTTCCTGCGCCCAGCTTCTGGAGAAAGAACTTGTTTTGTCTGGATTCACGCTCCTTTGAACTCATGGCCGTGCCGATATCGATATAATCCGCTTCGCTCAACAGGTCGAAATGGAACTTGTTTTTCACATAAAACGCCGTCACGTCATCGTTGGACGTAAGATTATTGGCGATACTATTCGATACCTTGTTGTCCAGAAACGGTTCTCCTTCATTTCTGAACGTGTATTGAAAATTGTTGGGCTGGTCCAGTTCGGCCGTTGCTTTTTCCATACCGAATCTGAAATTGGTTTTATTGCCGAACAGTTCATAATCAAATTCATTGTTGATCTGGTCGACATTCAGTGTACGTTCCTCCCAATTCAGATAATACTTGGTCATATCCTCGTCATTTGATCCCATAATGCCGTCCGCCACCTTGGTGACGTCTTCGGAATCACGCGTATAGAGTTTTGTATATTTGCATTTAAACAAATCGGCATAATTATAGCCAAGATTAAAAAAAGCATTGTGCGTATATTCTTCAATGGATCTGTCAATAGTTCCGGACTGTGACGGATCAGGATACAGTTTACCCGTACTTTTTTGCATTTCATAATTATGGTAGGTTTCGGTTATGCTTTCAGAGTCGGTATCATATTGATAGTTGCCAAACAGGGCAATATGATGCACGTCATTAATTTCCAGTGACTTCGACCCTTCGGCCCCCAACCCGTACCCAAGGGGTTGTTCTTCTTTCTTGACCTCATAATCTCTGTTGACATAATCCCGAGTAAATTGTGAAAGCTCCTCTTTGGTGAAGTTTTCCGTTGTTAAGCCTTTGACCGGTTCACCCACTTTCACCTTGGAGTTTTTCAGGATGTCGGCATCAATATCCCTGTAACCGTCATCAGAGCCGAACTTGTCCGTGTCGCTGCCGTCATAGGTATACATATCGTCAAACGTGTCCGTATTGCCTTTCACGTCAACCGCAATTTTGAAAAAATCATCCTCGGCGCTGTCTTTGGTGACGATGTCAATATACCCTCCCCCAAAACTACTGGGAATATCTGCCGTGGCGCTTTTCTGAACCTTCATGGAACTGATGGCCTGTGCCGGAAAAATATCAAGCGGCAGCGTCCGTTTCAGGGGGTCGGGAGACGGAAGGGGCATGGAGTTCATTTCGATATTGGAGTACCGGTCGCCAAGTCCACGTACATAAACATCCTTGCCATCGACAAGGGTAACACCCGTAACCCGTTTTAATGCAGCGGCCGCATCGCCGTCACCTTTTTTGCTGAACTCCTCGCTGCTCAGAATATTGGAAATGGAATGGGTCGCTTTCTCCTCGGCAACAATACTAGCAATACTCCCTTTCACTTTCGGCGCCAGGACGACGTATTCCTCCAATTCCACGCCGCCAGGCGTCAATTTGGCGTCTAATTGCTGCTCCGCATCTTTTTCTACCAATATTTCACTGCGTGTCAGGGATGCATATTCGCTGTGTATGATTGAAATGCTTAACGGCAATTGAGCAGGAACTTCAATCCGAAATTTTCCGTTATTGTCGGTCCGGGCATCCACCGACGTTCCTTTGACAAAAATTCTGACATTTGAAATGGGCTTCCCGGACTCGTGGTCTATAATGGTTCCATAAAGAAAACCCTTGCCCAATGACTCGTCAATCCGGGTTTCCCTGCCGTCGAGAGGGGTATCGATGGTGATCAGATCGTCATCATCCGAGACAAATTTGACGGTCATCTGAGTGTCTTTGCCCTGTATGATGTCAACTGTTTTTTTAAAATAACCCAGATGTTGTTTTTTTTCATTTTTGCCGAATATCTCCACCTGGTGTTTGCCCGTCTTCAGCATCAGTTTATGCGAACCGTCGGCATCCGTCCTGTAGGAAGAAGAAGATATTCCATCAATAACCACCTCAACATTGGCAACAGGTTTGCCGTCTTCAAATACAAAAATGCTTAAACTGCCGCTTTCAAAAGCCCAGAGAGCCGCGGGCACCAAGACCAGAATCAATATCCAAAGCATACACAATCGTTTCATTTAAAAACACTCCATGCTGTTTTCCCTGCACTTTTCAATATTTTTCCGAATTACCGTGCCTTTGGCAAAAAGCTCATTGTCCTGGATCTTTTTCAGGTGAAGCTCGGCCTGTTCATAATCCTTTGACATAAAATATGCGTAGGCCAGTGCATATCGCATATTGTCATCATCCAGGAGGTTGTATCTTTTAAGTTCATCCTTCACGCCAATAACCTTTTCATATTCACCCCGATCCAGGATTATCGCCACCAACTGTTTCAGTTTTTCCACTTTATCATTCATTTGCGCATTCAAAAAAATGGCATGGGAATAATCCTTGATCCGACGGTGCATTTCCACCGCATCTTTAAGATATTTTTTTTCAGTATTCGCTGCTTCTTTAAAGAGATGGGCCGCAGTGAAATTCATTCCTTGCTCCATATAAACAGTACCGAGCAACATCGCGATCTCTGCATTTTTTGGATAGTTCCCCATGGCCGATTCAAGAATTTTAGCGGCTTCATCTGCTTGACCGGCCTTTATCAGGAGCTGCGCCAGAAGGATATGCTCATTGGCATCGGCGTCGGTAACCGCCATATATTTTTTTGCATTTTCAATAGCGGTCTGGTAAAGCCCAAGTTCTGCGAAGTAATAGTATTTCTGCTTCAGAAGCATGGCGTCGTCCGCGAAGAGACTCATGCCCGTGTTCAGAGCCTGTATTGCATTATCATACTGTTTGATTTTCCAGTAGCACTCAGCACGCATAGCAAAAAGGGCTGCCTTGTCTTTTCCACGCTCACCCGCCAGATCTAAGTGTTTTACGGTATTGGCGTAATCTTTTAACTGGTAGTACGCCTGAGACAGATAGATGTGGAGTTTTTCAAGTTTCTCCTTTTTTACTTTTTCGGCGTCAAACACTGGCACAGCAGCTGATTCTTTTTTCTTGCTTTTTCCCAGGGAAAAAAGAAATTTTTTCTCTTTTTTCAGATCAGGGGCATCGAAAATTTTAGCTTTTGTGGCATCGACAGCAATCAGGTAGTTTTCAATGGCGTTTTTATAGCGGTCCTTTTTGGAATCAAGCACTCCGCGTATGGTATGATACGTCGCGGCGTCAAATGATTCATCGGACGTATCCACCAGTAAAAGCTCCGCCTCAGCCTTGTCCAGATGACCGTCATGGATCATGAGGGCCGCCAGCGCCAGGTGATCTATTTCCGTCGATTCCCCGGCATCCTGAGCATAAGCCATTGCCGTCATGATTAATATAAGCAGTATATTTATAGATATCGTTACGATTTTTTTCATTAAAACCTCTTATCTTTCTCCAATAGCAACGGAAAAGGCCTGAACTGCATCTATAGCGGCTGTCTGGAAATAAAGGAGGGGGTTATGTATTGAAACTGATTTTCTGCTTCACCCATACCTGCACCGGCTCACCCTTGTATCTGGCAGGGGCAAATCGCCAGTCCCTGGTGCCGTTTAAAACAGATGTTTCAAAAACGCCTTGAGGTTCCGCCTCCAGCACTTTGGCAAGTTGAACACTTCCATCTTTTGAAACCAGCAGATGCACAACGACATACCCCTGTATACCCTCTTTGGCGGCGTTGGCCGGGTACTCGATGTCCGCCCTGTGTGTCAACTGAGGTTTGCTGTCAACGGTTTCCTCGCTCATGACGGTATCTTCGGCGATATCATCAAGCAGTTCCTTTGAATCACCGTCAAAAGCGGCAGTGGTGAATTCGGGAATATTCATCTCAATTCCACCAATCATGGCGCTCAGGTCAGGTGGCTGTGCATTTGGCGATGATTTGACGCGGTTTGTCCGGGGCCTCTCTTTTGGTCTTTCCTCTTTTACCGTCTTTTTATCGGTCTTCTCCATCTTGACAATGCGGGTCTGTTTCTTGACGCTGTCTTCTTCTTTATTCACCGACTTGCTCAAAGCAACAACAAGCATGACCATCAAAAAGCCGCCCATCAGCATGGCAAAAAACGCACCGGCACCGCCGAATTTAGGACTGTAAACACCTATGTTCCGCATCATGCCCCGAGTTCCTTGTTGGTGGATACGGCAACATCTTCGGCGCCGCTCCTTTTGCATTCATCAATCACATCGATAAGTGACTCAACGGGTATTTCCGCGTCGCTTACAACTAAAACGGCCTTCTTTGCGGAACTCCTGAGCAGGTCTCTGAGCTTGCTCTGTATGGCCCATACCTTGATCGGCTGATTGTCGACGTAAACCTCGCGGTTGCTGTCGATATACACCCGGATCACCTTTTCTTCATTGACCAGTGAAGCGGATGTCGCACTTGGCCGGTCCAGGTCAAGTTTCATATCCTTGACAAAAGTCGTGGTGACCATGAAAAAAATCAAAAGGAGAAAAACACAGTCAATAAGGGGAGAAATATCAATACTATCCACTTGTCGATCTTTTCTTCTAAGCCTCATCTTGATGCTTCCTTTGTGCTGATAATGTCTGTAATTTGCTCAAACTCCAGGGTTAACTGCCGTTGCAGCCTATCCAGCGATCTCCCCGCAATCAGCCCGGGAACAGCGACGATCAGGCCCAGCTCGGTGGTGAACAATGCCTTGGAAATACCGCCGGAGATACTGGCGCCCTGGGAAAACATCGCGCTGGTTTGAAGGGCGTCAAAGGTTTCGATCATACCTAAAACAGTGCCCAGCAGGCCAATAAGGGGGGCCAGAATGACGATCGTCATAACCAGAAAAGAATATCTTTTAATACTCCTCAGGTAAGGCCACAGGGCGTCCTCAATATACTTCCTCGGCCTTTTCTCTATGGTTCGGGCCTCGGAAGCGGCCTTCAGTGCATCCACAATCGCATAGTCCAGGATACCCTTGCATTTACCCTTGCCGCCTTCTATCATATGGGCGCTTACCATTAACCGCAAGTCATCCACAGACCCTCTGCTCATGGTAATTCTACGGTATCCAAGGCCGTAACAGAGCAGCAAATTTAAAAAAAAGAGTACCCACATGGCCCAGCCGCCTTTGTCCATGATGGCGGCAAACATTTCCAGGTTTGTTATTATAATTTCCATCATTTTGGTGTTGAAAACTTTTCATAGAGATTAACGACATGAAGGGCGCCTTGTTCCATTGAGTCTTTGATGTTTTCAGCCCAGCCATTGGTAAGGTTTCCCATGAGCATCAGGGGGATGGCCGCCATCAGCCCGAACATGGTGGTAACAAGCGCTTCAGAGATACCGCCGCTCAACATTTTGGGATCGCCCGTTCCATGAACGGTAATGACATCGAAGGTTGTGATCATACCCGTCACCGTCCCCAGAAGGCCAAGAAGCGGGGCGACGGCGGCGATTACCAGAATGAATCCGGAAAACCGGTCAAGTGCCCTGTTTTCATTCAAGATACTTTCAGTAATAATGTCTTCTATATGGTCTCTTTCGCTGGTGATGTTTCTCAGAGTCGCCCTGATCACCCGGGCGGTGGAACCCTTGAACTCCTTTATGGCCTCTAAGGCTTCCGCCCTCTTGCCGCTTTCGATTTTCTCGTAAACAATCCCGGTAATTTCATTTACCCGGCTTCCCGCCCTCAACAGGAAGAGAACCCTTGCCAGGATGAGCAGGAAGCCAATGATCCCGAGCACCACGATAATGTAGCCGATAAAACCGCCGCTTTCCATGACGTCGCTGTATGTTTTGTCTTTTTGATACTCGGCATCCTTTTCCTTGTTCTCATATACGAAAATATCCAGCACCTCAGGCATGTTTCGGCCATACAGCTCCTTGGCGTCATCATCGCTGCCCGGCTGATTCCAGAGTTTGTATTCGCCGTTTCCGGCCGGTGCCAGGGCGCCACTCTGATTTGCCGATAAGCCATAGGCGGCAATATTGCCGACTTTTACAATTTCCCCGCTTGCAGCCGTTCCATCCAAAAGGTAGAACTGGCCTTCTTCCGTATGCATTGAGGAAAGATTCTGATAGAGAATTGATGAAGCATGAAACGCCTGCACCATAGTTCTTGCTTTGGATTCGCCTGTATCATCCAGTTTGATCCTGAACTTCTCGAGCCCCATTTTAGCCTGGACGATCACGCTATCGATAATTTCCTTGTTGCTGGTCGCATCCTGAAGCTTCTCCTGCGCCTTTTCTATGTCACTTTCTTTTTGCTTCAGTTCCTTTGACAAGGAGACATGCCTATCCTGCAGAGAATATACTTCTTTCGCGGCATTCTCTATCTCCTGTGATTGTTGATCCTTCTCTTTTTTCAGTCGATGGACAAGCTCGTCTTTCTGGGCTTTCAGGAATGTATATTCCTTGGTATATGCGTCCGAAAGCTCATCTGCAAACGCTGGACACGTTATGAAAAAGGCTGTGAGAAATATGAGTGAAATGAATATTCGGGATATCATTGGGCACCTCCTGTCAAAACAAGCGCGTTCGGAATGCTGAAGTACCCGGTTCGAATCTGCTTTGTAAGAGCATCAGACAGCGCCAGTATCAATTCCCGTTTCTTTTTATCATTGACGGTTTTATATAAATACCCATCGCCTTCCTTAACGACGTACCCAACCCTGTCATCCGGGGTTAAAAAGAAGAGCATGACGGACCCGATTTTGGCCACCTGCGCCATTACATTCTGACCGTCTATGATTATTTGCTGATTAAACAGGCCAATCTCGCTGGTCATCCGGATATTGTCCTCATAGCTCGCCCAAAGAAGCGCAAGCGCCCGCTCATCCGTAATGGTTTGGTCCCTGAGATCGGACTTGATTTTTTCAAGTGCAGCCAGCCTTTCCGGGACTTTAAAGGGAAGCCCCTCCCTGATGTTTCTTTCCAGCATGGTAATTGCTTCATATAACATCGGTTTCAGTTCAACATTATCGGTTGTCGTTTTCGCGATGATATCCTGGTTCTTCTGAAGTTCCTGATCCGCCAGTTTAATCGATGTATTGATCCGGTTAATCTGTGCTTCGCTGTCTGCAATTTGCAGGGCCAGTGATTTCATCTGCGCTTTATGATATTCTTTATTCGCGTCAATCTGTGTATAAAGCGATTCCACATCAGACCGTAATGTCATGATGGACTTAACCATTTCCGTATCATCGGCCCGCCCTAAAGTTGGTGAAAGCAAGAGCATTAGGCACACGCAAGCGGTGAAAAACTTAATATACATTGTCACAATCGCTACCTCAAATTTCTGTAATCACATAATTATCGTTTATTTTAGTCATAAATGATCAGTTGTCAGGTAATCAGCCACTGACAACTGATCATTCGCACGCATCTTTAGAGTTCCGTGTTTCCAATGCCGCCGTCAAAACGGGCCTCAATATCAGCAGCCGTGCCGGTGCCGTCCAGATTGGCAAAATTGGCAGCGATATCCGGACTGGTGATGGTCACATTGGTGAAAGAGGTATTGGCC
>QZKW01000019.1 GCA_003599885.1 Desulfobacteraceae bacterium | reverse complement strand
GTCGGCATGCTCGGGCTTCCCGCCAAACACCCTTAAAACTTCAACGGGGGTTAAAAAAACTTAACCGCCGTTGAAATGTCAAGATTAAAGATGCGACCCCAATTCATAATATATCAAATTAATTGTGTGATAAGGTTAAATCGAAATCAAAAAGTGATAACCATATACCGGCCCGGTATTTATGGGGGAGTGTTGCATGAAAAAGGCATTATTTTTAAGTTTAGCCATAATATTGATATCCGCATTGGGGCTAATTACCAAAAAAGTTCTTGATGATAAAAAAAATTTCCACAAGCCTCTGCCTTGCCATGATGGATGCAGGGACTTTAAGGCAGAACGGGATGAGAACGTAACCGATGGAATAAAAAATATAAAAATCATTAGAGAAACAGCAAACACTTATTACGGTGCCGCGAGTTTGGCGATGCTGATAAACAGCTTTGACAGCCGTTCGTTATCTGAGCAGGAAGTCAATGAGGGTTTATTGAAACACGGCGATAAGAATAAAATTAAAGAAAGAGAAGCTTTTTCTCTGCTTGATATGAAAAAATACCTGGCCGCAAGTGGCTATGAATCTGCCGGCTACAAGGCAATGATAGAAAATCTAAAGGAAGTGAACAGGCCTGCCATTCTTCCCATCAAATATGAAGGCTGTAAATATTCTCCCCTTCTCGAAGGTATTAATAACGATTATATTTATTTGGCGGATCCCTGCCTGGGATATCGCAGGTTTACCTTGTCTGATTTTAATGAGATATGGAGCTCCGTCTGTTTTCTTATAGAGGGCAAAATAGCGGTTGATCAAGCAGGTTCTAATGATTCAGGCGCCAGATAATCCATCGGATAAAAAAGAGAATAACAACAACTATCGAAAGATAATTCGCACACGGCACGGGGCCTTCATGCTGGATGAATCCGGAATTGCCGGCAGCGATTGGCGTGGTCTGCAAATCCGGATCAAATGGAAGGAGATTGTTTCCATCAAATGGCGATCTTGGGACTTGGCATTGCGGGGTCCTTTCGGGAATACGCTGGTGATGAAAAACGTTTTGACCGACCTGACAGCGATCAACGCGGTTGCCTGGTATGCCTCAAAATTCGGTGCATTCAAATCCGTCAAATCCTCGTTCAGGCAATCACTCGATCCTGCCATTGCCATAATGGGTTTCATTGGAATCGCCGTGCTGGCCGCAGTGTTTTTTATTTTTGTAACTCAGGTCCAAGGCAACGAAATCTGGGGTATAATTCTGGTCATCTGTGCGCTGTTCATTCCCGCAGGGCTATTCCTCTTTCTGCATTGGGTGCATACGGCAATTATTTACGATCAATATCTGTTGCTGATTGGCCCGCTCAAAAAACACCGCATCGCGTTCAAAGATATTTTAAATCTTCGAATCACCGTTAAACGGTTTAGAAGGAGCGAATCTCCGGATATTCTGATTCAATTGGCAAATGACCGATCCGTACTGGCATTGCCGCCAGGATTGGACATCCTTGAAGTGTATTCGGCCTATGTCAGGGCATGGGACAGGGCCGGGACCGCGGTTTATCCAAAGCACCAGGAAGGTCAGGCTATCGTTCCAAAATCCTATACACGGTTTATTCTTTTTCTGGCTGTGTGGCCTTTGCTTATGATTCTTGGCCTTTACATCAAAGACGCGCCCCATAGGATTGTGGAAAAGGGCACGGTTGTCGTTGCAGCTATGTACCGGGAAGGGCAATGCAAAATTTACGAACCCGGAGAACGCGGCCCTTTCGGGAGAGAGCATTATGAAATTCAGACGGATGGTCTGAAAGTTTCCTGCGAAGAGGACGTGTATATCAACAAAAAACCTTACAGATTGACCTATACCATTGACTATAAAGTGGCTGACCCGAGAGTCGCCGTTCGTAATTACGGGATGAAAAATTTTCGCCGGGATTCGGAAAACGGAATTACGGGGTTATGTGCGAACTGTGCCCAGGAGGCCACACGACTCGCTGAAGCCCAGCTTGTTCTGACGGACAAAGTCCCGAGAAATTTTAGGGAGCGGCCTTTTCAAAAAAGCTTGGCTGAGATGGATAGGGAAATCCGTGGGATGGAACTTAAATTCAGATCAATATCCACCGGCTTGGAAATAGAAAGGATTTCAGTGGATCAAATCCAACCGAAATGATGCTGGAGGGAGATGTTCGGAGCTATAAACTTGACAAATCAAGTGGTTGAACTTTGGACTTCACCGCTTATCGTAGACACCCCTGTCATTTTTACTTTTCTTGATGGGCAAGAAAAGTAACAAAAGAACCCAGCCCTGCGCTGCGGAAAACTCCCTGTCCCGATGGTTTCCGTGGCGTGGGCAAAAACTCGCTGCAAAAGTGGCATGCCATTGGCCTGTAATTCCGATATCGTTTGTCGGAACCGCCAGTTTCATTGGTATCTATCCGCTCAAACAGTTTGCCCCCGTGATCCACGAAAACCATCAGGTCAGGGCCGCATCGCAATGGGCGAAAAACACCTGCCAAACGATTAAATTTCACATGAATAATTCCCTCATGTGAAAAATCAGCAAAATGCTGAAGTAGTTGTTCTTTTGCGTTTTTTGCGTTCTTTCGCGATGAAAAATAAACGGAAAACAGTCATTAAAGATATCCGCATGTTTAAGGATTTCTTTCCGCCCCCTCCACAGTTGAATATTTTTCTCTCCCTATCCATAAATCTCTTTCCGTGTGCACTTCTGATTTCAAAGTATTTTTCTTCAATAAATTACCTTGACAAAAAAAATTATTTTAAATAATTTTATCAGCATAAGTTAAGTATTCATACAATGGCGTATCAATGCTTGGCTTTTTTATTTAATTCAACGACAAAGGCGTCTTTTCCGGACCTACCGGGAAAACGCCTTTTTTTTGTTACGGATACGATGACGTGTTCAAAACCACTCAACAACAATCTATACAGGGAGAAAACCAACATGAGATTTGAAAAAAGCAATGATGTACTGGGAACTGTTAACCGCGGCAATCCCGCTGAATCCGGACTTTGCACCTTATGCCGGTCCGATTGCATGGGCAAATGCGAAACCTGGCTGTCCGGCATTGTGGGCCGCAAACTGCTGTACCCCAGAGATTTCGGCACTGTGACCGCCGGCGGCAACAACACCACCCATGTCGGCGTTTCCTATAATTCCCTGAGAATTCAGGGCTATGCCTACGGCTCACACGGATTGAAAGGCGGCCTGACCAATGACCCGGATGACTGCATTTTCCCCAATGTCAGCCTTGAAACCGAATTCGGAACCACCGTTAAAACCAAAGCCCGCATCCCGCTCATGACCGGCGCTCTGGGATCCACCTTTATTGCGGCCAAATACTGGGATTCTTTCTCCATCGGCGGCGCTCTGTGCGGCATTCCGGTCGTCATCGGCGAAAACGTGGTGGGTGTTGACCGGGAATCCAAAATCGGCGCGGGCAAAAACAAAAAAGGCAAAATTAAAAGCGCGCCGGAACTCGAACGCCGCATCGACGGCTACCTGCGCTATTATGACGGCTACGGTGCCATCATCGTTCAGCTCAATGTGGAAGACACCCGAAACGGCGTTGCGGAATTCGTGGTGGACAAATACGGCGAAAAATGCATCATCGAACTCAAATGGGGCCAGGGTGCCAAAGACATCGGCGGCGAAATTCAGGTGACCAGCCTGGATTACGCGCTGTTCCTGAAAAACCGGGGCTATGTGGTGGACCCGAATCCCGAACTGCCGGAAGTGCAGGAAGCCTTCAAGCAGGGCGCCATCAAGTCTTTCGCCCGTCACAGCCGCCTGGGCGGCACCAACCTGTCCACAGTGGCCCAGGTCCGTGAAGATTTCATGAGCAGCGTGGATTACCTGCGTAAAATCGGTTTCACACGGATCACCCTGAAAACCGGTTCCTACGGCATGGAAGAACTGGCCATGGCCATCAAATTCGCCACAGACGCAAAGCTGGACCTCCTGACCATCGACGGTTCCGGCGGCGGCACCGGCATGAGCCCGTGGAATATGATGCAGAGCTGGGGCGTTCCCTCCATCAACCTGCATTCCAAAGCCTATGAATACGCCAGCATCCTGGCGGCCAAAGGCGAAAAAGTCGTCGACCTGTCTTTTGCCGGCGGCTTCGCCCTCGAAGACCATATTTTCAAAGCTCTCGCCTTGGGCGCGCCCTATGCCAAACTCGTGTGCATGGGCCGGGCCATCATGATTCCGGGCTTCCTGGGCTCCAACATTGAAGGCGCGCTGCATCCGGAAAGACGCGAAAAAGTCTGCGGCAACTGGGACAAACTGCCCAAGACCGTCAGCGATTTCGGAAACTCCGCTGAAGAAATTTTCGCCTCTTATTTTGACGTCCAGAAAAAAGTCGGCAAGAAAGAAATGAAAAATATCCCCTACGGTGCCATTGCCTTCTATACCATGGCGGACAAGCTGGCCTGCGGACTCCAGCAGCTTATGGCCGGGGCCCGGAAATTCAACCTGTGCCAGGTATCCCGCAACGACCTGTTTGCCGGAAACCGTGAAACCGCCCAGGAAACCGGCATTATTCATGTGGCGGACGCCAATGATGAAAGCGCGAAGAAGATCCTGAACGCCTAATCAGCGGGCAAGCCGTTTAATTTTTTAAGTATCACATAAGCAAAAAGGCCATCCGTTTAAAGAACGGATGGCCTTTTTGTTTTCCGCTCCGGAAAAAGACGTTTCCCTGCCCCTCTGATCACCTGATTTCCCCGTCAAATTAGCCAGAGTTACGCCATTGCAGATATGTTAAGTTTTGCTAACTAACTGATTTTTTTAATGAATTTCTTGACAAGCAAATTAAGAAAATTTATAGATAAAACCCTTTTATTATAATTGATCAAACACAACGGCGTGTTTTCATAATTTCAGGTTCCAAAAACAGACAAAGACGTCTTATCCGGATTTTTAAGGATAAGCGTTTTTTTTTGCGGCAAGACACGGACCGACGGCATGAGGCTTTGGCCGCAATTTGAGCGGAGCAGATATCATATGAACAGAATACAACAACTTTTGGCATCCAAACAACGGCTTGTGGCAGGGATGGAATGCCCGGACATCACCAAAAGCTCGGAAGAAGGCGGCTGCGGCGTCGTCGGTTTCTGCTGTACGGAACCGGTGCCGGGACGGCACATCTACGAACCATCCAGACTCATGCATAACCGGGGCAATGGCAAGGGCGGCGGCATCGCGGCGGTGGGGTTTGTGCCTGAGCAACTGGGTGTCAGCCGGGATGTTCTGGATAATTGTTATATGATCCATGTGGCTTTCTTAGATCCCGGCGTTCGCGCGGAACTGGAAGAAAAATACATCACCCCGTTTTTTGATATCGCCTCAACCGCCATGCTCGATAAGGTGGACGACTGGACCTCGGTGGCAGGCCTCGAAGTCAAACCGCCGGATGTGTGGCGGTATTTTGTCCGGGTCAAACCGGAGGTCCTGGAAGCGTTTATTAAAGAAAATGGGTTTGAACAGCTTGAGGTTCGCGAAGCTGAAGAAGAATTTGTGAACCAGAACAGCTTTAAGCTGAACCAGGAATTTTACGCATCCCTGAAAGACCAGAAAGCATTTGTCCTGTCCCACGGCAGAAACATCATGATCCTGAAAGTCGTGGGGTATGCCGAAGCCATCGTCAAATATTACAAAATCGAAGATCTGGCCGCCCACACGTGGATCGCTCACCAGCGCTTTCCCACCAAGGGCCGCGTCTGGCACCCCGGCGGCGCGCATCCCTTTGCCGGCATCAACATGGCGCTGGTCCATAACGGCGACTTTGCCAATTACCATTCCGTTACCGAACACCTTTTGCAGCGCCATATTTACCCGCAGTTTATCACGGACACAGAAGTCTCGGCCCTGATGTTCGACCTGCTTAACCGGACCTATCACTATCCCCTGGAATATATCATCGAGGCCTTGGCCCCGACCACGGAACTGGATTTTGACCATCTTTCCAAAGAAAAGCAGGCGATTTACCGGGCCATACAAGCCACACACATCCACGGATCACCCGACGGGCCGTGGTTTTTTATCATTACCCGGAATATTCCCGAGCAGCATAAATTTCAGATTATGGGCATCACCGACACCTCCATGCTGCGGCCCCAGGTCTTTGCTTTTGTGGACGGGGACGTTCAGGTAGGGCTGATCGGCTCTGAAAAACAGGCCATTGACGCGACACTTGCCAGCCTGGCCCGCGACGACAAGCGTATCTGCCCCATCGCCGACCGCTACTGGAACGCCCGCGGCGGCAGCCACACCGATGGCGGTGCCTTTATATTCAACCTGGAACCCGATGCTTCCGGCAAAACCAGAATGACCTGCACGGATAAATTTGGGAACCTGGTTCAACTGCCTGCGCCGTCGGAGGCGTGCGATTTTACCAAAGAGACGAAACTCTCCATCTCCCCGGATATCCAAAAGGACTTAAAGAGCGCGTTTGATACCGGCGGCGCTGAAAAAATCTTTGATTATGTCCGGGAAAATATTCCCGCCTGGAGCTTTGACAACATTCAGACTGTATGCCGGGCCATCGTAACCCATTCAAAAGATCCGAAAAACACCCCAACAGCCATTAAAGCCCTGACCCTTTTAAATGATTTACGATATTCCACCGGTTCCAAAAAACGCAGCCATCTCCTTTATATTGTGCGCACGGAACTGGACAACCTGTTCAGGTCCATCCCGACCTTCGAGGCGGGAAAAGGGGAGGCCGGCATGTATCGCCGGATTGATTTTGCCACCCGGAAAACCTTAAGAGCGGCAATGGGAAGTGAAACCACCCTGGTCATCGATGCGGACGTATTCCCGCCGGAAGGCGATGAATGCGACGCAGCGCTTCTTGTGGATGCGTACATGATTGGCTGGCGGCGGTTTATCAGCTATGACTGTTCCGGCCAGCGCTATATCGGCTGCGGCCTGGGGCCCGACACGAAAGGGGTCATTATTGATGTTTACGGAAGTTCCGGGGACTACATGGGTTCCGGCATTGACGGCCTGACCATCAGGGTCCACGACAATGCCCAGGATCAGCTGGGCCAGATTATCAAGTGCGGCAAGCTGGTAGTGTACGGCGATGTCGGCCAGACATTCATGTACGGCGCCAAGGGCGGCGAGGTTTACATCATGGGCAATGCCGCCGGGCGGCCCCTGATTAATTCCGTGGGAAAACCACGGGTCATCATCAACGGCACGTCTCTGGATTTTCTGGCGGAATCTTTTATGGCCGGGGATCCTCACAACGGCGGCGGATTTGTGGTTTTAAACGCCATCCGATTTGATGAAGATGGGAAAATCGTTCCGCTGCCGGAACCCTATCCCGGCAGCAACGTGTTCTCCCTTGCCTCGGGCGGGGCGATTTATATCCGTGATCCCCATGCCATTTGTGTTGACGGACAATTGAACGGCGGCGTGTTCCTGCCGCTGACAAATGCGGATTGGGAACTCATATCGCCCTACCTTGAGGAAAACGAACGGCTTTTCGGCATAAAAATTGACGACCTGCTGACGGTGGACGGAAAGCAGGTGTCTCCGGAAAAAGTATACCGCAAAGTGGTGCCAGCAGCAGTTGCGGCGGTTATTGCCAAAGCAGAAAGCACTCGCAGGGAACAGCAGCAGATGAAAGAACAGGAAACCGTGGGCGACCTTTCCAATTAGAACCACGAACTTTAATACAGCCAGCTTCTTTTAATTTGAAAACATGCCTAATAAATTAGGATTGTTATGACCATCAGAATCAAAAAAGGCCGGACAGGCCAGAGCTTGCGCGATACGGTTGTCAGAATGTCAGGCATTGACCTTTCCGCCTGCTATCAGTGCAAAAAATGTTCCAGCGGGTGCACGGTATCCGGGCACAGCCAGTCCCCCCCGTCTGAAATCATCCGGCGATTGCAGCTCGGGGCCGGGGATGAACTCCTTACTAATGACCTGATCTGGACATGTGTTTCCTGCGAGACCTGTTATGCCCGGTGCCCCATGGGCATTGATCTGGTTCCCGTGATGGACGCCCTGCGCGCCATTGCGATTCAGAGAAAGGCGGCGGTTCCCAAAGGCAACGTCCCGCTATTCAACAGCGCGTTTCTGAAAACCGTTAATATGTTCGGACGCACCTATGACCTGGGGCTGATGGCGTTGTATAAAATCGGCACATCCTCCTATTCCCAGGATGCGGATAAAATTCCTGTCATCTTCTCCAAGAAAAAAATAGCCTTTCTGCCGTCCTGGAGCAGCAATCTGAAAACAGTCAAGCGAATTTTTGAAATAGCCAGACAAAACAAGGGAAAGTGAAGATGAGATACGCATATTATCCTGGATGTTCAGCCGAATCGTCCGCCCGCGACCAGCACACATCCAGTGTCGCTGTCGCCCGCTTTCTGGGCATCGATCTGGTTGAAATTCCGGGCTGGTCCTGCTGCGGCGCCACCCCGGCGCACCAGACGGACCGCATTCTGGCGTCATCGCTGCCTGCGGCAAATCTTTTATTGGCGCGGGATATGGGGCTGGATGTCGTTGTCAACTGCGCCGCCTGTTACAACCGCCTGAAAACGGCGAACCATGAAGTCCAGAATGATCCTGAGATGCGTAAAAAAGTGGCCACCGCCCTGGGCCGGGATTATGACGGTTCGGTGAAGGTCCGGCACATTGTGGAAGTGCTTATTGAGGATTTTGGATTGAAGAACCTGAAAACCCGGCTTCAACATTCCTTAAACGGACTTAAAATAGCCTCTTATTATGGGTGCCTGCTGGTTCGTCCCCATGAAGTGACAAAATTCGATGATCCGGAAAATCCCCAGACCGTTGACAAACTGGTAACGGCTTTGGGGGGCGAAAGCCTTGACTGGCCCTGCAAGGTGTCGTGCTGCGGGAACAGCCTTTCCTTGACCACCCGCTCGGATATGGTGGTGGAGTTTTCAGACGCCATTATCGGCATGGCCGCGGCTGCGGGCGCGGAATGCATTGCCGTAGCCTGCCCGCTGTGCCAGGTCAATCTGGACCTGCGGCAGAGCGATATTCAAAAGAAATTTGGCAGGAATTATAAAATGCCCGTGTTGTATATTACCCAGTTGATCGGACTCTGCCTGGGCCTTTCCTTTGCGGATCTGGGCCTTGAAAAACTGGTGGTTTCACCATCAGCCGTTATCACGGCTGTCAAGTAAAGTGACCCAACGGCAAAGCGGACAATAGCGGCCGGCATTTAACCGCCCGCCTCCATCTTAGTATTTATGGCATCAGTATCTATGGACAAAAAAAATATGGCAAACAACGGCAATAAAAAAACCGGTGCGGTGCTGGTGCAGGGAGGCGGAATCGCCGGGGTTCAGGCATCGCTCGATCTCGCCAACTCCGGTTTCAAGGTGTATCTCATCGAGCGGTCCGCCGCCATCGGCGGTATGATGTCCCATCTGGATAAAACCTTTCCCACCGGCGATTGCGCCACATGCATCGTGTCTCCCAAGCTGGTGGAATGCGCCCGGAACTTGAACATTACCATATTAACCCATTCGGAATTATCGGGCATTGAAGGGGAGCCCGGTCATTTCACGGCATCAGTGAAACAAATGCCCCGCTTCGTGGATGAGAAGATCTGCAATGATTGCGGTGACTGCTATAAAGTCTGCCCGGTGGACGTCCAGGACCGGTTTAACCGGGATCTTGGAACCCGCAAGGCCATCGCCAAATATTCCCCCCAGGCCGTGCCCAATATTGCCGGAATCCTTAAACTGGGCCATGCGCCCTGTAAGAGCGGCTGCCCGGCAGGCATCAACGTGCAGGGCTATATCCAGCTCATCAAGAAAAAAGAATATGTGAAGGCCGTCCGTTTAATTAGGGAAAGAAACCCGCTTTCCGCCATTTGCGGCCGGGTGTGCACCCATCCCTGTGAAAGCGTCTGCACCCGCGGCAATGTGGATACACCGGTTGCCATCCGGCAGCTGAAACGGTTTGCCTCTGACCGGGAAATGGAAATGCTGGCAAACGGTACGATCTCCCTGCCGGAAGAAAAATTTCCGTCACCGGATGCGGTCAAAATTGCGGTTATCGGGGCCGGTCCTTCAGGCCTCACCGCAGCCCAGGACCTTGCTGATCGCGGATATGCGGTCACCATTTTTGAAGCGTCCCCGGCGGCCGGCGGCATGCTTCGCTGGGGGATACCGGACTATCGCCTGCCGGTGGATGTTCTGGATTATGAAGTGGAGCTCATCCGCCGCAAAGGCGTGACATTCAAATTCAATTGCCGCATTGGGTCCGACATTTCCCTTGAACAATTACAGAAAGACTATCAGGCGGTGTTTGTAGGTATCGGCACCCAGAAAAGCACGGCATTAAATGTTAAAGGCCATGATCTTTCAGGCGTTTTACCGGGCCTTGAGTTTCTTTACCAGGCAAGTTCCGATGACAAACCGGCACTAAATGGGCATGTCGTTGTCGTGGGCGGCGGCGATGTGGCCATGGATGCCGCCTGTTCCGCCATCCGTCTGGGCGCCGGGAAAGTCACCATCGTTTACCGCAGAAGCGAAAAAGAACTGCCCGCCATCCCTGAAGAAATCCACCATACAAAAGAAGAAGGGGTCAACTTTGAATTTTTGACCAACCCGGTGGAGTTTATCGCAGGCCCCGACGGCAAACTGGAAACAGTCAAATGCATCCGCATGAAGCTGGGAGAGCCCGATGCATCCGGCCGCCGCAGCCCGAGCCCCATTGATGGGTCTGAATTTGAAATGCTTGCTGATGCGGTTATTTTAGCCATCGGCAGCCAGCCGGATCCGAAATTTTCCGATGCATCCGTGCCTGTGAACAAATGGGGAAATATTGTTGCGGACAAATATGGCGTTACCGAAACACCGGGGATTTTTTCCGGCGGCGATATCGTCACCGGACCGGCCACTGTGATTGAAGCGGTGGCTGCGGGAAAACGGGCCGCAGAATCCATTGACCGGTATGTTCGCGGCGGCGATGTGAATGCCCCCCGGTTTGAAGACACCATCCAACCGGTTCCGGAAAAACTATTACCAACGGGTAAAGGGGTTCAGAAACAACCGCGGGCTCAAGCAGCAGAACTCGCGGTATCCGAACGGATTACCGGATTTTTGGAAATCGAAACCGCTTTCACCGAAGAAGACGCCATCGCCGAATGCGAACGATGCCTGAATTGCGCGCTTTGCTCCGAATGCGGCGAATGCGTCGATGCCTGCGAGAAAAAAGCCGTTATCCATGACATGCCGGAGAAAACCATTGAACTGGAAGTCGGGTCGGTCATCCTTGCCCCCGGATTTCAGGAATTCCAGGCCCAGGCCAAAGGGGAATATGGGTATGGCAGGTCAGCCAATGTGATCACCACCGTGCAGTTTGAGCGGATGCTTTCCGCTGCCGGCCCCTTTCACGGTCATGTGGAACGGATTTCCGATGGCCGCGAAGCCAAACGCATAGCCTTTATCCAGTGCGTGGGATCCCGTGACTCCCGGTGCGACAATGATTATTGTTCCTCCATCTGCTGTATGGCCGCCACCAAGCAGGCGGTGATCGCAAGCGAGCATGTGCACGGGTTGGACGTCAAAATCTTTTATATGGATATCCGGGCGTTTGGAAAGGATTTTGATCTGTATTACGAACGGGCCAAAAGTCAGGACGGCATCGAATACATCAAAAGCATGCCGTCGCAGGTAATGGAAATCCCCGGATCCAAAGACCTGATGGTTCGCTATATTGACGACGCCCGAAAAGTCAGGGAGCAGGAATTCGATCTGGTGGTCCTGGCGGTGGGCATCGATCCCAAACCCACGGTTTCCGGAACCATTTCCCGCCTGGGCATTAATCTGAATGAATACGGATTTTGCGCCACCGACCGGTTCTTTCCCCTGGTCACGTCACGGCCGGGCGTGTTTGTGGCCGGCGCATTCCAGGAGCCCAAAGATATTCCCGAAACCGTCACCCAGGCCAGCGCGGCGGCGTCCATGTCCATGGAACTTCTGGCCGGATCACGCAACACCCTGGTGACCAAACGAACGTATCCCGACGAGCATGACGTCACCGATGAGGGTCCGCGAATCGGCGTGTTTGTCTGTCATTGCGGAACCAATATCGCCTCCACCGTTGATGTGGAACGGGTGACGAAAACGATCTCCAGTGATCCGCAAATTGTTCTGGCCACCCATTCCATGTATGCCTGCTCGGATGCGAGCCTGTCGGAGGTCAAAAATGCGATTCGCGATTTCCGCCTCAACCGAATCGTGGTTGCCTCCTGCACGCCCCGGACCCATGAGCCCCTGTTTAGGGAAACTTTGCGCGAAGCTGGCCTCAACCCTTATCTGTTTGAGCTTGCCAATATCCGGGATCAATGCTCCTGGGTGCATTCCTCAGAACCGGAAGCGGCCACGGAAAAAGCCATTGAACTGGTACGCATGGCCATTGCCAGGACCCGTCTCCTGAAACCACTCATCGGCGAAACTCTTGCCGTCAACCAGGACGGTCTGGTGATCGGCGGGGGCCTTTCCGGCATGACCGCAGCCTTATCTTTGGCGGATCAGGGATTTAGCGTTCATCTGGTTGAGCGCTCTCCCCGGCTGGGCGGGCATCTTCATGACATCCACGGCACCCTTGAACAGGATGATATCAGTGACTTTGTCAAAAACCTTGAAAAACAGGTAAAAACCCATTCCGGAATCCGCCTTCATCTGGAAACAGAAGTCGCCGGTATCGCAGGACATGTGGGAAAATTTAATGTCAAACTCATTAAAAACGGGACACCCACGCAAGTTCCCTGCGGGGCGGTAATTGTCGCCACAGGCGCCGACTCCGCTGCCACGGATGAATTTCTCTACCAGAAATCCGAAAATGTGATGACCCAGGGGCAACTGGAAAACCGCCTTCATGACAACGCCTTCTTAAGCCCTGGAAATGGAGCCGGAAAAAACATCGTCATGATCCAGTGCGTGGGATCGCGAAATGATGAGCATCCCTATTGCAGCCGGCTTTGCTGCTCCATGGCCATCAAAAACGCCCTGGCTGTCAAAAAAGAACATCCGGATGCCGCCGTTTATGTGCTTTACCGGGATATCCGGACATACGGATTCCGGGAAAAATATTACAAACAGGCACGTGAGGCAGGGGTTGTGTTCATCCGCTATGATGAGAAAAAACCGCCGGTCGTAAAAGATGCGGATGGCCTTCTGGTTTCCCTCGACAGCCCGGATTTTCCGGAATCCATTGAAATCGAAGCCGACACTGTCGTACTGAGCACGGGCATTCAACCCCTGGAAGATAACCGGCGGATTGCGGACATGCTGAAAGTGCCCCTCAACACCAGCGGCTTTTTTGTGGAAGCCCATGTCAAGCTGCGGCCGGTTGATTTTGCCAATGAGGGGATCTTTTTGTGCGGGCTGGCCCATTCCCCAAAATTTATCGACGAGAATATTTCCCAGTCCCGGGCTGCTGCCGCACGCGCCGCCACCGTGCTTTCAAAAACGCATATGGAACTGGGGGCCCAGGTTTCAAAGGTCGATCAGAGCAAATGTATTTCATGCATGACCTGCGTTCACAGTTGCCCCTATGGCGCTCCGTTTGTGAACAAGGACCATAAAGGGGAAATCGCCGCCGCCAAATGCATGGGCTGCGGTATCTGCGCGGCGGAATGTCCGGCCCGTGCCATACAGCTGAATCATTTTGAATCCAGACAGTTTCAGATGATGCTCGATGATCTGTTCCAATGCCGAGAAATAACAGCCGATTAACCAAAATAAGAAAGAATTATGAACTCAACTACTTTTGAACCAAAAATCGTCGCCTTCTGCTGCCATTACTGAGCGTATTCTTCTGCGGACCTGTCAGGTTCGATGCGACTTCAATATCCGCCGAATATTCGGATCATCCGGACGCCCTGTACCGGCAAACTGGAGGTCGAATATTTTATGAAAGCCTTTGAAAACGGCGCGGATGGGGTTCTGGTGGCCGGTTGCGAGGAAGGCAGCTGCCACTTCAGCGAAGGCAATTACATGGCCAAACGCCGGGTCAATTATGCCCGCCAGATCCTGTCGGAAGCCGGATTTGAAAAAGAACGCCTCCGAATGGTTAACCTTGGGGCAGCGGACGCCGGTATTTTTGTCCCCATGGTCAAGGATATGATCGAGACGGTCCGCGCACTCGGCCCCAATCCGCTGGGACTTTCAAAATTGAAACAGGCCAAATCATCACCGAAACAGGAGATCCATTCATGATCGTCGCCGAAAGAAAAAGCATTCCCGATCTTGTTGACATATTGCAAGACCATAAAAAAATTCTGGTGCTGGGATGCGGCACCTGCGTGACCGTTTGTCTTGCCGGCGGAGAGCGGGAGGTCAGCATCATTTCCTCTGCCCTGCGCATTGCTTCCAATCTCAAAAACCTTGATTTTGAAATCGAGGAACTCACCATTGAACGCCAGTGCGATAATGTCTTTATCGAAGAAGCAGCAGATGCCATTAACCGGAATGACGCGGTCCTGTCCCTGGGCTGCGGGGCCGGTGTTCAGGCGCTCGCTGAACGCTTTGCGAAAAAGCCGGTGTATGCCGGACTCGATACCGCCTTCATCGGCATTCTCGAAGACCGGGGCATCTGGGCGGAAAAGTGCGCGGCCTGCGGCGCCTGCGTGTTGCATCAGTATGGCGGCATCTGCCCGGTAACGCGATGCGCCAAGCAGATGCTGAACGGGCCCTGCGGCGGATCACGGGAAGACCGCTGCGAAGTCCGGCCCGACCGTCCCTGCGCCTGGCAGCTCATCTATCACCGCCTGAAAGACATCGGCCAGCTTGAGAGATTAACCGAAATAGCGCCGCCCAAAAACTGGGAACCCGGCCATGGCGGGGGATGCCGGGTCATCGTCCGTGAAGATCATCGTATTTAAGGGTTACTGTAATGACCAATAAGCCATTAAACATCGTCCTGTTTTATTGCTCAAACTCCCTGGATGCGGCGGCGCTCCGGCAAAACGCCGGTGAAACGGGCGCAGATGACATCAAAACCGTCAGCCTGCCGTGTTCCGGAAAAGTGAATCTTCTTTATTTGCTGAAAGCCTTTGAAAAAGGCGCGGACGGGGTTCTGCTGGTCACCTGCCATCATGGGGACTGTAAATTCATCGAAGGAAACCTGCGCGCGCAAAAAAGGGCCGAAGCGGTTGACGCCCTGCTTGATGAGAGTGGTATGGGCCGGGGACGCATGCGGGTTATCCAGAAAGACAATACAAATGGCGTCAAACAGATCTTTGAAGCAATCGAAAATTTTAAAAATGAATTACGGGTTTCATCCGGGAGATAAACATGCCACAAACAAGTAAACTTGCCACCATGATAAACGCTGGAAATTTTATTATTACCGCCGAATTTCTTCCGCTGCCGGGTGCCGACAGCAAAGCCGTTGAAGACGCCGCCGGTTTCTTTAAAGACCGCATCACCGCCGTCAACGTGGCCGACAACCCCCACGGCCCTATTCTGTCCAGCCTTGCGGGATCTGTCATTCTGGAACGGTGTGGCATTGAAGCCGTTTATCAGGTGGTCACCAGAGACAGAAACCGGATCGCCCTTCAGTCCGATCTCCTGGGCGCGGCGGCGCTGGGAATCAAAAATGTGCTCTGCCTTTCCGGTCATCATCAGACCCTGACCGTGAGCCGTGCCTCCGCCAGTGTATATGACATTGATTCCATCCAGTTGGCTGCCGCAGTGAAACAGATGAATGATGATGCCGTGCTGATAGACGGCACCAAAATCAATGGTGATTTTTCCATTCTTGCCGGGGCTGTGGCCACGCCGGATATGAAACCCCTGGAACTCAACATCATGCGGCTGGCTAAAAAAGTGGCGGCTGGCGCCCAATTTATCCAGACCCAGGCCGTATTTGACCTGGACGCATTTGCCCTGTGGATAAAAGAAGCCAAACAAGCGGGGATCACCTCAAAAACAGCCATACTTGCGGGTGTCATGCCCCTTGAGAGCGCCAGTGAAGCGGAAGCCCTGCGTGAAAAATATACGGATCTGGTGATTCCGGACAGCGTGGTTGAACGCTTAAAAGCTGCCGGAGATGACACCGCCCAGGCAAAAGAAGGCATGGCGATATGCGTTGAAACCATTAAAAAGATCAAATCAATAGAAGGCGTGAGAGGCCTTCATATTCTGTCCGGTGGTAAAGAACATCTGGTGCCTGAGATTATCAAAGCAGCCGGATTATAAAAAAGAGAAAAAATTATGCCAGAAAAATACCATATCAAAACAACGCCTGTTCCGCCAAGGCTCCCGCGCATCGGCAAATACGGAATCGTGGATTGGCGGGAAGACTGTGCCCGTTGCCATAATTGCGTTAAAAAAGCCTGCGTTTACGACCGTCATCGGCAGGAATCGGCGTATATCCGAACCCTTACGTATTCGAATTTTCTTTTTTTTGAATGCATGGGCTGTTTTTCCTGTGTGCAGAACTGCACCAAAGAGCTTCTGTGCCTGACCGTCAATTCCGAATATGAACAACTGGGCAACCATTACTGGACCCCGGAAATCATCCAGACCACCTGGCAGCAGGCGGAAACGGCTTCTGTTCCGGTGTCCGGCGCGGGGTACCGGGGGAAATTCGCAGGACCGGGTTTTGATTCCATGTGGACGGACATGTCGGAAATTGTGCGGCCCACCCGGGACGGAATTCACGGCAGGGAATACATCAGCACGTCGGTGGACATCGGCAGAAAACCGGCGCACTTAAGCTTCGAAGAGGGCAAAATCACCTCCGAGATGCCTGAGATTATGGATATTCCGATGCCCCTGATTATTGATATGAATCCGCCGGAATTTACGCTGCCGAAGTTAGAGCCGTTTATTCTGGAAGCCGTCAAAATGACGAATATTATCGCCATTATTGATTCCGGGAAATGGGCGGATTTGGGAACCGATAAGCAGCGCCAGAATATGGATAAGTATCTGCCCAACATCGCGTTTCATTTAAATCCCGAAGCCCCGGAGATCCCTGTCGAGGTCTTACGAAAAACCCGGCTCGTGGAGATACCGGATTCGGACGAGGCACTGAATCGCCGGGCGGCATTAAAACAAGCGGTTCCCGGCATCGTCGTCTCCATCCGGGTTCCGCTGGATGCGAAGGGTGCTGCCCGGGCCATCGAACTGGTCGATCAGGGGGCCGACGTCATTCATGTGGTGGCGGATTTTAACGGCAATGAAATCGGCGTGAAAAAGCCCCGGTTTATCAAGGATGTCATTCGGGAGATCCATACTGCCCTGATAAAAAGCGGTCAGCGGGATCAGGTAACGCTCATTTCCGGCGGCGGCATCGCATTGCCGGAACATATGGCCAAAGCCCTGCTGTGCGGCACAGATGTGGTATCCACCCACCTGCCCTTAATGCTCGCACTGGAATGCCGGTTGTGTCCCACCTGCAAACCGGAAATGTCCTGTCCGGCAAGGCTTCACGATATCGGTTTTGATTATGGCGCGGGCCGGATGAGAAACCTGATTGCCTCATGGTATCTGCAGCTCATTGAACTCATGGGCGCCATGGGCATGCGTGAAGCGCGCCGGCTCCGTGGCGATGTGGGACGGGCCATGTTTTTTGAAGAAATGGAGGAGGAGATTTTTGGAACGCTTTTCGGTACAAGAAAACAAGCTTAATCATATTCCTGAAGATATAAAGGGCCTCCTGCCGGAAAACACCGTCAAGACCCTTGTGCCGCAGGTCGAAGTCAACCGTGAGATTCACCCGGCAAAGCCTAGGTATCGCAATGAATTTGCGAAATATATCATTTTCCGGAGTGACGCCTGCATCCATTGCGGCAAATGCGCGGAGTTGTGTCCCCACCAGGTCCATGTGCTGAAATCGGGTTACAAGCTCTTTGCCACGCCCAAAAATTATTTATGCACGGGAAAAGCCTGTCAGAAAACCGATCATTTCTGCATCGACCAGTGCCCGGAGCAGGCCCTTCGACTGGTGGAAAATCCCATGATCAAAGCGCTGGGCGACAACCGCTGGCCGTCGGACATGCTTCTGGCGACATGGAAAATGGCGGAAACCGGCGCACCCCCGGCGGAAGAATATGAATTTGATTACCAAACCGGCAACTCCGGCGGCGGATTTGACCGCATGCGGTTTAAATTTCCTGAAAAACCGCCGGTCGAGCTCTCTGATGACGAGATTGATACGAGTATCGTGCTGAACCGGCGTGATGACGGACGGCCCAAAATTAAAATCGACGTCCCGTGGTATGGCGGCGGCATGTCCTTCGGTTCCGTGTCTAACGTCACCCAGCTCTCCAAAGCCCGGGCCGCAGTGGCCTGGAACACCTTCTCCTGTACCGGTGAAGGCGGATACATGGAACGGATGCGGCCATACGATGAACACATGATCACCCAGGTCGCCACCGGGCTTTTCGGTGTTCGCGAGGAAACCATTCAGCGGGTGCCCATTGTGGAGTTCAAGTATGCCCAGGGCGCAAAACCCGGTCTCGGCGGCCATCTGCTGGGAGAAAAAAACACGCCCGCGGTCGCGAAAATCCGTGAAGCCGTGGTGGGCATCTCCCTGTTCTCGCCGTTCCCATTCCACAGCGTGTATTCCATCGAAGACCACATGAAACACCTGGACTGGATCAAGCACATCAACCGGCGCGCCCTGCTTTCCACAAAAGTGTCCACGCCCACGGACGTGGACATGGTGGCTGTAGGCAGTTATTCCGCCGGGACCCATATCATTCACCTGGACGGCGGATACGGCGGCACCGGCGCGGCACCGGATATCGCCAAAAAAAACATCGCCATGCCCATTGAATACGCCATTGCAAAGGTTCACAAATTTCTTGTGGATGAGGGCGCACGGGACAAAGTGGTCCTGATCGCCAGCGGCGGCATCCGGACCGCCCATGATATCGCCAAAGCCATTGCCCTGGGCGCGGACGGCGTGGTGGTGGGCACCGGCGAACTGATTGCTCTGGGATGTGTAAGGTGTTCCCGTTGTTCGGCCGGTCGCGGCTGCCCGAGGGGCATCGCCACCACCGATCCGGGACTGGTTACCCAGATGGAACTGGACTGGGGCACCCAGCGGATTATCAATCTGTACAATGCCTGGCGGATAGATCTGGTCGAAATTCTGAAACGGTTCGGCATGCGCAGCGTCCGGGAACTGGTGGGGCGTTCGGACCTGCTCATGCATCTGGATTTTAATAATGATGTTCAGTCTATGAATGAGGTAAAGCCTGCCATGGACGTTAAACCGGTAAAAAAACAGGCTCCGGCGGCGGCAAAACCGAAAAGTAAAAAACCAAAGAAAGCAAAATCTGAACAAAAATAAATATTATTAGCATTACCATAATTGGCGGCGTTGGAAAACACAGCATAACAATCCGTCAAGTTTCAAAAAATTTCAAAAGGCCATCCGTTTATTTAGCTATAAACGGATGGCCTTTTGTTTATTAAAAACCGGCAATCCAAACCGATCCAAGTTCAAAGAGACGAACCATATATTGACAAAAGGCAGACAATAGCCTAAATTCATGGTATGAAATATTTAAATTGGAGCTATGAAAAAAATGAAATATTGAAGGCAGCGCGAGGAGTTTCCTTCGAGCAGATTGCTTATCTTATTGAATCGGGTCAGATACTTGGCATTGAAGAGAACGCAAGCCGACCTGAACAAAAAATATATATTTTGGAAATTGAAAGCTATGCCGTAATTGTGCCTTTTGTGGAAAAAAATAATGAGATTTTTCTTAAAACGGCATTTCCAAGTCGGAAATACACAAAGCGTTATGGCTTAAAGGGGGAATTATGAAAAAAACGATTAAAGCATTCGATCCCATTGATGAAGAAGAGAAAGATTTGATGGCATCAATCGAGCAGGAAGAATGGAATCCTGTAAAAAATATTCAACAGGAAAAAGAAAAAGCCATCACAGCAGCCCGAAACACCCTGAAAAAAGATAAACGAATCAATCTTCGCCTGAGTCAAAAGGACTATCATCAAATTCAGGTAAAAGCGATTGAGGAAGGCATTCCCTATCAAACACTGATTTCAAGTGTTATTCACAAATATTTGAATGGTTCCTTATCTCCAAGATCGTAAATGTAAAGGGAGGGGAGGGGGATTCCATCCCATGTCCCTTTTTCTGTAGGGTTGATTAGCGTAGCGTAATCCACCGTTTGCCGTTTGGTAGGCCGGTTCAATATTCCGTTTAAAATACGGATCACATCGAGTTGATAAAAGCGATTATAATGGATCAATGGGGCCTTGGAATCAGATTTTTTGGTGGATTACGCTTCGCTAATCAACCCTACCAACGATCCTGACACCAATTGGTTAGGATTCCAGGAGATCCGCCGCCGTCGGGCCACGGACTGGCGCTTTAAAAGGGAAAATCACCACGAAGGAAGTGAAGAACACGAAGAACAAGCGCAAGCGATTCCCCGAATCTTTTCTTCGTGAACTTCGTGTGCTTCGTGGTTCAATATTTTTTTCGGTTAAACGGAAAGAAGAAAATAAATCCTTGCGGAATATCAGCCGATAAATTTATATGTGTTTTAAGTCAGTTAAGACTTAAAATGAACACCGGCATCTCTCGACCTCAAGAGCTGCCCCAAAATGATCGTTGCACAGAATCCAAAAGCTATGGAGTTCAACAGAAACTATAGAATCACTTGTTCCGCCTCAAATAATAACGGCAAAGACAAACAAAAAAAAATTAAGGAGCTTATACAATGCATTGGGAAAATCTGGAAAGTAACAGAGTGAGTGTATGGCGAGCAAAGGTTCCCGGAGGCTGGATGGTCTTTATCCGTGGAGGGGGGGAGGAGGCTGGTGCGTTCTTTTATCCAGACAATCAACATCAGTGGGATGGAAAAACGCTCTAATGCAATGAAACGCTTTTACCCGATAGACGCGATTTCATAAAGGGATTAAAGGAAAGTAGAAACTTGAGGGTTGAGAATCAAATCTTTAAACTTGGCAAATATCGGTGTTAACTATCAGGGAAAAGAACGGATCTGACTTTTAACCTCAGCGCTTATTATTGATAACCATCTGTCATCTTTACTTTTCTTTGGCGGGCAAAGAAAAGTAACAAAAGAAACCCGGCCTGCGCTGCGGAAAGCTCCCTGACCCGGTGTTATTCCGTGGCGTAGGCAAAAACTCGCTGTGTGAAATGGAAAGCCGGGATTTGTTGCGCCGATAGCTTTTGTCGAAACCGGCAGGTTCATTGGCATTTATCCGCTCAAACTGCCGTTTGATTTTTGTAAGTGAAAAATAGATTAAAATGGTCCATTTTCTCAGATTGAGTTCAATCATATCAGCTACTTATGATTTCGGGAACCTCCAAAACCTGTAGGCACACGATTTTTCTCCATACCTTGACTTTAATGAAAATACATGCTTATTTGGTAAGCATGTATCTG
>QZKW01000051.1 GCA_003599885.1 Desulfobacteraceae bacterium | reverse complement strand
TAGTTTTATTTTCAATTATTTCAATTGCTTATATGCTTAATTAAAAACATAGTAACATCAGGAGGTTAAACGAAAATCAGCGCCCCCTGAATGGGTACGTATATTTCATCCTGATAACCCCGGTTGCAGCAGTATAAAGAAATTTTTAGGCGATTGGAATTATATTGGTTCAGATGAACTTAATGCCGATGTGTCTTATCGATTTGTAAGGGGCAAATTGAAGGGGTATAGTTCTAACTGGACGAATGATGGTAATAAGCCATCACACTCTTGTCCAAAAACCAATTTTGTTTAGGAATACGATAAATCCAGGCCTTGAAAAAAAATCCTCCTTGCGGGTATTGTTGTTTCACCACAAAACCACAAACACCCTAAAGCCAAGGAGGATGCCTAATGGTAAAACATGCGAGCCTGTTCAGTCAATTAATTACGCTTATTGATCGAAAAAAATTTCATCAGTTTGTTTGTCGTCATCAGACGGAGCGATTCGCTAAAAAATTCAATTCATGGGAGCATTTTGTTTCGATGTTCTTCTGCCAGATTGCTCAGGCCAAAAGTCTCAGAGAAATCTGCGGCGGTCTGGCCTGTTGCATGGGAAAAATGAAACATCTGGGCATGAAAAACGCGCCAAATAAATCAACCCTCTCATATGCCAATGCCAACAGGTCATGGCAATTGTATCAGGATCTGTTTTACCATACCCTCGGCATCTGCAAGATGGCGGCTCCGGGTAAGCATAAATTCCGGTTTAAAAACAAACTGCTCTCCCTTGACAGCTCCACCATATCCTTGTGTTTGTCCATATTTCCATGGGCCAAATTCCGCCAGACAAAAGGCGCTGTAAAACTCCACCTGCTTTTAGACCATGATGGATATCTGCCAGAATATGCCTATATCTCCAACGGCAAAAAACATGACGTCACTGTTGCTCGTCATATTTCACTTGCCCCGGATTCCATCATTACCATGGACCGGGCTTATAACGACTATCGCCTTTTTTCCTCCTGGACGGAAAAAAGCATTTATTTTGTTACCCGATTAAAAAGCAATGCTGATTACCGCGTAATTCAGAATTTCAAAGTGCCGCAGAACCGCAATATTCTTTCGGACCAACTGATCCGTTTTACCGGGCAGACCGCCCAAAAACAATGCCCACAACCCATGCGAAAAGTTGTGGTATGGGATAAGGTCAATGAACAGGAAATTGTATTGCTGACCAATCATCTTGCCTTCGGAGCCACCACCATTTCAGCGATATACAAGGATCGCTGGCAGATCGAACTTTTTTTCAAGGCCCTGAAACAGAACCTTAAGGTGAAAACGTTTGTCGGGACCAGCGAAAATGCACTTTATATTCAGATTTGGACAGCATTAATTGCCATCCTGCTGGTCAAGTATCTTCAGTTCAAGGCTAAATTTGGCTGGTCATTGTCAAATCTTGTGGCTTTTTTACGCTGGAATCTCTTTACATACCGGAACTTATGGGATTGGATCGACAGACCCTTCGATGTCTTGCCCATTGAACCAAAGTCTGTCCAACAACTATTGCCATTACGTGGAATTGGACAGCATATGTACTAAAAATATCAACCTTAAACCGGAAAATGCACTTTTTGGGGAATAACCAATTGATATTATTATCCCAGCATTTCAAAATTTAAATTGTTTTGGACAGCAATGAAGCCATCATTCGGTTGTGGTGATAATTGCGATTATTGCACGGCTGGGAAGTATGATTTTTATGATAAAGAAGATGGTACGCCGCTATCATCTCCGGTGGAATATGGTAAAGCAGGAGGTGTCGGTAGAGGCGGACAATGTAAATATTTTGCACATCTGATTTTGCATCGGGCTATTGGAATGGAGGAGATTGAATCATATGATGATATGGCTAAATCTCAATCAATACCTGCAATAAAAAAGGATAAAATAACAGGAATTACTTCAGTTCAAGCTCAACCTGGAGATATTATATTTCGCACAGACTACGATCATACAGCCGTTGTTGTTGAAGTTGATTATAGCAAGAAATCTGTGATGGTAATTGAGTCAAATATGACGTTCAATGGATATTATCCTGATGACGTAGCTTGGTCTTGCAAATCTGGTTCCGGAGAATCAAATGAAATTATTGGTACAAGAACATTATCTGAGTCTGTTTTGAAATCAGAATCATATAAAATTTGGACAGGTAAAGAAGATGGTGCCTATAGAGATTATTATAATTCATATTATTATGCCTCAAAACCAATAGTATTTATAATTGATGATACGGGCAGTATGTCCACAAATATCATATATGCTAAAAATGCTGCAATAAGGATCATGAATGAGGAAAAAGCGCGTATTGAGTCCGAATATTGTAAAACTCACTGTGATGCAAGTTGTTCCGAACGTCTTTATACCTTGATTACATTCAAAGATGGCACGGAAGAGATAGATCGTCAGACATATGATATTGATCATATGATAGATTCTCTTAATGGCCTTTATGCCAGTGGAGGAGCCGGATGTCCAGAATCTTCATTAACTGCAATCCGTAATGCTTGTAAATTGGTAAGGAATGCCGACATTTACCTGATGACGGATGCAAGCTCTAATAGTTATGGAGTTGACGAAACTTATGCCGACATGAAAGAGGTGAATGAAACGAAAAATGCCGTACTCACAAGCCGTGGTACTTTGCATAGCATTATTTATAGTGATTGCGGGCCAGCACCGATGTCTTCTTTGTTGTCAAAGAGTGCTAGTGCTGCTTATGACGACATGCAATCACAGTGTAATAAAGTTGCTTCGAGTGCGATAATAGCAAAAGCAGCACTCTTTGATCCTGCCGGCCTGGATGGATATAGCTTGCTCAGCTTTGCATCAGGGGGATTGTTTTTCAATATTCCCTCTAATCAAACAGAAACAGCCACCGAGATGATCATGAAACAATCGTTTTCAGAAAGCACAATAGCTTTTTATGATGGTGATGGTGCTAAATCATATTCCATCCCTGTGGACGGATCAGTCAGTGTCTTGCAGCTTGCATTGAATGTAACGCTCGGAAGCAGTGTTTTGGTCGAATTAAAAAATCCTTCCGGTGCCACTGTCACGGACGCAACAGACGGTGTCTCGGTTTTAACTTCTGGCGGAAATGTATTTTATTCTGTTGAAGAGGATGCGTTGGTTGATGGAAATTGGACTGCATCAGTAACTGGCTCAGGCACCTACAGGATAAGCGCAACAGCTTTAACTTCGAACCCAATGACTTATAGTGGGGATACTTCGGTGCCTGTTGGTAGCTCTCTAAATTTGTCGGCTGGGTTGATCTTCCCGGTTCCAGGTGTGTCGTTTGAACTTGTTAATTTGGACGGTACGCTCGCACTGGATACCTCACTGACGACTGTTGATGGTTTAAACTACAGCGGGACTTCCCTGATGGACACGATTGGTTCTTTCAGGTTTAAAGCGACAGGTGAAGGCAATTTTCAGAGAATGAATCCAGCGACAATAACCATCGGTTCGCTGGATGTAATCGTTCCGGAAGGTATGAATTTGCTAAAAGGCACGTCGGCTTCTTATCCGTGCGAGGTAAGAAATCTTGGAACAGTTGAAGATACATATGATTTTTTTGTTACATCATCATTGGGCTGGGCTGCTACCGCAAGCATACCGCCACAGATAACCTTACCTGCTGGCGGTGTCTTTAAAATAAATCTACCAGTGACGGTTCCGGTGGATGCTGAGGCAGGAGATGCTGACACCCTTTCTGTTCAGGCGATTAGTCAAGCAAATTCTTTGATTTATGATATCGATGAGCTACAGACTGTCGTAAAATTACAATCGTCTGCCTCTATTCCGACAATGACGGAATGGGGGATGATTATATTTATGTTACTCGTTGGGTCTGTTTCATTTTATTTTATAAAGAAACAGCAGAGGTAGTGTAGAATACAATTGACTCGATATTTCAGGGCGAATCTGAAATATCGAGTCAAATTTCAAATTGGTAACTTCAGGACAGCAATGACAATAAAACGTCTGTATTCTGCCATTTGCCGGAATAATAGTGCCGGTTTTTACCTTTAACCGAACCCCCTACTGTCTCTTTCTGCTTATTCCAGCAGCCCCTTCAACTCCCGCTCAAAGATCCTTTCCTGTTCATCCAGAATTTCATTCAGAATCGCGAGGGTGGTCATGGGGTTCATGATAACGCTTCGTAACACCACAATGGCGTCATTCGGATTATTATTGTGCAGCAGGGTGGTGCGTGAAACAAAGCTTTTGCCGGTCTCGCGCTGGATTGTCTGAAGTCTGCGGTTGACGGTATTGAGTTTTTCATTGATGGCCCGGCGCTGGTCGTCATCGGCGGTGTTCAGGATGGCCCTGATACGCGGCGGGCAGATCCGGTAGGTCAGAATGTTGAGGACCGGCGGGGTCATGAGTTCAAACAAGTCTCTTCTCTTGATTTCCTCGGCAAACGCCGCAGCGGTTTCAATGCCGTGATCGATAAGAAGCGCATAGCCTTTGGCGCCCATGATTTTTAAGGCGCTGTCCAGAATCAGGGAATTGGCTTCTCTGGAGCCGGACAGGGTTTTGATCCCCAGGTCCACCGAACCCATCCGGTTCACATAGTTGGCGTGGTAGGCGATGACGTCCAGCGCTGCCGGGTCTTTCAAATACAGCATGCCGCAACTCATGGGCATGTAAAACTGTTTGTGCCCGTCCATGGTCACGGAATTTGCAAGGCTGATGCCTTTTAACAAATGCCTGTATTTTTTTGAAAACAGGGTGGGGCCGCCCCAGGCGGCATCCACATGAAAGTGGGTGTTGATTCGGGCGCTGATTTCCGCCAGATCCTCTAAGGGGTCCACCGTGCCGGTTTCGGTGGCTCCGGCGACTCCCACAATGGCCAGGATGCAGGTCCTGGGTTCTTCGGTTTCCAGCCGCCGGATGGTCCGTTTCAGGCAGGACAGGTCGATGCGGTTGTTTTTGCCGATATCTATGGGGATGACATTGTCGTTGCCGATGCCAAGTATCCCCGCCGCTTTTCTAAGGGAGTAGTGGCCCCTGCGGGAGACCAGAACCACGCAGCGGTCAATGTCCCAGGCCCGGTAAGCGGCAGCAAGGCCTTCGGCCTCAATGCCTCTGCTGAAGCCGTTTTTCGGCTGAAATTTTGCGTTTCGGGCGGTCCACAGGGCTGTCAGGTTGGCAGTGGTGCCGCCTTCCGTAAAGACCCCCAGAGTAGAGTCGGCGTTTTGAACATGCTGCCGGTAAAATGCCTCCGTGTTATTGTAAATCACCCGGTGAATTTTGGCGATGACCTGTTTTTCAACAACCGATACCACTTTTGAAGTTTCCAGCTTCACCACATTCTGGTTCAGGGCCGTGATAATGGTTTTGAGGTGAACCATGAAAAAGGGGATGGCGGAGGTCATGTGGCCCACAAAATAAGGAGAGGACACATTCACCGCATGGGGTGCAATGTCCTTGATCAGGCAGGTGATAACGTCCGCGAGTTTTTTTTCCGGATTCTCATTGATGACCGTGTCTGTAAATCGCTCGGACAAATCTTTCAGGCTGATGGCTTCGGTGATGCCCACGTTTGTTTTTAAAAAGTCGTTCAGGCCATAAAGAATGCGATCCATGTATTTGATCAGCGTCGCCCGGGACGCCTGACCTTCCGGGCAGATAAAAACCCGAAACAGCCGGTCCCAGTCAGCTACCAGATCGGAATGTCCGGAAGGCTGATTTGTTGTGGCGGTTTGTTCGCTCATAGTTGATAATCGGTGATGATTTTTATTTGTTGGCTCTTTACAAAAACGAGCTTATCTTTTATTTTAAATCAGGTATTTTATATCAGGATATTTGATCATCAATCAGTTTAAAAGTCAATCACTCTTCAAAGCGGAGGAAGAAAATGGCAGATATTCATATGATGCTGAAAAATCAGCGCACGTTTTTTAACTCCGGCCAGACAAAAGAAGTTTCTTTCCGCATCAAACAGTTGAAACTTTTAAAGCATGCCATTGTCCGGAATGAAGATAAAATTTTGCAAGCCCTGCACCAGGATCTTGGGAAATCGCCTTATGAAGGCTATCTGACGGAAGTGGGGATTGTGCGGGAGGAGATCGGGTATCTGGCCAAAAAAGCAGGCGCCTGGTCCCGGCCGAAACGGGTCCGGACCCCATTTTATCATTTTCCGGCCTCCAGTTATATCTATCCGGAGCCTTACGGGGTGGCGCTGATCATTTCGCCTTGGAATTATCCGTTTCAATTGGCCATGGCGCCTTTGGCGGCAGCCATGGCCGCAGGCAACTGCGCGGTGATCAAACCATCGGAATGGTCTCCGAACACATCCCAGGTTATCGCCGACCTCATCGAATCGCAGTTTGACCCGGCCTATATTTCGGTGGTGACCGGCGATGTTGACGTCAGCAAGGCCCTGCTGGCTGAAAAGTTCAATTACATATTCTTTACCGGCAGTCCCGGGGTGGGGAAATCCGTCATGGCTGCGGCCGCCGAACATTTAACGCCGGTCACTCTGGAACTGGGCGGCAAGAGTCCCTGTATTGTTGAAAAAGACGCCAACATCAAGCTGGCGGCCCGGCGGATTGTATCCGGCAAATTTATCAATGCGGGTCAGACCTGCATTGCGCCGGATTACCTGATGGTGCATCAGTCGGTCAAAGAACAGCTTGTGGACGAGATGATCCAGTGCATTGAAAAGTTTTACGGCACCCCGCCCATGGACAGCCCGAATTATCCCAGGATTATCAACCGCAGTCATTTTGACCGGCTGACCGGCCTGACAAAAGGGACCCGGATGATGTACGGCGGGGAGTCGGACCCGGAGCGGTTAACGCTTGCGCCCACACTTCTGGATGTTGCGGACTGGTCTTTGCCTGTGATGCAGGAGGAAATCTTCGGCCCGGTGCTGCCGGTGCTGGAATATGATGATATTCTTGACGTGATCACCGCTGTCACCAGCCGGCCCAAGCCCCTGGCCCTGTATCTGTTCTCCGAAAATCCGCAGACCGCGAACCAGGTGCTGAAACACGTCTCCTTTGGCGGCGGCTGCATCAATGACACCCTGATTCATTTGGCCACCCCATACATGCCTTTCGGCGGCGTGGGAGGGAGCGGCATGGGCGGCTATCATGGAAAATTCGGGTTTGATGCGTTTTCCCACCATAAGAGCATCATGAAGCAATCCACCCGGGTGGATTTCCCGTTCCGGTACCCGACCTTCTACAAATACTTAAAACTTTTGAAAACCGTGTTGCGGTGACGATCCCGAATGAAGAAGCGCAATCCGTCCGCCGGGCCCTGACCGGCTGGTATATGGCAAATCGCCGGTCTCTTCCCTGGCGGAAGACCTGCGATCCCTACCATATCTGGGTTTCCGAGATCATGCTTCAGCAGACCCAGGTGAACACGGTGATCGCTTATTATGAGCGGTTTATCCGGGCGTTTCCGGATATCCGGACCCTGGCCGAGGCTGATCTTCAGGGGGTGTTAAAACTATGGGAAGGGCTGGGGTATTATTCCCGGGCCAGAAATTTTCACGCCGCAGCCAAAACTGTCATGGTCCTGCATGACGGAAGGGTGCCCGGAAAATGGGATGCCTTTATCGACCTGCCCGGTGTGGGGGATTATATTGCGTCGGCGGTGCAAAGCATCGCCTTTGGAAAGCCGGTTGCCGTGGTGGACGGCAATGTGAAGCGGGTATTGGCCAGAATTTTTGAAATATCCGCGCCAGCCAATCAGTCTTCCTCGTATAAAATTTTTAAATCAATCGCCTGCGATCTTTTGGACCGGAATGATCCGGGAACTTTCAACCAGGCGGTGATGGAACTCGGGGCCCTGGTTTGCAAACCTGCCAGGCCCCTGTGTTCCGAGTGTCCGGTCAGCCCGTGGTGCCTTGCGTTTGCAGGCGGCCGGCCGGCTGATTTTCCCGTGAAAATCAAAAAATTGCCCGTGCCGCACCACCACCTGGCAGTGGGCGTGGTGTTTAAACAGGAAAAACTGCTGATAGTGCGGCGGCCCGAAACCGGCATGCTCGGCGGGCTTTGGGAGTTTCCGGGAGGACGGATCGGGCCGGATGAGCCCGCAGAGCGGGCGTGTGTGCGAATCCTGAAAGAATCCACCGGTGTTGGCACCACCGTCCGCGCCCATTTGACCCGTATCCGCCATGCGTATACCCATTTTAAAATAACGGCGGATGTTTTTATCTGCGACTGGGCGTCGGGCCGGGTCCGGCTCAGCGGCCCCACCGGCCATCGCTGGGTGACGCCGGAAGAACTGCCTCTATATCCCATGCCCAAATCCAACCACAAATTCATGAACCAATTGATGGAAGCGGTCCAACAATGACCCCACCGAAAGTCATTTCATTAAATGAAGTCTGGGAGATGATGGAAAGCCCGTCGGCTGTTCTGGTCACCGTCAACCAGCGGCTGGCCCGGTATCTGAAAAGTGAGTACAACACCCGCCAGTATCATTCCGGCAGGCGGGTCTGGGAAACCCCGCTCATTCTTCCCTATGACGCATGGCTGGAAAAATCATATAATGAGGCTGACGTTTCCCGGCAGAGATCCGGCCGGGCCGGGTTAAAAATGCTGCTGTCAAAGGCCCAGGAATGCCTTGTCTGGGAACAGGTCATCCGGAAATGGGACCAGGACCAGGGCCGCCGCCTGCTTCAGGTCCCGGAAACAGCCCGTCCGGCCATGGCGGCATGGGAATTGTGCCGGGAGTGGCGAATGCCCCTGTATGAGCTGGGTCAGGCCCCGTCCGATGACACCGCCGCCTTTCTTGAGTGGGTCGCAAACTTCGAGCGGCTTTGCCGGGAAAAGGAATGGCAGGACCGGGCCGGGCTTGGGGATGTGGTGACGGACTTGATGAAATCCGGGCAAATCACGGCCCCGAAACAGATCATTTTGGCCGGGTTTGATGAACTGTCTCCCCGGAAATCTGACATGATACAGGTGATGGCGGCTTCCGGCAGCGGCGTGGCCGTGCTTTCAAATTCCGTTGAAGCCTCAGTGCCCCGCCGTTATGCCGCAAACGATGCGGAGGCGGAAATGGCAGCTGTTGCATGCTGGGCAAGGGCCTGCCTTGAGGAAAACCCGAATTCCCGGGTCGCTATTATAGCGCCTGACCTGGAAGTCCGCCGCCCGGCCCTGGTCCGCCATCTGGATGATGTGTTCCACCCGTCCAGGGTTTTATTGCCGGATGATTCCGGTTTCCGGATTTTCAATGTTTCCAAGGGCCGGTCCCTTTCGGAATATCCGGTGGTGAGGGTTGCGCTTCTGATGTTGAATTTCTCCTATCGCCCCTTGCAGGTCGTCGAAACCACTGAGTTGCTGATTTCTCCATTCGCCGGCGGCGCAAACAGCGAATTGTCGAACCGGTCCCTGCTCGACGCCCGCATCCGTGAGAACGGCGAAATCAGCATGACGATTTCCGGCCTGATTCATTTTTTGGGACAAACGGCCAGCAAAACCCCTGGTGGAAAACCTTTATGCGAGAACCTGCATGATTCGCTAAAAGAATTTCAAAAGGAAGCAAACCGGCAAACCGGCAGTCGCCGGCCATCGGAATGGACGAAATATTTTCAGTCCCTGCTTTTATCAATGGGATGGCCGGGGGACCGGACCCTGACGTCCAGGGAATACCAGACCGTGGAGGCGTTAAAGGAAATTCTGGCGCAATTTGCGGCAATGGACCGGGTGGCCCCACAGATGGATGTCCGGACTGCGGTTGCTGAATTCACGCGAATTGTTAAAGACACGGAATTTCAGCCGGAAACCGGGGATGTGCCGGTCCAGGTTTTAGGCATTCTTGAATCCGCCGGAGAGCGGTTCACCCATCTTTGGGTCATGGGACTGGATGCGGAAAACTGGCCCCGGCCGGCCCGGCCCAATCCGTTTCTGCCGGCGCGGTCCCAGCAGCGGCATAAGGTCCCTCACGGGTCTGCGGAATATGAATACGAATTCGCCCGCCGGACCACGGATCAGTTTTTGTGTTCAGCCGGTCAGGTGATGTTCAGCTATCCGCTCAGGGACGGGGACACGGAACTGGCCCCCAGTCCGTTGATTGAAGGGTTTGAAGCGGTTCCGGCAAGCACGCCGGATCAGGGCTGGCGGATGCGGATTTATCAAAGCAGGGTGATAGAACCGCTTATTGACGGCAAAGGCCCTGAAGCCAGCGCCGATTCCCGTATCAGCGGAGGCACCGGCCTGCTGAAAGCCCAGGCCGCGTGTCCCTTTAGTGCGTTCGCCACCTTCCGGCTGGGGGCCCGGCCCCTGGAAAACCCGGAGCCGGGATTAAACGCAAGGGAACGGGGAAATCTGGTTCACAAATCCCTGGAGCTCTTCTGGGAACGCATCAAAACCCATGCCGCACTGGTGAGTCTGTCCCGGGAGGCGTTGACGGATGCGGTGTGCCGGGCAGTGGAGCAGGCGGTTTCACTATCGGCAAAAGACCATCCCCGAACCTTCACCCGGATATTTACCCGCCTTGAAACCCGGCGCCTGAAGGCTCTGCTTATGGAATGGCTGGCTGTTGACAGGGAGCGTTCCCCTTTTACCGTCACGGACCGGGAAAAAAAGCTGGCCTGCTCGGTGGGCGGCGTTGACCTTAAAACCTTTGCCGACCGCATCGACCGTCTGGATGACGGGCGTCTTGTGATTGTGGACTATAAAACCGGCGAGCCGAAGGTAAAGGACTGGTTTTCGGAACGTATCGCCGAACCCCAGATTCCCCTGTACAGTTTTGCGGTGAACGAAGCGGTTGCGGGCGTGGTGTTCGGGCAGATCAAAAAAGGCAGCGTGAAATACCTGGGGGTGGCTGAAGAAGGAACAGTGGTTGCCGGGGTCTCTTCCCCCGGCGGCGTTTTTAACGGAGCCATGGGCAGGGACGCGCAGCCCTTTGCCGCCATGAAGGATGTCATCGCGTTCTGGCGCCAAAAAATTGAAATCCTGGCAGAAGAAGTGCGGCAGGGGGTTGCAACGGTCGCACCGGTTTCTGTCAATAAAACCTGCCTGTATTGCGGTCTTGGCCCTTTGTGCCGGATCGGAGAGACGGATTTTTTGGAAACCACTGAAATGGGAATAAATTCATGATCATTCCAGATGCGGTGAATCGCGAGACGGCCCTTGATACGAGCCGGTCGTTTATCGTTCAGGCACCGGCCGGGTCCGGCAAGACGGAACTCCTGATCCAGCGGTATCTTGCGCTTTTGGCAGGTGTTGAAGAACCCGAAGAGATCATCAGCATCACCTTCACCCGCAAGGCGGCGGCGGAGATGCGGCGGCGAATACTAAGGGCTCTGGATCGGGGGAAACATCCGGAAGCTCCGGCTGAATCTCATGCCATGAAAACATGGACCCTGGCCCGGGCCGCCCTTCATCAGAACGACCGGCGCGGATGGCGGATTACCCAAAACCCCTCCCGGCTGAAAATCCAGACCATTGATTCCCTGTGCGCGGGATTGACCCGGCAGATGCCCTGCCTGTCACGGTTTGGCATTCAGCCGCAAATTACCGAGCGCCCCGAAGCGCTTTACCGGCAGGCGGCCCGGAACATGGTGGCGGACCTGGAATCCGGCGCGGCATGGAGCCCGGCGATTGCGGCGCTTGTGCAGCATCTGGACAATCATCTGGCAAGAATTGAAGCCCTGGTTGCCCGAATGCTGGCAAAGAGAGATCAGTGGTTGCGTCATGTCCTTGAGGTGACGGCGGCTCAGGCAGCGGTCGCGCCTGATGACGACCGGCTGCGTGAGTCTTTGGAAGCCGCGCTGACGGACATTGTCACAGCCGCTTTGCAGTCCGTTCGGGACCAGTTCCCCCGGACTGATTTTGAAGATCTGCTGTCCGGAGCGCGTTTTGCAGGGGGAAATCTGAAAAAACAAGGCTCCGGATCACGGATTTGTTTACTTGACAAGTTGCAGGACCTGCCGGAAGCCCTCCCTTCAGCCCTGGATCAATGGCTGGGCCTGGCCGACCTGATGCTAACGGGAAATAACAGCTGGCGAAAAAGGATGGATAAAAATACCGGGTTTCCAGCCCCCGGCAGCGTGAGCGAGCCCCATTTAAAACATCTGTGCCAGCAGCACAAGGAAACCTTTACCGGCTATCTTCAACGTCTTCATGGCGAGGACGGCCTTGCCGATGCCCTTGCCGGGGTGCGCATTTTGCCGAATCCCGCATACTCAGACGAGCAGTGGGATATTATGGCCGCTCTTTTTGAAATTCTGAAAGTTGCGGTGGCTCATCTCGAACTGGTGTTTCAGGGAACCGGCAAAGTGGATTTTGCGGAAATCGGGCTTCGGGCGAAAACCGCCCTCGGCGAACCGGAAACCGCCACAGATCTGGCCCTGGCCCTGGATTACCGCATCAGCCATATTCTTATGGATGAATTTCAGGACACCAGTTTTACCCAGTTTGAACTGGTGGAACGGCTGACCGCCGGATGGACAGGGGATGACGGCCGCACGTTTTTTGCGGTGGGCGATCCCATGCAGTCTATCTATGCTTTTCGTGAAGCGGAAGTGGGATTGTTTTTAAACGCCTGGCAATACGGATTGGCTCAGGTGGATTTGACGCCGCTGGTTCTTTCGGTGAATTTCAGGTCTCAAAAAGGAATTATCGACTGGGTCAATGATCATTTTCCCATCATTATGCCCCGGACGTCTGACATCACAACCGGGCGAGTGCCTTATTCGCCTTCGAAAGCCTTTCATCCGGAACTGCCCGGCCCGTCCGTGACCGTCCATGCGTTTATTCCTTCAGACAGAGCCGCGGAAGCGGACCGGGTGGTTGAATGCGTGAGAAAGACCCGTCAGACAGATCCGGACGGGACCATCGCCATTCTGGTGCGCGGCCGAACCCATCTCTATTGTATCGTGCCCGCGCTGAAAAATGCCGGTCTTTCTTTTCAGGCAGTGGAAATCGACTCGCTGAAAAACCGGCCGGTGATCTCGGACCTGCTTTCCCTGACCCGGGCTCTCACCCATCCGGCGGACCGCATTGCCTGGCTCTCCGTGCTCCGTGCCCCGTGGTGCGGGTTGACGCTTCATGACCTGCATGTTCTGGCGGGTGAAGCGCCGGGTCGCACGATGATGTCGTTGATGGCTGACCCGGAGCGGTTGGGCCGGTTGACTCCGGACGGGCAGGCTCGTCTGGCCGCAGTCAAAGACCCTTTGATCTCCGCTGTGCTGAACCGGCACCGGAAACCCTTGCGGCGGCTGGTGGAAGGGATATGGCTGGGCTTGGGCGGTCCGGCCTGCATGTTTGATTCGTCTGAGCTGGAAGATGTGGGGGCCTTCCTGGATGAAATCGACCGGCTGGAAGCAAGGGGGGCAGGGGTGGATATGGCGGAGCTGGAAGCGGCCGCGGCATCTCTGTATGCCCGGCCGGATAATCGTGCGGATGAGCGGTTGCAGATCATGACCATTCACAAGGCCAAAGGTCTGGAATTCGATACCGTGATTTTGCCGGCCCTGGAGCGGCAGCCGCCTGCGGAAGAATCCCAGCTTCTGCTCTGGCTGGAGCGGGCGGCCGGAGATCAGCGGGACCTGCTCCTGGCCCCCATTGCCGAAACCGGTGCGGAAAAGGATAAAATCTATAAATATATCGAGAAAATTAAAGAGGAAAAACGCGAATGGGAAGACTCCCGGCTGCTCTATGTGGCGGCCACCCGCGCCAAAAAACGGCTGCATTTTATGGGCGGCGTAAAGGTCTTGCCGGAAACCGGGGAAATCCGGAACCCTTTGAAAAAATCCCTGTTGAGCACCCTCTGGCCAGCGGTCAGTGAGCAATTTTATCAAATGGCCCAATCCGGAACGCCTGTTTTGGGGCTGCCGGCGGATACCGAATCGGACGGCGAAGATGACGAAAAACTGTCACCGGTCGTGGTTCCGTATATCCGCCGCCTATCGGCAGAGTGGAAGCTTCCTCTCCCGCCGTTGGATGTGGTGTGGCAGCCGCCAGCCGGTAAACAGGGGATGGCTGCAATGGTTCCCGGTATGCCCGAATTTAAATGGGCCAGTGAGGCTGCCCGGCATGTCGGGATTGTGGTTCATTTCTGGCTGAAGGCAGTGTGCGAGGAGGGGCTGGAAGGCTGGGACGCTGCGCGAATCGGTGCCATGAATTCTGTGTTTAAAGCGGATCTGATTCGTTCGGGCATGGATGGGGAGTCCGTGGAAGCTGCCGTGAGTCAGGTTCAGGAAGCGCTGATCAATGCTTTGACTGATGCACGCGGTAAGTGGATATTGTCCCGGCATGCTGGCGGGGCCTGCGAATATGCCCTGACCGGGAAAACTGACGATGGGATTGTGAGCGTTGTAATGGACCGGACGTTTATTGACGAAACCGGCGTACGGTGGATTATTGATTATAAAACCGGAACCCACCGTGGCGGGTCAATGGATGAATTTCTGGATCATGAAAAAGAGCGCTATGAGGAACAACTGGACACCTATGCGGCCCTCATGCGGGCCAGAGAAGACCGGGAAATCCGGCTGGGGCTTTATTTCCCGCTGATCAAAGGGTGGCGGGAATGGGCGGCTCAGGAAGATTCACCTTCAGCGAAAGAAACAACATGACAAAATATCAGGCCGTCCTGTTTGACCTCGACGGCACCCTGCTCGATACCCTCGGAGATATTTCGGGGGCGGTGAATCGGGCGCTGGAAAAAAATGGGTTTCCCGGCCATTCCATTGAAATCTGCCGGTCGTTTATTGGGGATGGGGCCAGAACGCTCATCTCCCGGGCCCTGCCGAAGGATTTTGCCACGGATGAAACCATCACCCGGTGTCTTATGGATTTCCGGCAGGATTACGCCCTGAACTGGCATCTCACCACCCGTCCTTACCCCCGGGTTCCGGAACTGCTCGACCAGCTTTCCAATCAGGGGGTCCGGTTTTCCGTTCTATCCAACAAACCCCATGAATTCACGGTAAAATGCGTTGAAAAGTTTTTGCCGGACTGGCCGTTTGAGGTGATTTTCGGTCAGCGGGAAAATATGCCGTTGAAGCCGGACCCATCGGGCGCTCTGGAAATTGCGCATTTGATGGATGTGCCGCCCGCCGCTTGTCTGTTTGTGGGAGACAGCCCGATAGATATGAAAACCGGTGCCAATGCGGGAATGGATGCCGTCGGGGTCAGTTGGGGATTCACCGAACACAGGGAACTGGCGGCCCAACACCCCGGAGCCATTGTCTCAGAACCCATGGAAATTTTGAATTTGATGTAGCTGATCTTAGGGGTATGCGTCGCAACCGGTTTTTCAAATTGCAAAATCCTCTGTCTGCATCTATGATCTTTTCATCAAACGTTTTTTTCGGATATTTTAAAAAATGGAGAAATCAGCATGGAAATTTCCAGCATGATACGCCGGTTCTGCAAACACCTGTTTCTTCCCTTCTTATGCCTTTTGGTTGCAGGCTGTGACGGGGGCGGCGGAAGCGATTCAAACAATACCGTGACCGGCGCGGACTGGACGTATATGGTCTACATGGGTGCGGACAACAACCTGTCCACCGCCGGCCTGTTCGATCTCAATGAAATGGAGACTGCCGGGTCCGATGAAAAAGTCAATATCGTGCTTCAGGCCGAATTCAGTTCGTTTTATACGGATTTCGGGGCTTTCGGCCAGGACGGGTATGCGGGTGAGACTCTGCGGTTTCTGGTCCGGAAAGACGGGAATCCCGGCAACGTGAATCTTGGGGCCGGAAAATCCATTGGCAAGGTGGACATGGGTTCCCCGGCAGCGCTCTCGGATTTTATCAAGTGGGCTGCTGCAACCTATCCGGCGGAACATTATGCCCTGGTGATATGGGACCACGGGGCCGGCTGGAAAAAATCCGCCTTGTTCAGAGGCGCGGTGCAGGATGAAACCAGTGATTCGTTTATGAGTCTGCCGGAGCTGGCCGGGGCTGTCCGAACCGCCGGGGTGCATCTGGATGTGATCAATTTCGACGCCTGCCTTATGGCCATGTACGAAGTGGCGTATGAGTTTCTGGGACTTACGGACTATATGGTGTTTTCAGAAGAAGTGGAGCCCGGTGAAGGCGATCCCTATGATACGATTCTTTCGGCGCTCAAGGACCGGCCCGGCATGACAGGGCGGGAACTGTCCGATGCCATTGTGGAAAAATACCATGCGTATTACAGCGACCCGGCCAATCGGGTGGATAAAGTGACCAAATCCGCGGTGGACATGTCGGTTTTGCCGGACCTGCATTCGGCCATGCTGAAGTTTGCGGATGCGATTGTCGCCGATTACGATACGGTGTCCGGAGTGATCGCCCAGGCCCAGGCCAATGGGCAGAAGTTTGAATATAAAACGAATCTGGATCTTCATGATTTCAGTTCACGGATTGCCAATGGGCTGCCCGGCAGCGCCGCCCGCATTGCGGCCCTGGAAGTGACCAGCGCCGTGACAAAAGCCGTGGTCAGCAACCGGACATTCGGGGATGCGGTGGAGGACGCGCTTGGTCTGGCGGTGTTTGTTCCGTCCCTGGGTCAGGTATCGAGCGACGCGCTGTATAATGATCTCAGGGATTACAATCTGCTGGCCTGTAACCAGGCCCGGGCCACCGTGTGGTCGGAAGCTGTGGCGAAAATCGTGGCCGGCTCGCAGGAAACCCTTCATCCCGGCGGATTTTCATTTTATGTTTCCTGGGACACGGATGCGGATCTCGATCTCTATGTGTGGGAGCCGAATTTTGAGATTTATGCGCCGTGGATGGGGCAGACCACGCCCAACGGTTTTTTCTCCGGGGATTCCTATGATGTGGGCGAGTCGGTGGAATATTATGTTTCCAATGACTATGTTCAGCCCGGCGACTATGATGTGTTTGTGGAATATTATACGGACGGGAAGTCCGGAACATTCGCCAATGTGGAGTTCTGGTATCTGGATCCCGATGCGGACGACTGGCAGATGATCGGGCCGGTGATGATGGATCTGAGCAATCCCTATCTGGGCGATTTCAGCGACATCTCCTCCCTGGATGAACTGAACGGCTACAGCAATTACTGGTATGCAGGGGCCCTGACCCGGGCGATCCCTGAACAAGGAACCGTGACGATCAACGCGGGTCAGCGAAAAGTAACGTTTCATCTGACGCCCAAAAAGCGGGCTCCCAAATTAAATGCAGAGGTAAAATGATGACATGGCAGCGAACGGCCCTTATGTTTTTGTTGTTTGGGATTGTTTTTTCAGTCATTGGGGCCTGTGCAGCCCCTTCAACATCAAAGGATGCATCCGTGCAAAAACCATCCGTACCAGATTCATCCGAAGACACGGAGGCCGGCGTTATGGGAATCATCCTTGCCGAATCCGCACGGTTTAAATCCGTGACTGTGACGGTAACGGGCGTGTTTCAGGGATGGCGCGGACCCTGCCCGGGCGGACCCCCGGTTTCCCGCAGCGACTGGATGATCGCGGATGCATCGGGCTGTCTTTATGTTCACGGACCGATCCCTCCGGGTCTGGATCCGGCAAAGCCTGCCAGGGAGAAAATCTCCGTGACCGGGGTGGTGCGACTGAAGAAGGGACGGCCGTATATCGATTCATCGGCCAAAGAAGAGAAATAGGCCGGTTTTGAATGCTGTAATGCTATCCGGTTATTGTTAAGGATGTTGGTTATTCGACATGGGAAGAGAAAGCTTCTTCCTGCCGTAATCATTTTTATCGAACCTGCCTGGCGCCTGATGCGTCTGGCCATAAAAGAAATTCGCTGTTTTGAGCTAAGGAGTTTATGCGTTGTATTGCAACATGGTTGAAATATTGGATAGGTATGATTTTTTTTAAAATCCAGGGCTGGTCGTGTGAGATTGTTCCAAAAGAGATCGGGAACAAGTACATGCTGATCGGATTCCCCCATAACACCAACATGGACGCGTTTTTCGGCATTGCATTTTCATTTGTCAATCGCGTTCAGACAAGCCCCATGATAAAAAAAGAATGGATGTTCTGGCCGATGTCCATAGGCTTCAAGATGCTGCATGTGCTGCCGGTGGACAGAAATGCGGCAGGCGATATGGTCGATCAGGTAGTTGATGCATTTGCAGAAAGAGACAAGTTTATTGCGGTCATTTTTCCCGAAGGCACCCGAAAAGATGTCACGCGCATCAAAACAGGGTTCTGGCATATTGCCAGCAAGGCGAATGTCCCCATCGTGTTCCTCTATAAAGATGCCCGTACCAAGCGGGTAAGGATTCTGGGCCACCTGTTCACCGGCCCCTCTAAAAACGATGATTTAATAAAGATAATAGATGTTTACCGTGATGCAGGATATGAAATTCCGCTGGAAAAGAGCCTGGAACCCTGATGACTTTACATTAACCGGCAAGAGGAGAAATTATGTCATCAAATAAACCGTCATCCGGTTCGGGCCGGATGGACGAGATACTGGCCGAAGCCCGCCGGAACCGGGAGGAAAAGGAAAAGTCCTACCGGGGCCGGGCACTTAAAATGTATCCCCCGATCTGCGCCCGGTGCGGCCGGGAGTTTGAAGGCAAGCGGCTGAAGGAACTCACGGTCCATCATAAGGACCACAATCACGACAACAACCCGCCGGACGGCAGCAACTGGGAATTGTTGTGCCTCTATTGCCACGACAATGAACATTCACGGGAGGGGGTGGCGGAGTGGTACGAAGGCGCTTCCGGCGGAAGGCAGGATGATGGGCCGACCCTGACCCACAAGCCCTTCAGTGGCCTGGAAGCGCTGTTGAAAAAGATGCAGCAGGAGGGAAAAGAATAAATATGTCCATCACCTATGATGACCTGATCGCATTTCATGGCCACAGTTGTCCGGGCCTTGCCATCGGATACCGCATGACCGCCGAAGCCCTTTCATTTTTTCCCGAGAACCGGGCGGAAGATGAGGAAATCGTGGCCATTGTCGAAAATAATGCCTGCGGCGTAGACGCGCTGCAAATGCTATCCGGCTGCACGTTCGGCAAAGGGAACCTGATTTTTAAAGACTACGGCAAGCATGTGTTTACCCTCTACGACCGCAAATCCAGGCAGGGGGTCCGGGTGGCGTTTGACTTTAAAAACATCACCGAAGACATGCGCAAAAATCGTGAACAATTCATCGACTGGCTGCTTCATGCGCCGGGAAAGGACATTCTTAACGCCCGAAAAGTGCAGATGGCCGCGCCCGAACCGGCCCGGATCTTTAAGTCCGTGCCTTGTGCTTTCTGCAACGAGGAAGTGATGGAGACGCGCACCCGGCAGGTGGGCGGCAAACTGTCCTGCATTCCCTGCACGGAGGATCGGAAAAGCGAAATTTGAACAATACAGGAGGCTCCAATGAAAATCATCGGTATTAATGCAAGCCCGAGAAAAAACGCCAATACCCAGACACTGGTGGAAGCGGTATTAAACGGAGCGGCCCAAAAAGGAGCGCAAACCCGTCTGGTTAATCTGAGGGAGCTTAATATTCATGGCTGCCTGGGGTGCGAGGGATGCAAGAAGCAGTTGGGTCATTGCGTTCAGAAAGATGATCTGTCGCCGTTGCTTCAGGATCTGAAAGACTATGACGCCATTGTTCTGGGGACGCCGGTGTACTGGTTTCATGTCAGCGCCCAGCTTAAAATGCTGGTGGACCGGCTTTACTGTTTTATGGAAAGCGGCACAGACCCCGATACCGGAGAGGCCTTTTTCCGGTTTGACTTTCCCGCAGGCAAAAAATTTGTCCTGGTCGTTTCCAGAGGGGATGTGGAACCCGCGCAAATGCTGCCCCAGTTCTATGACCACTTAAATGAATGGCTGAACATTATCCCCCTTTCCCTGGGCGCTGGAAATATTGAGTTCCTTCATCAATATGGCGCTGAAATCGACCGGAAGGCCGCAAAAAATGACGCCGGCCTGATCGAAAAGGCGGAGGCTCTGGGCGCGGGCTTGTAGCCGACGGCAGTTGTTTTGCAGTGCCGGGTTTGCATAAGCAGAAAAGGACGCACCGATTTTCGGCGCGTCCTTTTGTTTGGGGGTGTTATGGTGTATCCTAGAGAGCGGTTGCTATATCATTGGCGATTCCGCTCGCCTACTTCGTATGGCACTGGGTGCAACTCAATCGCTTGTCGCGTACGTGCTTGTCGTGCATGGACGTAAAGCCCGCTGTTTTTTTCGAATGACATTTGGTGCAGGACTCCACATTGGCAAGGAACTTGTGGTATCCCAGTTCGGCAAACGGAACCATGAGATCTGATTTGCCGGTGCTGGCATGGCAGGTGGCGCAGTTCGGCGCTTTTGTTTTCGGGTCCACCCCATGGGTGATCAGCAATTCAGCGTTGGTATTGACAACCTGATAGCTGCCCGGCATGTTCTGCTCGTCCATGCCGGACTGAATGGCCTCATCAAAATACCCGGTCATGAACATATCCATGATGACCGGCGGTACAATTTTACCGTCTGAACTGAGCCCCATAATCGACCAGTGGTCTTTGATGGGCACGATTTTCGATTTGCCGTCAAATATGGCGCCGTTGGCTTTTGCCATGGTATAGGTGCCGTCCGCATTGGGCGCAATGGTTTCACCCACATTATACACATAGGAAGTGCCGTCAAACCAGCGGTAATCCGGTTTTACATTGGACAGTTTGAATTCTTCACCGGGAAAACCGCCCTGGCCGGAGCATAAGGCAGGGTTCCAGTAAGGCTTCATCCAGTCTCTGGCCATTTCCGTTGCGCCGCCTTTGCCGAATGTCTGAATATGGCAGGTCTGGCATGCGACCCGGCCGGTGGCATGGCGGTTTATTGTGGTGTCGCCATGGGGCGAAGTCGAATGGCAATCCGTGCATTTAGGATCCGGGGCCTCGGTGGCGCGCAGGTCAATCCCCCGGCCGCCGATGAGATGGTTCCCCTTGGCATGACAATCCGCGCAGGACAGATCCGCACCAGCGGAAGCCATATGGAAATCCTGGTCCACCGTCGGGTTTGCGGAGTTTACGCCAATATCTCCCCGTTTTGACCAGTCCCCGCCGCCTGCGCCCGCATGGCACCGGAGGCATGATTTTTTGGTGGGCAAATGGACGCTCTGGGCAAGGCCTGCCATGGTGGTGCCCACGGGCATTTTGCTGAAATCCGGTTCGGACAGATAGTTGCCATCCGTGTCGGTTTTGCCGAACAGATATGTTTTTACCTGGCCGAGAATATTGGTGACGGTTTTTGTATTGTTGGGGTCCGCTGTAAATTTTCGCTGATACACATCATTGTGACACATGAGACAATCCACGTCATTGGCCTGGGGTGCATCCGGCGCATTCCCGTCGGTCCGGACATGGCAGGTGAAACACGCATTTTTGGAGGACATGGCGTAGGTGCAGAAAGTGTTGACGCCGCCCTTTGCCTTGCCAAGTTCCTCGCCGGTCGTGTTGGTGAGTTCCGGTGTGGGGCCGGCCCATTTCATGTGCAGGCTGTTCAACATTTCCTGGGCCTCTGCCGGATGGCACGCGATGCAGGTGCCAGGACCATTATAGGACTGGATCGACGCATGTCCGCCTGCGGCAATGCTGATGGTGGCCGTGGTCTGGCTGGAATTGGCGCCGCCTTTTCCGTCATTAACGGTCAAGGAAACGGTAAATGTTCCGGCTGTGGCATAAGTATGGCTGGGGCTGACGCCCGTTCCCGTGCTGCTGTCGCCGAAATTCCAGGAATAAGTCAACGCATCGCCATCCGGATCGGAAGAGCCGGAACCGCTGAAGCTGACCGACTGACCGGCTGTTCCGGTGTAGGGTCCGCCGGCTTTTGCAACCGGGGGCCTGTTGACTGCTGCGATGGTGGCGGTG
>QZKW01000047.1 GCA_003599885.1 Desulfobacteraceae bacterium | reverse complement strand
TTGACCCGGCGGAAATCATCACCATCCGATAAAAAAACAGATCAGGGAGGCATTTATATGAAACGTTATGAAATAGCCGCCAGATATTGCTTTGACGGGGTATTTTTTGTCAGCGCCGATAGTCTTACGGATGCCAAACAAAAGGTTTCTGAAGGCTGCGGTCTGGTGCTTGGCGGAGGAATACACACGACATTGCAGGTTGAGGAAATCGATTGGAAGTTTCCGGTACACCCGGAGATGTCGATTCTTCACGCCCGGATTTTTAATCAAACAGAAGTCATAGGAGAAAATACATATGGCAAATTATCGTGAAGTGTATATGGCCGGTGCTTCCTGTTATGCAGATGCGGCCATTATGGACGAAGATGCGCTGTACCTGGTTTCTCTTTACGGCAGGCCCGGCGCTGTAAAAGCCATCGGCGCTGGCATCCTGAGCGGACAACCGGCATCTGTTGGGGACCGCCGTGTCATGCGGCCGATGAGCTGCAAGTTGCGGACCATCACCCGGAATCTTGAAAACGGCCTTTGCCACAAGCTGATTTTCAGCCCGAGCCACTTTATCGGGACGGATATGCGCATTCTGGTGGGAGAGGATAAAAAATCCGCCTTCCGGTTTTTGAACGGCGTTGTGTCTACACCCCTTAAAGAAGAATGGTCGGATTTTCTCTGGGAAAAAATCTTTGAACCCAGACGTCTGAACGGGTTCGGCCAGATTCAGGGAAAGGATTTGAGCGAAGTGTACCTGGTCCGTGTCGAAAAAACCACGGATGAGGTGGATGCGCTGGTTCTGGAGGAAATCAGGACCGGCAGTTTGAATTAACAGTCTGAAGTCTAAATTTACAACCCCGGCATGGGGACAGTTCTCATTTGTCCCGTGCCGGGGCATCTGTTTTCTGTCCCCTGCCCTTTAAAGCAATATCTTATGAAAGGAGGACAGAAATGGAAATCGGTTTACGGGATTTTCTGGCGGATTACAGCCAGTCATTGAAACAAAAGGTAATCGACGCATTCAAGCCATTGTTCAATCCATCCAGTATGGACCAATGGGACAATGAAGCCGAACTTAAACTGGACCAGTTGAAGCGAAAGCTGTTTCCGGCACAGACCAATGCGGTGCTATCCCTGGCCAAAGGATTTTTTACGGCCAAAAAACACGGCCTAATTCTGGTTAGTGAAATGGGCAGCGGCAAAACCGCAATGGCCATAGCCGTCGCGCACCTGATACCCAAGCGTAATTATAGGGTCATGGTCATGTGCCCGCCGCACCTCGTCCGTAAATGGATGCGGGAAATCGAAGCGGTGCTTCCCAAATGCCGGGTGGTCAATCTCAACGGCAAGGGATTAAAAGACCTGGAAGCCCTCAGATATGCGGGAAAACCCACCTGCCCTGAATTCTATGTCATTGGCAGGGAGCGGGCCAAAGGCCATTACAGTTGTAAAACTGCTGTCTGGCGTCAAAATCATCTGAAAAGAGCGCTATGTCCAGGATGCGGTAAGGAGCTGAATGATGAATTAAAGTCCAAACGGCCCCGGTGTTCCATTTGTAATGAACCGCTGTACATGGCAGACAAGGATGGTTTTCGCCGGTTTGCCAAGGCCGAGTATATCAAAAAATACCTTCGCAACAGGATTGATCTGTTTGTCGCGGACGAAGTTCATGAACTCAAAAGCGGTGTCACGGCCCAGGGTCAGGCATTTGCCAATATTGCCAGTGTAAGCAGGAGGACCCTGGCATTGACGGGCACCCTGCTCGGGGGATATTCCACCAATCTGTTTTATCTTCTCTGGCGGCTGATGCCACTGGAAAGCAAAAGCAGAAAGCTTGATTTTCGTTCCCCCATGGGATTTGCGGAGCAATACGGCATTGTCCAAAGGACGTATATAGAAACCAGAAATGATGAATATACGGAATCATCCATTGGCAGGAGCCGCGGATCAAGGACCATTGTGACGGAAAAGCCCGGGGTATCCCCTCTGGTGCTTACGGACTTTCTGCTGGTACATGCGGTGTTTTTGCGTCTGCCGGATGTGTCAGGCAGCCTTCCGCATTTTAGTGAACAGATTGTCGAAATCACCATGTCCGAAAACCAGGCAGCCGCTTACAAGGATTTTGAGAGGGAACTGACCGCCGAAGTCAAGCAGGCTTTGGCCCTTCAGGACCGGTCCCTTTTAGGGGCCCTAGTGAATTCTCTCCTGGCCTATCCGGATGGCGCAAGACGGGGAGAGTTGGTGCTCCACCCCCGCAACCAGCGACTGGTGGCGGAGGGGCCTCAAGTTTTGGAGCATATACTCCCAAAAGAAGAAGAACTGCTTGCTATTATCGGATCTGAACTGGCAGAAGGACGAAAATGTCTGGTGTGCCTGGAGCATACCGGCACCCGGGATTTGATTCCGGACCTTCAGGAACGGATGATGGGAAAAGGGCTGAATCCCCTGATTCTTAGAAGCGATACCGTGTCCACGGAAAAACGCGAGGAATGGGTGACAAGCAAACTGGAAACCGGCGATTATCAGGTAATGATCACCAATCCGAATCTGATTAAAACCGGGCTGGACCTGCTGGAATTTCCCACAATCATCTTTTTCCAGACCGGTTATTCCATTTTTACACTCCGGCAGGCCAGCAGAAGATCCTGGCGCATCGGACAGGACCGGCCCGTGCGTGTGTATTACCTGTTTTATGCCAAAACCATGCAGGCCGTAGCATTGTCGCTGATTGCAACAAAAATGGAAACCGCTCTTGCTGTTGAGGGGGACCTTTCAGATAAAGGTCTCACAGCCCTTGCGGAAGGCGCTAATTCAATGCTTATTGAGATGGCCAGGGTGCTGACCGGCGATCAGGCGGATGTGAACGTATCGGATAGCTGGAAGGGATATAAAAGAAAAGAATTGGAATCCGACTCCTTTATGGGGGATGACGTGCTGGAGGCAGAAGTATCCACCACCACGTTCATCAACTCGGATCACGCCACCAATATCACTTATAACAGGATCGTCCGGGGAAAGATTTTTCCAAAGAACGGTTATGCCGTTGCCATTGTGGACAAATACCAGTTTTTGTTCAGGGCCGGCAGGATTTTGTTTAACGGCAAGCCCTGCGGCAATTATGACAAGAAAGGCATGGGCACCATCAATAATAAGACCATTCAGATCATGAAGGCCCGGGAACCTGGGCCGGATTGCTATGTGCTTGTGGAGATCCGGTAAATCGTTTTTAACAGTTTGTAAATTTCTTAAAAAAAGCCTGGAGAGTTCTCCGGGCTTTTTTTTTTGGCCTGTTCTGTTGGTCCTACAGACAAATCACAAGATTTCCATAAGATAAAAAAACCTGACATTTCTTATCGGGATCACCGCTTCTGCAAATTTGCTTACACCCCAAGATATTGGGGTACCCCAATAAAAGGAAAAACAAGCACCGTTACGTAAAGTTATCGATATGCTTTACTGCAGAAAATTTTTTCAATACTGTTAGGTTATGCCGAAGTTCTCTAATCAACATTTTGAAGAACAAAAAAGGGGAAGAGAAGGCACCATATGCCCTCGCCTTGCCTGGAATATAAAGAGGAGATATCATGTCACTACACCTTACGATAAAGCGGTTCCGGGTTTTCATAATCACCGTATTCACCATCATCGGCGTTACGATCCAGGAGTTGCGCACCCGAAAGAGGTGAAACTTACCGGTTGATAAAAAAAGTCGGTGAAACGACATTCAAGATATGATGCATGCTCAAAAGTTTTACTCGAAAAAAAGAAAAGTAAAATGATAAAATAAGGTTGTTTTTATTGCCGTGCGCATTTGAATATAAAAAACCATTATTAACAGAATAGCAAAAGTCCTTGGCAATGAACCTTTATCAAGGTATCTTTGTGCTATACAAAAAAAGGGGAGTTTTTTTTTGCGGATTCCCGATAAATTCAGAGCAGAGTGGCTTTTAGAGTTATTTGCCGATAAAACGACCGAGTCTTGAAATTTAGTGGATGCTGCCGCCCTCATAATGTTTTTATGATATACCACAAGAAAAAAATACACGTCTCCTCCTGATTTTTGACATTGTTTTGGTTGGAGTTGAATATATGGTCCCCAAAAGTAAGAAAAATAATACTTCGTCCGGCCTTCAGCAGGAAAAAAAAATTGCATATTCGAAGCCAGTTCCGGCTACCATCACGCCGAATGCCCTCACTGAGCGGATCAAGGAATTGAACTGTCTGTATGGGATTTCCAACCTTTTAGAAAATCAGGATGTTTCATTATCATGGATAATGCAGCGCGCTGTTGAGCTAATTCCAGCCGCTTGGCAGTATCCGGAAAATGCCTGTGCGCGTATCCGGATGGACGGTCGGGAGTACTTTTCTAAAAAATTTAAAATAACGCGGTGGCACCAGAACACGAAAATAATACTAAACGAAAATCATGTCGGCGATGTGGATGTTTTTTATATAAAGGCACCTTCGGAAAGTTTGGGAACGACTTTTCTTGAAGAAGAGGATCGACTTTTAAAGGCAATTGGTGAGCGTTTAAGCAAGGTTTTATGGCTGAAGCGCGCTGAAGAAGCGCTGAAGGAAAGTGAAGCGCGTTATCGTGTGCTGACAGAACAGATTGCTGAAGGTGTTACTCTGGTTCAGGATGATCGATTTTATTACGTTAATCCTGAATTTTGTAAAATGTTCAATCTTCCGTCAGTAGAAAATATGAGCAATGAACGAGTGCGTTCTCCGTTTGCGGACAACGCTGATGAGATCACAATGATTTTTGAGTCAGTGGCAGGAGGAAACATTGATTCGAAAGTCGAGGAGGTCCACCCGCTGATCCGGTTACAAAAAAAAATCTGGATACAGGTCTGCCACAGTCCGATTACGTTCAAGGGCCGTCCGGCATTACTTTCAACATTCAAGGACATAACTGAAATTAAAGAAGACCAGATGGCGGCCCAACAAATGGCGAATGTTTTGGGTAATGAGAACAGGATGTTGCGGTCCTCATTAAAAGATCGGTATCGCCTTGGAAACATTCTTGGTCATACTCAGGTTATGCAGGAAGTTTATGAGCTGATTATAAAAGCCGCCTCTACGGCCGCCAGTGTCGCCATATTCGGTGAATCCGGTTCCGGAAAGGAGTTGGTCGCCCAAGCCATACATGACAATAGTGACAGAAAAAATAATCGATTTGTTGCGGTGAATTGCAGCGCAATCCAGGAAACTCTTTTTGAACGTGAATTTTTCGGTCATCGCAAAGGCGCGTTTTCTAGTGCCCATGTAGATTCACCGGGATATCTTGATTTGGCTGACGGCGGGACCCTGTTTTTAGACGAAATCTCTGACCTGACCGTCAATATGCAGGCCAAATTGTTGCGGGCCATAGAAGGCGGTGGATACCGGCCGGTCGGTGGAACGGAAGCTGTTTCAGCTGACTTTCGTATTATTTCAGCATCCAACACTCTTTTGACTGATAAAGTTACCAGCGGTCATATGCGTAATGATTTTTTTTACCGGATCCAGGTACTTCAAATTCAAATTCCGCCCTTACGCCAACGCAAACAGGATGTTCCACTGCTGGTGGAGCATTTTTTAAAAGAGATGAACCCATCCGCCGATGTGGCGAGAGTGCCCGGTCGCATAATGGATGTTCTCATGGAATACGACTGGCCCGGCAATGTTCGTGAATTGCGTAATGTATTGCAGCGATATGTTACCCTTGGCCATCTCGAATTTTTTATGCCCAGTTCAGAGCCGGAAAGAACTCCCGCAGCAAAGCAATTAAATCTTGGTGACGCTGTTTCCGATTTGGAAAAATCACTCATCGCACAAGCGCTTAAACAGGCAGGTGGAAATCGTTCCCGGGCCGCTGTTTTTTTGGGTATTTCTCGTCGGGCGCTTTTCCGAAAGATGCACCTGTCCTGAGCGCCGAAAACGCCCAACACGGGCGATATCGCCCATAGCTATTATATGTATTAATTATAGTATGATATTATGCTTTTATTAATGCTTTCGGGCGAATTTTTCCCATTATTTGTTTTTAGTCCGTTTTCCTCGTTATTCTGATTACCTCATCATATCAATATATTATATCGTTTCTTTTTTTTGGCATTCATATTGCATATTACCGTGATGAATTACTGTCACAAATTGTATTTGGCATTTGCATGCGATTTTATATGAAAATGTAAAAATGTAAAATTATATCTAAATATTATAATTTGACAATTTTCATCTTTCGTTGTGCCCATATGGGCATGGGGATTACTTGGAAAACCATTACGGGAGTGTTGCTCATGGAACTCGTGAAAAATAAAATTTCCGACAAATATTTTGTAGTGTTGGATGATGCCGAAGATAACAATTTTCTGGTTGTTACACCCGAGGGGAAGGTTAAACCGCTTGAACGGCATCTTTTCGGTCCCCAGGTTTTAGTTGACCCGCTGGATGCATCACTGACTCATAACCTCACGATAAGACAGGTAGACATATACAGGGAATATTTTAGCGAATAGACCAAACATGTTTTATAGCCATGTCTCCTTCGCTTAAACAAGATTAAAATTTTTTAAAGGGAGCTATTATAAAAATGAACAGCACAATTAAAAACGATCCTTTTGGAAATCTCATGGATTGGGGGCCTGTCCTGGACATCCTTGGCGAACTATCAGAGGGCGGCAAATTGACAAAATATCAGCCCGGTTTGATCCGGATACTGAGATATAAAGGGAACTGGAGGCTTCGCGAAGAAACGCTTAAACGAGTCGGAGAAATTCAATCTCCGTCTGATGATCTGATCTTACAGGTAATCGATATTCTGGGTGACGACAATATATATTATGATGCCAGGATTCTTGCCGGCAATGCCTTAATTCAACTATTGAAAAACCTTCCGGACAATTTCAGTAATGAAATGAGTGCGGAGATACAAAAAGTCATCAAAAAACTACGCAATACGCCGCAGCCGCCTTTTTTCAAAACCGCTCTGGAGCGTTTTTATTCCGAGTTAAGGCATACACGCGCACTTGAGAATTAATCAACGGGTTGATTTTCCCAGGCATGCCCGGGAAAATCAACCCGCGATGGAGAATATGACCTTGCGGGCGCAATGCTCTTTTTTCATCCGGAAAGGCTGTATGCCCGGTCCAATGTCATTCTGAAAATAAAACCACCTGATTTTAACAAATTGAATAAAACAATACACTTCCGAAATTTATGAAATTCGGGCAGATGTTTTGCGGTTATATTTTGCAGTGCCTTTCTATAGGCCTAAATATGATAATTATATAATCTAAGCGAGTTCGACACAAGAGAGCATCATGCGATTAAAAGTTAAATCCAAAAACATCAATCAGCTTTTTCCCACGGGAATTCTTTTTCAAACCGAATACTGGGCCAGGGTCAAATCCCGTCTCGGCTGGGTCCCTTATGCTTATGATATTGAAGGCAATTTTAATAAAAATGATGTGCTTGTCCTGATTAAGCCAATCAGCAGGGATATCGCCGCAGCCTATATTCCTCAAGGACCTGAAGTCGCCCCTGAGGAAGAAAATTACGGGTCTTATCTTGAAGCCCTTTCCGACTCGATTATAGATCAAATCGGTTCGGATATTGCGTTTATTCGATACGATCTTCCTTGGCTGTCTCCATACGCTGGAATTCTCAAAGAGCATCCGGAACGTGACTTTCCTGATGAAAGAGTCTGGGAAATGCGCATGAACTTTGGAACCCAGCGCTGGAATTTAAAGAAAGCGCCATTGGATATGACCGCTACCGATATCTATACCATCGATATAACCGGAAGCGAAGACGATATTCTTGAACGCATGCGAAGCAAGACACGATATAATATAAAGTTTGCAATGAGAAAAGGGGTTCACGTCAGTAGGGCTTCGCTTGATGAACTTCCCGTATTTTATGAACTTTACCTGGAAACCGCTGCTCGCAACGGATTTTTTATCACTGATTATAAATATTTTTCAGCTTTATTCGACTCCCAAAGGAATGGTGGGGATTTCTCTGAAATTATGCTGATGATGGCCACCCACGATCAGGATATTCTGGCTGGGGCCATCATGACAATAACTGGAAATAAGACCTTTTTTCTGCACGGCGCATCTTCAAATTTAAAAAGAAACCATATGGGGTCGTATGCGCTTCATTGGCAAGCCATCAGATATGCCCGCTCCCGCCAATGCCTTACCTATGATATGGGCGCTGTATCACCGGCGGCATTTCCAGATCATCCGTTTTTTGGACTTTATCGCTTCAAAACCGGGTTTGGCGGCCAGATTGTTCACAAGGCTGGAACGTGGGACTATCCGATAAAAGATGAGGCTTACCGTTCATTCCGAAACTGGGAAAAGCTTCAGGGAGGATATGAAAATGGTCAAAGAACCCCTTCTCGTTGCTTCTGTTAATTTTGCATGGGATTGGAAAAAAATCGTTATGACGTTTTGACGCCATATGGACGACTGTAAAACAATGATGGCAACTTGTGGTGAAGCATGAAAAAAAAATTCTATGAATGGGCAAAGCAGACCTTTTTTCTGGTCCTGGGAAGCGCCCTTTGCGCCTTTGCCGTCAAGGCGATTCTAATCCCACAGGAATTTATTTCAACCGGATTGACCGGGGCCGCGCTGGTGCTTTATTACAAATATCCAGTGGTGTCCGTTGAAGCGTTGTACCTTATAATCAACATTCCCGTCTTTTTATTGGGATGGCGGTTTGTGGGCATTCGATTTGTTCTTTATTCAGTTTGGGGCATGATAATCTATTCCATGATATTGTTTTTCATTGATGTTCAGATCAATATTGCAGACCCCATGCTCGCGGCCGTTACGGCGGGCTCTCTTTCCGGGATCGGGGTCGCCATCATTTTGCGGTCTTATGGGTCTATCGGCGGGACTGAAATTTTTTCCGTTATCATGCACAAGCGGTTTTCTCTCAGTGTCGGGACCGGGACGGCGATCATTAACGGCATCGTTTTAATCGCTTCTGCATTGCTGTTTCCCATTGAAACAGTCCTTTACGCCTTTGTGTACGCGACTGTGAACATGCTGATACTTGATAAAATTTTTTATGGCATGACCGGACGAAAGGCGGCGTTGATCATATCGGAACAATGGCAGGAAATCGCAAAAGATTTATTGGGCCAATGCAATGTCGGTATCACCAAAATAAGCGGCAAGGGCGGATTCCGGGGAACTGATAAAACAATCCTGTATTCGGTTATCAACCGTAAAAACATTGGCGCCGTGAAAAAAATTGTTCTTCAAAAAGATCCCAGCGCTTTCATGACGCTGATGACGACAGAGGATGTAACTGGCCTGAGGATTGGAAATCAGCCACACTGGTAATACATCATATCTGATTTCTGGCGTTTATCTAAAAGTCTATTGACGTATTAATTTGTAAAAACATTATTTTGCAACACTGTTTAAAAAACGGATAATTGTCATGGCAGCAAACTTTAAAATTAAAATACAATCAAAAAATCAAGCGGCGCACGTTTTTTTAAGTGGCGACTTTGACGGATCATCGGCTGAGGAACTCAAGCTGGCGATAGAACAACAATGGAAAAACCATAAAAAAATTTATTTACATGTCGATAAGCTCAGAAATACCAACGAGTTCGGCCTGAATATTTTTATGGATTTTCTATCACGCAGAAGAAAAAAAGCACCCCATATAGAAATCACGGGCAATCCCCAAAAATTTTCCACCTGGCTTTAAAAAAATGTGTGAAGCGACCGGGACTGGGACACAAGTTTTTATAATTTTTGTAAACGAGGTGGATCATGTTGATCGGAATTCCCAAGGAAATTACACCTGGAGAGAACAGAGTTGCGGCCATACCGGAAACGGTGATGAAATTTATTGATCTGGGTTTTGACGTAGCGGTTGAAGCGTCCGCCGGGGAGGGTGTTTTTATAAGCGACGGAGAATATGAGCTTGCAGGTGCAAAGCTCTTTTCGGATTCGGAAAGGCTGTATGCCCAGTCCGATGTCATCATAAAAATAAAACCACCTGATTTTAATAAACGGTTTGAAAGACATGAAGTTAACATGTTACGCAAAAAAAGCATCCTGATTGCTCATTTTCAATCTGAATCAGCAGATAACCGCTATATGCTGCAACAGTACAGAAAAAAAAATATTACAGTTTTAAACATGGATGGAGTCCCGCGTATTTCCCGCACGTTGAAAATGGATGTTTCATATTCCATGGGCATCATTACGGGATATAAAGCCGTTTTAATGGCGATTAATCGAATGCAAAAATTTGCCCCGATGATCGAAATGGCTATGGGATCGATCCCCCCGGCGCAGTTTTTAATCATCGGCGCGGGTGTTGTCGGCCGTCAGGCAATTGTCACGGCCAAACATTTTGGCGGAGTCGTTACGGTGATCGATATTCAAAAAAGCGCTTGCAATGAAGCCAAGCGGCTCGGTGCCAAAGCACTTGAATTCAATTTTCCCCGATATCCTGCAGTCAACATCAGTGGTAATATTAATTTTTTGACTGAGAAATGGCTGGAAATTGAACATAGGTTTATCAGCCCGCATATAGAAGATGCGGACGTAGTTATCCTGAGTGCTCACGTACCACATGAAACCGCTCCCATGCTGGTAACCGAACAAATGGTTTCAACAATGAAGTCGGGATCGGTCATTGTGGATATTGCGATCAATCAGGGTGGTAATTGCGAGGTTACCGAGCCCGGAAAAATTATTCAGCAAACCGGTGTTTATATCTTCGGGGCAGGAGATATTCCCCAGAAGATGGCGACCCATGCGAGTCTTTTGTATGCGAACAATATGTATTATTATGTTAAACATCTGTTTAAAAATGGGCCAAGAAAAATCGATTTTAATGATGAAATTATTAAAAGCTCGTTAGTCAATCATCACGCAGCAATTCATTTTGAAGGTATCCCCAAAGCAAGGCGGAAAATTTTATAATTTTTTTCTCAAGGGAATATAAAATGCCGACAAATGATCAACTCACAGATAATCTTGATTCCGTTCAGGAGCTAAATGAAAGGGAAAAAGAACCAAAAAAGGCATGGGCACCATCAACAACAAGACCATCCAGATCATGAAGGCCGGGGAATCGGGGCCGGATTGTTATGTGCTGGTGGAGTTTCGGTAAAGCGGTATTGCAATTTGTTTCTTTAAAAAAAGCCTGGAGAGTTCTCCGGGCTTTTTTTATTGCCTTATTTCGCCTGTAATCGCCCCTCTATCTTGTGTGTATGTCACAAAATCAAAGAAGCGCCTCTTGTTATCGAAATTCTTCCTTGCGTTGGAAACAGTTTCAGTTAAGATTCCAGCCGGAACCTTTAGAGTATCGATATTCCCGAGTGTTACATTATTTATTTATTACAGCCGTCCCTCTAATTTCAACAAGCAGACCGGGCAAAACGAGCTCTTTTATTCCGATTGCTGTCCATGCCGGATAGTTGTTAGGAAAAAACTCTGATTTCACTTTGGCGAATTTTCGCATATCGCTCATGGAGATGTGATACGTCACCAATTCCGCAATATCTTCAAGCGATCCCCCGGCCTCGTTGAGCACTCTTTTAAGGTTGATAAATGCCTGGCGAGTTTGGGCTTCAATACCCTCTGCCATTTCAAATTTTTCGTTCATGCCGACCTGGCCAGATATCCAAATCATACCCCCGACCTGGACGGCCTGTGAAAACTGCATGGAATCATAGATTGCCTCTGTACCGGCTGGATTGATCAGCTTTTTTTGATGGTTTCCTATTGGTGTTTCCTTCTGATTCATTAAAAAATGCCTCCAGATTTAAGATTTTATATCTGCCACATTGATTTAAGTGAATAAAACTGTTTTGTCTATAGAAGGGACTCACATTGAAACTATAATTTTATCATGCAGTTTCTCATTAAAACAGCCAAGATTCAATTTAAATCCTCCGGACAAAATCCTTCACTGTTTTATTCATCCCAATTTTATTTTATTGATTTAGATCAATTATTTCTTGTCCATTTTTTGTTAATCTCCAAATCAGCGATCATGAAATTTCGATAACGACGGCATCAAAATACAGATGTCCTGCACAGATTAAATAATAACCAAATCAGGAGGATGTGATAATGCATGATGGATGCTCAGGAGCTTTTGAATCCGGAAAACAGATACTCGATAAAATCAGAATGTTGGGTTTTAATACCAATTTTTTACAGGCTCTCCTTTTAATTAACTGTGCAAATTGCGGTACCATTTTTCTAATGGAAACCCTTGAGTCCCAATGCCCTTCCTGTCATATGGTATATGGGGTCACCCCTTGTCATTCACACAGTGTTCAATTTGTGAAAGCCGCAGGAGTGAACTATTAAATGCAGATATCAAAAAAAGAAATGAAAATCAGACTGGCAGAACTTGAAAACCTGATCCGGGAAACCAGGCAACGCCTTCCGGCACACTCCACAAAGCCGCCGATTATGATGGAGCTGCTGGCATATGAGGATGAATATGAAACATTGCTGACAGAGTTGAATCAAATCCCTGATAAATAATAAAGGCCTGATATGGAAGATGCAAAGGTATTTGAAAAAAAATACGGGGCTGGCCTGTCAGAAATTAAAGCTTTGGATCTTTCTAAACGTGCGGAGACGCTTGGAGCCAAAAAATCCGGCCAATCCTATGTGTTTTATTTTTTCAACAGGCGGATTGCATTTAATGGAAATGACTTTGTCGATATGAACGGTGGTGAGGTGACCACTGCTGTAAAAGTAGTGCTCTGTGATTATTTAATGAAATGTCCTTTCCAAAAAGATACAGTCTCAAATACGATGGTGACCTTTAGAGAATTTTCAAATGCAGGACCGTTATTTTCCCGATTCAGCGAAAACACGGGGAAGATCATCAGCGCAACTTTTTCAGGGCAACTGGATAAACTGAGATCAAGCTGCCAAAACCTTGGCGGAACTCTTATGGAAACCAAATCCTATGATTTATCCGTCAGGTTCCAGGCACTCAACAAAGTTTCTATTTTTCTGAATTTCAATGATGCAGATGACGTTATGCCTGCAAACGCGGTATTTCTTTTCCACGATGATGTCGAAAAGTATCTTGACCTAGAATGTTCGGCTATTATCTGTACTTATCTTACAGGCCTTATTATTAAGGAAAGATAATAGTTACAACTTGCCAAACTGGAAAAGTAAAAAATCATGAAAAAAATTATCTTTACCTTAATATCAATAGTAACAATCTCAAAATAATTTCCTGCTTTTCATCTATTCAAAAAAATATTATATACGCGAACCGAACAAAAAAGGTTCATACCCGGTATCGAATTATCCAAAAGAAAAGAGCTTTAAAGGAGGAAGTATGCCCGTCTCCACAGAAAGGGAAAGGAAGCTTAATATGAAAAAAAGCGGTGGCTGGCCCTGGCGGCTGTTATTGCTATCGTTCGCCGCCGGCGCTGCCAGCATCATCGGCACCGCGCTTGCCATGACGACCACGGACCAGGCGGGATTCTGCGGCAGATGCCACGCCATGTCCGAGGCGGCCCTGACCCACCAGCAATCTGTCCACGCAAAACTGGCCTGCAACGAATGCCACGCGCCCCACAATATCGCGGCCAAAATCCCGTTCAAGACAAAGGAAGGCACCCGGGACATCTTCGCCACCGTAACCAAAACCATTCCGGACCTGATCCATCCCGGAGATGAAACCCGCGAGGTCGTCCAGGTGAACTGCCGGCGCTGCCACGAAGCCGGCATCCAATCCGTGAACATGCAGGCCAAAACCCACTGCACCGACTGTCACCGCCATGTTCCCCATACCCCGAAACTGCCCATCGCCAAAAGGAGCGCCGCCGATGTATAAACCCATGCATAAACTGACCAATAAACACCATGTTAACATTCCAGCCGTTACCCTGATGCTGGTCCTGATCGGTATTCTCTCCTTTCTGTCCGGGTGTTCGGATGCGGTGGAGCCGGTCACGCCCAAGTTCAAAACATCCCTGAAGGAAGACGAAATCCGCAACTCCGCGTTTAAACCTGAGTTTCAATTGCATTATGAAACTTACCTTCGCAACAACGAATCAAAAATCATGACCGAATATAACGGGTCCGTGGCCTACAGCAAGCATGACAACGTCAATCCCCTGCCCGAAGGCTACAAATACGCCCAGCCATACTTAAAAAACCTGTGGCTGGGATATCCGTTCAGCTACGAATACCGGGCCGCCCGGGGCCACACATATGCGCTGAAAGACATCCTGAATATCGACCGGATCAACCGGTATGACGAAAAAGCCGGTCTGCCGGCCACCTGCATGAACTGCAAGACCGCCAAAATGAATTATTTCGTGAAGGAAAAAGGCGATGATTTCTGGGCTCAGGATTTCAATACACTGCGGGAACAGGTGGATCTGGATGAAAATACCATCGGGTGCGCCAACTGCCACGATCCCAGGGACATGACCCTGCGCCTCTACAGTGTGCCGCTAAAAGATTATCTGGCCTTAAAGGGGAAAAAATTTGAAACCCTGCCCCGCAACGAACAGCGCGCCCTGATGTGCGGTCAGTGCCATGTGGAATACTATTTTCAGGACAAGGGATTCGGCCCGGCCAAAAAACCCGTGTTTCCCTGGGCCGACGGACTGGACCCGGAAAACATGTACGCCTATTACGCCACCCACGGCGACACCACCACCCCGGGCTTTGAAGGCAATTTTGTGGACTGGGTCCATCCGGTTTCCAAAACCCCCATGCTGAAAGCCCAGCATCCGGAGTATGAAACCTGGTCCAACGGCGTGCACGGTGCTGCGGGCGTAACCTGCGCAGACTGCCACATGAACTATGTCCGCTTGGACGGCAAGAAGAAAATGTCCACCCATCACTGGACCTCCCCCCTCAAGGACCCGGACCTCAAGGCCTGCCGCCAGTGCCATACGGACAAAACACCCGAATTTCTGAAGGAACGGGTGCTGTTTACCCAGCACAAGGTGTGGGAACAGCTCATGATCGCCCAGGACATTTCGGTCAAGGCCCACGAAGCCATCCGTCTGGCCTCGGAATTTGCGGGCGAAAAACCCGGCGATTATGACCTGCTGATGATCCAGGCCCGGCAGTGGTGCCGGAAAGGGCAGTTCTTCTGGGACCTGGTGTCTGCGGAAAACAGCGTGGGCTTTCATAACCCCACCAAGGCCCTGAACACACTGGCCCAGTCCCAGCAATACAGCCGCAATGCCGTGGATACGGCGGTGCGGGCGGCAGGGTTCACCATCGCCAAAGATATTGACGGGGACATCAAAAACATCGTGCCGCCCATTCTCCATCACAGCCGTGAACTGCAAATGGACCCGGAACACATGAACTCCCATCCATGGTTTAAATATCTCCCGGTTACGCCCAAAGCGCAAAAAATATGGGAAGGCAACAAGCGAATCGTACCAAAACCAGCGCCAGCACCGCCTCAGATAGCTGGTTAAACAGGGTTCCATAAAAAGACAAACAGGCCATATCCAGATAACCGGATACGGCCTGTTTATTTATAAACCCGCAATCATAACTCATCAGCATGAATGGTATTTAAATCTCACTCGCAGCAAAAGAATTATTGCGAAGCAGCGAATCGCGACTGTTCATATCCTTGAGCCGACTTTCGACGTCCATCACCGGCAGGCGTTTGATGGCCTTTTCAATCATAAAACGTATGTCATCTTTTATAAGCATTCCGTAAAGGCGATATCTATCCTGGATTGATATTTCGTTCACTCCTCCCAAACCATCTATCTAAAATTGTGTCCTATATAAGATCGTCTTGAAAATTCCTTGTCACAGGGATTACCTTTCTTTCAATTGAACGGATGGGTGCTGAATCATTGATGGATCGCTAATTTTAAGCCACATTTTGAATTCATCATCTGATAGGCTGGTTTTCCAGTGTCCAGTAATTCCGGCGATATAAATCATGACACAAAAAATGATTAGGATTCCGCTGCCCATCTGCGGGGTGGTGACCGTTTTTTGAAAAATCCAGGATTTAAGCTCCAGGGTATTTTTTGAAGGACAGATGTTGACGCAATCCATACAGGAAGTACATTCGGGAGTTACAATCCGCTGTTTTATATCGACGGGCAGATGGGATGGACATACTTGGGAACATCGGCCGCAATGTATGCAGGATTCAGGATTTCGGACAATTCGGGCCGGGCTGAACAAACTGAATAATCCAAGCATCGCTCCGTAAGGGCAAGCATACCGGCACCAGAAATTCCTGAAAAAAAATGAAAAAATGAAAGCAAAGTCAACGCAAAAAGCGTGGCTGCGGTAAGCAGAGAAATTTTAGTGAAAAAGTGGAGCATTTTAATATCGGCGATTTTATAGTAGGTGCTTTCGAAAAATGCGGCGATATCGGATGGGCTCATTTGCAGGATGATATATGCAAAAAATCCCAAAAGAATATATTTTATGGAACGCAACGGCAAATCCATCCAGATGGTGAATCTCAGATTTTTGCCCAGTTTTGATTCACCGATTTTCCACACCCATTCGGAAAGGGTGCCCACCGGACAAAACCAGCCGCAAAAAGACCTTCTGAATAGGAATGATATCAAAACGGCAAACCCCAAAAGAACCATGGATGCCGGATGAATGCTGTCCCAAATGCCGGTGGTAAAAAAATACTTCCACCCCATCAATGCGCCAATGGGCAAAAACCCTTCAACCCCCGTTGGTCGGTGAACTGTTAGGGGCTCATCGCTTAATATTTGGGAAACAAAGAGATAAAACTGGAATCCAGTGGCGATGGTAATTATAAAAACAATCAATTGAATCCGGTTTCGATAACTGGAAAACAACTTATTTTTTATTAAAACAAGGTGTTGTTTATTTTTAAATATCATTTTTTAAAAAAAAATTCCTTTTTCATCTGTGATGGAAAATCATGATGGTCAGATTGTCTTTTCCGCCGCTTTTCAACACGGAATGAACAATATCATGGCATTGTTCCCCTAAGTCCGAAGGGTAACTAAGCGCATCAGATAGCGCTTCTTCGGAAATATGACGGTGGATGCCGTCTGATGCCAATACAATTAAATCTCCGGAAACTGTATCAAATGTCCCGGATTCAGGCTCACAATACCCGCACCCCACATATTGATCCATGACATGCTGGGAATAATGAGAAGGTGCCTGTTCGGGCGTAAGGGCGTTTTCTTCCATTAAAAACCGAGCCAAGGTCTGGTCTTCGGTAATCTGGATCAATTGAGAATTCCGAAAAAGATAGAGCCGGCTGTCGCCGATGTGAACCCACCAGGCAGACGAATGACGAATCAATACAATGATAAGCGTACTGCCCATGCCGTTTAAGTCCTGTTCGCACTGCCCTGTGTTCCTGATTTGCAGATCAAGGGCCTTTGCCAGGCGCACAAGCGTTTGATTCTCTTCACCCAGAGGGATATGAACGATTTTTTCTATTTCGCTACGTATGGTTTCAGCCGCCAGGTCGCCCGCCCCCTCACCCCCTAAACCATCGGCAATGGCAAACAGAACTGAAGCGTCTTGAAGCATCTTGATAACATACCGGTCTTGGTTGGATTTTCTGGTATATCCAATATGGGTCCAGGCTGAAAAATCAAAATCAGATGTGGACAGACGGGCTTGTTTTTCGTTCCAGTTATTTGAATCCGCCCTATGACTCATATCACTCTTTTTCAATGGTTAAATGCCCCCCCAATTTTTTGACTTTCCGGTTAAATGCCGCGAGTGCGCCATCAAATTCCGCTTCCCGGTGATTGCCGATGTCCAGAAAAAGGGTGATTTTTTTCATCCCGGACGATTCTGAGTTCAGGGGATGGGAAGGCATGACGTTTAAGAGCGGTGCGATATCCTCTGCCATCTCCTTGATATTCTGGTATCTTTCCAGAGGATTGCGTCGGCAGGCCTTCAGGATTGATTTGCGCAAGGGTTCCGGCAGATTTTTAACTTTTTGGGCAGGATCTGGAATGTCACGGGTTTTGATGAGTTTAAGTAATTCTAAAGGGGAAACGTTTGGAAAGGGTTTTTCCCCCGTAAGCAACTCATAAGCGGTAATGCCCAGAGAGAATATGTCGCTTCGTTCATCCGCAGGTTCGCCATCAAACAACTCGGGGGCAGCATAGACAGTCTCGCCGCCGAAATGGAGATCATCTGTTCCTGCGGGGCATGCCATCCCAAAATCAATGAGCTTGATGCGATCACCCGGCATAACGATGATATTTTTGGGATTGATATCCCTGTGAATGAGCCCTTTAGAGGCGGCGTAGTCCAAAGCCGTGCAGACCTGACTTATGAAGCCGGCAGCCAGTAGCGGGGGAATGGATTTCAGGCGTTTTATCATGCCGTATAAAGACTCACCTTCCAGATATTCCATAATAATAAAAACCGTTCGGTACCGTTCCTCAATATCAAGCACCCGGATAATGTTTTCATGGTTGAGTCCGGCAATGATCCTGGCCTCATTGTGAAAATTGTCTAAAAAAAGCGGCCGTGTGGCCATATCGTGGCGCATCATTTTAATGGCCACAGGCATGCGCAAAAGTTCATGAACCCCTTTATAGACAATACTGTAGCCCCCGCGACCAATTATGTCCGTGGCCACGTATTTGCCGATGGTTCTGTCTGCCGTGGGCCGGGTGGAGTCGAACCGGTCCGAAATGAGTTCCGTAAGGAACGTCAGAAGATCCGAGTCATTTTGTGAGGTGGCATCAAACCTGGCTTTGTTGATGGTCCAGACATCCATGTCCGTTTCCGCTTCAACATGAAAGGTACTCGGTTCACCGGTTAAAACCGAAATCATACCCACGATGTCCCCCTCGCCCCGATGGCCCACCGGATGGATCATCCCATGCTTCTCGACGAGTTCTATACATGCCCCGCGCTGAATAATATAAGCCGTATCACGGGCTTCTCCCTGCGTGATGAAGCGTTCTCCGGACCGGATATGCTCTTGAGGCAAATCATCGAACAATGCGCCTTGGGAGTAAGGATTGACAAATCTTAAAAATTTGGTGCGCAGATTAATGGTGCCTTGTTCAGCCTGAACGCGCTTGTAAAAATCGCAATTGACGCAGGAATCGCGTTTTTCGGCAAAGGTTCCCTGGACTTCACCGCCGCAGAGCGTTCCTGCAACGGCCCAACAGAAACGGCCGCCACAGATTCCTGAATTGATTCCGGTAAAAGAGTCATCCGTGGCCGCCGGGCATAATCCGAGTTCAGATACATTGTCACCACCGGGCGCCCTGCCGCAATTCATGAATTTCCAACAATCCAGTTTTTTCCCCATGAATTAAATTCCCCCCGCGATTTCCTGGACCATACGGGCCAATTCGTCAGCCTGGCCTTTTCCGGTAACAAAAACCGTTTTCCCGCCAAACCGTTCTTCTTCTTTGGCGAATTGCTCCAGAAGGTACTGATTTTCCATTTCAGTGAGGGACTGTTCTACCAGCGGGAAAAAAAGATGGTTTTCCTGATAAATGTGGCGGCGCAACAAGGAAATATAAGGAGCCAGGTTTTCAAGAAGCATGGTAATGGATAGTTCGTCTTTTTCGCCATATCCTTTGAGGGAAGCATCGATGCCCTTTATAAAACCCCTGCATTTTTCATGCTGATATCGCAGCGCCCCGATCTCCAGGTCTATATCCCCTTCTTTTTTTTGCGCCAACATTCCAAACATCAGGAATTCCTCTTTAAAATGGTGAAATGTGTCTGAAAAATCCCGGGAAAACCGGACCGCCTGTTCAAAAAAGAATTTTTCAGGCAACCTGCCGTTTTCAATATGGTTTCTTGCAGATGAAAGGGAATCCAACACTTTCAGAATGATCGCGTGTTCTTTGATAAGAAGTTTTGTCGCATTCATGGGCGTAGTCTCCATCTCATTGGAAAATTCATGCATTTCTTTTTCCGATAAAAAAATGCCACGGATGGCCAGCAGATTTGGGGAATAGTAAACAATCCGGCCTTTTTGATGAACCATATGGATGTTGTCATTGTAATTCAAAAGCCTGTTTTAAATCGCCGATAATGTCGTCAATGTGTTCGATGCCGATGGAAAGCCGGATAAGATCCGGAGTCACGCCTCCTTTGATCTGATCTTTTTCCGACAACTGTGAGTGGGACGTGGAGGCCGGATGTAAGGCAAGACTTTTAGCATCCCCCACATTGGCCAGGTGGGAAAACAATTTTAACCGTTCAATGAAACGTGCGCCCCTCTGTCCGCCGCCCTTGATGCCGAACACGACCATACCGCCAAACCCTTTTTTCAGATATCGACAGGCTAATGAATGCGCCGGGTCATCCGGGAGCCCCGGATATCTCACCCAGGCGACCTCGGGGTGGGATTTTAAAAAAACAGCCGACTCCATGGCATTTTGGGAATGCCGCTCCATACGCAAGGCAAGGGTTTCAATTCCCTGCAGAAACATCCAGGCATTATCCGGTGAGATACAGGCGCCCAGGTTTCTTAACGGCACCAGCCGCATGCGCAGGATAAATGCAAGAGGATTGTTGCCGCCCAGGTCATGGGCGAATCGAAGGCCGCTGTAGCTGTCATCCGGGTCATTAAAGAGGCTGAATTTGGGGTCCTGCCAGTTGAATCGGCCGGAATCTATGACAATGCCGCCAATGCCGGTACCGTGCCCCCCGATCCATTTGGTCATGGAATTCACAACGATATCCGCTCCGTGATTGATTGCTTGCAGGAGATAAGGCGTAGTAAAAGTTCCGTCCACAATCAGGGGAAGGTTATGACGACGCGCAATGGCGCTAATTGCCTGGATGTCTGTAAATTCAAGGGCTGGATTCCCGATAGTTTCGATAAAAATTGCCCGTGTTTTTGAGGAAATTGCCTGGTTGAAATTGTCTGGCGTTTCTGGGTCAACAAATCGGGTACGAATGCCGAACCGGGGCAGGATATTATTAAACATCGTGTGGGTCCCGCCATAAAGATTGTTGGCGGAAACGATTTCATCCCCGGCTTGACAGATGGTGATGATGGCATTGTGGATGGCGGCCGTGCCCGACGACAGAGCCAGGGCTGCGGCCCCGTTTTCCAAAGCGGCCATTCGTTTTTCCAGCACATCCTGGGTGGGATTCATCAGGCGGGTATAAATATTCCCCGGCTCCTTGAGGGAAAATAGATTGGCCGCATGATCAGTATCCTTGAAAACATAGGACGAAGTCCTGAATATCGGAACCGCCCGAGACAAGGTTATCGGATCTGGCTCATGGCCTGCATGAAGACTGAGGGTTTCAAATTTAAAATTTTTCGGCATATCGTATCTCCATAGCGGAAAAGATTCATAATGATATACACCTTTTACGATAAATTTTTGCTTATTAATCACTTGGTTATCGATTTTCTGATGAACGTCATCCATATGGCGCGAAGTAGAAACAAAAATAGAAGCATGGCTCCGGTTGAAAATATCAGATCCGGGACAAGCCTGGCCCAACTTAACGCCCGAATAACCGGCCCGGATGCGATTTCCGGACTGCGGGCAAACCACAGGCCATATTTAACTGCATAATAGAACTGATAAAATCCGGATGGAATAAGACTGAATACCATCATGCTCACCAGCCCGCCGTTCAGCCCCCAGAAGCTCCATTTAAGCAGTCCATCCGACCAGGAAGCCCTGGTTACAATATGACGCACTGAAAATAGCATCAGAGAGATGGCGAGCAACCCATAAACGCCAAAAAGCGCAGCATGGGAGTGAATCGGCGTGGTATTGATTCCCTGAGCATAGTAAAGAACAATGGGTGGGTTGATCAGGAATCCGAACACACCGGCCCCTAAAAGATTCCAGAAAGACACGGAAATAAAAAAATAAATCGGCCATTTGTAAGCATATGCCGTTCCGCCCGCATCAATCACTTTCAAATTGTGCGCCACCTCAAACCCCAGCAGAGAGAGCGGAACAACTTCCAGTGCTGAAAACACGGCACCCAGCGCAATGATCGCTGTGGGGGTACCAGCCCAGTAAAGATGGTGAAAAGTTCCGATAACGCCGCTGCCGAGATAGAGAAATACTGTAAAATAGATGGTCGTCAGAGCGAATTTTTTGCTCACTGCGCCAATGTGAGAAAGCAAAAATGCCATCACCACCGTCGCGAAGACTTCAAAGAAACCCTCC
>QZKW01000054.1 GCA_003599885.1 Desulfobacteraceae bacterium | reverse complement strand
ATTATTGGTGGATGCAATAGATTTATTTTTCAAAGAACAAAAACCAAATTTAAATTGGCTTGGTTAGGATATAATCGTTATCCTCTGAACCTGTACCAAATAAGAAAAGCAGTTATTCGCGATCTTGTAGAGAGGCACTGATTCTTGAGGAACAGTTAAGCGAAATTTTGAATCATAATTTTTTCAAAGGGATATCGCCTCTCAATACCATACCGTTGAACAGTCCTGTCCTTCAACGGAAAGAAGGTTACCGGGAATTGCTGAGGGTTTGGTTGCTGTTTGACCTTGCGGCAAAATTGATATGGAAAGGGGGAGAGGATGTTTACAACGCAGGCAAGCGCGATGTTGCTGTGCTATATGAGTACTGGCTGTTCTTTAAATTGTTAGAATTGCTAAAGGAGGTTTTTTCGATTGAAGCAGATTCTATTGAAAAGCTTATTGAACCGACTTTAGATGGTTTGGGGTTAAAACTTAAGGCAGGTAGGCATATACCATTAAAAGGAGTTTTCAGAAGCCATGTAAGAAATTTAGAAGTCGAATTTAGCTATAATCGCATCTTCAACGGAGAAAAACTTTATCCAAACAGGGTAGTGTCTCAGTTTGAATTTTTTACATCTTGAAATGCTTGAGCGGTCATGATACAAAGAAATCATGACTAAAAAATCAAAAACACCCATCGATTTAAATAAGCTTGCCGCATTCATTGCCGATCAAGCCACTTCTGAAGCTACGCCTCAAGACGAAGAAAAGCCACAAAAAAACCAAGCCGCCGTTGAACTCGGGCGGCTTGGTGGATTGAAAGGTGGAAGGGCAAGATCAGAAAAGCTTACCCCAGAGCAACGCTCAGAAATAGCCCGCAAAGCAGCCAAAGCGAGATGGTCAAAAAAATAATCCACTCCTTATTTGTATTTTTTAATAAAAAATAATTTTTTTCTTGTTTTTCCACATCAAATGATGTTACGAAAAGGGAAAAACAATTAATAAGGAGATAAATAATGCTATCAAGTGTAACAAAACCAAACACAACTGAACAATTCGAAATTATCAAATCGATTGGCGTACAAGTAAAATGGTTAAATGATATTTGTTTAAGGGCATTGGCAGCCTACAATAACGCCACGCAATATGATGCCATTAATGCTGCTGGTTCATATGCATATTTTGCAGCAGTGAGAGCCATGAGGGAAATATTATGCCCATTGGGTTGGGAAATGCAGAGAGAGCAAAATCTTGAATTCACGGTTAATAAAAAAACTGGAATAAGGATTATTGTATCCAGCGGGAATAAATATACTGGAAATGAGTTCGAAAATCCAAAAACAAAAAATTCAAAAGGAGGGCAAACTCAAAAAATAGTTGATGAAAATTATTACCATCAACAGCTTGATCTTCCGCTAAAAGTTTCTAAAACAATCCCCAATCAACCAGAAAAAATAAAACCGACTTGGATTCTCCTTCATTACATTGATCCCTTCAAAAAGGAAATGAGAAGTGAGCTATCGATGCCTCTTGAAATTGATTTTAAAGAATTAAAAGTAAGTAGTTGGGGTAACAGGATTATCCTTCCAGTGATTAAATTAAATTCTGTGTCAAGCCAACAATACAATCCTAACGGTGAAACAGATGTCGAATTTAAAATTGAGCGCAGGGAATAAGATGAGTGACTTAATTTCATTTAACCCAAACCGTCTAAAATTTGCACGTAAACGAAGGGGGCTAACAATAGTTGCTCTTAGTTCTGCATTAAATATAACTCCTAAAACTTTATCAAACTATGAAAATGGAAAGTTCGAACCGAAAGATTTAATCGATTTAATTGCGGAACAATTAAAATTTCCAAAAAGTTTTTTTTTCAAGGACGATATAGCATCTCTTGATGAAACATCCGTTAGTTTTAGGTCGCTATCAAGAATGACTGCTTCTGTGAGAGATTCCGCTTTATGCGCTGCTCAAATAGCTATTGAGTTTACTACGTGGATAAATAATAAATTCAGACTCCCACAACCATGTATCCCGGATTTAAATGATTTTGATCCAGAAACAGCAGCAGTAACGCTTAGAGATGAATGGGCTATTGGTGAATTATCTATTAACAATATGGTTCATATGCTCGAATCTAAAGGCGTAAGGGTCTTTTCTTTATCTGAAAGGACTTTAGATATGGATGCTTTTTCATTTTGGATAGACGATCAGCCATTTGTTTTTTTAAATACTCAAAAGTCTGTAGAGAGGAGCCGCTTTGACGCAGCCCATGAACTTGGACATTTGGTATTACATAAACATGGAACGCCATTAGGGAAGGAAGCGGAAACCCAGGCCCAAAAGTTTGCATCAGCTTTCCTTATGCCGGGAAGAAGCGTAGCTGCTCGTATTCCGCATTCTCCATCGATCACTCTTAATAGCATCATTAATCTTAAATCAATATGGAAAGTAGCTGCTTCTGCTCTTGTTAGGAGGATGTATGATTTAAATTTTTTATCTGAATGGATATATAGAAATTTAGTAATTGAAATGTCAAAGTCAGGTTATTTAAAAAATGAGCCGAACGCTATCAAGCAACGTGAAACATCGAAATTATTACCTATGGTTTTCGAAGCACTCCGCAAGGAAGGTATAACAAAGGACGATATAGCTAAAGACATATGTGTATTTTCTGATGAAATAGATTCTTTGGTTTTTGGTTTAGCGATTATAGGGCTTAGCGGTAAATCAAATAAACAATCAGGAGTAGCAAGCGAGAATAGCCCAAAAAAATATTTAAGACGGGTTAAGTAATAGAAAATTAATGGTTTTATTTTTTTTATGCCCGGCAGCAGTTTTATATTGACAATGCTTCAGCGCTCAAGCATAATGTTCATTATGGAAAGGAGAAAACAATATGAACAAGCTTAGCACTGAAAAAAGAACTCTCATTGTCAAGTTGCTGGTGGAAGGTAACAGCCTACGATCAACCAGCCGGATATCGGGGTGCTCAATCAACACCGTTACAAAGCTCTTGGTTGATCTCGGTGCGGCTTGTGCAGAATATCAAGATAAAACATTGCGGAACATTATATGCAAGCGCGTTCAGTGTGATGAAATATGGAGTTTTTGCTACGCCAAAGAAAAGAATGTGCCGGAAGACCTGAAAGGTACATTTGGTTATGGGGATGTTTATACGTGGACTGCGATGTGCGCCGATACAAAACTTATGATCAATTTTCTTGTTGGGCGTAGGGACGCTGATTTTGCAGAACAATTTATCAATGACTTAGCAGGTCGCCTTAAAAATAGAGTTCAGGTAACAACTGATGGATATAAGTTATATTTGGAAGCCATAGAAGGCGCGTTTGGGTGTGAGGTTGATTATGCTATGTTGATTAAACACTTTGGCGAATCTGCGTCAAAGGACGATCAGCGTAAATATAGCCCTTCTGAATGTTCTGGAACTTCTAAAAAAACCATAACCGGGAATCCTGACAATAAATATATATCAACAAGCTATGTTGAGCGTCAAAACCTTACAATGCGGATGTCTATGAGAAGATTTACCAGACTTACAAATGGTTTCAGTAAAAAAGTTGATAATCTGTATTTTGCCGTAGCTCTTCATTTTATGTATTATAATTTTTGCAGGATTCATACAACACTGAGAGTCACACCGGCGATGGAAGCCGGGATTTCTGATCGGCTATGGAGCGTTCAAGACATTTTAAATTTATTGGATTGATTTCAAACTGAGACACTACCCCAAACAGCGGAAGCTGGTCAAAAAGTATGCGTCCGGATTACACTCTTTCGGTTTGGCCAGAAGGATTTCCACCAGAAAAAGCCGAGGAACAGGAACTTATTGTTCATATCCATTTTGATGCTAAATATAAAGTTGAAGGTTTTACTGAAATTATCGGGGGAGACCAGGTTGATCATGATAAAGAAAAAGAGGAACAGCGTTTCGGAACTTATCAGAGAGCAGACCTCTTGAAAATGCATGCCTATAAGGATGCAATAAGGCGAACAGGAGGCGCTTATGTTATTTATCCGGGGTACGATAGTGGAGATTTGATGAGAGGTTTCCATGAAATAATTCCAGGCCTCGGGGCATTTGCAGTGCGGCCTTCACAGATCGATGACGGAACTGAATATCTAAAAGTGTTCATTATAAAAGTTGTTAATCATTTTCTAAACCGCGCTTCCCAGCGTGATCGGATGACATATAGGATTTATGACATTCATAAAGATAAAAATGGCTTTGATGTAAAGGAACTTATACCTGAATATGATGATCAAAAAAGAGCGTTACCACCGGCAGACATTTTTGTCCTTATTGGATATTACAAAAATGAGACACATTATGAATGGATAAAAAAAAACGGGATTTATAATTTTCGCGTTAACAGTGTTAGAGGTTCAATCAGACTAACCCCTGAGGCAGCTGGTGCACTTTACCTGATTCTTCATACTGAAGGAAGTCTGAAATCCGGAGACATATGGCGAATAGTTGAAAAGGGCCCGAGAGTTTTTTCGAAAATTGAAATGATTAAAAAGGGTTACAAAAATCCTTCCTCTAATAATTATCTGGTTTATAAAATAGAGAAATGCCGTTATGACGATTTTGGTGATGCTTTATGGGACATTAGCGAACTTGAAGGTTATAAAGGCGGAAGAAGTTCGGGTCTTCCTTTAGCAGTTCCATTGGCGGATCTCATGAAAGTCAAAATTAAGGACAAATAGACCGTGACGGTTCAGATAGGCCACAATCAACAGGACTTTGCCACCATGATCCTTGAACCTTAAAAAAACCGGCGCGGGCAACCTGTTCATGGTTTTCGGTGAGCCGGACATTCAGCCCGTGGACCCGGCCAACGGCAGGATTCAGGTGGGTGCCGACGGCAAAATTGAGATAGAGATCAAGGGCATGGATGTTTATGACCCCACCACCGGCCAGATTCGCAGCGCCTCAACCGACGACATCGCCTGCTGGTTCATCGACACGGATTACAACGGCGAGAGTTTTTTTGTTCGCCATGCGTATTTCACCGGAGCGGATGAACCTTACCAAAAACTCAAACGGGCATTAAGGGCGGAGATCGACGAAGCCGCCTGGAACAGTCTTTACAGAACCGTGAGCCGTCCATTCGACCAGCCGGAATCCGGTAAAATCGCCGTAAAGGTTATTAACCATTATGGTGACGAAGTGCTGAAGGTGTTTGAAGTGGACGGCAGAAAATAAAGTGAACCCAAAATTTCAACAACCACTCAGGGGGAACCGATATGATTGTTACCAGCGTGACGATTTTTGTTAAAGAAGCGCATGTCGAAGAATTTAAGGCGGCCTGCGTGGAAAACCACCAAAATTCCGTGAAGGAACCCGGCAATCTTCGGTTTGATGTGTTGCAGTGCATGGATGACCCGTGCCGGTTTTTGCTGTATGAGGTCTATGAAACCGAGGCGGCGGCCCTGGCGCACAGGGAAACGGCCCATTATTTAAAATGGCGGCAGACGGTGGAATCCTGGATGGCGAAGCCCAGGGACGGCGTCCGGCACCGTGTGATCGCACCGATGGACAAGGGCAAGTGGTAGGATGTGATTCCGTTATATTGAATAAATATGAACAATAAAAAGAAAACGTTATTTTGGTTTTCATTATATGTGAGGCGGAAGTGATGCGAAAAGATATGGTGTCGGACCATTTTTATGCTGAAATCCGTACGATTCTTGAGGGAGCCCGGCAAAAAGCCTACACCGCCATTAATTTTGCGATGGTCGAAGCTTACTGGCAGGCCGGCAGACGTATCGTGAAAGAGGAGCAGAAGGGTAAGGAACGCGCCGGATATGGAGAGGAACTCCTCAAGAATCTTTCCAAAAAACTCACTGGGGAGCTCGGTAATGGCTTTTCATTGGCTAATCTGAAAAATTTCAGACAGTTTTATCTCACTTTTCCGGAATTGGGAAAAAGCTACGCGCTGCGTAGCGAATTGAGCTGGACGCATTACCGGTTGATTATGCGCGTTGAGAACCCCGAGGCCCGAGAGTATTATATAAGTGAGGCTGCTGAGCAGAACTGGAGTTCCCGTGTTCTTGAAAGGCAAATAAATTCATTTTATTACGAAAGACTGTTGTCATCCAGGCACAAACAAGAAGAGCTGGCGGTCCAAGCCGCCTTGGAAAAGAATCGTCCATCCGATTTGATCAAAGATCCCTATGTGCTGGAATTTCTTGGGTTGTCCGAAGATTCCGGCAATACGGAAAAAGAGATTGAGGCCGCCATTATCGGCAATCTGCAAACGTTTCTTCTGGAGATGGGCAAAGGGTTTTCTTTTGTCGGCAGACAGTTTCGTATCAGTACCGAAACCAGTCATTTCTATATTGACCTCGTTTTTTACAATTATCTTTTGAAATGCTTTGTGCTGATCGACCTTAAAGTGGGAAAGCTGACCCATCAGGACGTGGGCCAGATGGACATGTATGTTCGCATGTTTGATGATTTGAAAACTCAGCCGGACGATAATCCGACCATCGGCATTATTCTTTGCGCCCAGAAGGACGATACGGTTGTGAGATATTCGGTCCTTAAGGGGAATGAACAGATTTTCGCGACGAAATACCGCCTGATTTTGCCGACTGAAGAAGAACTGAAAGCCGAACTGGAAAGAGAGAAACGGCTGTTTCTGGAACATAAGGCTGAAGAGAAGGGCCGGGAGATCATATGATCCCGTTTAATTTGGGGAAACTGCCCCGGATTTATTTTGGTCCCGGTAAACTTTCGGAACTGCCCCGGCTGATCACTGAGAGCGCCCAAAGCGTCCTCATCATCACCGGCGCGTCTTCGTTTTACGGATCAGAGAAATGGAAAGATCTGACGGATGATTTAACCGGTCAATCTGTCGAGTTTTTTCATGTGTCGGCAAGCGGCGAACCGTCTCCGGAACTGGTGGATGAAATCGTCGGTCAATACCGGGGCCAATATCCGGGCCTGGTGGTCGCCATCGGCGGCGGCAGTGTGATCGACACGGGTAAGGCGGTTTCCGCTATGCTGCCCAAAAATGAAACCGTGAAAAATTATCTCGAAGGATTTCAGGGGACGGGAGCCCATGACGGCGTCAAGGCGCCTTTTGTCGCGGTGCCCACCACTGCAGGGACCGGCAGCGAGGCGGCGAAGAACGCAGTGCTCAGCCACGTGGGGCCGGACGGTTTTAAGCGGTCCCTCCGTCATGATAATTTTGTTCCGGACATCGCTATTGTCGATCCGGAGCTGATGGTTTCCTGCCCGCCTGCGGTGACGGCTGCCTGCGGCATGGATGCGTTTGTGCAGTTGTTGGAATCTTATGTTTCCACAAATGCCAGTGAATTGACTGACGCCCTTGCCGTCAGTGGTCTGGCCCAGATCCGGGACAGCCTCACGGTTGCATATCAAGACGGGAACAACCTTGCGGCCAGAACCGGAATGGCCTATGCCGCGCTCATGTCCGGCATCACTCTGTCCCATGCGGGTTTAGGGGTGGTGCATGGGTTCGCGTCCGTTCTGGGCGGATTTTTCGATATCCCTCATGGGGTGATTTGCGGCACATTGATTGGCGCGGCCACCCGGACCAATATCCGGTATTTGAAGGAAGTTGATGCACCCGGCATTTTTCTTGAAAAATACGCCAGGGCGGGGGCGATTTTAGCCCGGCAGGAATACGTTCCGGAGAACAGGGACGCCCATCTGGGGTTTCTGGTCCGGCAGATGGATGAATGGCTGGAGGATTTCAACCTGCCGCGTCTGGGCGCTTTCGGCGTCCGCCTTCAGGATATGGACAGAATAGTGGAACAGACCGGAAACAAGAACAATCCCGTGAAATTGGACAAGGCGGGGATTAAGGAAATCCTTCTTGCACGAATGTAATTCTATTGATCTGATATTAATGGATATTTATTATTTTGACAAAAAGACCACATATACATTAACATATAAGCGAATAGGCGGGATTTTAAAAAAAAAGAGGTGATATCATGGGGCAGGTTACTATTTATCTTAATCCGGAAACGGAAAAAAAAATGATCAATAGCGTGAAAAAAAGCGGCCTATCCAAGAGCAGGTGGCTTGCAGAACTGATCAAAGAAAAAACAGCCGATACGTGGCCTGATTCTGTTTCAAAATTATCCGGGGCATGGAAAGACTTTCCCGGCCCGGAAGAGATCAGAAAAGACTTGGGTAAAGATGCGAAAAGAGAACCGTTATGAAATATGTTCTCGACACAAATACCCTCATTTATTTTTTTAAAGGACTGGGCAACGTATCAGAGATTCTTCTTTCAAAATCACCACGTGAAATCAATATACCGTCCATCGTTCTTTTCGAGATCGAGGTCGGCATTAAAAAATCAAGCTCTCCCGAAAAACGAAAAATTCAGTTAAAGGATTTTTTATCTGTGGTCAGCATTATCCCCTTTGGCGACAAGGAGGCAATATATGCTGCGGATATAAGGGTCGATCTTGAACACAAAGGTCTCCCTATTGGCCCTTTTGATATATTAATCGCGGCAACTGCACTGGCAGATAATGCAACGCTTGTAACCCACAACTTGAAAGAATTTGAAAGGGTTAATGGTCTGAAAATTGAAGACTGGTATTGAAGCCCCTTCTTTTGTTTCGGGAGAATATTTGAGGAGTCCACGATGATTGAAAACAGCCTTCCCTGGGAAAAAGAGTATCGCGTACACGGCATTCCCCGCACTTTGAAACCCTACCCGAATGAGCCGGTATATGACATGCTGGCGATCGCTGCGAAAAAATTCAAAAAAAACGGGTTGATACAGAATAATTTTAAAATATCCTACCCGGAACTCAAAGACCATGTGGACCGGCTGGCCACGGCGCTGGCGGGCTTTGGCTTGAAGAAAGGCGACCGGGTGGCGACGATTCTGCCCACCTCCATCCAGTTTTTTGTGGCGGACTATGCCATTTCAAGGGCCGGGCTGGTCCAGATTCCGTGCAGTTCCCTGGAACCGCCGGACAATCTGGAGCATAAATTCAAGGAAAGCGGGCCAAAGGCCCTGATCTGCCTGGACGAGTACCTGGATGTGGCCCGGGCCATCCTGAAGAAGGTGGCGATTCCCCATGTCATCGTGACCCGGCTGGACGATTATTCCAATTCCGGACCCCGGCCATTCGGTGACACCGGCATTCCCGGCGCTTACTGGATGAGGGAACTCATCGAACAGAATGCGCCCAATCCGCCGGAAATTGTTTTTGATGTGGAAAAGGATCTTGAAACCCTGCTGTTTACCGGCGGCACCACCGGACTTCCCAAAGGGTGCATGCTGACCCATAGGAACATCTACGCCAATACGATCCAGAACTTTTATGCCATGGGCCAGTCCGGTTTTTTGATCCGGGGCGCGATTTCCGTGCTTATCGGCGTGCCTTTTTTTCATTCCTACGGGCATCTCGTCATGCACTCCATGACGTTTTTCGGTTTTAACCAGATTCTGATCAATGATCCCAGAGACACGGCGGGTATGGTGGAAATGATTAAGGAATACCGGCCCCTCATGCAGATGGGGGTGCCCACCCAGTTCATGAAGCTGTGCGAATCCGAGCTGGATGGTTTGGGCATGCTCTGTCTTTCCGGGTCAGCGCCGCTGCCGGCCAGCGCCCAGGAAGCGTTTGAGAAAAAAGCGGGCGGCGGCATCATGGAGGGATACGGGCTTTCCGAAATGTCGCCCGTCACCCATCTCAACGCGTCGTTTATGATCCGGCTCATGGGCGGCAGAACTCGGGTCATGATATCCAATTTCATGCTGCGTCTGCCCGGACAAAAGCCGGTGCTGAACTGGCTTTTGCGGCTGGCGGGCACCAGAAATGTCGGTTACGCGCTGACCCGCATGTTTTTAAGGCTGACCCGCCATACGGCCCCGAAAGCTTCCGGCAAAACCCCAAAAGCGCCGGTGGAAAAACGGGGCGCCATCGGCATTCCTTTTCCGGATACGGAAATCAAAATTCTTGATGTGGAAACCGGCGCGGAACTGACCATGGAAGACATGCTGGCAGGCAGGATCGGCGAGATGCTGCTGCGCGGCCCCCAGCGTATGCTGGGCTACTGGCCCAACCCCGGCGACGGCATTGACCCGGAAGGATATATTCATACCTCTGATGTGGTCCGGGTGGATGAAAACGGCTATTTTTATATTGTGGACCGCACCAAGGACATGATAATCGTGTCCGGCTACAAGGTGTATTCCAGGGAAGTGGACGATATTCTCTATAAGCATCCGGCAGTGAACATGGCCGCCACCGTGGGTATTCCGGATGCGTCAAGGGAGGGCAGCGAGCGGGTGGTGGTGTATATCCAGCCCCGGCCCGGATTTAAGGATTCGCTGACGGAGGATGCGATCATCGATTATCTGAAAGAAAAAGTGCCCAAATACGCGGTGCCGAAAAAAGTCTGTATTGTTGACGAAATCCCCCTGACCGAAGTCCAGAAAATCAATAAAAAAGAACTGAGAAAACAGGCTATTATAGAGAATGCAGCCTGAAGAAACCAATGTCCCTCTTTGATGTCTTATCCGGACACAGGAGGGAATTAACAAGGAATTTGGATGCCATGAGGCTTAGAGTATCGCTGGTCCTGATCGTTTTGATGTTTTATGCCGCAGCCGTTCAATTGGGTGCTGGGGCTGAGGCCCGGGCCGGGGAGGCAGCTTCCGTATCTTTGGAAAAGACCGCGCATATCACTGTGGAGACACCGGTTCCAGACCGGTTCATTGTCTGGGGTCATGAAGTCGTTGATCTTTCGAAGGGCGGAAAGCCGGTTTTTTTCCGGGGCATGGGGTATTCTCCCTATCTGCCGGGTGAAACTCCGATTTATGGCGCAAGCCCAGGGGATGACGGCCGGTATGCCCTTCATTTGCCGCTGATTGACAGCCTTGGCGTTAATTATCTCCATGTTTTCCCGCTTAAAATGCCGGCAGGTTTTTTTAAGGCCCTTGATAAAACCGGCCTCGTTTATGGCCAGGATATCTGGCTGTGGGCCTATGCGGAAGACTTTTTGGACGAGACGTTCCAGAAAACGTCACTGGCCAATATCCGGGAAGTCATTGACCACACCTATGCCGTGGGCCGCCCGGACCGGCTGGTCCTGTTTTCCATCGGCGATGAGCTTCAGGCGGCGTCGGTGACGCGCACGGACGCCCGCCATCCGCATGTGCGTAACTTTTCGGGCAGACATGTGAAAGTGACGAACCGGACGCCAACGGAAGTGGCCCTGGCCCGGCTCATTGACGGAGCCATGGAATACGAAATCAAACGCTATGGCCGCCGTCACCTGTATTGCCACACCAGCTGGACCCATATCGGCCCCGTGGCGGACCGGCCGGACCTTGAAGTGGCGAAGGCCAGCCTGATTATGCCGGATATCGGCGATCTCATCTGCATGAATATTTACACTTATGCGAATGGTGTCCGGACATCCGGGCCCGGTTCGGTCACCGGCACCACTTATCAGGGGTACCTGGAAGAGCTCGCCGAAAGCGTGAAAAAGCCCATCCTCATCACCCAGGTGGGGCTGTCCACCTCCCCCATCGCCCCCAAAGACTGGGTGCCGGGGTTCGGCGGCCACCGGGTGGAAGATGTGCCGAAAACCTTCCGGTCGGTCTGGCAGGATGTGCGGACCGCCAAAGGCCATGAGAAGTTCACGGGGCTCGTGTTTTTTGAACTTCAGGACGAATGGTGGAAAAGCGGCGAAGACCCGACGGATTCCACCCGGCACGAGCCGCAGGACCCGGAGGAATGGTTCGGGATCTATGAAGTGGGAGAGGGCAATGCCTTGATTCCCAAAGGAAAAATACCGGATACGGTGCGGGCGCTTTTTGCCGAACCCTGAGAACCTGTTTAAACCCCTTTCTGAGGGTTGTTTTAAAAAAATGATTTATTCAGGTATGAAAATGCTGTGCATGTCACTTGCGTTTATCTTCTGTTCCACTCCGGCCATTTCTGCGGAAGAAAAGCCGGTGTCTGAAACTGGCCCGGAGGTTGTGATTCTGCTGCACGGCATGGCCCGCACGGAAAGGTCCATGCGGCCCCTGGAAGCGCATCTTGCCGAAAACGGTTTTTCGGTGATCAATACCGGATACCCGTCCACCGAGGAAACAGTGGAAACCATTGCAGAACAACATCTTGCGGCCATGGTGGAGCAGTGCCGCAAAAAAAATGCTTTAAAAATCCATATCGTCACCCATTCCCTGGGCGGGATCGTCACCCGCCAGTATCTCCAGAACCATGCTTTGCCGGAAGGGAGCCGCATCGTCATGATCAGTCCTCCGAACAAAGGGAGTGAACTGGCGGATGCATTTCATAAGTTGTTTATTTACGACTGGCTCAACGGGCCGGCCGGCCAGGTGCTGGGAACCGGCCCGGAAAGCCTTCCCAACACCCTGAAGCCGGTAAAAGGCGAGATTGGGGTGATTACCGGCGACGCGTCTTTCAATCCCCTGTATTCCTGGCTGATCCCAGGCCCGGATGACGGCAAGGTTTCGGTTGAAAGCGCAAAACTTCATGAAATGAAAGATTTTTTAGTGGTGACCAGCAGCCATTCCTTTATCATGAGGAATAATAAGGTATTAAAACAGGTTGTGTATTTTTTAAGAAACGGCAAATTTGATCATGAATCTGAATCCGGCAGGCTGTGAGTTATAAGAAAGTCATGCTGCGGATTTTCCCCTTTTCCCCCATCTTTCTTTTTTCGTCCATTAATTTTCAGATTTTTAAAATCAATGCATAAATGTGATGGCCTTACAAAATTGTAATTTTCTCCGCTGATATTTCATGTTTATAGGAAGGCCTGTATATCGCTTACTTCAAAGGATTGTATATCCTTCCCGTTTTCATGCGTTCAAAAGCAGTCCTCATATCTCAATTGAATTCTCCGGGCAGTCCAATAGAACCATCATAAATCGGCAACTTGTAACCGTGAAAACATCCCAACTATTATTGTATTCATTTATAATTATTTGTTTTTAAATAAAATATAGATTATTGCAGTTGTTTGAACAAGTTTTTAATTTTTTTGTCAAACTGAGCCATAAAATAGGCGCATTACAAAATTGTCATTTTTCCCGCCCTTGCTCCTTCCATGAACTTTTTTTTCATTTCATTAAACATGTTTTATTTTCAAGTACTTAAAAAAAATAATGTCAGAATCCGTCTGCTGGCATCTGTTTTGCAATTTATTGAGTCAAACGCTTTGAGCAAAATCAAAAAAGAATCAAACCCAAAAAAAGAGAGAGGGACTATGAAAAAAATTATTGCTGTCATCAAACCATTTAAGCTGGAAGAGGTGAAAGACGCTTTAAGCAAAATCAATATCACCGGAATGACCGTTTCAGAGGTAAAGGGTTTCGGGCGACAAAAAGGGCACAAGGAAATTTACCGCGGCGCTGAATATATGGTCGATTTTATACCAAAAATTGAACTTAAAGTGGTTGTGGATGACTCCCGGGTTGAAGAAGTCATTAAAGCCATCATCGAAGCGGCCAATACCGGTAAAATCGGCGATGGAAAGATATTTATTCTGCCGGTCGAAGAGGTGATCCGCATCAGAACCGGCGAAAAAGGAAGCCAGGCATTGTAATACCGCATGGACTGAATATTAAAACCGGGTTGTTTTCAAACCCGAATAAAATTGGAGACAAAACAATGAAAAACACAACAGTACTTTCTAAACGAATCAGTTATTTTTACTTTTTTCTTCTATTAACGGCTTTTTTTACTGTTGGCATCCCGAATCCGGCCCATGCGGAAACCGATGCGGCTGTTGAGGCCGCCCTATCAACCATTGATCCTGGTTTGCTTAAAGGGAAAACCCAGGACCAGATCAAGAGTGAGCTGCCCGTCTCAGGCGTCTACAGGGATGAAATCACGCCAATCAGCGAGGACGTTGAGGTGGCGGTTGGCGGAAAGACGATAACCGCAACCATTTACAGATATCTTTCTGACATTGAGATAATTCAATATCGCGGTGATATTCTATGGACCTGCATTGCGGCGTTTCTGGTTTTTCTCATGCAGGCCGGCTTTGCCATGGTCGAGGCCGGATTTACCCGGGCAAAAAATACGGTCAATATCATGATGAAAAATATCATGGATTTCTGTATCGGCACCCTGGTTTTTCTGGCAGTCGGTTTTCATCTCATGTTTGCCGGACCGGACGAGTCGCTTTTCTTTCTGGGCAGCACGGCTGGCACCCAGTGGGGATTTACTTTCTGGATTTTCCAGTGCGTATTTGCCGCAACCACGGCCACCATCGTTTCCGGCGCCATGGCAGAACGAACCAAATTCACCGGTTATCTGGCATATAGTGTTGTTATCTGCGCCTTTATCTATCCGATGTTCGGCGGCTGGGCATGGGGAAGTCTTCTGGACGGAAACGGATGGCTGGAAGGTGTCTTAGGCGTCGGTTTCTATGATTTCGCCGGATCCACAGTGGTTCATTCCATTGGCGGCTGGATCGCCCTGGCCGGCGCCATCGTACTCGGCCCGCGTATCGGCAAATTCGATAAAAACGGAAATCCCCGGCCCATTCCGGGACACAACCTGCCGTTTGCCGTTATCGGTGCATTCCTGTTATGGCTCGGATGGTTCGGATTCAATCCCGGAAGTACAACAACGTTTGACGGAAACCTGGCACGAATTGCGGTTATGACAAACCTTGCCGGTGCAGCCGGGGGTATTGCGGCCATGCTGACGGTATGGGCCTTATTTAAAAAACCGGATGTGGGTATGACCGTCAATGGTTTCCTGGCCGGTATGGTGGCGATCTGTTCAGCAGTTGATTGTGTCTCCGTGTATAGCTCTGTGATCATCGGCGCTGTTGCCGGTGTTCTGGTGGTCTTAAGCGTATTGTTTATTGAACGGACCCTAAAAGTTGATGATCCGGTTGGTGCTGTATCTGTCCACGGTGTCTGCGGTACATGGGGAACCCTTGCCTATGCATTCTTTGGTACGGAATTCAGCATGAAGGTCTTGTCAGCACAGCTGATCGGCATTGGTACCGGATTTGCCTGGGCATTTGGATGCGGACTGATTTTATTCCTTGGAATCAAATATACCATCGGTCTCCGGGTAACTGAAGAAGAAGAAATTACCGGACTGGATATTACTGAACACGGTAACGAAGCTTATTCCGGCATAGGTATGGCTGTATAACCCTTAACCCGATAGAACCCAAAAGACCGGAAGAAATTTTGCCATCACAGATTTCTTCCGGTCTGCCAACATCGTTTTAAACCGTTCAGCTTCTTTCTGTTGCAACCCTGCATGGAGAGGAGTTTATTTTTGCCTCAAATGTTTCATGAGGTGAATTATTTTTTAATAATATTAACAATCGGCCTGAACGATCTATATATAAGGAGAAACGCACATGTGTGCCATTGCCGGCATTTTATTTAAACACAGCAACCGGACCTTCAACCTCACCACCGGAGAAGCATTAACACTGATTTTGGACTCAACTGTACACCGGGGAATGGATTCCTGCGGATGGGCATTATACAAAGACCCGATGAAAGACACCATTCGTATGCGTTTTTTCATACCCACCGATGAAACGGCTGAGTCTGAAATAAAGAGGATTGAATACACATTATCCGCACACCAGGTCACTATCCTCAGCGCCCGGAAATTAGGCTGCACCCTGGGGGTTCATGCTGGATTTTCCGGGGACCTGCTGGCTCTGACCCGTGCCATTGAAAAGGATCTCAAGCCGGTTTCCATGGGGACCCGTCTGGATATCCTCAAAGATGTGGGGATGCCGTATGAGGTGGCCCCTGTTTATAATATCGGTGCGTTTAACGGCAGTCACGGCATTGCCCATAACCGCCTGGCCACGGAATCCGGGGTCCGGCCGGAAACCGCCCACCCGTTCTGGGCGTGCGGCTTTTCAGATATCGCAACGGTCCACAACGGACAGATCACCAACTACTGGATCATGCGCCGCCGCCTTGAGCGAAAGGGCATGGTGTTCCAGACTGAAAACGACACCGAGCTCGTTGCCGTCTATCTGGCCTACCAGATGCGCTGCAACATGTCGCTGGAGGATTCCTTGAAGGCCTCTTTGGATGACCTGGACGGTACGTTTTCGTATCTGGTGGCCACAAAAGATTCCATTGGATATGCCAAGGACAAACTGGCGGCAAAACCCATGGTCAAATATGAAAACGATGAAATGATTGTCATTGCTTCCGAAGAAGTGGGCATCAACCGCTTATTTCCGGGGAAATCCCTGGAGACCACGGAACCGGCCCCGCTGACGTATGGGCTCTGGTCCCTTGCTTCATAACCAGGACCCGGGAAGCTGCAGAATCATTTAAATATATATAAAACAGAATATTATAAGGAGTAGCAGATGGCAACAATTGATCTTTCCAAAACGCCCATACGGACGGCCAATGAGGTGATCCGGGGTTATGGTGCCATTCATCAGTCCATCGAGATTATCAATCCCGATGCAAAGCACTATATTGCCGTGGGGCTCACCAACCCCATTGATGTCCATATTAAAGGATCGGCCGGATATTTTTGCGGCGGCCTCAGCGACGGCCCGGCCATTCGTGTTGACAAAAATGTCTCCTGGGGTGTCGGGGACAATATGCTGGGGGGAAGCATCAACGTCGGGGGCAATGCCGGAGCCATTGCAGGCGTGGCATTGCGGGGCGGCGATATCGTTATTGCAGGAAATATGGGTTCCCGGTCCGGCCAGGTGATGAAGCAGGGTACCTTGTTTTGCGGCGGCAGTTCCAGTTTCATGGCCGGTTATATGATGTATGGGGGCCGTATTATTATATTGGGCGATTCCGGAGAGAAAGTCGGTGAAAACATGGCCGGCGGTGAAATTTTTGTGGGCGGAAAAATTCAGTCGATGGGAAGTGATACCCGGCTGACACTCCCCAGCGAAGAGGACCTGTCGGGTATTTCCGAATTTCTTGAAAAATACGGGTTTTCATTTTCCGGAGTGTTTAAAAAAGTCGTCTGTGCGGGCAAGGATCTGACCTACGGCAAACCGGAGCCCGGAACCAAACCCATTCCATACCCGGAGTTTTCAGGCCCCAAAAGCAGCTACTGGAATCAAAAAGTTCAGGAGGATATCCGCATAAAGGGCAGCATTGGCCGGTACCGGGTCCGCGGGTTTGGTGCGGCCCGTCACATCCCTCATTTTAATGACATTGCTTTTAAAGCCAGGGTTAGCCCCGAAATGATAGACCCCGCAGTGTTGGACAAGGTCAAACTGAGGACGTTTATCGGCGACCGGCACGGCGGGCGGGCCTTGGACCTGAGCATGCCGGTGATGATTGCCCCCATGAGTTACGGCGCGTTGAGCCCGGAAGTCAAACAGGCCCTGGGGATCGCGTCTTCCCTGTCCGGCATTTCCGAAAACACGGGTGAAGGCGGCATGTATTCGGTTGAACGGGCGGAAACCCGGCAGCTTATCGCCCAGTGTCTGTCCGGACGGCTGGGCTGGAATATTCATGACATGAAACGTTCTGACGGCATTGAACTCTATATCTCACAAGGCGCAAAGCCGGGTCTTGGCGGCCAGCTGATGGCAGCCAAGCTCACTGCGGAAATCGCGGCCATCAGAGGCATTCCCGAAGGCATGGATCTTCGGTCGCCGTCCCGCCACCCCGATGTTCTGGGAGGTGATGACCTGATCATGAAAATCAGGGAATTCCGGGAAGCCGTGGGCTGGCGCCTGCCGGTCAGCATCAAGCTGGGGGGCGGAAGAACCCGGGATGATGTCAAAATCGCGTATAAAGACAACCTGGATTTTGTTGAACTCGACGGTCTCCAGGGCGGCACCGGCGCAGCCTCCAGCGAAGTTCTGGAATATGTCGGCATCCCCACCATCTCCGCCATCATGGAAGCTATGGACGGGCTGGCGGAAATCAACGCCCAGGGCCAGCTGCCTATCGTACTCATGGGCGGCATTCAAAACGGCATTGATGCGGCCAAAGCCATTGCGCTGGGAGCAACCGCCGTGGGACTGGGCACCCCGATGCTGGTGGCGGCCGGATGCATCGGCTGCATGCAGTGCAGTTCCGGGAATTGCCCCCTGGGTTTGACCACACAGACGCCTAAACTGACCCAGCGGTTTGATGTTCAAAAAAGTGCGTTAAAAATGCATCACTACCTTGAATCCATCCGCTGGCAGCTGGCCGCCATTACTTATGCTCTGGGACATGATCATGTGCAGGAGCTCAGCAGGGATGACTTGGTGGCCCTGACGCCGGAAGCCGCCGCCCTGACCCGCCTGCCTTATGAACCCGGATATCGGGAACAATACGGCAGCACCGGAACATCGCGCCCGGATTCACCGGTAAGGACCGAGACTGGAACCGCGAATTACCCGAAGCAATCCTTTGAACTGATTCGAATGATGAGTGAATCCAATTATGAAGACAGCGATATTCAGAAGAATATTCTTGCCCGGGCCCTTGAGCCACGGGAGAATCCATTCCCAGAAGACCGGGCAGCACACCTTGATGACCTTGTTTTTTTGTCGGCAGCCCTGACCCGCTTGGTCATTGATCCTTACCGGGAAGATTGCAGCACCCAAACCTGTATTACGCGATCCATCGGTATCGGGCCGAAAAAAGAAGACCAGCCCGCCATTGATCTGGCCAAACCGTTCTTTATCACCGGGTTTGACGACGCCCCCCTGCCGGTCCAGTCCGCATTGGCAAAAGTATTGTCCCAAAGCGGATGCGGGTATATCGGATGGGCGCCGCTCAAGACGGCATCGGAAGAAGTCCTAAATTACCCGTGGCTACAGCTGCTTAAACCGGGAGATGATCCGGATGCCACCGCCGCCGGTCTGGTATATGTGATAAACGATACTTTTGAACCCGTAACTGCCTCAAGAATGCACCCCGGACAATTGCTCGGCCTGTCCGTTTCGGCCCCGGCGGTTTCCGATGCCCTGCCATTTGCCCTGAAAAACCAGTTTGACCTGCTGGTTCTGGATCAAACCCTGGGAATCGAGACCCCCTGGGTGGAACTGGATTCCCCCATTGATCTGACGGTTATGCGAAATGCCGTGAGAGGATTGCAGGCCCTGGGCAAAGAGGAGGAAATTGCTCTGGTCAACTTCGGGGGCCTGCGATCCGGCACCGATGTTGCCAAAGCGCTGGCTTATAACTGCCTGGGTTCTGTTTTCAGCGTGGCCATGGGGATTGCCATGGGCGGCAGCATACAGGACAAGCAGCTGGTGTTTGCGGAGGAGCTGGAGGAATCTGCCATGGTGGATGCCGGCATGAACTGGATCAAGGGAACGGCACAGGAAACTGCCATTATTGCCCGGTGCACCGGCAAAACCAATGTCCACAACCTGGAACCGGAAGACATGAGAGCCATTACCCTGTCCACGGCCAAAGCCCTTGATATTCCATTGGCGTCGGGTCCGGATAAGAGGGCTTCATTCTAGTGAATACTGATCAATAAACAAAAATTTTTAAATAAATAGGAGAACATACCATGAAACATATACCAGCAATCAAATCCAGTGCGTCGGAAATAAAAGAAAAACGCGAACAGGTTCGTAAGCAATTGAAAGACCAGGGCATTGAATTTATATTGGCCCAGTTTATTGATATCCACGGCTCCCCAAAGGTCAAACAGGTCCCGGTGAACTGCTTTGACGGCCTTGTGGATGACGGGGCCGGGTTTGCCGGTGCCGCGGTATGGGGAATGGGGCTGGGACCGGAAAGCCACGATCTTGTGGCCCGGACCGATCTTTACACCTATACCCAGCTCCCATGGCAGCCCAATGTGGCCCTGGCTTGCTGCGATCTCTATGTTGATAACCAGATCTGGCCTTATTGTCCCAGAAACAATCTAAAACGGATGCTCGGCCGCCTGGCGGAAATAGGGCTCACCTTAAACGGCGGGTTTGAGCCGGAACATTTTCTGGTGGAGCGGGACGGAAACGGCATCAAACCCTGGGACCCCCTCAAAATCGATACCCTGGCAAAACCCTGTTATGATTTTAAAGGCATGTCCCAAAGCATGGATTACCTGCAGGATATTACCCGGTACGGCAACCAGATGGGATTCGGCATTTACCAGAGCGACCATGAAGACGCCAATGGCCAGTATGAAATCAATTTTGACTGGTCCCATGCGGTTGCCGCTTCTGACCGGCTGGTCCATTTCAGAATGATGACCGGACAGATTGCCCAGAAATACGGGGCCATCGCCACTTATCTGGCCAAACCCTTTGAAGACAAAACCGGTTCCGGCGCCCATCTGCATTTCCATCTCGCGGATGTAAAAACCGGAAAAAATATCTTTCCCCTGGGAGAAGGACAGCCGGATTGGAAAGGGTTGGGTATTTCCAAAACCGCGCTTCATTATATCGGCGGCCTTCTCAAGCATGTCCGGGCCATTACGGCGGTCTCCTCGCCTCAGATCAACTGCTACCGGCGCATTCAAAGCGGTGAATTCGTCTACTCCACAGATTCCGGTTATACCTGGACACCTTCATTTGCATCTTTTGGGGACAACAACCGGACCCAATTGTACCGGTGCCCGAGCCCCAACCGGTTTGAAGACCGCTCGCCTTCTGCAATGGTAAATCCTTATCTGCTGCTTGCCGTGCAGATCGCGGCCGGGATGGACGGCATTGAAAACGAAATCGATCCGGGAGAAGCCATCATCGGAAAAAACATCTGGAATCTTTCGATTAATGAACGCAAAGAGCTGGGCATGATTCTTCTGCCCCAGAATTTGATGGAAGCGGTTTTGGAACTTGAATCCGATGATATTGTCAAACAGGGGCTTGGGCCCATAGCCGATGAATATATCAAACTTAAAAAAGCCGAATGGGGCGAATTTATGCGTCATGTGACCCCGTGGGAAATTAAACGGACCTTGACCCTGCTGTAACCTGCCGTTAAAATCTGAAAACAAAGATCGAGCCCCTGCCATGGCATACTTTGAACATGGCAGGGAGGTTTTTCCTTGAATTAACCGTTTGTCGGCCCATGCCATATATTGTGGAGACTGTTGTCAAAAATGGCGTTTCATAAAATCCATTCCCTGCTCGAATCCAGCGGATTACCATTCACCCTGCACACCCACCCGGCAGTCAGCACCATTGAAGATGCGGAAAAAAAAGTTCCCCACCTCACAAAGAACCTGTTGAAAACCATTGTATTCCAAATCAAGGATTCCGGTTGGATACTTGCCGTGGTCAAAGGGCATGATAAAATTGACTACAAAGAGCTTGCCAGGGCATTCGGCGTTAACCGAAGACAGATTCGAGCCGTGTCACCGGACACGGTTGAAGAACAACTGGGATTTGAAGTCGGCGGGATCGGCCCATTTCGTGTCAATGACGCTATAAAAATCATCATGGATCAGGCATTAACCGAAATTGGAATGATATTCTGCGGCTCCGGCAAAAACACCGTCACCATTGAAATGGAGATTAAAGACCTGATCCGGCTGGTGAACCCGGTCCTCAGGAAAATAAAAAAAGACTGACCTTGCTGCCCGGCTGTTGAAAAGCTATTGCATTTGGAAATACGGCGATTAAATCCACATTTAGGGGCAAATTCTCGGCGTGCTCAAGGTTCTACAGACGTATCAAAGATTATTCCCAAAATAAAAAAGTTGGTATATCTACATGAAATCAGGGGCTTTTTTGAACTGGTCAAATCACAATATGTTGATTTTTCCTTTTGAGATGAGGGGCAAGACTGGCTGTTTCAATGTGCAATGAGAGGCATCTTTTGGCGGGGAGCACTTTGGCAAGAAGTCCTCGGGACAGAACGTCTGAGTCAGTGAAGCGAGCTCTTGAGAATATTAACCTGCTGAAAACTGATTTAATGCGCAGAGCTCTATCTACCCTTTTCTCGGCCAAATATAGAAACAGGGGAACAAAGCTGTTTGCTTCCCTGTTTCTTTTGAGAGTATTTTCAAACTTGTCGTGTACTCTGGGCAGACGACCTCTACCCTCAAGCATTACTGAGGCAGTTGCGCCCCAACACCTTCATTCGCTCCAAACAGCTTCAAAGCATCTTCGCTGGGATATCTGTTGGCGAACATAGAAACCTGGGTTATCAGTTTCCCCTGTTTGTTCAGCCCGTGCACTTCGCGCAAAATATTGGCCGGCGAGTTCGGGTCATAGTCGGCCTCTTCATTGTAGCGGGCGTTCAAGTAATTCTCGAAATAGTTTTTGTTGAGTGGCAGTGGCGACCCCAGCGTCTCAGTGTTGTTTTTACAGCTAGCCAATCCCAGA
>QZKW01000064.1 GCA_003599885.1 Desulfobacteraceae bacterium | reverse complement strand
CTAGTTTTATTTTCAATTATTTCAATAATTTATAAAATAATTGGATTAATTGCAATATCAGAAGGTTAAACGATAGTTAGTGACCCCGTGAATGGGTACTACAATTTCAAGAATTATTCATTATCTGATTCTATTGATAGGATTTTTGGTGGGCCTGGGCGTTTTTGGGATTGAGCTGAGCAAGCTGACGGTTGTTTTCGGTGCATTGGGGGTTGGTATCGGTTTCGGATTGCAAAGCGTGGTCAATAATATTGTTTCAGGCCTGATCCTGCTCTTTACGCGTCCGATTAATGTCGACGATACCATTGAAGTGGGAAACATTATGGGTGAGATAAAGCAAATCGGCATCCGTTCCAGCATTCTTCGCACTCGCCAGGGGGCGGATATCATTATTCCCAATGCCGACCTCACCGGGGGACAGGTGATCAACTGGACTTACAGTGACAAGAGAAGACGCATTGAGCTGCCGGTGGGAGTGAATTACGGTTCCGAACCCCGAAAGGTGATCGAAATGATAACTGCTGTGGCTTCCGCCCACCCGAGAGTATTGCGTTATCCGCCGCCCCAAACGTTCCTGACAGAATTTGGTGACAGCTCAATCAATTATGAACTCCGGGTTTGGACGGATGACGCTCTCAACTGGTATATAATCAGAAGCGAATTGGCTGTTGCAATTTACGACGCAATCCATGCTTCGGGTATGGTAATTCCTTTTCCTCAGCGCGAAGTTCGGCTGCTCAAGGATAATGAGGCATGATGCCCTTTTCGGTTTATGGCACAATCAGTGATAGAAACTGATTGGAACGTGATATCCGGAAAATGAGAAAAATAAAATGAGTTTTGCAAAGAGCAATTGCTACCCTTAAAAGAACAACTTAAAAAATGGAGTCAATCCGATGACAAAATTCCATCAGGTAAATGCTGGCGATGCCGATTTTATCCGAAAATCCATCGAAGCATGTGTCCGAATCGGCCTTATCGCGCTTCTTGTGGTATGGAGTTTTTTGATTGTGAGGGCATTTATTAACCCGGTCCTCTGGGGTATTATCATTGCCATCGGATTTTACCCCCTTCATCAAAAACTTTCCTCAATAATGGGCAATCGAGTAAAGCTATCCGCTATTTTTCTCACGCTTTTTGCACTTTCAGTGTTGATTGTCCCAATGGTACTGCTAACGGATTCAACCATCAACGGCATCCAGATTATAAAAACAGGCATTGAAAACGACACTTTAAGAGTGCCGCCGCCGTCGGATAAAGTCGCCGGGTGGCCGGTGATCGGTAAGCCAATCGATAGTTTCTGGCGTCTGGCTTCAGAAAATTCTGAGAAAGCGATATCTCAGCTAATGCCTTATATTAAGACCTATGGCAAAAAAGTTTTTTCTGTCGGGATGGGGTTGGGGATGGCGCTTATCCAGTTTATTGTTTCTATTTTCATTGCCGGTTTGTTTCTCGTTAATTCAGAAAGCAGTGCAAAAGCTGTCCATCAGCTTTTCCGGCGTGTGGCAGGAGAAGAGGGAGATGTGTTCGCAGACCTTTCAGGCCGCACCATAAACAGTGTTGTTCAGGGGGTTCTGGGCGTTGCCGTGATCCAGGCTGTTCTGGCTGGCGGTGGTATGCTCGTTGTCGGCGTGCCGTTTGCCGGTCTCTGGGCGCTTATGGTCTTGTTTCTTGCCATCGTTCAGTTGCCGCCGCTTCTGGTTCTGGGCCCGATTGTGGTCTATGTGTTTTCCGTGCAGGCGACCACGCCGGCTGTTATTTTTATGATCTGGAGTGTTTTTGTGTCTTTGAGTGATGCCTTCTTAAAGCCGTTTCTGCTCGGCAGGGGTGTCGAAGTCCCTATGCTGGTGATTCTTCTGGGCGCTATCGGTGGCATGATAATGTCGGGTGTTATCGGTTTGTTCATTGGTCCGGTAGTCCTCTCAATTTCTTATAAAACGCTCTTGGCCTGGATCGAGAATGATCCGAATCAGTTGCGTGAATCCGAAGTAACACGGAAACAAGCCTTGAATTAACTGCCGGCCACTGTGGTCGGCCTTTGTTTATAAACAAACCAGTAAAACGTAGAAAAGGAGAATGGTATGTGGTGCAAAAAGTTAAAATGTGATTTGGCCCTGGTAGTCGTGTTGTCTGTAAGTCTGTTTTTCTGTGGCTGCGCCAGCGATAAGAACGCGGAGGTTTCCAAGCCATCATCGGCTATGGGTGCGGAAGTGGCTTCCGTTACGGCAACCGTTGTTGAAATCAATTATGAGACGCGGCATGCCATGCTCAAAATGCCTGATGGTAAAATGCTTCCAATAGCGGTGGGACCGGAAGCCTATAATTTCGATCAGGTAAAAGTTGGCGACCTGGTTGATATCTCTTATACGCAATCCATTGCCGTGATGCTTGAAAAAGATTCCGAAGGAGGGGCCGGAGTTACAACTTCCAGCGGAATTGAACGGGCTCCCAAAGGACAAAAACCTGAAGGGACGATTTATAATACGATGGACATTCGTGCAAAAGTAGTGGCAATCGATTCCAAAACCAGAACGGTTGATTTGAGCGGACCGGATGGAACCGTATTTCCGGTTGTAGCGGACAGCAGCGTTCAAAATTTTGAAAAAATACAAGTGGGCGATGTGGTGGTGGCAAGATATACTGAAGCGGTGGCCATTTCGGTCCGCCCGGCAAATACAACTAAATAAGGTGAGAACAGGGGGTTCACCGCCTCGCCTGATTTCGATGATACTTTAGGTGAAATTGATTTTCAGGGCGTTCAGGGATTTTGAACCTTTACATTCCGTTTTTTAGTGCGCAGGATATAATATAAAGTAATGATTGACATATTTTTCAAAAATGGGGCATATTTAATAGGTAGTAAAGGTTTATGGGCGGATAGCCCCCGGAATCATTGCTCAGCTTGCTAATATGAGATGACCTCTTCGGGGGTCTTTTATGTTTGAGTTGGATGTTCAAGCGTCCTTTAATTATTTCAATCGTCAAATCAAGAGAAAAAAAGTCGGAAGAAACAACCGTATAAAAGAGCCATGGAGAATGGATGTTATGAAAAAAAAACAATGGACGAATGAAAAAAATCTTTTTTCACAGATGAAACGCTCTAACGGAGCCGCGCTCATTCTTGGTGCCGTTTTGGTGGCGGCGGCCGTGGTAATGGCAACCCTTGCAGGCTGCGAAAAGAAATCCGAAACTGCTCCCCCTCCGCCTCCTGTAGTTGAGGTGGCGGAAGCCGTCAGCACCAGCGTTCCTTTGTCCATTGAATTTATCGGGCAGCTTGATTCTCCGCAGAATGTCGAGGTGCGGGCCCGGGTGGAGGCCTTTGTGGACAAGGTGCTTTTTACGGAAGGCACTGAGGTGAAGGAAGGCGACCCCCTTTTCGCCCTGGACAAGAAGCCGTTTGAGGAAAAACTGGCCGCAGCCAATGGGCAACTTGCCGAGGCCAAGGCGGCATTGAACAAATATGAAAAGGACGTCGCGCGCCTTGCTCCGCTCGCCCAAAAACAGGCCATCCCCCAGCAGGATCTGGATAATGCGAAAGCATCGGTGGAAGTCGGCAAGGCGAGTGTGTTGTCGGCCCAGGCCCAGGTGGAATCGGCGCTTATTGATCTGGGTTACTGCGATATGCGGGCCCCCATCAGAGGACTGATCGGAGCAAAGCAGGTATCGGTGGGCGAACTGGTCGGCAAGGGGGAGCCCACGCTGATGGCCACCATCTCCATGCTCGATCCCATCTGGTTCTATTGCAATATCAGCGAGACCCAGTACCTCAGATCCGAAACCGAGGCCAAACGAATCGGTAAAACCATTCCGGATCTGCCCGTATCCTTGATTCTCGGAGATGGATCGTTGCATCCCGGGAAGGGGAAATTTGTTTTTATTGACCGGGCCGTGGATGTGAAAACCGGAACATTACGGGTGCGCGCTGAATTCCCGAATGCCGACAAAATTCTTCGGCCGGGGATGTTCGGCCGGATCAAGGTGGATCTGGGCGTCCGGCCGGACAGCATTCTGGTGCCGGAACGGGCGGTTGCGGAACTTCAGGGCAAAAATTTCATGTGGGTCATCGACGCCGGCAACAAGGCGACGCAACGCGCCGTCAAAGTGGGGGAGGGAATTAACGGCAATTTCTTGATACTTGAAGGCTTAAAGCCCGGCGAACGATTTGTGGTGGAAGGCTTACAGAAGGTTCGCGAAGGCGCGGCCGTGCAACCGAAGATGGTGACACAGAAGACGGAAGAGCCAGCTTTTCAGACTGAAGCCCCAGAGCCGGAAAAGGAGTAGCACCATGGCCGATTTCTTTATCCGTCGACCCATTGTCGCGATGGTTATTGCGATTCTCACGGTGATCGTGGGTTTGATCACTTTAAAGGGCCTGCCCATTTCCGAATATCCGCAGGTGAGCCCCACCATGATCCAGGTGACCACCACCTATCGCGGCGCTGCCGCGGAAGCGGTCATGGAATCCGTTGCCACGCCCATTGAATCCAAGGTCAACGGTGTGGACAAGCTGCTCTATATGCAGTCATTTAACGCCAACGACGGCAAGCTCACTCTGAACGTGTATTTCGACGTGGGCACGGACGTGGATATCATGCAGGTCAACGCCCAGAACCGGGTGGGCCAGGCCGAGGCCCAGTTGCCGGAAGCGGTCAAAAAGGAAGGCGTGGTGGTCAACCGGTCCAGCCCGGACATTCTCATGGTGGTGGCCCTGGCTTCGCCCAAGGGCACCTACGACGCTGTTTTTCTTGGCAATTACTGCGATATCAATCTGGTGGACGCCATCAAGCGCGTACGCGGCGTGGGGGACGTGAAGAACTTCACGGCCCAGGATTATTCGATGCGTGTCTGGCTAAAACCTGACAAACTTGCATCGCTGGGTATTACGCCTCAGGATATTGCCAACGCCATCAAGGAACAGAACGCCCAGTCTCCCTCCGGCCGCATCGGTGCGGAACCGGCACCCCCCGGCCAGGAAAGCCAGTTCAACGTCCGGGCTCTGGGACTGTTGAAGGATCCGAAAGAATTTGAAGACATCATCATTCGCTCCAACCCGGACGGCTCCCAGGTGAAGGTCAAGGATGTCGCCCGGGTGGAGTTGGGGGCCCAGACCTACGACTTGCGCGCCCGGTTGGACAAGTCGCCCTCCGGCGCCATCGGCATTTATCTTGCCCCGGGCGCAAACGCCATTGAGACGGCGGACAATGTGAAGAAGATTCTGGAAGCCGCCAAGGAACGGTTTCCAGCGGACATGGAATACGACGTGACGCTGGATACCACCCTGCCCATCAAAGCTTCAATGGAAGAGATCGTTCACACGTTGTTCGAAGCGGTGATTCTGGTGCTCCTCGTCGTTTATATCTTCCTGCAAAGTTTTCGCGCCACCATCATCCCGATGTGCACGGTTCCCGTCTCGCTCCTGGGGGCCTTCATCATGTTTCCGGTGCTCGGCTTCAGCGTGAACGTGCTGACCATGTTCGGCCTGGTGCTTGCCATCGGTATTGTGGTGGATGACGCCATTGTGGTGGTGGAGGCGGTGCAGCATCACCTTGAGCATGGCATGACCCCTGTGGAAGCCACCCGCCAGGCAATGAAGGAAGTGTCGGGACCGGTGGTGGCCATCGGCCTTGTCTTGTGCGCCGTGTTTGTCCCTGTGGCAGGCATGGGGGGGGTGACAGGGCAACTATATAAGCAATTTGCGCTCACCATTGCCGTGGCAGTCGTTTTTTCCGTCATCAATGCGCTGACCCTCAGTCCTGCTTTGTGTGCAATGATGCTTAAAAAACCGACGCCGGGCCGAGGTCCCATTGCGGCGTTTTTCCGAGGGTTTAACAAGGCCTTTGATTGGTTGATCAATCGTTATGGAAGCATCGTTGGTGGCCTGGCCCGCAAGGCCGCGCGCTCCATGCTGCTGCTCGTGGCGGTATTGGTGGGCGTCTGGATGCTCGGAAAAGTGGTTCCGGGCGGGTTTATTCCTGACGAGGACAAGGGCTATCTTTTTGTGGCAGTTGAATTGCCTGAAGGGTCATCCCTGCAACGTACCGATGAAGTGCTCAAACAGGTCGAAGAAATCGTAGGGTCCACCAATGGGGTGCGTTCCGCCGTCGCGCTGGCGGGATCGAATATCCTCAATTCGCAGAACGTTCCCAATGCAGCACTCATGTTTGTGGGTCTTGAACCCTGGGAGGAACGCAACACTCCGGAATTGTACGCCAGTGCCATCGCACGGGAATGGAACAAGAAGTTTTACAGCATACCCGGCGCCCGTGTTTTCGCTTTTGGCCCGCCCCCTCTGCCGGGATACGGCAACGTGTCCGGTTTTACAATGCAGTTGCAGGATCGTTCGGGCGGCAGTATCGAGCAACTGGCCGGCTATGTGAAGCAGCTCACCGAGGCGGTGGCCAAGCGTCCGGAGATCAGCCGCATCAGCACCACTTTTAACCCGGCAACACCCCAGGTGAAGGTGGAGCTGGACCGGGAGAAGGCCCGCACCCTGGGCGTTCCGGTGGACAGCGTGTTCCAGACATTGCAGGCCTACCTGAGCGGCCTTTATGTGAATGACTTTGTGAGGTTCGGCAAGGTATACAAGGTCTTTCTCCAGGCCGAACCGGAGTTCACCAACAAGCCCGACGACATCGGGCAATTTTATGTCCGCAACAACGGCGGCCAGATGGTGCCTTTAAGTACCCTGGTGAAGGTCAGCCAGATGTCCGGCCCCAACCTGGTGACCCGTTTCAACCTTTATAATGCGGCGGAAATGATGGGCGCGCCTGCGCCCGGTTATAGTTCCGGCCAAGCCATCAAGGCCATTGAGGAGGTCATGAAAACCATGCCGTCCGAAGTCGGCTATGAATGGTCCGGTCTGACGTTGCAAGAGAAGAAATCGGAAGGCCAGGCCCCCATTATTTTCGGCATGGCGGTGCTCTTCGTATTCCTCCTGCTGGCGGCCCAGTACGAAAGCTGGGGGCTGCCATTCGCCGTATTGCTGGCCACGCCCACCGTTGTGCTGGGTACGATGATCGGCATGTGGATGCGGAATTTTGATTTGAACGTATATGCGCAGATCGGTCTGGTGATGCTCATCGGTCTTGCAGCCAAGAACGCCATTCTCATCATTGAGTTCGCCAAGATGAAACGCGAGGAGGGTGTGCCTATTCTGGATGCCGCTATTGAAGGATCAAAACTGCGCCTTCGGCCCATTCTGATGACGTCGTTTGCCTTTATACTGGGCTGTGTGCCGCTGATGCTGGCAACAGGGTCCGGGGCCGCCGCGCGCAGCACCATGGGCACGGGCGTGGTTTATGGCATGGGTATCTCCACTGTTGTTGGTTTGTTTATTATTCCAGTTTGTTATGTGTTTGTGCAAAAGATCGTGGAAATGGGGGGTAAGAAAAAATTGATACCAGCCGCCGACCCTTCGGCCCAGAAAGGAGGGCACTGATGAATCCGGAAATGCGATTTATAACCATTGTTTGTCTTTTTTTTCTTGTTTCCGGCTGCGCGGTCGGGTCCGATTACAAAAGTCCTGAGGTGGATATGCCGAGCGTCTATCGTTCAGCCGCCTCAGACACCCGCGATCTGTCGACGGCCAAATCCCTGGCGGATCTGAGCTGGAATGAAGTGATTGTGGATAAAATCCTTCGCGGATATATTGACGAAGCCCTTGCCAACAGTTGGGATATAAAGGCGGCGGCGGCCCGTGTTCTTCAGGCCGAAGCTGCCCTGCGAGTCACCCGGTCCGAGTTCCTCCCCTCCGTATCGGCCGGTGGGGATATGGTCACCTCACGGACATCGGAAAAGGGGCCGGCCGGATCGAGTGGCGCGGACGTGCAGCATGAGTATGGGGATGTTTATGTGGCCATGTCCACTTATGAGCTGGATCTGTGGGGCCGGGTCAGCCGTGCCAGTGAGTCGGCCCGGGCGCGGCTTCTTGCCACTGAAGCGGCCCAGGATGCGGTTCGGCAGACACTGGTCATTGAAGTCGCCAGCACTTATCTGCAACTGCTGCAACTTGATCAGGACTTGGAGATTGGGCGGCGGACGCTTGTCAGCCGGACGAAATCCCTTGGGCTCACCACCTCCCGCTCCGAGGGCGGCGTCTCCTCTTTGCAGGACATCGCCCAGGCCCGCATTCTCGTGTTGACCGCCAAGGCTTCCATCACCGAAACGCTGCGGCAGATGGAGCAGACTGAAAATGCATTCTGTCTGTTATTGGGACGCAACCCCGGACCGGTTAAAAGGGGACGCCCGCTAGATGATCATGCCGTGCGTACCGATATTCCGGCCGGACTTCCCTCAGCCCTGCTGGAACGCCGTCCGGACCTGAGGGCCGCAGAGCAGCAGCTTATAGCCGCCAACGCGGATATCGGCCAGGCGAAAGCCGCCTTTTTCCCCCAGTTTTCCCTTACGGGACTCTATGGTTTTCAGTCCATCTCGCTGGGCAGTCTGTTTACCTCACCCGCTGAAACATGGCAATTCGGCCCGACTGTGTCGGTGCCGCTGTTTACCGCCGGCCGGCTGACCGGAAATTATGAATTTGCCAAGGCGCAATTCGAGGAAGCGGTGGCGCTTTATCAAAATTCCGTTCAGGCCGCATTCCGTGATGTTTCGGACACTCTTATTGCTTATAAACGGTTGAGAGAACTCCGGGTTCAAATCGAAGAACTGACGGAAGCTTACCGTCTGGCGGCCGACCTGGCCAACATCCGTTATGAAGGCGGTGTCGCCAGCTACCTTGAAGTCTTGTATAATGAACAGGAATTGTTTGATTCCGAGCTTTACCTTTCCCGCACAAAGGCCAATGAGCTTTTGACCGTTATTCAGCTTTACCGGGCCCTTGGCGGCGGATGGCAGGTGAAGGGCAATCAAAAGAACGATCCCGGTTCCACGCCTGACGGCCCTGATGTAGCTTCGACAGCCAAGAAATGAATCCCGCATCGAAATTGCCTCTGTCTGCTGAGCCTGGATTTGCCCGCTGGATGCCGGCAATTGCCTGGCTTAAATCGTATCAACTGCCCAGGCTGCGGGCGGACATCGTCGCAGGGGTGACCCTTGCGGCGTATCTCTTGCCCGCCGGAATCGCGGACGCCTCACTGGCGGGCTTGCCGCCGGAGGCCGGGATTTATGCCTGCCTGTTTTCCGGACTGGTGTTCTGGCTGTTTTGCAGTTCCAGGCATACTGCCGTCACCGTCACATCGGCGATTTCGTTGCTGGTGGGGGCCTCGCTTGCGGGGCTGGCTTCCGGCGATCCGATGCGCTTTGCCGCACTTGCCTCCGCCACAGCGCTGCTGGTCGCATTCATTTCGTTTGCCGCATGGCTGGCCAAAGCGGGTTCCATTGTCAATTTCATTTCGGAAAGCGTTATGGTCGGGTTCAAGTGCGGCGTGGCCCTGTTTCTTGCCAGCACCCAGCTGCCGAAGCTGTTCGGGTTTAAAGGGGGGCACGGCAGTTTCTGGGAGCGGGCAGGCCATTTCTTTTCACATCTTGACCAGACCAACACCCCCTCTCTGTGTATAGGCCTCACCGCACTGGCGATCCTGCTGCTGGGTAAGGTATTTCTGAAAAATAAGCCGGTGGCCTTGTTCGTGGTTATTGGCGGTATCATTGCTGCGGCACTGACAGGTTTGGATGCCCGAGGCGTGAAACTGCTTGGGGATGTACCCCAGGGGCTGCCGGCCATCGAGATTCCTGCGATTGCCTGGACCGATCTGAATGATTTGCTCCCCCTGGCGCTCGCCTGTTTCCTGCTTGGGGCAGTGGAAACAGTCGCCATTGGCCGCATGTTCACCGCCAAGCATGGCGGCCGCATCGACGCCAACCAGGAGTTTCTGGCTCTGGCCGGTGCGAACCTGGCTGCCGCCCTGGGCCGTGGTTTTCCGGTCAGCGGCGGCATGTCGCAATCGCTCGTCAATGAGAGCGGCGGCGCCCGAACACCGCTTTCCGGCCTTATCGCTGCGATATTTCTGTTAATTGTGGCGGTGTTTTTCTCCGGGCTATTGAAACATCTCCCGCAACCGGTGCTGGCTGCCATCGTGCTGGTGGCCATCGGTGGTTTGTGTAATATTTCCGTCCTGAAACACCTTCTGAGGAGTAACCGGACAGAGTTTATAGTGGCTTTTGCCGCGCTTCTTGGCGTACTTTTTTCGGGCTTGCTTCGCGGTGTGCTGATCGGCGCGATCATCTCTCTTGTCCTTTTGATTCGTCGCGCTTCCCGGCCGCACGTCGCTGTTTTGGGGCGTATTTCCGGCACGGCCCGGTTCTCCGACTGTGAGCGCAATCCCGACAATGAACGAATTCCCGGCGTCATGATTTTCCGGCCGGAATCCGGGCTGGTCTATTTTAATGTGGACCACGTCTGCGACATGATCCGGGAGCGCGTCCGTTCGACAACCCAAGCGATTAAACTGGTGGTGCTGGACCTTTCCGCTTCGCCGCTCATGGACATGCAGAGCGCCCACGCGCTTGCCGATCTTGCTAAGGGATTCTCGGCTGCCGGGCTCCGGACGCAGCTGGTCGAGGCCCGGTCATCCGTCCGCGACCGTCTCCGCGCGGAAGGGGTCGATGGCCGGCTGAGAGGGGTCGACCGGTTCAGGTCCGTGGCCGACGTGGTAAATAATTTTCTCACGGAGCAGCCATAAGCAATTCAAAATAGGTAGACCAGTAAACTCTTCCGGGCAATTTTCCGCATAAGCATTTAAATCCGGATAAGAAGCCGGCCGACATTAAAGCCGTAAACGCGAGGTGATAAACCATGACTCTTTTCGCCATTTTTATCATACTGGTGTTTCTTCACAGCCTGGTTTCAGAAAGGCTCGAAAAGACGATTATAACAGCCCCGATTGTCTTCACGACTGCCGGAATGGCAGCTTTTATCTTCCTGCCGGAGTTCAGGGATCGGGAGCACAGTCTGGATACTTTTCTCAGTGTAGCTGAGCTTGGCCTGGTCATGCTGCTTTTTGCCGACGCCAGCAAGACAGACCTGAATGTGTTGAAAAATATTCGAAATCTTCCGGTCCGGCTCTTGAGCGCCGGAATGCTGATGACCATTTTTCTCGGCGGGCTGTGTGCGCTTGGTGTTTTTCCGGGACTTTCCATATGGGAAGCCGGGATTCTTGGCGCCATTCTCGCTCCGACTGATGCCGGGCTGGGGCAAATCATCGTCAACAGCCCGCGCGTACCGATGAAAATCCGGCAGGCGCTTAACGTGGAAGCCGGTTTAAACGACGGTCTTTCCGTGCCGTTTCTTCTTTTTTTTATTTCGCTCGCTGAATTCAGTTCTCTGGGCCCTGAAAAAAGTCTGATACGATTTATTATTGAACAGCTCGGCTTTGGAGTACTTTTCGGTATAGGCATCGGGTTGACCGGCGGCTGGCTGATGGGCCTGTCGCACCGCCGGAAATGGATGGGGCATTCGTGGTCTCAGCTTGGCGTGGTCGCTCTGGCATTACTTTCCGCAGCGGCATCTGAACCTTTTGGCGCGAGTATGTTTATCGCTGCGTTTGTCGCCGGACTGTCAGTCCAGGTGGGGTATAAAGAGGTAGGAAAGCACAGTGTTGACTTTACTGAGGAATGGGGCCAGTTGCTCAATCTTTCAGTATTTTTCATCTTTGGGTTTTTGGTGGCGCGTGTGGGCGGTGATTTCAAATGGACCCATTTGTTCTATGGTATCCTCAGTCTGACGGTGGTTCGGATGTCGCCGGTGGCGATTGCGCTAATGGGCACAGGGCTCAGCCGGACAAGCGTTTTGTTTATGGGCTGGTTTGGTCCGCGCGGTTTGGCATCCATCGTTTTGGGGCTGATCTATCTGGAGCAAACGCATCATACCGGGGATGCCTCCATCCGTCTCGCAGTCATGGCCACGGTGATGCTCAGCATTTTCGCCCATGGACTCAGCGCTGTGCCTGGAATTGAACTCTACGCCCGAAAGGTCAAATCATTGCCCAAAGACGCCCCGGAACATGAAACATAGCAACGTCACTAAACCGGAATCTGCAATCCTGAATCAAGCAGGCTGAGGACAAGCATGACAAAAGAAGTCCATATTCCATTCACCCGGATCCGTATCGGCAGATTTTTGTTTTTGCTGATCTCTATTCTGCTTGTAATTTTAGTGCGTCCGTTTCTGGAAGATTTTGTGGGGATAAAATTCCTGATGGATCTGTTTTTTTCCCTCATCCTTATCTCCGGCGTTTATGCGGTCAGCAGAAAGAAAAATACCTTTTTGATTTCATTGATATTTGCCTTCCCCGCATTTTTTATGCAATGGTCATCTTACATTGTGACGTTTCCTGGCTCTTTATTCATCGGAAAGTTGTTTGGAATTCTTTTCTACCTTTTTCTCATCGCCGTCATGATCGATTATTTGTTTAAAGAAGAAGAGATCACTGCTGATATGATTATCGGGGCGATCTGTGTTTACATGCTCATCGGAGCGATGTGGTCGTCAATTTTCACCATGCTCGAAATTGCACATCCCGGTTCATTCAGAATCCCTGACAGCGCTGTCAGTGAACGTTCACATTTTTTTTATTACAGTTTTGTCACCCTTACCACGCTGGGATACGGCGATATTACGCCGGTCACTTCAGCAGCCCGATCCTTTTCTATAGTCGAGGCCATCATTGGTCAGCTTTACATTGCGATTCTGGTCTCAAGACTGGTGGGCGTGCATATCGCACAAACCCATAATAACTGACTAACGAAAGCGCTTTTCAATTTATCAAAATCAACAGTATCAAAAGAGTCACTTGGTTTTTAACGCGGACCCGAAAGAGGGGCTGCAATGTTTGGGATAAAATTAAGAAAAGGGGCTACTCATGAAAAAAATTGCGTTTGTGAAATGTTTTAGTTTGATATTTTTCATATGTGTGATCATGTGCGGGTGCGCCATGGGGCCTCAAATGACTAAAATAAAGGGCGTCTGGAAATATGACCAGTATTCTGGCGGATATCTGGATCGGATCATGATTGTTGGAAAGCCCCGAATGGATGCCGCTCGAATTGAGTATGAGGATTATATGATCAAAATGCTCAAGAAAAGAAGTGTTGAAACGATCCCGAGCTATACCGTCATTCCGGACATGAAGGATTTAAATCGTGAAAGTGTCAAGCAGGCGGCGGATGTGGCGGGCGTGAAAGCTGTCCTGGCGACAAAAGTGGTTGGTGTTGATGAAAAAGAAGTGGTGGTTTCCCAAAGTCAAAAAATGGATTATGTGTATACGCCGAATGGTGTTTATATGAGACCGTATCTTGACGGCCCGAAGGTGGTGAATTTTACCAAAGTCCGGGTTGAAACCGGTTTGTTTGAATTGGAATCTGAAAAACTTATATGGGCCGCTACTTCAGCCATTATGAATCCTGATTCAGCGGATGAGGCGATTAAAGATTTTTCCAAGGCGATTATTGAGCAGCTTACTAAGGACGGCTATATTCGTCCTTAAGCACTCCGGATCTTTCTATGATTTATATTATTGATATCCATTGAAATAACTGAACTATTTTTTCATCAGCCAACACTTCTCAGGGAGAAATCAGATGGCAAAAACCGCGCACATGGTAATCCATTTTATGGATGGCACAAAGATCGTGTTTAAATATCCCAAGCTCAATGAAAAGGAAGACGCTTCGATTGCGTCTAAAGTCAAAAAAGCCCTGGATCAGGACAAAATCGTGGTGCAGACGTATGACAGCATGATCGTGATGCCCGTTGTAAATATCAAGTATATTCAAGTGTCTCCGCCGCCGGACGCACTCCCGGACGGGATTTTAAAAAACGCCGAAATCGTGGAATAACTGACATCTGTTTTATCCCCCTATGACACAACGATTAACGCCTTTCGATGAAAGGGAATGCAATGAAGAAATATTTTAGCTTGTTTTATTTTCTATTCATGTTCTTTGTAATTTCAGCCACCGTCTGCAGCGCTGAATCCGGTGAATACGGATATCCAATTACAAATCCATATGTCGCGACCATTCTTTCAACTCCGCCGGATCTTGCGGCGCCTCTCCCAAAAGAAATCCCGGTAAAAGAGCTGGAAATGACCGTGTTTCCGGATCGAAAAATTCCCGATGTGCTCTGGTATAATGAGAAACTTTTCTATTCTCTGGCCTCACAGAAGGAAAAAGCGCCGTTGATTTTCATTATTGCGGGTACCGGTGCACGATACGATTCACCCAAGGCGATAGCGATGCAAAAAGCGTTTTTCCAGGCGGGATTCCATGTCATCTGTTTATCCTCCCCGACACACCCGAATTTCATCACCAGCGCATCAAAATTTGGCCTTCCCGGAGATATCCGGTCCGATTCCCTTGATCTGTATCGTGTGATGAAGATGGCATGGGAGGACGCACGGGAAAGCATTGAAGTCTCTGCTTTTTATCTGACGGGATACAGTTTGGGGGGGACGCAATCAGCCTTTATTTCTTTTTTGGATGAAAACGAAAAGGCGTTTAATTTTAAGAAGGTGCTGATGATCAATCCCGCGCTGTCCCTATATGACTCTGCCGTAAGGCTCGACAATATGCTGGTGGAAAATATCCCCGGCGGCGTCAATCATTTTGATGATTTTTATGCCAAACTCATGCAAAATATAACAAACAGCTATAAATACGGGGACTTTGTCGACCTTAATTTTGAATTTTTCTACCGGGCCTTTGATAAGGTCATCCCCACGGAACAGGAGCAAAAAGCCGTTATCGGGTTTTCATTTCGAATATCTGCGGCAAATATTATTTTTGTCTCTGATGTCATGAGAAATTCCGGTTGGATTGTTCCGAAAAACCTGGAACTGACCCGCTATTCTTCAATTACAGACTACGGCAAAGTTGCCGGACGGACGCAGGGATTCAGTTTTTATGCGGAAAATATGCTGTTGCCTGTTTTTAAAAAGAATAATCCCGATCTCACCCTGGAACGCCTGATTGATGGGAGCAGTCTCAGGTCCATCGAAGAGTACCTGAAGCGTACCCAGAAAATAGGCCTTGTGACAAATGAAGATGATTTGATTCTGGGCAAGGGAGATATTGAGTATTTCAAAGAAGTTTTTCAGGAAAGAGCCAGAATATATCCCAGAGGCGGGCATTGCGGGAATATGGAGTACAAAGACAATGTTGCCTATATGGTTGATTATTTTAAAAACCGGTAGAAAGGAAGCATACTGCCATGAAAGTAAAAATACGAGAAAAGATGATGATATTCCTGCTGGCTGGCGCCATGTTTGCCTTTTTGACCGGATGTGCGGCGAAACATTGCGATTCAGATAAACCGGAAGATCTTGTTCCGGCCAAGCTGACCCTCGATGCCCGTTCAGATACGAAATATATGATAGACGCCTATGACCCGCTGGAATGTTTTAACCGGCGGATGTATAATTTCAACTATTATTTTGACACCTATTTTTTCCTGCCGGTTGTTTCCGGGTATGCGTTTATCACTCCTGACTATATCGAGTACCGCATCACGAATTTTTTTCAGAACCTGCGGGAAGTAAAAAATCTGACCAATTGCCTTTTGCAGTTAAAAGCCGAGGACAGCGGGATTACACTCGGACGTTTTCTTGTCAATTCCACCATTGGTCTTGTCGGCTTCTATGATCCGGCTACCGATTTCGGCTGGTTGAGGCGCAATGAAGACTTCGGACAGACGCTGGGTTATTGGAACGTCGGCGCCGGACCCTACGTGGTGTTGCCGGTTTTTGGCCCTTCCACATGCCGGGACACCGCCGGTCTTTTGTTTGATGGCGCAGTGAAATCAGTTTGCACCGACGCCGCCCTCGATAATGCGGAGAGCAAATCAGCGATACTGGCGGCAGCCAATGCCTTAAACGCCATCGATGCCCGTCACCGGGTCAGTTTCAGGTACTATAAGTCAGGCTCGCCCTTCGAGTATGATCTGGTCAGACGTCTGTATCTGGATTTGCGTGAAATTCAGATCGCCAAATAAAAGTCAAAGCTTGAGGAGATTTATCCGCATCCAAAAAGGGGAACGGAAAGTAGTTTATCTTAAAAATCCGCTGCGGGTGAGTATTCTCTACCAGACTGCCGTTGCAACTGCGGACGGAACTGTTTTGTTCGGCCAGGATATTTACGGCCGTGATGCGCTTCTGGAAAAGGCGCTGTTCTGATAAGATGTTTCTTTTTTTTAAAACGGAACGGCAAGTTCAAAAAAAAAGCCGGGGATTTGTTCCGGACAGGAGATAAAAAATGAATGCAAAACAAATCATTATCGTACTCACGGCCCTTGCCGTGTCAGCGCTGATCATCTGGCATGACCTTCCGATTGAGTTCCCATGGATAATCCTCAAAGTGTGCATGCTTTTTTTGAAAGTATTCATTGTATTGGCCCTGAGCATTGCTGCATATTTATTCTTAGCCGGGAAGAAAAAATCATCCAAAAAATAACCGGTTTTTTTCAGCAACCTGTTATATACCGATTATATAAAATGAGGAGAAAGGTCATGCCGGTAGCAGACTATGCAACATATTGTAAAATGCTTGAAAGGGCGCGGGGCGGGAAGTATGCCTACCCCGCCATTAACGTAACGTCGATTAACACCGCCAATGCGGTGCTCAAGGGCCTTGCCGAAAGCAAAAGCGACGGCATCATCCAGGTATCGACCGGAGGCGGCGCATTCGCCTCCGGATCATCGGTTAAGGATATGGCCCTGGGAGCCATATCCATTGCCGAACATGTCCACCGTGCGGCAACGCGATACCCGATTTATGTGGCTCTCCACACCGACCATTGCCAGGCCGACAAACTCGATAAGCTGGTCATTCCGCTGGTGGAGGAGACGGAGCGGCGTCGGGCAGCAGGCATGCTGAACTTATTTAACAGCCATATGTTTGACGGCAGCGCGTTGCCGCTCCAGGAGAACCTCGATATTTCGGTTAAGCTTCTGGAACGGTTCCGGAGGAATGATCTTGTCCTTGAAATTGAGGTTGGCGTGGTGGGCGGAGAAGAAGACGGTGTAAAAGGCGAGGCAGGCGCCAAGCTTTATACCACCCCGGAGGACACCCTTGAGGTCGCCCGGCGGCTGAATGCCGTCAAGGATGGCCGTTACCTGCTGGCTGCGACCTTCGGCAATGTCCATGGCGTGTACAAGCCCGGCCATGTAAAGCTGAAACCGTCCATCCTTAAAGATTGCCAGGACGCGGTCGTCAAACAATACGGCGAGGACGCCCGTTTTTATCTGGTCTTTCATGGCGGCTCCGGGTCTGAACTGAGTGATATTCATGAAGCGATTGACTATGGTGTTGTCAAGATGAACATTGATACCGACACCCAGTATGCCTTCACCCGGCCGATTGCGGACCATATGTTCAAACACTATAACGGTGTTCTCAGGATCGATGGCGAGATGGGGGACAAGAAACTTTATGATCCCCGCACCTATCTTGCCCTGGCTGAGGCGGCAATGGCAGAACGGGTCAAATTGGCGGCAAGCGACCTGAAAAGCATCGGGACCACGATGTTTAATGGATAAAAGAAAAATTTTTAAACAAATTCAAAAAAGGAGAAAACAATGGCTATCAAAGTAGGTATTAATGGTTTTGGACGGATCGGGAGACTTTTTTTTCGGGCGGCGCTTAACAACCCGGCAGTTGAGATTGTCGGCATCAATGATCCTTTTATCGATTTGGCCTATATGGTCTATATGCTCAAATACGATACTGTGCATGGCCGTTTTAAGGGCACAGCAGAGACCAAAGAGGGCAAGTTTATTGTCAATGGAAAAATCATCAGCGTATTTGATGCCATGAAGGCTGAAGAAATTCCATGGGCATCCTGCGGTGCGGAATATGTGCTTGAATCCACGGGCGTATTCACGGAACTGGACAAGGCCAGCGCACACATCAAAGCCGGAGCCAAACGGGTTGTCATATCAGCTCCTTCCAAGGACGCCCCCATGTTTGTCATGGGCGTCAATAGCGACGCCTACAAGGGCGAATCGATTGTCTCCAATGCTTCCTGTACGACCAACTGCCTGGCGCCTGTTGCAAAAATATTGAACGACAACTGGGGGATTGTTGAAGGCCTCATGACCACGGTCCATGCCACCACCGCCACCCAGAAAACGGTGGACGGTCCCTCCAAAAAGGACTGGCGCGGCGGACGCGGCGCGGCGTTCAATATCATTCCGTCTTCCACCGGCGCGGCAAAGGCGGTGGGCAAAGTGATCCCCGAACTCAACGGAAAACTGACCGGAATGGCGTTCCGCGTCCCCACGGCCGATGTTTCGGTTGTGGACCTGACCTGCCGGCTTGCAAAACCGGCAAAGTATGACGACATTAAGGCTGCGATGAAGAACGCTTCGGAGACCACCATGAAGGGTGTCCTGGGGTATACGGAAGATGAGGTGGTGTCTTCGGATTTTATCGGCGAATCCTGTACATCTGTCTTTGATGCCAAAGCAGGTCTGCCGCTGAATGACAATTTCGTTAAAATCATTGCGTGGTATGACAATGAGTGGGGATATTCCAACAAGTGCGTTGACCTCATCATCCATATGGCGTCTGTAAAATAAGCCCAAAGGAAAGCAGAGGCAAAAAGGTTTGTCGGATTCAGTGTATATTCCTTTTAAGGACATATTATGAAACGATTTGTTTTGGCAACTTGTTGTCTGGCGGGTTTGCTTCTCTGTCTGCCGTATTCATGCATCAGTGCCGGTCCTTCGCCGATTGAAGGGCCGGGCGCTGCAGCCGGGATCAGTAAGGAACCGTTCAAAACAGGAGACATGCGGGATCCTTCAGCAATTGCCGAGTTGAAGCGGGCGACGAACTTTCTTGTTTCCCTGCCGCGTTTTCACGTCAGGGCTTCGGTGACCTACGACGTGCACCAGGAAGATGGGCGGCTTCTTCAGTTTGAGAAGATCGGAGACATTTATCTTCAGCGGCCTGACCGGTTTTTTTGCGATATACGCTTTGATGACGGCCGCTGGAGGCAACGCTGGTAAATCGTTTCGGTGCGCCAGTTGGAGCAACGGTGCTGACTATCCTTCAGTATTCGGTTCAGACCAAACACCAGGAACAAACCTATTATCGGTTTGACAAAATTTTCTATCAGTGGAAGGGGATTTATTGTGTTGTGGTCGCCAATCCGGGAGTGTAACTCTTGACGGCTTATAGAATGACTTTTTGCGTTTTTTAAGGACGTCCGGATGATCCGCTTGCTTTAAGTGGATACCTCCTTATTCACAATTGGATATACATTAAAAAAAATTAAATACGTGATCAGGGCGCAATACCAGCACACCACCAGAGAAAAGAGATCATGGCTTAAAAAATGCGCGCCGCGAACCTGCTGGGCGATGCCGAAAATAAACCCAAGGGACAGCGCAAAGCAGAGCCCGACATACCGGAGCGACGGCTTATATGCCAGGGCCAGAAAATACAGGCTGAAAAAAGCAAAACCGCCGGACGAATGCCCTGCCGGAAAGGCCTTTCCGATCTTCGCGCCTGCCGGAACCGCATCGAACAGACGGATGTACGGATGCTTGCCGCCGAATATGGCGAGATCCCAGGGTGTGTAAATATGAGTCGTGTGCTTGCAGATGGAAACAATGGCGGGACCGGCCAGGCTGGCAGCCAGGAGGTAGGCTGCGCCTTTGCGAAACGGCTTGAGACGATCGACAAAAAAAGACAGGACAAATAGCAGAAATATCCCAGCCGCAATGGCCACCACGAAATTCTTCCCGCCGGTATGCAGGACATCGGATGCAACCCAGTGGGATTTATAGGGCCATTTGCCGGTCGACGCATCAAAAAACGGCTGGATGAGCAGCAGATCCAGCCCGGAATATTCAGATGCAATTCCTGTTGCAACTATGAGAATGGGAGCAATAAAATGGATTTTTTTCAACTTGCCAAATGGCGCAAACCTTTGGATAATCCTATCCCCTGACATAGGAATCATGCGACTTAATTTTTAAGGGTAACGTCATATTTCAAAAAACCCAGTTCCTTGGCGCCCATCTTGAATTCCGGGGTACTGCCGGACAAACTGCATTCGGTCATGATCCGGCTTCCTCCGCCTTCGCTCTCTCCGCCAACCGTTGTCCTGTGTTTCCGAACCGGTTGAGACCGTGTCGTAAAACATAATCCCCGCCCTGGTACCAGGACATGGCTTCAATGACAGGGGCGGTCAATGCGACGATTTCTTCGATTATACTGTCATTATGTTCCGGGTCAAGTACTTGTTCCACTCTTTGTCCGGGGGACAGAATCACCAACTCGTTGTCCTTATAGAATCCCAGTTTTTGATAATTGCCGATCAAGGCCCTTTCGACAAAATCATCATTTAAGATATCGCTGCCAAAAAACCGGCTCTCATACCTGAAATCCAGAAGGGAAAGCAGGGTGGGCGCGATATCAATCTGGCTGGCAATTTTGTCGATTTCGCCGGGCGCGATATATTTCGGCGAGTAGATCAGGAACGGAATGTGATATTTTTCAATGGGTAGTCCGACTTTTCCGGCGCTGTTGGCGCAATGGTCAGCCACCAGAACAAACACCGTATCGTCAAACCAGGGCTGACCCTTTGCCAGGGTCAAGAACTGACGCATGGCATAATCCGTATATTTCACGGCCCCCGAACGGTTTGTGCCGGACGGGATATCGATTTTTTCCTCGGGATAGGTATAGGGCCGGTGATTGCTGGTGGTCATGATGTGGAAGAAAAAAGGCTTTTTCTCTTCAAAAGAGCGGTTCGCCGTCTGGATGGCCTTGTGGTATAAATCCTCGTCGCACACCCCCCAGGCGTTTTTGAATGTCACCTCATCATCCGTGTAATCCGTCTGATCGACGATATTGTACCCGTTGCCGGAAAAAAAGGCGTTCATATTGTCAAAGAATCCGATGCCGCCATACAAAAACGACACATCATATCCCCGGTCTTGAAATACCTTGCCGAGGCTGTAATAATCCGCGTTATCCGGCCGCTTGACAATGGAACGGCCCGGCGTCGGCGGCACCGACAGGGTGATGGCCTCCAGGCCCCGGTCCGTCCGGGTGCCGGTGGCATAAAAATTGGTGAACAACAGTCCTTCCTTAAACAGCTGGTTCATAAACGGGGTGATCTTTTTTGAATTCCCGAATCGCTCAAAATATTTCGCGCTTAAACTTTCCACCGACACCAGGATCACATTGAGCCGCTTTTCCTCCCGACCAGGTGTGATATCTCTTGAAATATCATATAATCCGCCAAGTTTTTGGTTTTTGCCCACCTGATTTTTCAATAGTCCGGACAGGTCGTTGTCGTTTCCCTGACGATACAATGAATAATCCAGTTTATTGTTCCGGAACGCGGCCACAAACTGGTATGGCCCACTGGAAGCCAGTTCCCTGACATAATTATTTTGAGGAACCTCTCGCAAAGACTGGCCCATACCGGCATATGACACCAGCGCCAGAACAACTATTCCTGCCGTTATGGTCAGTCGCCGTGAAACGCTCTCCTTAATCAGCAGCGCCTCGGACAGTTGTTTTCTGATGCTATACAAGGTGGTCAGTGAAATGATGCCGATGGCCGCAAGGCAGATGCCCACCGGATAGGATTCCAGTATGTTCTGAACCACTTCCCGGCTGTAAATGAGATAGTCAACGGCGATAAAATTAAACCGTGTTCCGTACTCATCAAAAAAGATCCATTCGGCGGTCAGCACAAACCAGAGCCCGCAGATGAACACAAAGAAAAAGCAATAGGTCAGATACCGAAAAACCTTTCCGGTATAGAACCGGTTGGGGATAACAAGGAGCAGAATGGCAAAAAACGTGCTGAAATAGACATTAAAAACGATATCATACAAAAAACCTGTGAAAAATATCCAGGCGACATCCGAAAAAGAATGGCCAACATCACCCCACACGGAAATCATCAGGATTCCCCGCAATATGGAAAACGCCGTCAGGTTCAGCAGCGCATAGATCGCTATCAGACGGTAACGGGTATGAAACGGGTTGGTCAAACGGTCGATAATCATGGCTTCTCCTATCATTAATAATACAATAAAGACATTTCGGAGAAAATTATCACACCATGATTATCTCAACATGATTCAAATATTATGATTTGATAAGGTGGAAAACTATGGAGATGGCAGAATCTGGAATCGGGGGATAGAAGCTCTATTCATCTTTCCCCGGCAACCGGTGCAATTGTTCCTGGTACGCCATTGTTCCCCAAAGCACATGGGCGAGGGCCTTTTGAGCCAGATCATCTGTCAGAACATGCCGGGATAGGGCCTGGGTTTCCGGAACAAAAACAAACCCCTGGGGTTTTTTATGGGGTTGCAGGATGGCCAGCCGGTATCCTTCCATAT
>QZKW01000046.1 GCA_003599885.1 Desulfobacteraceae bacterium | reverse complement strand
CCTGATATCCAATATTAAAGGCGGTATTCGCGGTGTCTATCGTGGTGTCAGCGAAAAACATTTAAACATGTATCTTTCTGAGTTCTGCTATCGGCATAATCGAAGATTTTGGGAAAATCAATTATTTGATCGACTCCTTACTGCTTGTACTCTTACGACAACCATTACTTATGCTGAGCTAAGTCAATAAGCATATTTCCTTATTTGGTGGGACTACGGCCGCCGAAGCCGTATTATCGTCGATGCTCCCGCCAAATGTGAAGTGGGATGGCCAAACCGCAAAGTGTTCATTCGATGTGCCGGGAGATTTTCTGCCTGAGTCGATGTCAATCACACCAATTGTTATGACGGTAAGTCAAAACTCACACGGGCTTTGGTTTCTCCTTAACGTTGATGGAATGATCGGATTCGCGGTGGTTAACCTCTGTAGAAAGTTATCACTTTAATGAAAGACCTACATATTTGTTATAATCGTAAGAACGAAAAACTTTATGTAAGGGAATAGCGGTATGGGGTATTTAAAACAGTTGGTAAAAGAATGTTACCCAACCATTGTGGTGGTGGTGCTGTATGTCGGATATATCCTGTGGGTCAAGATCGGTTGACAGGCAGGAGGAATCGTGGAATTCGCGGGACATAATACGGAATTCTTGTCAATTTTTTAACGCCCAACCAAATTTTTATTTGGCGGGGAATCCCGTGCCGAATTAATCGACTTTTCCATTTTACTTTTTTGGGTGGGCAAGAAAAGTAACAAAAGAACCCCGCGTGCGATGCGGCCCTGTCCAGATGGTTGCCGTGGCTTGGGCAAAAACTCGCTGACAAAAAGGAAGGCCGGGGGGCGTTGTGTCGATAGACGATATCGCAAATGGTCCTTTTTCTCTTTCTATCCGCTTAAAACAGTTTGCCCCCGTGATCCACGGAAACCATCTGGACAGGGCCGCATCGCAATGGGCGAACAACCTCATCAGCGACAGGTTCTGTTTTCATTGTAAAGAAAGCTGGAAGTTATAACTTCTCTAACGTGCCTAAAGTTGAAGAACCTGTTTTTCAAAAAAATAAAGTGATTTTTCTTTCGCGTTTTTTGTGTTCTTTCGCGGTGAATAAATAAAGCGGCATTCCGACCAAAATTATGAGCCGTTGCGGTTATAGCTTTTGGTATGCCCTGGCGGGACCGCATCTCCATCCGGATACGACCGCCAGGATTTATTCACCACCAGCCGCGCCCCTCTGCGGAAGGAAAGATAGGATGACGCCCACCGGAGGATCACAAACAGCCGGTTCTGAAAGCCAATGAGAAAATAGATATGGATGATGACCCACAGGAACCAGGCGGGAAATCCGCTCAGTTTGAGCCATCCGTATTCCAGGACGGCCCGGCTTCGACCGATGGTGGCCAGTTGCCCCCGGTCGGCATAATGAAACGGTTTTCCGGGTTTTCCCTCAATATTCCCCCGGATGGTCCGGGCCAGGTATTCCCCCTGCTGCTGGGCCACGGGAGCAATGCCGGGCAGGGGATTGCCTTGATCATCGGATAGTCCGGCCTGATCTCCAGCCACGAAAATTTCCGGATGCTCTTCCAGACTCAGGTCGGGGGACACCAGAACCCGGCCCTGGGCATCGGTTTTGACATCCAACCCCGTCAGGAGGCGTGCGGCCCGGATGCCTGCCGCCCAAATGACCGTCGCGGCCGGAAGCTTTTCCTGCCCCATCTCAATGCCGGTATCATCCACGCAGGTGACCCGTTTGGCGGTCCAAATCTCAACGCCGAGATGTTCCAGGCTTCGGGCGGCCTTGCGGGCGATTGGTTCGGAAAATGACGGGAGAATGCGGGGCCCGGATTCAATGAGGATGACCCGGGCAAGGGTCGGGTCGATGTTTTTAAAATCCTGGGCCAGGGTGTGCCGGCTCAGTTCCCCCAGCGCCCCGGCCAGTTCCACACCCGTGGGCCCGCCGCCCACAATGATAAACGTCAGATGGCGGGATTTTTCTTCCGGATCAGATTCGGCTTCGGCCTTCTCAAAGGCTGACAGCACCCGCCGCCGGATTTCCGTGGCCTGTTCCAGGGTTTTAAGCCCCGGCGCGTCAGCCTCCCAGTGCTCATTGCCGAAATAGGCATGGAGCGCCCCGCAGGCGAGGATGAGAGTGTCATAGTCAAACCGTCCGATGGTCGTTGTAACAACTTTTTCGTCCGGTGCAACGCTTAGGGCTTCTCCCTGCAGAATCCGGATGTTTTTATATTTTGACAGGATGGAACGCAGGGGAACGGCGATTTCCGCTGGACTCAGCCCGGCCATGGCTACCTGGTAGAGCAGGGGCTGGAACAGGTGGTAATTGCTCCGGTCAATAAGGGTGACTTCTGCATCCTTTAGATTTCCAAGCCCTTTCGCAGCCGTGAGCCCCGCAAATCCGCCGCCGATGATCAGTATCTTTTTCATAAATAATCCCAGATGCTGTAGAATTTCGAAATCCGAATTTTTTATATGGATGTCATTTTTACCATGAAACCGGTGCGCGTTCAACGGCCTTGTTTGGCGTCATCGTGAAACCCGGGCCGGGCATTGCCTGTTAACTGTTTTGTAACCATTTGCTTTTTAAAATATGGAATGATATGACTGCGGCACCTGTTCAGTGTAATGATGAAATTAACATAATTAAATGAATAGATTATAAATATAAGGGCTGGATGGTTTATGAAGCTGTTTGACAGTCACTGCCACCTGAATGATACGGTGTATGCCAAAGATATGGACGAGGTCTTTATTCGGGCAAGTGCAGCCGGGGTTCTGGGGATAATGATCGTGGGCATTGACAGCCCGACCTCCGCCCAGGCGGTTTCGCTGGCCCGGACCTATGCCAAAGGAGACGCTGTCTGTGTGGCGTCCGTGGGCGTTCATCCCCATGACGCATCCGCCTGCACCGAAAAAATACTGGATACGTTGACGGATCTGGCAAAAAATTCATGGGTGAAGGCATGGGGCGAAACCGGGCTGGATTTTAACCGGATGTTTTCGCCCCGGAAAGATCAGGAACACTGGTTTGTCAAACAACTGGAAGCCGCCGACCGGCTGGATTTGCCGCTGATTTTTCATGAGCGGGATTCCAGTGGCCGGTTTCTGGAGATTTTAAACGCCCATTACGGCGGCACGGGCCGGTCAGGTGTGATTCATTGTTTCAGCGGCGACCGGAAGGAGATGGACCGTTATCTCAACCTCGGCCTTCATATCGGCGTTACGGGGATTGTCACCATAGAATCCAGGGGCCGGGAGTTGCGGGAACTGGCAGTCCATATTCCGGCTGACCGGCTGCTGGTGGAAACCGACGCCCCGTATCTCACGCCGGCCCCGGAAAAAAACCAATTCCGGCGCAATGAACCCGCGTTTGTGCGGTCCGTATTAATGAAGCTGGCCCAAATCCGGAATGAAGACCCGGAAGCGCTGGCGAAAACCGTCTGGGACAATACCTGCCGGTTATTTAACCTTCCTCAGGAGTAAACAATATGAAATTAGGCATCATCGGCCTTGCCGGGTCCGGCAAAACCACTGTATTTGAAGCGCTGACCGGCGAATTTTCCGAAACCGGCGGCAAAACCGATAACCGGCTCGGCACCATCCGGGTGCCGGACCCCCGCATCGATCAGCTCAGCGACATTTTTAAGCCGCGAAAAACCATTTACGCCCAGGTGGAGTATTTTCTGCCGGGGAAATCCGGCAAGGACGACGGGGCGTGGACCCCGGTGCGGGACGCGGACGCGCTGATTCATGTGGTCCGGAATTTTTCCCTTTTCGGGCTTTCCGAACCCAATCCCCAAAAGGATTTCACGCAACTGGATCAGGAACTGATATTGTCCGATCTGACGGTTGCGGAAAAGCGGCTGGAACGCATGGCCGCCGAAGCCAACAAGGTGAAAAAACCCGATCCGGAAGAACAGGCGCTGGTGGAAGAATGCCATAGGCTGCTGGAGGGAGAGACCCCGATACGGAAGCGCCCGGACCTTGCCGCAGCCCCCAAACTGAGAGGCTACGCCTTCCTGTCCGGAAAGCCCATGCTCGTCCTGTTTAACAATACCGATGAAGACGATTCCCTGCCATCTTCGGACGCGCCCTATTCCGGTGAAGACTGCATGGTGATCCGCGGAAAACTGGAGCATGAACTGGCCCGGATGACCGAAGACGAGGCGGCGGAATTGCTCGCGGAGTTTGACATTTCCGCGTCCGCCACCGACCGGGTGGTGAAACAGTCCTATTCATTGCTCGGCCTGATTTCTTTTTTTACGGTGGGTGAGGATGAAGTCCGGGCCTGGACCATCAAACGGGGAACCTCTGCGCTGGATGCGGCGGAAGCCATTCATTCAGACATTAAAAAAGGGTTTATCCGTGCGGAAATTATTTCCTGTGATGATTTTCTGGCTGCAGGAGGAATGGCCGCAGCCAAAAAGAACGGGAAATTCCGGCTGGAAGGAAAAACCTACGAGGTGCAGGATGGGGATATCATTAATTTCCGGTTTAATGTGTAATCGTTTCCAGATACTTTGACTTTTTCTCAACCGGTCTTATTTTGAATTTAAATTTTTAGAAAGACCCGAAACGACAAACCAATACTATCAGGAAAGGAAAATTTATGAGTCAGACCCAGAAGAATTTAATGGACGCGTTTGCCGGAGAATCCCAGGCGAACCGGAAGTATCTTGCCTTTGCGAAAAAAGCCGATCAGGACGGGTACCCCCAGGTCGCCAAATTGTTCCGTGCTGCGGCCGCCGCGGAAACCGTTCATGCTCACAGTCATCTCGGCGTTGCGGGCGGCATCAACTCAACTGCTGACAATTTAAAAGAAGCCATTGCCGGGGAAACCCATGAATTCACGTCCATGTATCCGGAGATGATAAAACAGGCGGAAGCTGAAGGAAACGCCAAGGCTGTCCGGTCGTTTACCTTCGCCAATGAAGTGGAAAAGATTCATGCGGCCCTGTATCAGAAAGCCCTGGCTGAAATGGATGCCAAAAAAGATGTGGACTACTATGTGTGCGGCGTTTGCGGGTATACCTGTGAAAATGAAGCGCCGGAAGACTGCCCGGTCTGCAAATCAAAGAAAATGGCGTTTTCCAAAGTGGATTAACGCCATTTCGTTTTGATGTTTTGAAAAATCGTGTTGTCTGCGGCTCTGAGGATCTCAGTGCCGCAGGCAGTTCCCGCTTTCCCCCGACACGGCCCCTATCTGAAACACAACCCATATCATCCACCCACCGAAAACCCATTTGACGCATTTTTTCTGGTAACGGGAAGGCGGGCGACGGCCCCTATCTTCCCGCTAATTTATTGGGCCGGCATGCGGCGGTTTGTTTCGGCCAGATCCCGTTACTGTCGCTGGTTATCTTTTTTACAAACACCACAAACAGGAGATACAGGGACGCGAGCAGCATGGACGCATCTCTGAGAATCGTCCACAGGTCAATCCCATGGGTGGAATCGGTTGAAAAACAGCCGCAACTGATGTCCAGGCCCCGGATGGAACTGATGATCAGGGCGGCGATAAAAGAAATCAGCAGTCCATTATAGATGATGACGGCGCCCGGCAGCCAGACCCCTAATATCAGGAGGATGCCCACGATCACTTCAAGCCAGGGAAGGATAATGGCAAAAAGATTGATGAGCGCCTCCGGCAGCAGCTGGTAATTATACACCGCCCCGGCAAAAGAAGCGGTGTCCATAATTTTGGGAACTCCTGCAAATATAAAGATAGCGGCCAGAGCAAATCGGACCAGCAGGGATATCCGGTGATGAATTTTCAGCCAATTGTTTCGGGTCACGGGGAATTTCCTGTATTCACCGGAAGATTGTGCCGGTTCCAGACCGTCCAGCCGTTGATCAGCGCATTGACGTGTTCAAACCCCAGGTCACATAAAAAAACCGCCAGTTTGTCGCACAGTTCACAGTTCGCCCCATCGCAATAAGTGATAATCCGAATGTCTTCCGGAATTTTTTCAACCACATCAAAACATTTATCTTCCGCTTCCTGCCAGGGGAGACTCAGCGCGCCCTTGATATGTCCTTCATTATAAAAGGATTCAGGCCGGGCATCTATAAAAATGGCTTTATTGTTTTTAAAAAGCAAGGCCGCTTCATCAATGGAAATAATGGGAACCGCTTCAGGCGACCTTGTTCCTTGCGGCTGTTGGTCCCACTGGCATATCAGCGGCACCCGGTCGTTGCGGATCTGGTTGAAGCCCAGCGCAACGCATGCCGAGATCAGCAAAATAACCGGAATTTGCCACAACGTATTTTTGAGTATTAATTTAAGCATTGTTTTTTATCAGGATATCCAACTGATTAATAAATAAGAAAAAAAGATTGCTGATAAATGGCGCACTGTGTAATTCATTATTGACTACTGCATATCTCACAATATTACAAAAAAAGCTATAAAATAAAGACAATGGAGGGGCAGGTGAAAGAAAAGGGCAAACTGGTTAGACCGATATGGCTGGACGCTGCGGCAGATATTGTCAAGGTGATTGATCAGCGAAAGCTGCCCCATGACCTGGTAATCATGGAGTTGAAATCTGTAGATCAGGTGATAGATGCGATCCGGGAAATGGTGGTGCGGGGAGCGCCTCTGATCGGTGTCACCGGAGCTTACGGGGTGTTTGTTGGCCTGAAGACAAACACGGAAAAGGCGTCTGATGATTCGTGGATCACGGGCGAATCCAAAAAAATCGCCGCCGCACGGCCCACGGCAGTGAATCTGTCCTGGGCCGTGGAAAAAACGGTTGCAGCGGTGATGGCGGAAAAGGACCCGGCCCGGAGGGTGGATGTCGCCCGAAGAACCGCCTGCGAAATCGCCGAGGAAGAGGTGGAAAACTCCCGGCGTATCGGCCAGCATGGGTTGACGTTAATTGAAGACCTCGTCCGGAAAAACCCCGGCCGTCCGGTCAATATCCTGACCCATTGCAATGCCGGGAGTCTCGCCTGTGTTGAATTCGGCACGGCCACAGCCCCCATTTACGCTGCTTTTGAGAATGGACTCCCGGTGCACGTGTGGGTGGACGAAACCCGGCCCCTCAACCAGGGAGCACGCCTGACCGCCTGGGAACTGGGGAAGGCGGGAGTTCCGCACACGGTAATCACCGATAACGCCGGAGGGCATATCATGCAGCATGGGCAGGTGGATATGGTGATTGTGGGAACGGACCGGACCACGTACACCGGTGATGTAGCCAACAAAATCGGCACCTACCTGAAAGCCCTGGCCGCTGTTGACAACGGAATTCCGTTTTACGTGGCCCTTCCTTCGTCCACCTTCGACTGGACCATTCGGGACGGGGTTTCAGATATCCCCATTGAGGAGCGGGACCCGGATGAGGTACGGTACATGCCCGGTGTGACGCACAGCCGGGAAACCTTGCTGGTGCCTGAGGATTCTCCTGCGGCCAATTTCGCCTTTGATGTGACGCCTGCGCGGCTGGTCACCGGATTTATCACCGAGCGGGGGGTGTGCGGGGCCAATGAAGATGATATCCGGCGGCTGTTTCCGGAAAAAATCTGATAAGGGCAAGGGGTTCGGGGGATTAAATGATGAATTTCCTTGACTTATAACAGCGGCTTTGGATACAAAATCCCCTATGTTTACGGATCTGGAAAAAAAAATTATTGCCCTGGTTCAAGGGGATATGCCGATTGAACCGCGGCCCTATCTCGCCATTGCCGGAAAGCTCGGGGTGGATGAAGACACGGTGCTGACGGTTTTAAAAGACCTGTGCGAACGCGGGATTATCCGGCGTTTCGGGGCCACCCTGCGTCATCAGAAATCGGGGTTTACGGCCAATGCCATGGTGGCATGGGTGGTGGATGAGGACCGGGTGAGCGAGGTAGGGAAAATGATGGCCGAGTTCGACCAGGTTTCCCATTGTTACCGCCGAGACCCGGCTCCTGGCTGGCCGTATAATTTTTACACCATGGTTCATTCCACTGATGAAACCGCCTGCCGGGAAATCGCCGGAAGCATCTCCCAAAAAACCGCCGTGGATACCTATGCGGTTCTTTTCAGTCGGAAAGAGCTGAAAAAAACCTCCATGCAGTATTTTGACGATGAACCGGATTTTACAGAAGAATGACAGGTCCGGTTGATCGCCTGCCCCCGGCGGTTACACCGAATCATGATGGTATCGCATTAATTGCAGTGAATCGAGTCTCGTGAAACACCGCCCGCCCCATATTCTTCTGATCAACCCCTGGATTCATGATTTCGCCGCCTATGATGTGTGGGCAAAACCCATCGGCCTGCTGTCCATTGCAGCCATTCTCCGGCAGCACGAATGCAGCGTTTCATATATCGACTGCCTGGACCGGTTTCATCCCAAATCACTCAAAAAATCAGACTCTTCCGCACGGCATGGCCGGGGGCCGTATCTGAAGACCCCGATCTCCAAGCCTGCGGGTCTGGAATCCATTCTTCGAACGTATTCCCGTTATGGTATTCCGCCCGAATGGTTTCTTGAGGATTTAAAAGCGCTGCCCCAGCCGGATATGATTCTCGTTACCTCCATGATGACCTACTGGTATCCGGGGGTGTTTGAGGCCATCCGAATGGTTCGAACGGTTTATCCGGAAGTCCCCATTGTACTGGGCGGGATTTATGCGACCTTGTGCCATGACCATGCGGTAAAATATTCCGGGGCGGATGTGGTGGTGGCCGGTCCGGGAGAGAAAAAAATCCTGGAGCTGGTGAAACAGATGACCGGCGCTTGTCAGGCCCTGACCTTTGACCCGATGGACCTGGATGCCTGTCCTTATCCGGCTTTTGATCTGCAGCACACAATCGATTATATTCCGCTGGTTACCTCACGGGGCTGCCCGTTTTCCTGTGACTACTGCGCGTCCGGCGTACTTGCCCCGGTTCGGATGGTGAGGAACCCGGAAAAGGTGGTGGAAGAAATTGTTTTCTGGCAGGACAATTACGGGGTGCAGAATTTCGCGTTCTATGACGACGCGCTGCTGGTCAACCCGGATCAGCACGCGATCCCGATGTTCGAGGCGATTATTCGCACGGGGCGGACGTTTTATTTCCATACCCCCAACGCCGTTCATATCCGGGGGGTTTCCCCCCGCATGGCATCGCTGATGGTCCGGGCGGGTATGAAAACCCTTCGACTGGGCCTTGAAACGTCGGATTTTGAAGGCCGGGAAATGGACCGGAAGGTCGGGGAAAGAGATTTTTTGCAGGCCGTATCCCATCTGCTGGCTGCCGGGTTTAAAAAAGAGCAGGTGGGTGCGTATTTGCTGGCGGGGCTGCCCGGCCAGTCTATGGCTTCGGTTGCGCGTTCCATCGAGACCGTGAAGCGAAGCGGCATTACCCCGGTCCCGACTTATTTTACCCCGATTCCGCATACCCGGATGTGGGAGGCAGCCGTCGCCGCCTCCCCCTATGATCTGGCCGCAGATCCGGTGTTTACCAATAATGAGATTATGCCCTGCCGGTCTGAGGGGTTCGACTGGAAAGAACGGACCCGGCTCAAGGCAATGGTGAAATCAAAGTAGGGTGGATTAGCGCAGCCTAACCCACCAGTGCGGAAATGTCATTCCCTGGATTCCGCTTTACGCGAATCTGCCTTACGATGCTATCTTCCAGCCTTCAACACCCTCTCTGCCGTTTCCACAACATTTTCCACTGTGAATCCGAAGTGTTTCAATACCGTGCCGCCGGGTGCGGACGCGCCGAAGGTGGAGATGCCGATGATGGCACCATTATCCCCGGTGTATTTTTCCCATCCCATGGGCAGACCGGCTTCCACCGCAACCCGGGTTTTGACGGCCGGAGGCAGCACACTGTCTTTATAAGTTTGGGGCGTTTTTTCAAACAGTTCCCAGCTCGGCATGCTCACCACCCGCGCAGCCACTCCCTGTTCCGCCAGCCGTTTACCGGCTTCAAGACACAGGCCGACTTCAGATCCGGACGCCAGAAGAATGACATCCAGATTCCCCTGGGTGTCGGCCAGCACATAAGCCCCGTTTTCAAGGCCGTCGGCAGACGGATACACGGTGCGGTCAATGACCGGAAGATTTTGGCGGCTCAGGATCAGGGCTGTCGGGGAATCCGTTGACCGGACGGCATGGCGCCAGGCGGCCGCGGTTTCCGTGGCGTCTGCCGGACGGATGACCGTGAGGTTGGGAATCATGCGCAGGGACGCGACGTGCTCGATGGGCTGGTGGGTGGGGCCGTCTTCGCCCACAGCCACGGAGTCATGGGTAAACACATAGATTACAGGCTGATTCATCAGGGCCGCCAGACGGATGGCCGGGCGCATATAGTCGGCAAACACCAGGAACGTGCCGCCGAAGGGCCGCAGGCCCCCATGCAGGCACATGCCGTTTAATATGCCGCCCATGGCATGTTCCCGGACCCCGAACCGGATATTTCTGCCGTTGTAGCTGGTTTTCTGGAATTCGGGAGCCCCTTTGAGAAAGGTGTTGTTGGATGGGGCCAGATCCGCAGACCCGCCGATGATCGAAGGGATTTTTTCAGCCAGGGCGTTTAACACCGCCCCGGAGGCGCTACGGGTGGCCATGGCCTTGCTGGCATCTTTGAAATCCGGAAGACTCTTTGCCCAGTCGTCCCCGTAATCGCCGGTCATCATGGCCGTCCATTGCCGGGCTTTTTCCGGAAACTGTTTTTTATAGGCGGCAAAAAGATTCTGCCATTCCTTATCGCGATCCGCGGTTTTCCGGGTCAATTCCCGGAAGTGATCGATCACGTCATCATTTACGCAGAACTGGGCATCCGGCGGACAGCCCAGACACTCTTTGGTGAGCCGGACTTCCGCTTCTCCCAGCGGCGCGCCGTGGGCGTCGGCGGAATCCTGTTTGTTTGGGCTGCCGTAAGCAATATGGGTCTGGAGGACGATCAGGGACGGTTTGCCCGTTTCCCGGACCGCCATGTCGATGGCCCGGCCGATGGTATCCAGGTCGTTTCCGTCTCCGACCGTAATTACATTCCATCCGTATGCCTGAAACCGCAGGGCCACGTCTTCGGTGAACGTGATGTCCGTGCTCCCTTCAATGGAAATCCGATTGCTGTCGTACAGGCAGATCAACCGGGACAGCCCGAGATGCCCGGCAAGGGACGCGGCCTCGGAGGTAATGCCTTCCATCAGATCCCCGTCGCCGCACATGACAAAAGTGTGATGGTTCACCAGCGCGTAGCCGGGCTGGTTGAACAGGCTGGCGAGGTGGCGTTCCGCCATGGCCATGCCTACAGCGTTGGTAAACCCCTGGCCCAGCGGACCGGTGGTGGTTTCCACGCCAACCGTATGCCCGAATTCCGGATGCCCCGGTGTTTTACTGCCCCACTGCCTGAATTGTTTAATATCTTCAAGGGTCAATCCATAGCCGGTAAGGTACAGCAAACTATACAGCAGCATGGACGCATGCCCGCCGGAGAGGATAAACCGGTCCCGGTCGAGCCATGCGGGATTTTGGGGATTGTGCTTTAAAAACCGGGTCCAGAGGACGTAGGCCGCAGGCGCAAGTCCCATGGGCGCGCCCGGATGACCGGAGTTGGCTTTTTCAATGGCGTCCATGGCAAGGGTGCGGATGGTGTTGACGCACTGGGTGTCAATGCTGGTTCCGGCAGGGCATTCGTTCATGGGGTGTCTCCTTTATTTAATATTTTGAATTTTATAATAATTTTGATATCGAAGATGAGGGCTATAGGGCGGTCTAAATAAGCCATTTTTTAATAGCCCATTCCGCCAGACCTATCACCCTAACGCCTACCACCTGCTACAGCGCCCTTAAAAATTCCGGTTTTAGGGCCACCCGGCCGCCGAGGGCCGCATCAATAAGACTTAAGGTTTTTTGTTTGTCTTCCGGGAATTTTGCCCGGATGGGCAGGTAGTTGGATGCGTGGTTGGCGTGAAACAGGCCGCCCGAAAGTGTGGTATGTTCGATCATGGTCCGGATTTCCTGAAGCATTTCAATGGGCTCAATCAGGGGGAACGTCCCGGATGCATGCTCCGTATGAAGGGGCGTTCCGGGAATCAGCATCAGGCTCAGGGCCCCGACATATTCCGGATCAATGGCTGTCAATACCTCTCCTGTGGCCCGGGCATGGATCTGGGAGCGTTCGCGTCCGGCAATACCCAGGAGCACAGTGATGGACAGCTTGACCCCGGCTGCCCGGATTTTCCGGCCCATTTCAATCATGGTGGCGGCATCAACACCTTTGTGGATGTTTTTTAAGGTCACGTCGTCTCCGGTTTCGAGCCCCAGATACGCAATGTCCAGCCCGTTGTCATGAAGCGCTTTTAACTCTTCCGGGGATTTCATGCGGATGCCTTTGGCATTAGCGTAGAGGCCGATGCGTTTGATCCATGGAAGCCGGGTTTTGATTTCAACCAAAATATTCAGGAGCCGTTTCTGCGGAATGATGAGCGCGTCCCCGTCGCAGATGAACAGCCGGTCCTGGTTCCGGCAATGTCTGGCGGCAAACGCGATGTCTTCCATGATGATGTCGTCGGATTTGATTTTAAACCGTTCGCCTTTATACGCCCCGCAAAAGGTGCATTTGTTGTGGGAGCATCCCACAGTGGCCTGAAGCAGGATGCTGTTTGCCTCGCTTGGCGGACGAATGATGTAGCCTTCGTAATGCATGTTTTTTCTCTCCTTCTGATATGAATTCAAGGTTTTTTTATCCTGAAACAGCCCGGACATGCAACCTTATTTATCAGAAATGATGGGGACGGCCCGGCGGAATCAAAGCCAAGCCTGACGGCCATGGGGGCGGCGCAACAAAGAAGTCTGCCCAGGCTTTTTTAATTGAAAATGACCACAAAATTTAAAAAATGCCCCCGGCATCCTGACCTTCAATAGCCTGGAGTCGGTTTCCGGTCATCGATCTTTTTTTACGATAGAACCAACAAACCCAGCACACGGTTCATTCCGCATTTGTGTTACCTCAGAATCGAGGGGATGATGAGAGGCTCAATAAAGGGCGCACCAAATTGAAAATCCCCCTTTCGGAAAAGGGGGATTCTGGGATACGCAACTGTATTTATGGAATGATGCCTTATGCTCCCTGGCACCGGGGCATGAATTTAAAGGCCGCCAATGCAAGAATGGTCGCCATGATGATCATTCCCCAGGTATCTGTGGTCGGGATGCTTTGCGTGGAACCGCCGCAGGCGGCTGATTGTGAAAATTGTGTGGTCAGCCAGGGGTTGTAATTGACCGTTCCAGCGTCTTCTATGACAATGGAATCTCCCGTACCGCCGAGGTTGCCGGATTCATCCGGACCGGACGCATTTCCCCACCAGTTGTTGATGGCCTGGACCGTAGCGTCCTCATACAGATGAAGCCCTTCATCGTTGCCCGCAATGTCACAGCAGGAGATGGTTATGGGACCTTCGGGCGCTTGGTAAGAAGCGACTTGGATCCCTTCTCCGGTATTGGATAATGTTCTGCACCTTTCAATCAAAAGACCGGTTCCGAGTTCATCCGTGTCGATGCCCTCGCCGCCGTTATTCTGAGATGTGCTGTCCGTGATGGATACACTTCCGGAGCAGAATTCAATATCAATGCCTTCCTGACCATTATTGAGCGCTCTACATTCATCAATGTTGATATCGCCATTAACTTCAAGATCGAAACCGTCCTCGTCATTATCCGGGATTTGCGGGTTATCATTATTTTCAGACAGGCAGTCTGTTAAAATGACATTGCCTGTCATATCAAACTGGAAACCGTCCTGAAAATTTTCATATGCCCTGGAATCGGTGATTGTGGCATTGCCTGTCGTTCCTTCTGATATGCTGAATCCGTCATCGTAGGAATTGTGGGCCGTACATCTGGTTATCGTTACATCCCCTGTGCACGAATAAATGGCAATGCCGTCCCAACTCGTGCTTCTGGCATCCACATCGATCAAGGTAATCCTGCCGGTAACATTTCTAAAAACCAAACCTGATTCTTGATCATTGCCAGGCGTATTGTCGGTGCACTCGAGATTCAAGCCGTTTACAGTGATATCACCAGTAAAACCATCACAAAAAAGCGGCGCAACGTCTGAATTCGTCATTGTTGCTGTCCCGGGCGTGGGAACTCCGGACGCGTTCACCGTAATCAAAGAAATATTGCCTTGAGTATCCATCGTGTTCAGATTGGCTTCGTTTAAGTATGTTCCGGGATAAATATGTATGACGTCCCCGCCGTTGGAGGCATCAACAGCAGCGCTCACCTGGGCGTAACAAGGGGAGGGTATTCCGCCGCAGCCACTGACGCTAACATAACGGGTTATGGCCTGGGCCGGTGAAGAGAAAGTGACAAGAAAGCATAATACGGCCATTGATAAAAATACATGTAAATACCTTGTCATCATGGGACTCCTCTCTTTGTTTGCGGACTGCTGATTAAAATAAGATCCCGGGGAAGCGATGCACAAATCGATTCGTTTACAGGATCATAATATGCTTTAATGACAACGGTTCGTAATTCTCCTAACGGCAAAATGATTGTATAGTGTTCCAAATAAGGAATATTGACAAACTAGTCAAGCACAAAATTACTCAACCAATTGAAAAATTGATATATAGATGATGATGGGGGCGACTACCGGACCTTCATCCACAGCAGTTTTGCCGTTTCCTTTCCCTGATTGATCCACTGGGTGGGGAAATCCGTTTTCAGGTAAATCGCGTCTCCGGCCGAAAGTTCCTGTACCCCGTTCGGGCTGACGATGGATAACGAACCTTCAAGCAAATAGCCGGCTTCTTCGCCTTTGTGCACAAAAAAATGGGCGGGTAGTTTTTTCCCCGGCAGTATCCGGAAAACATACATCACCACTTTCCCGCCCAGGTCCGGAGGTGTGATCTGCATGGCCTCCACGCTGTCTTTCGGCATATCGGGCAGGCTGACTTTCACGCCGCTGCCATCAGGAAAAATCGTTTTCACCGGAAGCATGTGGTTTTCAAAAAAAGACCCTGCCGCAACAGAAAGGGATTCGGCGATCTTGAACAGCGCTGGCAGGGACGGATAAATCAGGTTGCTTTCAATCTGGGAAATATTGCTGGGTGTGACGCCGATGAGGGCCGCAAGTTCTTTCTGGGACATGCCCTGCTGTTTCCGGATCTCCTTGATCCTTGATCCGAGATCCAGATGGGCTTTTCCCCGCCGGTCCGATTCCAGGATGAGATCAACGCCGTCATCCATGTAATCAAAGGGTTCATTCAGCGCTTTGGGGGTCCGCTTTTCCGCTTTCAGTATTTTGATGGCGGACTTGCCTTTTTTAATGGACAGATCAATGACCACCTGGGCGATCTGATTGATGTGGGATTTCAATTTGGTGGAATGCGCGCCTTTTTCAATGATCCAGTAGGCGATAGTGTCCAGTTCATAGAGTTTCGGGCAGCCGCGGGAATAAAATCTGAGTATGTGCTCTTCGCCTTCCCATAAATCCTGCATGCCCGTGAGGCTTTCGATCACCAGCCGGACATCCCCGGAAAGTGTCCGGTGCAATCCGTAAATGGCCTCCGCCACCGCATCCGGTTTCCAGGGCTCAGTGACTTTAATGACCTGATAGGGCCATTGCGCGCCGTCTTTTTCAAAAAACTTCGCAAACACCTCGGACTTGTCCCCCTTGCCGTTGGTAAAGCAATCCAGGATGGTCAACTGCTGGTTTTCCGCCAGAGCGCCAAGTTTTTCGATTAAATTTTTCGGCGACCGGTCAAAACTGACATAAATGACCGGTTTTTTCAGCTTTTGGGATTCCCTGATAAATTTCATGCAGAAGGTGGACGCCAGACTCCCGGCATCATCATACCAGATGACATTGTCGCCGATATACAGGCCATTCAGCAACTGATCCAGCCCGGCAATGCCCGATGACACCCGTTTCTTTTTTTCAGACGTGCTGTTTCCCATAAAATAGTTTCCTTAAAGCAGAGTCTGGTCCTTTTCCGGATACCGGCCTGCCGTTTATTTTTTGGATTCAAACACAATGTCGCCATAATAACTGATGGCGGATTCCCCGGTATTGTCCGAGTCGGTAATGATGGCGACCCCGGAAATCATCGGCGGTTTTTTGCCGAAGGCTTTCACATAGTCATCAAAAATATTGCGTTCTTCGTCAACCCAATTGTTTAAATTTTTTCCGCCGCTTTCCACCACAATCATCTTGACGCGATCGGTAAACGGGTTGGGGGCAATGGCGCCCACCGGGAGCTTGTTTTCCCATATATAGGTGATGGCCGCAACGGGCGGATATTCGCCGTATAGCAGATTTAAAGCGCCGAAGGTGGCCTTGTCAAAAAAGTCCACATCATCGGCATTGTAGGCAAACGTGATATAGATGCGCACCGGAAAATCATCGCCGGTCTTCTGGGTGACATCGCCGTTTTTATAAAGATTGCTGGTTTTCCAGCGCCACTTGATAATGGGAAATTTTTCGGGATCAATGGGCATTTTCCGGATCAGCCCGGAGGCGGATGCCTGGCTGAAAGCCTTGACCACCGTTCTGTTACTTTTGCTGTCATGGACCAGCGAATACTGGGTGTGGCGGTCAATCTTCTTAAATACCAGCGGCTTCCAGCCAGCCGGCATGTCGCCTCCCGGAAGCATCGCAGAAAAATTCCCGACAGGCAGCTGCCTCACGGCAAACGCCGGTTGAGCCGCTGTCAGAGTCAGCAGGGATATTATCAAAAAATGGTTAAAAAGGATCATGGTCTTTTTCATGGGGTTTCCATTTTAACTTCCGTAAATCATCCTGATGGTTGTTCGGCTTAGATTCAAAAGATGACGGTAAAGTTCAAAAATTACGGAATAATTTCAAACAGTTTATTGTTGGGGCGAAATCGAATATGTATTGGCAGGTTATACATGAAAGCCGAACGGGAATCCAGAAATAATAACGGAAATGCGCATCGCAGGACTTTTAATGGGTGACCCCATTTACGATCTAAAAAAGCTTGACAATTAATTGAACGCATGTTTACTTAACACACGTTCAATTAATTTTGAGCACGGCTTTCCCGCTTGAATCAGCCTTTCCGATCAGGAGAAAATATATGTCCAGACCCCCGATGGTTGAAGATGAAATAATCGAAGTAAGAGAGAAAATACTGGACACGGCGGCTTTGATCATGATGGAGGAAGGCTTTTATGGATTATCCATGCGGAAAATTGGGAAAAGGCTCGGCATGACCGGCGCCAATCTTTATAATTATTATTCCAATAAGGATGAAATCAATATCGCCATCCGGCTCCGCGCCGGCCGACTGCTTTTTAATGTGCTGGAGTCAGCCTATGAAGGCGGACGGACATTGTCTGAAAAATTGTGGCGGATGATCAGGGCGGCGGTAAGTTTCGGGATAACACAATCCCCTTATTACGGCATTCTGGTGGACCTGCCCACACCCAAATATACCGATTATATCGGGACCCCCCAGGAAGCCCTTGCAAAAGAAGAGCTGGATTCAAGTCTGAGAAGCTGGCAGCTGGTTATTCAATGCATGGAAGAGTTCACAGCGTCCGGTGGTCATATACCGGGGAATATCAAGGATTTTCAGATTGCGCTGTGGAGTCAGGTCCACGGCCTCATATCCCTTTACAACAACGGCCTGTTGTCTCTGCTGGAAGATGCGCCGGAGGAGAGGGTTGGCGAGGTTGCAAAGCTGTTGTATGAAATCGTTTGCCGAATGCTGAATATTGCTCCGGTAACTATCGATAACGAATCAAATTTTTTATAGCTGGTGAAGTTTTCCTGATAATTCGCATTAGGAGGAGAGAATGATGAGCAAAGGGTACATGGGCAAAGTCCTGCATGTCGATTTGACCACCGGTGAAATCCGTGATGAGGCGGTGCCGGACAGCGTGTATGAAAAATACCTGGGCGGAATGGGGCTCGGCGCTTACATGCTGTATAAGGAAATCCCGGAAGGTGCGGACCCGCTGGGACCGGACAATATTCTGGGTTTTCTGCCCGGCCTGCTTACCGGCACCGGCAGCCTGTTTACCGGAAGGTGGATGGTGGTCGGCAAGTCGCCGCTGACCGGGGGATGGGGTGACGCCAACTGCGGCGGGACGTTTTCTCCTGCCATTAAACGGTGCGGGTATGACGGCATTTTCGTTAAAGGCATCTCTGAAAAACCGGTCTACCTGTATGTGGATGATCGGGTCAGAGAGTTAAGGGATGCTTCCGGTGTCTGGGGGATGGATACGGTTGAAACCGAGGCGTATCTTTCCAAAAAATCCGGTGAAAAAGGGAAAAAGCCGAAAGTCGCCTGTATCGGCCCGGCCGGTGAATCGGTTTCGCTGATTTCAGGCATTTCAACGGATAACGGCCGCATGGCGGCCCGGTCCGGTCTGGGAGCGGTCATGGGGGCCAAACGGCTCAAGGCGGTTGTCCTGGCCGGGTCCAAACAAATTGCCGCCCGCAACCCGGAGGAAATGAAGGCGCTCAGCCAGAAATGCAACAGATGGGTCCAGTTTCAGCCGCCCCTGGTGAAAGGACCGCTGACATGGATATTAGGCGCGCTGATGCGGATTATGCCCACGGTGCTGACCATGGACGGAATGCTCTATAAAATACTGCTGAAAAAATGGGGCACCGTTTCAATGAACCAGATATCGCCTGAAATGGGCGACGCCCCCATTAAGAACTGGAAAGGCAGCAGCAAGGACTGGGGGGCGAAAAAGAGCCTGTCTTCCAATCCGGATGTCTTCACGGGCTGCGAGAAGGTGAAATACCATTGCTATTCATGCCCGCTGGGATGCGGCGGCATTTGCACCATCGAAGGCAAATACGGTGAAACCCATAAGCCGGAATATGAAACGGTGCTGTCGCTGGGCGGGCTCTGCATGAATGAGGATGTGGAGTCGATTTTTTATCTGAATGAGCTGCTGAACCGGGCGGGCATGGATACGATATCCGCCGGTCATGCGGTGGCGTTTGCCATGGAGTGCTATGAAAAAGGCGTCATCACGAACAGCGACACGGACGGTCTCGGGTTAACCTGGGGGAATTCGGATGTGATCGTCACTCTTGTGGAAAGAATGGTGAAGCGGGAAGGATTCGGCCATGTGCTGGCGGATGGGGTGAAGCAGGCGGTGGAGCGACTCGGAAAAAAGTCCGAGCCGTATGCGGTTCTTGCCGGAGGGCAGGAACCCGCCATGCACGATTCCAGAAATGATCCCGGTTTTGCCCTCCATTACAGTGTGGAACCCACCCCCGGCCGTCATACCCTCGGCTCCCATCTGTATTATGAAATGTATCAATTATGGAAGGTCGTTAAAGGCATTCCCAAAATACCGCCCATGTATTGGAAAGGAAGCAAATACAAAAATATTGAAAAAAATGCCGAGATCGGGGCGATCAACAGCAAATATATGACGATTATCAATGCGGCGGGGGTGTGTATGTTCGGCGCATTTATCGGCGCCAGGCGCATCCGGATTTTCGACTGGATGAACGCGGCCACGGGTTGGGAGTTTACGCCGGAGCAATACCTGGAAAAAGCGTCGGATATTCATACGTTAAAACAGTCATTTAATGTAAAGCACGGTATTGAGCCCAAGGAGATCAAAATCAGTGAGCGCGCGCTGGGCCGACCGGTCCAGACGGAAGGGGCCAACAAGGGGAGATCCATTGAAATCGAAGAAATGATGCGCCGCTATTGGGAGCAGTTTGGATGGGATGGCGAAACGGGCAAGCCGACCGTTGAGCAGATGAAAATTAACGCAGCCGGATGAAAAAAATCAGGAGAAATTCAAATGGCGTACTACATAACGGAAAAAGAATGTAACGGTTGTACTTCATGCGCAAGGATATGCCCCACAGGCGCGGCATCGGGTGAAAAAGAGGAAACCCACCGGATTAATGCGGCCGTGTGTATCGAATGCGGGGCATGCGGAAAAGTGTGTCCGCAGGGAGCCGTGAAAGACCCCGGCGGCCAGGTGCCGCCAAGGCTCCCCCGTAAATTATGGGAAAAGCCATTTTTCAGCAAGCAAAAGTGCAACGGGTGCTCCATCTGTGTGGATGTGTGCCCCACGGACTGCATTACGCTCGGGGAACCAAACACAAAGGATCCCAACGCCTATCCCGAACTTGCCGAAGCGGATGCGAAAAAATGCGTCGGCTGCGGCTTTTGCGCCCGGGGGTGCCCGGTGGATGCCATAGAAATGTGTACCGAACAGGCGGCGGCTGAAAAAATTGAACAGGAAAAGATGAAACAGGAAAAAAATATGGGCTGGAGACTAAAGAAAGGCTTTATCCGGGTTTTTCAGATGATTATGAGATTTTTCGGCGTGATTTTGCCTTTTTCCGTGCCTCTCTTGCTGACCGGTGCGGGGAGCGTCAGAAAACTGGCGGAAAATGTCAAAGCCCGGGGAATTAAAAATGTGCTGGTGGTGACAGACAAAGTCCTGATGGATTTGAAACTGCTGGACGGGCTTTTGACGTCTTTATCGGAAAAGAAGATCACGTATACGGTATTTGATGATGTTCAGCCCAATCCGACCATTGAGAATGTCGAGGCCGGGAGAAAAATTTACAAACAAAACCAATGCAAGGCAATCATTGCGTTTGGCGGCGGATCCCCCATCGATTGCGCCAAAGTCATCGGCGCCAGGATCCGGAATCCTTATCTTCCCGTACGGTTCATGAAGGGACTTTTCAGGGTGATCATACCGATTCCGCCATTGTTCTGCATCCCCACAACCGCAGGGACCGGATCTGAAACAACCGTTGCGGCGGTCATTACCAATGCCGCGACCCATGAAAAATTCGCGATCAATGACTTAAAACTCATCCCCGAAATTGCTGTGCTGGATCCTGAACTGATGGTCGGTCTGCCCCCGCATATTACCTCCACAACAGGCATGGATGCGCTGACCCATGCGGTGGAGGCCTATATCGGGCTAAGCGGCAGCGCCTATACGGATGAATGCGCGGAATATGCGACCAAGCTGATCTTCGAAAACCTGGAAAAAGTTTACCAGGACGGCTCGGACCTTGATTCGCGAAACAACATGGCGCTGGCCTCGTTTTATGCCGGGGCCGCTTTTACAAGGGCCTATATCGGGTATACCCACGCCATCGCCCACAATTTGGGCGGCCTTTACGGCGTCCCCCACGGGTTGGCAAACGCCGTTATTCTGCCTTATGTCCTGGATTTCTGCAAAGAGGCGGCGAAAAAGAAGCTGGCCAGGCTGGCCGTTGCCGGCGGACTCGGCATTAACGGCGATTCGGACGTCGTACTTGCCGACCGGTTTGTCGAGAAAGTGAAAACCTTAAATAAAAATCTGAATATTCCCACGTTCATCAAAGAACTGAAAAAAAGCGACGTTCCCCTGATCGCCGAACGGGCGTTAAAGGAAGCGCATCCACTGTACCCCGTACCGAAATTGATGACCCGTATAGAGTGCGAGGAACTTGTGAGGAAACTCGTGGCTTAACTGCTGTGGGATCAAATCGTGATTCCTGGCAGATTGTGACCACCGCCTTCATCGACAACATAATGGTCCGGCATAACAGGGGGTTTGGCATCTATTGCGCCAACACCCTCTGGCCGGACTAAAATCCATGAACAACGGATCGCCTGAAACAGTTGACGCCGATGGGGTTTTTCGCCCATTGGATCAGGGCCGCATCGCGGGGCTGGGTTCTTTTGTTACTTTTCTTGATGGACTTTTAAAAAATCAAATTTCTTGGATTATTTAAAAGTCCATCTTTCTTTACCAAGAAAAGTAACAATGACAGTGGGTTGCCGGGGGGGTATCGGTTAAAAAATCAATTTAATCGAGAAAATCACCGTTCTATCCGGTGTATTTTATTGTTGGAATTTGATATGGATGTTCCCCAAATTACCGGGACAAAAACATCGGGTTCACCATCTGCTTTATCGGGGGATTCATTCAGGCCGGGCTGGTCATCCATTGCAAGTTCTTTTATTTACAATGATTGGTGGCTTATCACAAATATTCAGCTATACTGAACTTTCTACTCCCGTTCATGGACTTTGAGAATTTCATCGATTCCATAAAGCTCTTTTTCAAGCATCTTATCAATAATATCGAGAAATCTTCGTCTGATTTCAGGACTTTTTTCTGATGCTGCATATTCATGTTTCAACAAATCCATGAGTTGAAAAAGATCATGTTGCCGATGGTGGCTTTCATTATGGGCTGAATCTTCGATTATAAACTCAGCAGCATGAATCACAAATTCATGAATAGGGAGGGACGCATCCTTGAGCGTGTTGAAAAAAAAGAAAGCGTCATCATCGTAAAAAGCTTTGGATTTCAAATAGTGCCAAACAAGATCAATAAATCTGCCAAGGTCACTGGAACCGATTTTCCCAAACACATCATCTGCTTGTTGGCGAATTTGTTTATCTTCGTCATTAAAAAACCGTATCAGAAGCTTTTCCGCTCTATCGCGAAATTCCTCTCCGGTAATCGAATTTGCCGCTACACTTGCCGCGATCCGACGATAGTCTATCCCCTCTTCAATAAAGCTGTCTGCCGCTGGAATGTATTTTGAATCCACAAAACTTTGACGAATAATAACCTAATTTCCCGACAAAATTATAACGATAAAAAATGTATTCATATGAAATAATTCTGTTTATGAGTTAAAATGTCTTGACTTTTCCTTCTTTATCGT
>QZKW01000055.1 GCA_003599885.1 Desulfobacteraceae bacterium | reverse complement strand
GGATTCCTCAAGGCAGGAAAACGCCACCCGGAGGTCCGTCTCGCCCAGGGAAATAAGCCCCACGCCGTAATTGTTCAGCAGATGCACCCTCAGGGGCTCAGCCTTGACCGTTTTCAGGCGGATACACATAAAATACCCGGAATTAAAGGGATACACATCCCACGCCGCATGGTATTTAGGATCCGCCAGCACCTGTTTGACCTTCTTGGCGCGGGCTTCAAGGATATTGTATTTTTCCTGTTTTTCAGCGGCAAACGCCGGGCTCTTCATGGACGCCAGCACGATGGACTGGCTCAGGTGGCTGGCATTGGAAATATTGCCCCGGACCGCGCCTGCGGTTTTCCGTTCCAGCGCGTCATAGACTTTTGCGGCATCCGTATCGATGTGACAGCCATAGGTGACAAACCCGACCCGCAGACCCCACACGTAGTTTTCTTTGGTGGCCCCGTCCAGCTTGACTGCCAGAAGATTGGGATGAATGCCGGAAAGTTGCGCGAAAACAGACTCTTTGAGCACATCTTCTTCATAGAACAGACCGAAATAGGCATCATCAATCACCGCAATCACTTTGGTGCCGGATTCCGCAACTTCCTTCAGCATTTTCACGATCCGGGCCGCTTCGGACACCGTAAGGGCATAGCCCGTCGGGTTGTGGGGGAAATTGAGCAGAACGATCAGCTTGTCCTTGGTTTTGGCCTCTTCTTTCACCTTTTGCTCCAGGGCATCCGTGTTATACCCGCCGGATTCGTTGAAAATCTTGAAGTTCTTGATGACCGCATGCTTGCGCACCGAAAGGATCATGTTGTAATTGCCCCACATCATGTCCGGCAGGATGACCACGTCGCCCGGATCCACCCACACATCGGCAAATACGCTGATGCCGTGGGTAATGCCGTTGGTCACCACCGGCAGACTGATCTGTTTTCCGGCCAGCGACGGATTTTTTGCATAGATGGCGTCTTTCCAGACTTTTCGCAATTCCATCAGGCCGAACGATGGGGCATAGGTGAGCGACTGTTCCGCCGGCAAGCCCTTGATACTTTCCATGACGGATGGAAGGGCCATGGTGGCGCTTCCCTCTTTGGCGATACCGATGGTGGCGTTGATGCGGTGGGCTTTTTCCTTTGCTTCCGCGCTCTGGGCCAGAATCCCCTTGGGAAAGAACAGATTTTTCCCGATGTCCGCCATCATGGACATGAGGTTCGGGTTGCCACTGACAATCACTTCATTGAGTTCTTTTGCTAACGGGTTCATCTCAAACTCCCTTTTCTCCCATTAAATTAATATTTTATATTCAAAATAGCTGAATTGGAAAACGGTTCGCACGGTTTGAAAAAATTTAAGACCACTTTTCTTTTTTTCATATCAATTGTCAAGTTTTAATCCTCAAAGATCCGTTCCCGCCACCAGCCCGAACTGCATGTAAATACAGAAGGATGCAGGATTGAAAAAATTGAATTGAAAATTGACGCCAATCATATATAAGGAGGCATGCCCTGCCTTCTGCAGGACGTTCATATAAACCCATACAACCGATACAATTATGCCGAATTTTTTAAGAGTTATCGTTTATCTGATTGTTTTTACCCTGCCCGGCCTGAGCAATCTGGTAGAGCATTCCGCCAGCGCCACCCTGCTGACCCTCACTCTGCTCGGGATCTATGCCTGGGCGACCCGAAAAACAAAACCCGGTTTTGAACCGGGTGAGCGGCTGGTTATTGGTGCCTTTGTGGTATATTTTTTTGTCTGTCTGTTTTTTTATCTGGCAAACGGTCTGTTCAGGGAGGGCGCATCTCTTGCCTGGGACCTGGATCATGAGCTTAGATTTCTGGCCTTTGGCGTGATTCTGTATTTATTTCACCGCACCGGACTCAAACCATGGACCGTCTGGTATGGAGCGGCGGTGGCAGCCATTATTTATGGTATATATTCAGTATATTTATATTACATATATGGCATATCTGCCGAGGACAGGGCCATCGGTGCCTATAACGCCATCGCATTCTGCAACATAGCTCTGGCCATGGGATTTATCAGCCTGACCGGGTTGCGGTATTTTCATGAGAAGCACCCCGCCCTGGCGGCTGTTCCGCTGACGGCCCTGGTCAGCGGCATTCTGGCCGCTTTTTTATCCGGCACCCGCGGCGCGCTGGTCGCCATCCCACTTTTGGGGACCATTTTTTTCATTCAGCTCGGCTCATTCAGACAACCGTGGCGCAGCCGGCTGGCCCTGGTGCTGAGCGTCACTCTCCTGTCCGTTGGCCTGTATCATCTGCCCGGCTCTTCTATGGATCAGCGCGTCCGGACCGGGTTTACCCAGGCCGAAGCCTTCTTTAACGGGGAAGGCACCGGAGACTATGTGGTGCGCCTTGCCATGTGGCAGCAGGCGTGGCAAATGTTTACCGACCATCCGATTGTCGGATGGGGAAAAGAAGGATACCGAAAAAACATTCCGGAAAAAGTCGCCCGCAATGAAGCGCCTGAATCCATTAAGAAATTTGATAGTCCACACAATATGTACCTGACCAACATGGTGGCTTATGGCGTCACGGGGCCCCTGGTTCTCCTGTTTATTTTCATCGCACCCCTTTCGGTACTCATCCCAGTGACCCGAAGCTGGGGACCCTCAAGGGATATCGCCTATGCGGGAATCATGCATATCGTATCCTTCATGCTGTTCGCGGTCACCGAGACCATTTTTTCCCGAAACATCAACATCAATATCTATATGATCCTTCTGGCTGCCATCATGACGCTGACCAGATTATACAGAGCCGAGGTATAGAAGGTAAGTATTCAGAAGCCAGAATTCAGAATCCAGAATATGAGAGCAAGGCCGTAACTAACCGAAAACACGAAATGGGACATTCTGAATACTGACTCCTGAATTCTGAATACCTGAATCGTTATACCTGAAGAAACATAAAACCAAAGGACCGCCATGACCTACCGAGTGCTCTGCATTACGGACAAAAGCGACCTGCCGGAAACGGAACTGTTTATCGGTCTTAAAAACACCGGGGTGGACATCGAAGTGATGTGCAATCCGGACGGGAAACATTATGGCAGGCTCAGGCAATCGGGAGTGCCGGCAATTGACCTGGTTTTAAAAAACCGGCTGGATTTCGCAGGCGTCCGGCGCATTAAAGCGCAACTGAAAATCAAATCCTACGACATCCTCTATTGCTTCAACAACCCGGCTGCCGCAACCGCCCTGATGGCCTCCAGAGGAGAACCCTGCAAAATCATCACCTACCGGGGCGTGGCCGGGAATGTCGGCTTTCTGTCCCCCGGCTCATGGATGACCCATTTGCATCCCAGGGTCAAACGCATTGTCTGTGTTTCCAATTCGGTAAAATCCTATTTTCTGTCCCTGCATTTTCTATGGTTTCGCTTGAACCCCCAAAAACCGGTCACCATTTATAAAGGCCATGACCTTTCCTGGTATGGGGACCCGCCTGCGGATTTGAACCAATTCGGCATACCCAATAACGCCTTTGTGATCGGGTTTGCCGGCCGCAACCGGCCCAACCGGGGGTTGAATTATATTGTTGATGCCGCCAAACTGCTGCCGGAAGATGCGCCCATCCATTTCCTATTTTTAGGGAAACTGACGGACGATATGAAACTGCGTCAACAGATTGACCAAAGCCCCTACAGGGACCGGATCCATCTGGCGGGTTTTCGGAATGACGCGCCGGCCATTGCCGGAGCGTGCGACACGTTTATCCTGCCGTCCGTGTTCAAGGAAGGCCTTTCACGGGCGGTCATCGAAGCCATGGCTTACGGCACCCCGCCCATTGTGACCAATATCGGGGGCCACCCGGAGTTGGTGATTCACAACGAAAGCGGACTGGTGGTCCCGCCCAAAGACCCGGCGGCCATTTCCGCCGCGATACTGGATTTTTATCATGATCCCGCCAAAAAGAAACGGCTGGGAGAAAACGCCAGGATCCGAATTAAAACCCGGTTCAACATCAAATCCACGGTGGCCGATACCCGGCGGTTGTTTGAAGAGGTTTTAAGCTCGCCCTCCGGTTAACTATCGGATGTCGTATTCAATGGTGTCTGTCAAGCCGCTGTCCATTTTGTTCTCCTTTTCCCTGCCGAAAACAATCACCCCTTTTCCGGCCAATGGATGCTCCCCTTTATGGACGTATACCGGATCAGCGTCCTGAGGATAGATGAATGTCCCGTTGGTGCTTTTGTCTTTCAGCATGAACACACCGCTTCGGCTTTCAATATACGCGTGGATGCGCGATATCCATGAATATTGAATGATGACATCATTAAAATCCTCGCGCCCGACAGATATCAGGGGTTTTTGGGTATCCACAACAATCACCTGTCCGCCGCTCATCAAATAAAGACTGGAACACATGGCTTTGGAGAGTTTCCGGCAGTCGATGACCATCGTGGTGTTCTGGTCTTCATAGATAATTTCAAACAATTCAATTTCGCCGGAAATATTTTTGGCTGTGATCCTGGTGATGTATTTTGTAAAATGGCTGGCGTCGTCCGGCAGATTTTCAATGGCGGCGCGGGTTGTGACGATCTGCTGCGGATTGGCGTAATCCACAACCCGTGCGGTCACATTGACCGCATCGCCAAAAATATCTTCATTATCAATCACCACCGGGCCAAAATGAATTCCAATGTGAATGTTGACCGGGGGGACCGCCCTGCCGTCGCAGAAGAAGCCGTCCTTCATCGCCATCTGCATGGATTTGGCAGCTTCAATTGCATTGCCGGTTGAGGGGAACGTCGAGATGATCGCATCACCCACGGTCTTTATGACTTTTCCGTCAAACTTGACCGTCACATCGGACAGACGCTTGAGTATCTGCCCCACAATTTCCTGAGCCGCCTGATCGCCCAATAATTCATAAATATTGGAACTTTTGGAAATATCGGCAAATAATATGGTTAAATGGCTTGTCTGCCGTGTCATAACACTATTCCGAACCAACCCTTGTATAGAAGATGCCATAATAATTCAGGGAATACTTTCGTTTGACCTGGTCCGCGTGCCAGATATCTTCAGCGGCGATGCGGTCCCCTTGCGCGTATTCATCCGAACCCATCTCAGAATACGCATTGGTCCCGATATTGCTGTCATAAGGGACATTGACGGGTCCGGGGAAATAGTAGGCAATCACATCCCCCTTTTTCACGATAAACGGGCTGTCAAAATCGACGTAGGTTTTACCAGAGCCCTCGGCTTCAAATTTTAATTCTTTGTTGTAGATGACGACATAGTCATTACCCACCGGCCGGAGCAGTTTAATGATGACATCGGAAGTCCCTGAAAAATACCCGCCAATCCCATTGATCTGCCCGCCACTGGGAACCGGATGGGCGACATTGACAATCATCATTTTTTCATCACCGGAATGCTCTCTCTGGATGAGTTCATCGCCGACAAAGTCTTCCAGGGCAATACCGGTCAGAAAATTGGTGTTCTCGCGCATTTGCTTTTGTATATATTCCCGGACCGAAGCCGCGATGTCTCTGACACGTTCATCCTTCCGCCCTTTTTCATTTGAGCTGATATCCAGCTGCCGCTCCAGCTCGGCAATATTCACACCCATTTTTTCAATGGTCTTGTTTTGCCCGGCAATCTGCTCGTCCTTCTGCCGGATTGTCGATTCCTGTTTTTTGATGATAAAATCCTGATCTGTGAGCGTTGCCTGGCACACATCCAGTTTTTGCTGAACATTCTGGCAATTCGTCGCGCATCCTATCGTGGTCATTGCAACCAGGACAAACAGAAATATCCACCGCATAAGCATTACCTCCGTTGGGGTGTGAATTGTATCATGGTTTCAGATAATATTTTTCCTCCCTGCCTGACGGAAATTGAGTATTCACCCGGGGAAAAACCTTCGATCGGGGCCATGATATCAATCGGTTTCCTGCCGGAACGGCCGTCCAGGATCAGGGGAGCTTCCATCGTTTTGCCGCCTTTTTGCTGTAACACGATATTCACCACACTGTCAGGCGACATATTCTTATAAATAATACAAATACTTACGCTCTCAATAGAAGCCAGGGTCCGGGTAATACGATTTTCTTTACTGCACCCGGAAGACGTGGCAAACACTTCGACTTTGCTTTCCATTGTGCCAGACAGTTGAGCAAATATCAATTCATTTGGCACGATCTGCACCGCCTTGCTCAGGAGGTCCGCTGCCGCCTGAGAGTCTCCATTGGCTTCCATATCCTTAATAAGCAGTTCAATTTTGTTTTTGGCGGTCACCCGGTTTTTGTCAAAAATCAGCGCTTTCAGGTAATAATCCGCAGCTTCCTGATTGGAGGCGCCTTTGTCGCCCTTTCCAATCAGAATGTCATACTGAGCGTTTACGGCGGATTTATGCATTTCAGGAAAATATTTTTTGAGCAGGGATAGAAACTCGTCCGGAATCAGTTGCCCGCTGTTTTTTCCGCCCTGAATGTCGGCCTGGACCTGGGCTTTCACATCCCGTATCAAATTTGTTAATCCTTTACTCCCATACCGCTTGACGGCGGGATTCAGCCTGGAGAACAATGCGGAATAAGGCTTTGTTTTTTCAGCGATATCGTTGGTTTGTTGAATTTTTGATAACAATGCGCTGATTTCAGCTTTTGTGCTCTGGAGCTGTTTGATGTCCTGAAGCATATCATTGAACGCGCCGTGCTCCGGGGCAATGTCCATGGCCTTTTTTAAAACCGCCTGTGCTTCATCCGGTTTTCCGCTGTCATCCAGGCTTTTTGCGACTTTCTCAATTTTGAGCTTTGCATTGGCAGAGGCTGGACTTAGCTTCAGGGCTTTTAAATAAAAATCCGCTTTTTCCTGTTTTGAGGCGCTTTCGTCGCCTTGAGCGATCAGTATGTCATACTGGGAATTGAACAGGTCTTTTTCATCCGGAAACTGGCCGGAGACAAGAGCCAGAAATTCAGCGGGAACGGTCTTTTTCCGGTTTTTCTGGGTTTCCATGTCTTCCCTGACCTGATCCATTACCTCACGCTTTAAATCCGCCATATCCTGTTCCCCGTGTTCGGCAATGGCGGAGTTTAAACTTGAAAACAGCGTCTCGTAGGCGGAAATTTTTTCAGACAACGGCCCTTTCTGTCTGACCTGATACAGGGGTATCTGCACATCGATGGCCGCAATCTTTATGAGCGCCTGTTTATTCCGGGGAGACTGTTCCAGAACTTTGCGGTAATACTGAAGGGCATTTTCATTTTCAGGTGTTTTGAACTCTCCCCGAAAAGCATACATGTCTCCCCTGACCAGCCACTCGTTTAACTGCAATTCCGTATCCAGGGGCGCGGCCAAACGGGCATCTTTGATCCACTGCAGGGCCTCGGCATAATTCTTGTCTTTCCGGGCGGATTCCGCCAGGTTTTTACATTTATCAGCGATATCGGCAATCCCCTGCCTGGCCTCCGGATCACCAGGGTCCATTTCCAGAATCTTTCGATAATAGAAAAGCGCGTTATCCTGCTCCGGCGAGGTGAACCGGTCTTGATTAAACCTTTCCCTGGCCTGGATAAGATAATCGAGTTTTTTCAGGTGCAACTGTTCCGTGTCTCCGTCAGGCGCCAATTTGTTTTTAATCGCATCTATAAAAGTCTGCTTTTTTGCCTGGGCGGAAGGATCAACCGGTGAGCCGGCTGAAGGCTGCGACTTCCCTGCCAGCGCTTTCTGACCTTCAGTCCTGCCGGCCAGATGTAGATATATAAAAAGCGAAAGCCCGCAAATAATACACCCGATCACGACACCGGAAAAAATATTGACAAGATTGACTTTGCGCCCGAATTTTTGGGGCCTGAGAAAGGGATAGGTGGGAGTGGCGTCTTCGTCACGGAGTGAATAGGCGGGCGTTGCGTCTTCACCGTCCAGCCTGTTGATGGCACGGATCAGGTCGTGGGCGGACTGGTACCGGTCATCAGGGTTTTTCGCCATTAACCGGGAGATGATCGGCTGAAAACGGGAAAACGGTTCCGGCAACTGCGGGACCGGGTCTTTAATATGCTTGAGCGCCACCGCAATGGGGGAATCGGCGACATACGGCACCGAACCGGTGAGCATTTCATAAAATGTGACGCCCAGGCTGTATAAATCGGTCCGCCAGTCAATTCCACCCGCTCCCTGGGCCTGTTCCGGACTCATATAATGCGGGGTGCCGATACTGGTGCCGTCCATTGTGTAGCCGGTATCGGCAGCCAGATCTTTGACAATGCCGAAGTCGGTCAGAACCGCCGTGCCGTCGCCGCGAAACATGATATTTTGCGATTTGATATCCCGGTGAATAAAGCCTTTGTCATGGGCATGGGCTAGTGCGGACGCGATCTGCCGCATAATGGCGAGCGTCTGCGAAACCGGCAGCGTGCGCTTGATGTTCTGCTTGAGGTCCCCGCCTTCCAGGTATTCCATGATAATGTAATATTTATTTTCATAAACACCGACATCATAAATGGATACGATATTCGGATGCCGGAGCCCGGCGACCACTCTGGCCTCTTTTAAAAACCGCTTATCCGCCAGATCATCGGCATGGGCCGGTGAAATGAGTTTTATGGCGACCTTCCGGTCCAGCAGCTTGTGCCTCGCGAGATAGACTTCAGCAATACCGCCGCGGCCGGCCAGTTTGCCGATTTCGTAATTGGGAATATCAATCATAAAGCCCGCACCAAACCGTTTTTCTTGAATTTATTCAAACAGACGATTAAAGATTCGTTTCAGCCAGGAGTACAGTGTTCCCCATAAACCGGTTGGGTTTAATTCCTCCGTATTGATGGGCATGGTATCTCCTTCCGCCATTTTTGCAGGGGCGTCATCACCGGCAGAAACCAGGATGGCGGTGATGTTGTCCCTTCCATTGTTTGCCAGGGCCGCCCGGACCAGGTGATCCACTTTTCCCTGCTCGTCCAGCTCAAGGGCCAGCGCTTCGGCAATGCCCCAGTTATCGACTTCCTTTGTGAGTCCGTCACTGCACAGCAGAATCTGTTCATCCAGATGCAGCCTGTGGGTGATTTTATCCACATTCACATCATCGATGGCCCCGGCTCCCAGCGCCTGAATCAGGACATCCTGATAGGGGTGGTGCGCCGATTCACTGGAGGATATGACGCCGGTATCCACGAGATGCTGGACATAAGAATGATCTTTTGTCAGTTGTTTCAAAACTTTGCCGTTCCACAAATATGCGCGGCAGTCCCCCACCCATGCGATTTCGCAGTTATTGCCGTTTATTTGAAGCGCCACAACGGTTGTGCCCATTCCTTCAGGCCCTTTTCCTTCCTTGCTGGCCTGTTTGATGGCGTGATGGGCCTGGGCGATGGATGTTTCCAGGGAAGATCCGGACCTGGTTTTTTCAACGATAAAGTCGGCTGCAATGGCGGACGCGGTTTCCCCGCCCCGGTGCCCTCCCATTCCGTCGGCAACCAGCCAAAGCCCCAGGTCCGGCTCGGTGCGCAGACAGTCTTCATTGTGAGAGCGGACATTACCGACATGGGTGCTGAAACCAAATTTGGGATGCTTCATATTCCGTACCTGAAAAGAGGTCCTGATTTCCGGTGCTTTAAAACGGGGACTGTAACAGTAAAATTATGTAACAATATCTTACCGGTGGTGAAACATCAATCATATTTATGAGCACGGACCGCCGGGAAACCAGATATTTAAGCGCGGGATAAAACTTGACATGAAACTTGTTAATATATATACAATACACAACAAATCAAAAAACTTACTCTGTCCCTCTGCCAAGAAGCCTTTGCCCTGTTTCAGGAGAATGATTCGATGAAAAATGATCAGGTTTTGAAAATCGAGCTGGCCATTAAGGACAACGTCCTCAAAGAGTTTGCATTTACACAGGATAAAGTAGAGATCGGCCGCATCCCGACAGCGGATGTTTTTATCGACAACAGCGGGATATCGCGCTGCCATACAATCATCGAGAGATCCATCGGCGGCCCTTATATCGTCAAGGATATGGGCAGCACAAACGGCACCTTCCTGAATGACCGGCAGGTCAGTGAAGCGGCTTTAAAAAACAATGATGTCATCAGCATCGGCAAGTTTTCACTGCGGGTGACCATCGAATCGGCTGACAAATCAGCCAGTAAAAGCAGCCAGTTCTCTCCGGATGATTTTGACGGGACAACGGTCCTGAGCGCCGAACAAATGGCGCAGTTGCGCTCAAGCATCGCAAATGACAAGCAGAATGACAGGCAAAAGGTGTTCGGTCAGAATATTTCCCTTCCGGAAAATGAAAGTTCGGGGATATCTCTCAGCCAGATGCTCCTGTGGGGCGGCGCCATTCTTGCGGTCATCGTCATCGGCTTTTTACTCTTTAAATAACGCTTTGACTTGAGGAAGATTTTTATCATATCAACTTATTGATATATTTACTTTTCTTTTAAAATAAAAAAATGTCAATTAATGCAATATAGAATTCCCCGCCAAATGGAAATTTGGATGGGCTTTTAAAAAAAGATGGACAAGAATTCTGTATGGTGTCCTCGGAGTTCCCTATTTTTCTTTATTTTTCAAATACCTCTTGAAAATAAGTGGGAGCAATTGTTTAATAGGATAGATTTTCCATGCTCCAATACCTATATCCAAACCTTGAAAAGAGGTGGGCTAATGAATGACGCAGCAATAAAAAAACACGAAATTTACAACAAGTTGGCTGGTCTTTCCGGTCAGGATTTAGGTTCCGTAGCCGATTTTATCGATTTCATGAAACACAAAAAAAAGCAGCCGACGAAAAGGACCATCATCAAGCTACAGGGGATTTTGAAAGGCTGCGATGTTGATTTCGGGGAATTAAAGAAATTTCAACAAGAGAGTTGGAAGCACCTGGAAGAGGAAGTCGGGAATGAATAGCTTTGTTACCGACACACAGGCTCTGGTCAAGTTCATGGTGGGCCGGAAGGTTATCAATGACGCTTGTCATCAGGCTTTTCTGGACGCAGACCAGGGGAAAAACGTGATCATCATCCCGGCCATAGTGTTAATGGAAGTGATGTATTTATTTGAGAAAAACAGAATCGATGTGGACCTTTTTCAGACCGAAAAATTGATGCAAAGCGAGAATTACCAGTTTGAACCCCTCAGCCTGGAAATCCTGAAAGTCGCCTCTGAAATTACCGATATCCCTGAACTTCATGATCGCCTCATTGCCGCCACGGCAAGATATCTTGATATTCCCATCATCACCAATGATCCGGAAATACTGGAATCCAGCTTTGTTGCCCACCTGAAATGATAAGCCTATGACGCTGGACGAATGCCCCAACTGCATCAGCACTTCAGCCGCAAGCACCCAAAGGCCATTGGCCCATTCAGCAGACGACTGGATATGGAAGAAAAGGCCACACTCTTGCGGCGGGGGGAGCCCATTGCGATGCGGCCCTGAGCCCTTCGGTTTCCGTGGAACAAGGGGGCAAACTGTTTGAGCGGGAAAAGGATGACAGGCTTGTCAATTCCGGCAAACGGGACCGGCAAAACAAGTCCCGGCCTTCCACATTAGCAGCGAGTTTTTGCCCACGCCACGGAAACCGGAGGGTTCAGGGAGCTTTCCGCAGCGCACGGGCGGGTTTCTTTTGTTACTTCTTTGCCCGTCAAAGAAAAGTAAAGATAACAGAGGTTGTCGGTAATAAGCGTTTAGATTTGAAAATCAGTACGTTTCCGGTTGGATCATTTGCGATTAAAGGAACACCCTTCTCCTTTGGTTAATCGACATGGCATCCCTCGGAATCTTATACAAAGATACAAGATAAAAGCACCCCACCTATAATCGCACCCCATATCCCGAATATGGCATACCCTATAGCAGCACCAAGAATCGCCCCAAAAATACCCGATGTAATTTCTCCAAATATCCCCATTGCATTTTTAGCTTTTTCCCAAGGATTTATTTTTTTGCTGCATGGTGCACAATGTCCCTTAAAACGTTCATAAGTAGTAACCAGTATTTCTGCATTACATTTCTTGCAGTTCTTTTTTTCCGCGTTTATTTCTCTATTATCGAAATTCATATCGGAGAGTAAGTTAAGTTTATAGGGTTCAGGATATCTCGCGTCACAATTTTATACCCACCGGAGCCAATTCCTTTTTAGGAAATAAATTTTATTTTTCAGGTAGTTATAAAAATCGGACCATAATAATAGGGGATATATTACCCATCCGGGAATGGGCATACCTGTTTAAAACCAGTAATACCCCAACTGCATCCTCACTTTCACCCGCCTCCCCAGATTAAACGGCTTCGGCCTTAGATGCCCCAGCCCCTTCTGAACCAACTGATCCACCGCCGCAAGCACCCGAAGGCTGGATTGCCCGTCCCGGTATGGGTGGATATGATTGGTGTATGACTCAATCCGGCCCATCAGGTCCGGCGGATGCGTTAATCCATAGGCGATGCTTTGCTCCAAAAGCGAAGGCTCCGTGATATTGATGAGGTGGGGGCCGGGTTCCCGGTTGTTGAATGTGACCACGGGGCGGCCAAGAAGCAGAAACTCGGAAAGGACGGAGGAGGTGTCCGACACCATGATGTCGGCGGATTTTAAGAGCGGAAGAATGTCGTCGGTGTCCACATAGATAAGGTGGTCGCCCTGCATGGCCCGGTATTGGTCAACCACCAATGGGTCCATTTTGGGATGAAAATTCACCACCCACCGGTATCTGCCAGTCTTGACCATCGCCCCGATGGTGTCCGCCAGCAAGGGCGCGGCACTGAGCCGGGGGGTAAACGTGGACGTAAACAAAACCGTCGGACGGGTTTTTACCACTCCGGCCCCAGCATCCTCCCAGAACAGCGGGTCCATTTTCGGCCACCCGGTTTCCCGGACCTCAAAAAAACCCAGGCGCTGTTCCAATTCCTTAAACGGCCCGGTGGTGTCCGGCCCCTGGGTGCAGTATAAATCAAAAAAATTTCTGATCCGGAAATGCCCCCGGTCGCTGTTGCGCTTGCGGGCGTTAAACCCGTGAAAAAGCTCTACTTTAATCCCCGGAAAAAAATCCGGCACCATATTGCCCGGCACCAATACCGCACAGGGATTATACGCTTTCACCTCGGCGACGGTTTTAAGCTGACGTTCGAAGGGCCTGAGATAGACCGACAGCCGGCCGGGGTCATCAAAAAACCAGGCCGCCTCATCCCCTCGCTCAAGGATTGCCTTCTGAAGCGGCCGGACAATGGCAAATGCATACAACTCGCTGATATAAAAAAGATACCGCTTCAAGGCTGCTCCGATTTATTTTCTGATGCCCCGACCTGTCGCAATGTCCACAATCCGGCGTATTTGTTAAAACTGCTCTGGCCATACATGACGGCCACCAGAAACCCGACCCGGCCATCCAGAAATCCCAGACGAATGACGTATATCAGAAAAAACGTCCAGATGGCCCGAAGCGCCGCGCCGGTCAGTCCAAGGCCTTTCTTCCCTTTTTCATGGCGCTGCCTGGCCCCCAGCCACGCATACTGCCGGTTTTTTTCCAGATAATGGCCAAAATCCCGGCTCGTGTAATGGAACAGGCGGCCTTTCAGGGTTTTGATTTTTCCTTTGGGCAGCACGATTGTTTCATGCACCAGCGCGTCCGTAAACCGTGCCCCAGTCCGCCGGAACAACCGGAGCGGGGCCCGGCCGCTGCGCCCGTGATTCAGGGTGGCGCCGAAAATCCTCACTGCCCAGGGCAGCTTGAATCCGGCTTCCGACGGCCCGGCGGCCAACGTCTCCTGGATTTCCTCACAAAGCTCGGGAGACAATTCCTCATCCGCATCAATGGACAGCACCCAGTCGCCGGTGGCTTTTTCAAGGGCCCGCTGTTTCTGCGGGCCGTAGCCGGGCCAATCGGTTTCAACAACCTGCCGGGTGAATTGTTGCGCGATTTCCTTCGTGCGGTCCGTGCTGCCGCTGTCCAGCACAATGATTTCATCGGCAATAGGGGCCACCGACCGGAGACAGCGTTCGATGCGGTCTTCCTCGTTTTTTGCGATCAGAATGACAGACAGGGTATAATTTTTATTTTTACTCAATTTTTAAAGCGCCTATCCTATTTATAAACCGCATACTCTTTTTCTTCCACCAGATCAGAACCATACTTGATGTTGATCTCTTTTTTAACGGCCGCCCGGTCATCGTTGATAAAATAGACGCTGCGGGCCAGTTCGATAAATTCCGCGTCAAAGGCATGAGCGACTTCCTTTAGGCGGATCCGGTCTTCAATATCCCAGAGTTTGAGGTTAATGGATTCCAGACGCTGGAACTCATCGGAAGTCACGGAAATCCCCGCTGCCCGCATGGGGACCACCAGCGTATCGTACTCTTTCCGGATATTTTTCAGTTTATCGGGATTTTGAATTTTTTTGAGTTTGATGGACAAAATGCTTACCTTGTCCACCACTTCGCCGACAGAGACTTCAACCTGCATTCCGCTCCTTTCCCGCTGATGATCATGGCAATCACCCTAATCATCCCCATGATAATCCATTGATCTTTTGAAAAAATTCCGGTAAATAGCTCTTCTTGATGTTTCGGAGATTAGCATTGATCGTGTAATGCGATCAACCCATTTTGCAAGCGTCTGTTTTAAAAACAGAGTCTAATGGACCGCAACCCATATCCGATGCCAAAAATTAACGCTCAAAAAATATGCATGATCCGGACCGGCGCTCTCGGGGATATCGTCCATGCACTGGCCCTCGTCAACGGTCTGCGCAAAGGCTATCCCGACGCCCAGATAACCTGGGTGCTGCAGAATCTGCCGTATGATATGGTCAAACACCAGAAAAACATTGACCGGTTCATCACCTTTGACCGGAATGCCGACCTGAAATCCTGGTTTGAATTGTTCGGCCGGTTGAGAAAGGAATCGTTTGATCTGTTGATTATTCCCCATGTCAGCGCCAAAGCCAGTCTGCTCGCCCTGTTTATCCGGTCCGGGAACAAGCTGGGTTTTGACTTCAAACGGTCGCGGGAACTGCACTGGCTCGTGACCAACCGGCGGATTCCCGCAGCCCCGGTCAGTCATATGCAGGACCAGTATTTTGAATTTTTAGACTATCTGGAGATCAAAGACTATCCCAAGGAATCCATTTTCACGTTCACAGATGAGGAACGGGCCTGGCAACGCGCTTTTTTTGACCGGTTCCATCGGCCCGTCATTGGTTTTGTGCTTGCGTCATCAAACCCGGAAAAAGATTGGGCTGTTGCAAATTACGCCCAGGTAGCCGATTATGTGGACAAGGTGCTCAACATGCAGCCCCTGCTTATCGGCGGCCCCAGCCAAATGGAAAAGGAACTGGCCGAAGATATCTGCCGGCTGTGCCAGAAAAAACCGACCCTCGCCCTGGAAAAACCCATCCGGAACACCATGCTCCAGATCGGCGGCTGCCGGATGATCATCTCACCGGACACCGGGCCTTTGCATATGGCGGTGGCGATGAACGTGCCGACCATCGGTTTGTATGGTTTTACGGACCCCCGGCGCTGCGGGCCCTACCGTAAATATCATGATTTATTGATTGATATGTATAATGACCCCGGCCAAGAGGATGCGCCGATCACGCGGATCACACGGCCCGGCCGAATGGCCCGGATCACCCCGGAAGCGGTCATTGAAAAAATCGAACACGGGCTGAAAGCATACCCGGCATAACCCGGACCGGACTTTGACATCATGGTTGATATTCACTGCCACCATCCCTATCATATCGGCTCTGAATCTGAGCTGACGGAAGAGCAGATACGGCAATTGGCCGCCTGCTTTGCAAAACCCGCGACTGAGGGAACGGGGATTCTCGGAGGAAGGGCGCGTGTCTCATCCGTTGATCTGGCCGGCATCGGCCCGGTCATCGTTAAAAATTACACCCGCGGGGGCTGGCTCCGGCATGTCAACCAGCGGACCTATCTGAATCTTTCAAGGTACCGGTGCGAGGCGGAGTTTTTTCTTCTGAACTACCTTTCGGGAATCGGCGTGAACGTGCCGGAACCGGTGGTTTTTGCCTATCAATTTAAGTATTTGGTAAAATACTTCAGCAGTTTTTTGTATCACGCCTGGATTGTCACCCGGGAGATTGAGAATGCCGACACCCTGGCCCGGCTCAGCACTCAGACACCGGACCGGGCGCAAGCGGCCATGGGTGAGTTGATCCGCCAGATCGCCATTCTGGCTGACAACAACATTCACCACGTGGACCTTCATCCGGGCAATGTGCTGGTGGACCATCACAACCGGGTGTTTCTCATCGATTTTGACAAAGCGCGGACAAATCCGCAAAACCGGGGCCGTTTGCGCGAAAAATACATCCGGCGGTGGCGGCGGGCTGTCGCCAAACACCGGTTGCCGGAAACGCTCCTGGCTATTGATGCCATAAATTAACAATTACCCACACACATTTAAGAGGCCCTGATTTCCATGAGCCAGAAAATAAAAGAAAACAACATCATCCGTTTCCCCGTGGAACGGATTAAAGGCCGAAGGCCGGCGCCAAGCGACTTCCCTGAAAATCCTTCCACCGGCAATGAATATCCTGAACATCAATGGATGGATATTGAAGATGAACTCTGGGCAAAAGAAGATTTTGAAGAACTGATTCTTCTTCACAAAAAACAACTGGAAGAAGCTCCCCAGGACAATTTCGCCCGGTTCTCCCTTGCCCAGGCGTATTTTTTTAACTATGATTATGAAAAAGCCCTTGAAACGCTTCATTCTCTCCACAAAAAAATGCCGGATGATCCGGATATCCTGTATTTTATTGTTGAAGTACTGCTGGCATCCGGAAAAACCGATGATGATTTTAACTGGGTGGAGAAACCGGAAATCATCAATTTAACTGAAACCGTGATGGACGCTTGCTATAATATGCTGAAACCCGGCTACAAAACCTGTTCCATCGACCATCTGTATAATATTTTTTTTGAAAAAGGCTACCTGATGTTCACCCAGGAACACCTGCTGGCAGCCCTTGCAGACGACGGCCGGTTTCTGGTGACCCACCCCGAATCTTCGGATACGGCGGAAGTGGGAATCATCACACAACCCCTGGAATAATCGATAACTATGATTCTTTGCCATAAATACCGGTTTATCTTTATCAAAACCAACAAAACCGCAGGCACCAGCATTGAAATTGCGCTTTCAAAATTCTGCGGCGAAAAGGATATCATCTCACCCAATGAACCGGAAGACGAAATCCTCCGGCGCGACATGGGGGGGCGGCCCCCCCAGCACTATCTCGCCCCTCTGAGAGACTACCGGTTGATCGACGTTTACCGGTACATCGCCCGGCAAAGAAAAAAACACCGTTTTTATCACCACATGCCCGCATCTGAAATCAAAACCCTTGTGGGTGATGATATATGGAACAATTACTATAAGTTCTGCTTTGAAAGAAACCCGTGGGACCGGGTCATCTCCTTTTATTACTGGCGGCTGAAAAAAAATCCGGGCCAAACCATCACGGAGTTTATCGATTCCGGCCTTCCCCAGGTTCTCCACGACAATGGATACGGACTATACACCATTGGAGACGCCATTGCCGTGGACCGGGTCTGTCGGTATGAAGATCTGGAACAGGAGCTGGAGGCTCTGCGCAACCGGTTGAATCTGCCGGAGAAACTGGCGCTTCCAAAAGCCAAGGCATCCAGACGGAAGGACAAACGGAACTATCGCGATGTCTTTAACCGTGAAGACCGGGACAAAATAGAAAAAATGTTCAGCAGGGAAATCGAGCTTTTCAGCTACCGGTTTTAGGACCCGAGAAAGGAAGGTCAAACAGCCTGTCAATGATAAAGGGGGAGCGATCATGACCCGGAAAAATGACACAGACGCGCATCTCGACCGCAGAACGTTTTTAAAAAAAATGGCGACCGTCATTGGTGGCGGAACGGCGTTGGGAACATTTGGTTTAACACCCTCCCTTGCAGCCGAATTTATTGAAAAATCAATTCATCCACCCAGCGCCAAATCCGCATCCCCGAATCGCAAACTGATTTACATCGCCATTGACGCCCTTCATCCCAAATACCTGGAACTCGACGCAACCGGAAGACCGGGGGGAAAAGACGGGAACTGGCTCATGCCCAACATCCGGCGATTTCTGGACCGGGCCATGTGGTACCCCAACGCCAAATGCTACCTGCCTGCTGCAACGGACATGAACCACCTCAACGCCGTGGCCGGAACAAACACCGCCCAGACCGGCATTATCGGCGTCTGGGCCCAGCCCACCGGCTGGAAGGCGAATGGAAAGCCCATCATCACCTATTCGAATCTATCATTTGCAAAGGACGACCAGGGCCGGCCCGTGGACACCCTGTTTCACGCCTGGAAACGACGCTGGCCGGAATCAAAGACATTCATGATTTCCGGAAAAGAATGGGTGGCGGAGATGTTTCGGGAGTCCGGGGCACGGTTCTGCGTGGACATTCTGGTAACCGGTTCCGCCCGTCCCGCCTATCTTTCGCCGCCGCAAAAGGAAAGTTTCGCTGATCCCGCCACCGACACGGACGCCCTGTGCGATCCCGAATCCACCCGCATGAATCTTCTGGACCGCAAGACATTTACATCCGATGAGATTTCCACCTATTTCAGCCCGAGCCAGATCATGAACCGGCTGTATTGCGGCCAGGGGAGTCTGCTGACCCGGCAGATGGAGGTCTTTCCCACTCATTTCCCCCATGACGGATGGATTGTGGATGCGGCTCTGGCGATATTCAAACGGGAAAAACCGGACATGGCCTATATCCTGCTGGCCCAGTGCGATGACGGCGGGCACTGCATCGGCAGCGGGTGGGATATTTCGGAATTTACCCCGGCTGCGGCTGCTCACCCCTATCCGCCCAACTGTATTGAAAAGCCCGACTACCGGCTGGTAAGCAGCCGGAACCCGCTGCTTTTCCGGGAAGCGGCCCTGGATGTGATCCGGGATGTGGATGTGCAGTTTGGCCGTTTGATGAAGGGGCTTGACGACCAGGGGATTCTGGACAAGGCGGCTGTGATTCTGCTTTCCGATCACAGCGCCGAGAATCATCTCTATACCAATGATTTCATGTCCACGGATGTTATGGGGATTCTACAAAAAAACCAGGTGGCGTCCGGCAATGACGTGTACGCCTTCAGCGTCAGCAGCTATGGCGTGCTGTATTTCAGGGACAAAAAAGACAAGGTGCCGGAGGCGGTTTCTGTATTAAAATCCCACAAGGCGCTCAACCCCCAGACCAGCAAGTGGGAGTGTCCGTGGTGGGTGCTTGACCGCAATGACATGAAAACCGGCGTTACAGGCGTCAGCCTGCCCGGAGAACTCTATCACGCATTTTATATTGAAAAAGACAGGGAAAACTCCATGATCTGGCCGGATGTGATTCTGCTGGCCAAAAACGGCTGGCAGATACCGGCCTATAACGGCCACATCCCGAATGTGGGGATCAAGGTGCCCACCTGGACCCCGCCGTTCCGGGTATACAATGGCGGACACGGGTCCGTGGACACCCTGCCCATTGTCGCGGCCGTGTCCCTGCCGGACGGACGGTCCGGCGTAAACGAAAACCCGATCCGGATCGCGGACCTGGGCGTCACCGCTGCATCCGTGTTTGGTTTAAAACTTCAAAGCACGACCATTGGGAAAGACTTGAGCGGGGATTTGTAAAAGCATTTTGTTAAAATGGCGCTTACCCTCACCGCGCCAGCGCCCCAACAAAGCACCCGCCGCCACCGCCCCCCGATTTTTTGGGTTCATACTGCGCCGTCACGCTGATATCGGCGGTCACCTGGGCGTCGGTTCTCGGGTTGACGGTAACGCCGTCGCTCCACTGGACAAACCGATACCCGGAATCCGGCACGGCGGTCACAGCAGTCCCGGACGCGCCGTTTGCCACGACCTGCGGGGACACCCCGGAAATGATGCCGCCCGCCCCGGCGGTATAGGTCAGGCTGCGGGCAAGGCCAAATACGGCGGTCAGGGTCATACTCCTTTCCACGTTGGTCACTGTCAGGGGATTTACTGTTGAATAGGCCGCTCCGGCCAGCGTCCATGTCCAGAATGCATGGCCCGCCGGCGCGATGGCCGTTACCGGTGTCCCGTTTTCACCGTGGTGAATCACCTGGGAGGTTTGGCCGTTCAGGGCGGCGCCGGGGAAAGCGTCATTGATCTGAAAGTTAATCGTGTATGGAATCAGGCATTTGGCGATGTACGGGGAAACTTTGTTCCCGGCGGTGGTGAAGTATCCCCCCACATAAAGGGCGCCCACGTCATCCACTGCAAGGGCATTGACACTGCCGCCCGTCCCGCTCCCTAATGCGCTCCAGTTTGTTCCGTCCCATTTGGCAATATGATTGGCCGGAACTTCCCCGGCAGAGTAGAACAGTCCACCAGCATAGAGGTTGCCCGCGCCATCCACCCTAAGGGCATAGACATAGTCATCATAGCCGCCCACCCCCGACCCCAGGGCGCTCCACCTGGCTCCGTCCCATTTGGCAATATTATTGGCCGGAACACCACCGGCAGTTTCGAAACTTCCGCCGGCATATAGGTTGCCCGCACCATCCACCGCAAGGGTATACACAGCTTCAACAACCAAAAACCCCCAACTATTATCATACGAAAAAAAATCCGATCCCAAATCATTCCATTTGGCCCCGTCCCATTTGGCAACGCTGTAGACCGCAACACCACCGGCAGTTTCGAATACTCCGCCGGCATACAGGTTGCCCGCGCCATCCACTGCAAGGGCCAAGACAACCGCGCCCTCAGCGTCCCCAACCCTATCGCCAATCCCCGAACCCAGTGAGCTCCAACTTGTTCCGTCCCATTTGGCAATATTTTTAGCCGCAACACCCCCGGCAATTTCGAATTCTCCGCCGGCATAGAGGTTGCCCGCTCCATCCACTGCAAGGGCATTGACAATGTCATAAGAAAATGGAACACCAGCGGTAAATCCCAGTGAACTCCAGTTTGTTCCGTCCCATTTGGCGATATCATTGGAATATTCACCCATGTGAGCCATGAAATATCCGGCGGCGGCATAAAGGTTGCCCGCTCCATCCACTGCAAGGGCATTGACAGTATAGTCCACCCAATCCCTATCGCCAAACCCCGAACCCAGTGAATTCCAACTTGTTCCGTCCCATTTGGCAATCCCATTGACCGGAACACCTCCGGCGGTGGTGAATTTTCCACCGGCATAGAGGTCCCCGCCATCTGCTGCCAGAGCTGCAACCCCTCCGTCCACTCCGCGTAAAGCCAACATATTGGAACCCAGGCTGCTCCAGTTAACACTGTCCCATTTGGCAATATTTTTAGCCGGAACACCTCCGGCAGTGTCGAAGCGTCCGCCGGCATACAGGTTGCCCTCGCTATCCGCCGCAAGGGCTTTAACAACAGGGCCACCAGAAGGGGGCCCGTCCATCCCTGATCCCAGGGCGCTCCACCTGGCTCCGTCCCATTTGGCAATGAATTGTCCGCCGGCATAGAGGTTGCCCGCGCCATCCACTGCAAGGGCTTTGACCTCTCCGTCTATCCCCGATCCCAGTGAACTCCAACTTGTTCCGTCCCATTTGGCAATATTATTGGCCGGAACTCCCCCGGCAGTGTGAAACCATCCACCGGCATAGAGGTTGCCCGCGCCATCCATTGCAAGGATCCCGACACTATTGCTCGTCCCGTTCCCCAATGCACTCCAATCGGCGCCGTCCCATCTGGCAATATTTTTAGCCGCAACACCCCCGGCAGTGGTGAAATATCCGCCGGCATAGAGGTTGCCCGCGTCATCCAGCGCAAGGGCCGAGACACTGCCGAAATATTTATCATCACGGCCCATCCCTGACCCCAGTGAACTCCAACTTGTTCCGTCCCATTTGGCGATATAATTGACCGAAACACCTCCGGCAGTGGTGAACCTTCCGCCGGCATAGAGGTTGCCCGCGTCATCAACTGCAAGGGCTTTGACCTCTCCGTCTATCCCCGATCCCAGAGCGCTCCAGCTGGCTCCGTCCCATTTGGCGATATTTTTAACCGCAACACCCCCGGCAGTGTCGAAGATTCCGCCGGCATAGAGGTTGCCTGCGCCATCCACTGCAAGGGCATTGACAGTAGTGTCCCCATCCCTATCGCCAATCCCCGATCCCAGGGCGCTCCAACTTGTTCCGTCCCATTTGGCGATTCTATTGGCTACAACTCCCCCGGCCGCGGTGAAGTACCCGCAGACATAAATATCGTTTCCATGGATTGCCATCGCCCATACTGCGCCATTTGTCCCCGGAATTTCCGGGTTCATGCTCACCCAGTCGTCATCGGTGATGGCCGGGTCAGTGCGGACGGGATATGTCGCGGCGGCTTCATTATCGGCCAGCGCGGTCAATGGCAGCCATGTTGAAACCGCCAGAAAGATAATCAGAAGACCCATGACTTTAATCAGTGAAACTGTGCTTGTCCGAATTAACCAGGATTTGAAAAAATCAAAATTCATAAGGAGCCTCTCTATGGGGTGAAGACGCATTACTCAATATCATTGCTTGCTTATTTAAAAACAGATGCACCGGCCAAAATGGAGTTGATATAGGGTTTTCTTCATTTTTTCTGTACTTTTTTCGTACAGGTTCAGAGGATAACGATTATATCCTAACCAAGCCAATTTAAATTTGGTTTTTGTTCTTTGAAAAATAAATCTATTGCATCCACCAATAATG
>QZKW01000018.1 GCA_003599885.1 Desulfobacteraceae bacterium | reverse complement strand
CCACCAGCAGATTCTGGCGATGGCCAACTACCTCGCCATAGAGGGCGGAGCGTTAAGCCATTGCGAATCCTGGGCGAAAAGTCATGAGCCCGCTCTCGCACCTTCCCTGGCAAGCCAGCGCATAAACGAAATACTCTCATCCATCGGGATCGACGGCAAGCAGACTTTCCTTGCGAAGTGGATAGGCAATGTCCGTGAAGACGACCATATCTGCTATGACATCACGCCGGTGTCGTCGTATTCGGAACTCAACGAATTCATTAAATGGGGTCATAGCCGCGACAAGGAGAAGCTCCCCCAATTGAACCTCGCGATGCTGTTCGGCCAGAATTCCGAGCTACCGGTGTGCTATCACCTGGTTCCCGGCAGCATAAGCGACGTCTCAACGCTGCGCAAGCTCGTGCTGACATTCAAGGCGATAGGGGTCAAGCGGCTACACTATGTGATGGATAAGGGTTTTTACAGCCGGAAGAACGTGGACGCCTTGGTAGAAAACCGGGACCGATTCACCCTGTCGGTGCCGTTGAACAACAAATGGCTGCTGCAAGCCATAGACGATGTCTTCGAGACCATCCACGGCCCCGATGGCTATCGCAAGCTCGATGACGAGATCCTCTATGTCCATTCACGGCTGTATCCATGGGGGAAGGATAATCGCCGCTGTTACCTGCATCTGTATTACAACGCCACCAACCGGGCCAGGGATGTGGACAAGTTCAACGAAGAACTGCTTCAGTACAAGGGCGAGATCGAGTCGGGCAAGCCGGTGGCAGACCACCAGAAGGCCTATGACGATTTTTTCATCCAGAGGACAACCCCCAAGCGCGGACTGCAGGTTTCTTTCAACCATGAGGCGGTGAGCCAACACATCAGCCGCTACGCGGGTTTCCAGGCACTGCTCTCCAACGGGATCAAGGATCCGGTGGAGGCCATGCGGGTCTACCGAGACAAGGACGCGGTGGAGAAGTGCTTCGACGACCTGAAAAACTCGCTCGACATGAAGCGGCTGTGGATGCACACGTCAGCGACCGTGGATGGAAGGCTTTTCGTGCAGTTCATCGCCCTGATTCTCATCAGCGCGATACGCAAGGAATTACGTGCATCGAAACTCATCGAGAAATATACGGTACGCGAACTGCTGCAGGAGATGAAGACGTTGACCAAGGTTAAGTATTCCGGAAAATATGGTCATATCCTCACAGAGGCGACCAAGGCGCAACGGGTTATTCTCAAAGCCTTGGACATCCAACTCCCCGGCAATGCCTCGTCATAATTTTTTTGGGAAATTAGGCCGGAACGCTAATGGTGCCAGAAAATATGAAACTGCTCCCTCTGCCACCTTATGCACCTGGACTTAACCCGGTTGAACATTTATGGGACGAATTGCGGGAAAAATGCTTTGGGAATGCTGTGCTTGATAGTCTGGATGCCCTTGAGCCCCATCTGGAAGTTTCTCTCCGGGAAATGGAGCTCAACCAAAAACAAGTCCATTCCATTGTGGTATGGCCGTGGATTATTAATTCATTGTTGAATTAGAAATGGAATAACGGGGCCTTTAGCAGTCGGTTAAAGGAGATTGTCCGAAGCTTCCATGGTCTTCATGAGGGTGGCGTAAAAATTCGAAAGATACGGCGCAAATAAGTGCCGCAATTCATTCAGGTGATCGTCAATTACAAACGGCAGGGCCTGGGTGAACACATCAAGAATGATAATGGCGTTTAAAGAAGAATCTGTTTGGGTGGCGTCTCTCAGCCGATCGGCAATATTGATATTCAATACATTTAAATTTTTATAAATTTGAGTCAGTCCGTGAAGTTCCGAATCTTCTTTGTATCCGTCTTGCCGGAGGAAAAACTGAGCCAGCAAATACATGCCGGCAGCCCGAAACAGGGTTTCCTGCTTATTGGCCATCGGCAGGTGGAACCGCACCATGGGCCTGAAAAAAGCGGTGTGCGGGCAGCCGCTGGCGGGAAACAGAACGCCGATCAAAGAACTGATTCCTCTCTGGGCCGTGGTCTTTTGGGAAACCTTCCGTTCTTTCGTTATGATCTCAAGATCAACGGCATCATAGGATAAAATTTCATCAAACCGCCTGACAACATCCACCAGAACAGCCGCTACCGGGCAAAAGGGATGGTCGGCTCTGTCCAACGGGCAATGGGGGCATTGATGAAATTCAAGTTTTGTCCATTCCGGTAAATGATCATATTTGCCCCTGACGACCGTAAGCGTCTGGCCGTCCAGCGCCACATCCACGATCTCCTGCCGCTGGTCATCAAAATTAAAAATATAGCGAATCTCGATAATATCCACAATTCACCCCGATATTCCCTTAAATATCTTTTTTATAAGGATACTCTTTTCCGGAACAAAGAGAATTGGCCATCGAAGGGGAAAGACGGCTTCTTCGGGCGCCCATCAGTTCCGCATGCTGGTGACCGGCGCTGGCAGACGTCCGCCCCGTTTTAAAAAATTTTTTGCTGAAAACCGGTTGACCGCCATCACAGGGGCGGTGCCCAGCAGCCCGCCGAATGCCACCAAATCGCCGGCTTTTTTCCCGGGAACCGGAATGACGCGTACGGCCGTGGTCTTATTGTTGATGATGCCAATGGCCAGCTCATCGGCAATAATGGCGTTGATGGTTTCCTCCGGGGTATCTCCGGGAATGGCGAACATGTCCAGCCCAACGGAGCAGACCGAAGTCAGGGCTTCAAGCTTGTCCAGACTTAAGGCTCCGGCCTGAACCGCGTCAATCATGCCTTCATCTTCACTGACCGGAATAAAGGTTCCGCTTAAACCGCCCACATTGCCGGATGCCATGGCCCCGCCTTTTTTGACGGCGTCCATGAGCAGGGCCACGGCCAGTGTTGAGCCATGGGCGCCGATATGCTCAATGCCGAAGGCTTCGATCACGTTGGCCACGGAATCGCCTGCGGCGGTGGTCGAGGCCAGGGAAATGTCCACAATACCGAAGGGGATGTCTAACGCCGCCGCCAGTTCCCGGCCGATCAGCTCCCCGGCCCGGGTGATCTTGAAAACCGTGCGTTTGATGACTTCCGAGAGCTGGGTCAAATCGCATTCCCGGTTCTGGGCCACAACGGTTTTCACCACACCCGGTCCGCTGATGCCGATATTTAATGCGATGTCGCCTTCTCCCACGCCGTGAAACGCGCCGGCCATAAACGGATTGTCCTCCGGCGCATTGACAAACACCACAAATTTCGCACATCCGATGGCGTTTTTGCTTTTTGCGGCAGTCAGTTTCAGCATGCCGCCCAGCAGGTTTACCGCATCCAGGTTCAAGCCCGCAACATTTGAGCCTACATTTAAAAAAGAACAGACCCGATCCGTCCGGGAGAGCACATCCGGCAAAACCTCAACCAGCATCCGGTCGGACCGCGTCAGGCCTTTTTGCACCAGGGCCCCAAACCCGCCGATAAAATCAATGCCTGCGTCCGCAGCCGCCTTGTCCAGGGTTCGGGCCATTTCAATAAATTTATTTTTTTCACAATGGCTTTCCATAATCAGGCTGACGGGCGTAACGGAAACGCGCTTATTGGCAATGGGAATGCCGTATTTCATTTCAAGGGTTTTTGCATGGGCCACCATTTTGACGGCATTGGAATAAATTTTATCGTAGACTTTTTCCCGGAATTTGCCAAAATCCGAGTCAATGCAGTCTTTCAGATTAATGCCCAGGGTGGTGGTCCGGATATCAAGATTCTGATACAGAATCATACTTGCAGTTTCATAGACTTCTTCGACTGAAATGGTCATATCTATACCCGATGCATCATTTTAAAAATATTTTCATGCTGCAACTGAATGCGCAATTCAAGTGATTGGCCGATTGCTTCCAGCCCCTCGGTGATTTTTTCCATGGAAATGATGGCGGCTTTAATGTCCACCAGCATGGTCATGACAAAATACCCGTCGCCCATGATGCGCTGATTGATATCTTCAATATTGATGTCATGCCGGTAGAGGAAATCCGACACCCTGGCCACAATTCCTTTTTTATCTTCGCCGATCACTGTGATAAACAAAAGTTCCTTTTTCATGATGCAACCCTTTATTCTCGATCTTCATAGTATGTTCCGGCTTTGCGGGCTTTCCGAAACCTGAAAAGACACTGACCAGTTGATTATTATCCTCAGATGATGGACACGTCCATCTTTATTTTTTTGATTTTTTTTTACAGGCAGCCTCCCGGCAATGGAAGCTGTGACGGACGATCTTTTGCCGGACAGGCCTAATTCGGGAACAACTGGCTAAAGTGCAGGGGTAAATAATTGGCGCGCAGGTAAATCTGCGGGAATTTATGGGTCAGGCTGGAATGATGATACAATGCGGCCAATATCCGTGTAATATGCCGGTCCCCCGACCAGATCGTTTTGGATTCATTGTCGGCAGCCGCCTTTGAGCAGCAGTTGGCCACAAAATTAAAGTCTGTTTCTCCCGGCGGATCCATTCTGTCATCATGAAAATATTTTTTACAAAAATCGACCACCGCCTGATGCAGCGCATCGGTTTTAAGGTCAAACACCTGCCCGTTCATTTTCATGGTTTTAAGCAGCATATCGATTTGCTCAAGGAAAAATTTTTGTTGCTTCCAGATTTCTTCGATCCAGGAATTTTTGTAACAGGTTCGCTCATGGTAAGCGTCAAAAAAATTCTGCAAACCGGATTCAATCTCAATATAAATATCCTCTGATATGCAGATATTCGGCGCATACACCACTGTTTCCAGTACGCGGACAAACCGGCGCAGTTCCTGAAACAGCATGGGCAGGTATTTGGCAAGGGATTTCTGGTTGGTTCTTCTGATGAAACCGATATAATTAAAAATCTGATTTATTTCCGAAGACTTTACATACGATGGATGCCGGGCGGCCCCTGACCGGGGCCACTGGGTTTTCCGGGGGTCGTCAATTTTCGGAACGGGAAAATTAGAAGGAATATAGGCATTTAAAAAATTCGAATCAACGATATTCTCGTATTGATTGTTTTCAAATACGTTTTTTAAAATGTATGGATAACCTGCTATTTCTGCCATTACATGCGCCTCTTGATCTCCATGGAACATGACATTCCCGGATTTCGGGTTCGCTATTCATGCGAATGGCGAACGCTTAACTTAAACTATGATAAAGCCGAAACAACAGGATAAACAGACCGGAGTCAGTCTCGTTTGAAGAGATGGCGAATCAGCGTATCTTGTCATGAATATCCATAAAAAAACAACCGTTGCGGCATGTGAGACTTAAAGTGTTATATATGCATTCTATATTAAACAAGTCAAGCATTTTAACTAAATGATTGATATATTAAATTATTATTTCTTTACTACAGGGACGCGAAAAAACGATCAGAGATTCTAACCGGCAGGTTCAAGGAAGCGTTGGAATGTTAATCAGTTGAAACGATAAAAAAAGATCTATGATTTTCAACGCCTTTTTCAAATTGACACACCCAATGATTCATGCGATACATTTTTATATTCAAAACAAGTCCTTACCCGTTTAAAAATCCAACATTTTCAGTTTCATATATAACAGGAGGCGCAGTAATGGCAGCAAAAGCCTGGCCCACCACAAACTGGCCCGATGGCGTACCTCATGAGATCCACCCGGCTGAATATAACATTCCCCTGTTTCAGGTTCTTGATGACGCGGCGCGGGACTATCCCAACCATACCTATACAATTTTCAATGACGCCACGCGGACATTCGCTTCAGTAAAAGACACCGCCGACCGGATTGCCAGCTTTCTCGCCTCCCGGGGTATCAAAAAAGGGGACCGGGTCGCCATCTTTTTGCCCAATATTCCGCATTATCCACCGATTTACTTCGGAATTCTCAAAGCCGGCGCTGTCTGCGTCACCTGCAACCCCCTCTATACGGGTTCGGAACTGAATTATCAGCTGAAAGACGCCGGCGCCAAGGCCGTGTTCTGCATGGACCACCCCTTATTTTATCCCACCACGGTGGAAGCCGTTAAAAACACCGGCGTTAAAACTGTGGTCGTTTGCAGTGTCAAATCCTATCTTCCTAAAATTAAAGCCATTCTCGGTAGTCTGCTGGGGAAAATACCCAAGGCGGAGAGCCATGAACCCGGACACCTGTTCTTTGATGATGTGGTCGCGGCTGCGGAACCCAAACCGCCCAATGTCAAAATAACGCCGCAAAAAGATCTGGCCCTGATTATTTATACCGGCGGCACGACTGGTGTCCCCAAAGGCGCGGCCCTCACCCACACCAATTTTACTTACAACCTCAAAGTTCTGGAAGCCTGGGGACGCTTTCCCCACGAGCCGGGCGGCAAGCCGGAACCCCTTCGCAAAGGCGGGTTCCACACCTTTCTGGGCGTGCTTCCCTGGTATCACAGTTTCGGCATGACCGTCTGCATGATGTCGGCTTGCGGCAGCGGCAGCCGGCTGGTTTGCATTCCCGATCCAAGAGCCGGAAAACCCCCTTTCACGGAAGTCCTGAAAGCCGTTCAAAAATATAAGGCCACGATTATGCCTGCGGTGCCGACCATTTTTGTGGCTTTTATCAATCATGTGTTGCTCAATAAATTCGATCTCACGTCTTTGATGGGATGCTTTTCAGGGGGCGCACCCCTCCCGCCGGAAGTCTGCAAACAATTTGAAGCCAAGACCGGCGCGGTGATTTTTGAAGGGTACGGGCTCAGCGAGACGGCGCCGGTGGCCAGTTCCAACCCCACCAGCCGCGAAAAACGATTGATCGGCTCCATCGGCTTTCCGGTCCCCGGCACGGACATCAAAATCGTGGATATCGATAGCGGGGTCCAGGAAAAGCCCCGGGGCGAAGACGGTGAAATCGCCATCAGCGGTCCCCAGGTCATGCAGGGATACTGGAACCGGCCGGCGGAAAACGCTGCGGTTTTCCGGCAGATCGAAGGGAAACGCTATTTTCTCACCGGCGATATCGGTCACATTGATGAAAACGGGTATATCCTGATTACGGACCGCAAAAAAGACATGATTCTGGTGGGCGGATTCAATGTGTACCCCAGAGAGGTGGAAGATATTCTCTTCACCCATCCCAAAGTTGCGCTTGCTGCTGTGGTGGGCGTACCGGATGACAAAAGCGGGGAGGCAGTCAAGGCCTTTATTCAGCTCAAGCCCGGCGAAACAGCGGATGATGAGGAATTCAGGGAGTTCTGCAAGGAGCATATGGCCGGGTACAAACGGCCGAAGTATATTGAATTCCGGGAAGCCGTCCCGGTGTCACCGGTTGGAAAGGTGCTGCGGCGGGTATTGCGGGATGAAGAAAGGACCAGACGGCTATAATTTTCAGGTGAGTCCGGACATGAAGACTGTCCGGCATCACCTGATTTTTTATCTCAACAATTCCGTTTTAACTGCCATTCCGATGTTATCGATCGTATAGGGTTTTCGGACAAACGCCCCCACCCCCAGCCTCTGGGCTTCCCTGACATCCGATGTTTCCGCAAATCCGCTGGCAATGATGGCCTTCTGACCGGGCCGCATCCGCACAATCTCCTGATACGTTTGACGCCCGTTCATGCCCGGCCCCATAATCATATCCAGAATGATTAAATCCGCAGGGTTGTCCTGCAGATAATCGAGCGCTTTTTCACCGCTGCCCACTGTTTCCACCTGGTACCCCAGTTCCGTCAATATATGCCGGGCGATTTCCTGCTGGCTTTCTTCATCATCTACCACCAGAATCTTTTGCCCGGCGCCTTTAAAAGACGCCCTGTCCACGGATTCTGCCATATCTTCCGCCGCCATTCCGGAAGCGGGAAAATACAGATCAAACCGGGCGCCGGTTGCCTGGGAACAAACGTTGATATAGCCCTGATGGTCCTGTACGGTATTCCAGACCACCGTCAGTCCAAGGCCGGTTCCGCTCCGGCCCATCTTTTTTTTGGAATAAAACGGTTCAAAAATATGCTCCATATCCTCCGCTGATATACCGGGGCCGCTATCGGCAACCGAAATCACGGCATACCCTCCGGCCCGGATGTCGTCATAGCCTTGAAGAGGTTTGTCAAGGTACTGATTCCGGGTTGATATCTCTATTCTCCCTGCCGGTTTGACGGATTCAATCGCATTAATGACCAGGTTCATCAGGATCTTGCGAACATGCACCGGCGAACACCGGATATTGTGAAGACGGGGATCCAGAGATTGTTCAATGGAAATGCCATGACAGGTTTCCAGAATTTCCATATGCTCAAATGAATTCAGATAGGCTGAAATAATATCATTGATATTGCCGACTTCTTTTTTTGAAGCAACGCCTCTGGCGATGGTCAACAAATCCGACACAATGGCCGCAGCCCGCAAGCCGCCTTCTTTGATGCGCTCAACAGGCCGCCTGAAATTGTCCGGGAAAAGCGGGTTCATGAGCATCAGTTCCGGGTAACTGATGACCGAGGACAGAATATTGTTTAAATCGTGCGCCACCCCGCCAGCCATCAAACCCATGGCTTCCATTTGTTTGGAACGGCTGAGTTTTTCCTGAATTTCCCGTTTTTCCTGCTCCGCCTGCTGCCGCTTTGAAATATCCCGGGCCACGGAAAGAACAAACCGTTCCCCTGAAAAATGAATCGGGCTTAAACTCACTTCAACCGGAAAAAGACTGCCGTCTTTACGGCGGTAACGGGTTTCAATCACCATATTCGACCCTTGCTTCAGTTCTTTCAGGTACCGGGGTCTGTTGTCATTTTTATCAATCTCGTCAACGGTCAGGGTCAGCAATTCCTCCAGGTCGTACCCCAAGTCCTGGCAGACCATATGGTTCGCGTCCTTGATGCGGCCCTTAAAATCGCTGACCCAAATCAACTCAGCCGCCTGATTGTAAAGGGCCCGGAATCGCTGTTCACTCTCCCGCAAGGCAATATCCGAGAGTTTTTTATCATTGATATCTCTTCCCACCCCAATGATGGACACCACCTGATGATTTTCATCCAGCACCGCCGTATCCACCCAGGCCAGCCACCGCCACCCGGAAACTGTCATGGCCCGTTGCTCAAGATAGGCCGAGTATGGCGGATGATAGAGGTCTTCCATGGCCGCTGCCGTGGCTTCCCGGTCATCTTCATGCACCAGGGGCATGAATTCTTTTCCCAGCAGATCTTCTTCCGATTTACCGAACATTTTGCAATACGACGGGCTGACAAATAAAAACGACCCTTTCGTATCCACTTTCACCACAAGATCCGTCTGGTTCTCAACAATCAGGCGGTATTTTTCCTGGTTCTGTTTGAGGGCGGCCTCTGTTTCCTTTTGCCGGGTAATATCCCGGAACACCACGACCAGCCGATCTTTTTTGGGGTTGTAGGCACTGACAGCATAATGTTTTTGTGTGCCTTCATGATACATTTCAAACCGGATCGGTTTTCCCTTTTTTATCACCATACCGAGGGTATCAAACCAGGATTGCTGGGTTAATGGCAACATTTCCATTACGGTCCTGCCGACCGCCGTCTCCCGTCTGAGGCCGGTATGAAGCTGATAGGCAGTATTCATTTCAACATAGCGCGCATCACACAGGCTTCCGGCAGCGTCATAGATGGCTTCAAAATACGCGATCCCGTTGCGCATGCTTTCAAACAGCAGCCGGTATTTTTCCTCACTCTCCTTTAAAGCGTTTGCCAGCGCTTTATGGTCCGCAAGGATTTTCTGCAGACGGGCTTCCGCCTCCCGGCTTTTCGCCAGCTCAGCCTCCAGCATCGCCACTTTCTGTGCCAATGCGTCAGCGGATAATTGTATTGGCATTAAAGCCTCCTTTTTAATGAAATAAGGATTTTTTGCGCCACCATGACGGCGGATGCCACCCCGCAGGCGTTGATCACCTTGTATTGACATCCGGTTTTTTCTGCTTTAATTTAGTGCCGTAATGATATGACCATTAAGCATTTCATACAATTTAAGGAGCCGGAGGGCGCATCATGAAATCTTTAGCTTGTTTTGGCGAAAAAACCACTTCACTGATCGTTGGAACGTTGTTAATACTAATCGGTATATTGTTTGTTATCGCAGGCCTGACCGTTTTGCCCGTAATTGGTTTCATCGTTGCCGTGCCTGCGTTTGTCGGATCCTATCCATTGTTGAGATCCGCGTTTAAGGAAGCATGCGAATATTATGGGAAATAAAATCCTGATAAATTTTTGCTGTTTTTTCAGGGTCTTCTATCATCGGTGCATGCCCGATATCTTCTAAAAGGATCTTTCGGGAATGGGGTATGAGCTCTTCAAAAACCGATGCATTGTCCACATGGATAATGCGATCCTTTGTTCCCCACAAAAAAGGATGGGGCCATGTGTTTTTTTCTTTATTAATATATGGGAAAGCGGGTTAATGCTTTTCCGGTCGGGAAGACCACCGGCTTATGACCTGTTCGGCCACCGCTGCCGGGGTTAAAGGATCCGTATCGATTTCATGATCCGCAGCGCTTCGGTATACCGGGGTCCGGCGGTCAAGCACCTCCGCCACTTCTTCCGTAAATGTTTTCCCATTGATTAAAGCAGGCCGGTCGGCGGAATCCTGGATCCGCGAGACGATGACATCCGTTGTTGCCTTCAGCCAGAAAACCATCGCATTTTTTTTTAAAAGTTTAATATTTTCGGATCGTTCAATGACACCGCCACCGGTGTCAATGATCAAATGATCCTGGCCGGACAAATCCCTCACCACTTCGGACTCCCTGTCCCGGAATCCAGGCCATCCGAATTTTTTCACGATTTCAGGGATGGGCATTCCCGCCCGGTTCTCAATTTCGGAGTCCATGCCGACATAGGCCCTTTTCAGACGAGCGGCAAGAATTCGCCCGACCTCACTTTTTCCGGTTCCCCGATATCCGATGAGCACTATGTTCATGTCGTCAAATGCTCCATAACCACCCGCCGCATCACTCCCTCCGGCGCGGCAACGCCAGTAAACCGCTCAAACTGAAGCACCGCCTGGTTGATAAACATGTCCACCCCGGATATCACACGAAGCCCTCTGGCTTTTGCGTCAGCCAAAAGACATGTTTCCAGGGGATTGTAGACCACGTCAAACACCACCTGATCCGGCCGGAACAAGGTCTTGGGGATAAGAGATGCATTTTCTTTGGGATGCATTCCCACCGGTGTGCAGTGAATAATGATGTCCGCAACGGACATGGCGTCACTCAGAGCCTTGTCTGTCAATATTTTCGAACGGATCGCAACATCCGTTCCGGACGTTAAGTCTGCGGCCAGCCGGCCCAGAACAGGACCGTCAACATCCAGAATATTCAATTCCGCGGGACCCGCGTCCTTGGCCAGGGTAAATGCTATGGCCCGGGAAGCACCGCCGGCGCCGAGCATTAAAATATGTTTATCCGTCACCTCTGCCCCTGCGTCCTGAAGGGCTTTTAAGGCCCCCGGCCCGTCCGTTCCAAAGCCGGTCAGTCTTCCGTTGTCATTTATAACGGTATTGATGGCGCCGATGTGGCGGTCCACCGGGGCCAGTTCATCCACATATTTCATGACTTCCAGCTTATGAGGGATCGTGACGCTAAGCCCGCGAAAATTTTCCAGAGCCCGCATGCCGTCCAGAGCCCGCTTCACATCCTCGACCCGGAAGGCCACATACACATAATCCAGCTCAAGCTCGGCAAACGCAGCATTGTGAATCGCCGGGGACAGGCTGTGCCCCACCGGGTTGCCGATAATTGCGCAAATCCGGGTGCCGGTGCCGATGGGCCTGATATTTTTCATTCTTGCCTCCCAACCAAAATCTAATAAAAACCCTTCATCCCGCGACGGAAAGCACCCACTGCGCTTATGTTCAGGCTTAATTTTTTATCATTAGTAATAAATGCGTATCATTTTTTTGCCCCAAAAATCAACGAAAGATCCTCCCTTTCATAGGATGATCTCTGAGCTGCTTTTCTGCATCTGAGATTTTATTTCATACGTCTCTTGACAGGATAAAAAATGAAATTATGTTTGTGTAAAATTACGTTTTCAAATTAAATATTATATAATATGATCAAGCAATTAATAACAGATTCCCCTGATCATCCATTCCCGCAGTAGCCGTTTCCGCACTGCCCGTATCTTCATTTACATAAACGAACAAGGAGTACAAACATGACGGCAAAAATGATTTGTTACGGAGATAAAGCAAGAACCCATATGCTCAAGGGCGTCAATCTGCTTGCTGACGCCGTAAAAGTAACGCTGGGGCCCAAAGGCAACAATGTGGTGCTGCAAAAATCCTATGGCTCGCCGACAGTTACCAAGGATGGCGTCACGGTTGCCAAAGAAATGGAAATCGAAGGAAAATATGAGAATATGGGAGCCCAGATGCTCCGTGAAGTCGCCAGCAAAACCAGCGATGTCGCCGGCGACGGCACCACCACCGCCACCGTTCTGGCCCAGGCCATCTACGCTGAAGGCCATAAGCTGGTGGCGGCTGGCATCAATCCCATGGCGCTCAAGCGCGGCATTGATCAGGGGGTAGTCGCTGTTGTCGCAGCTCTGGAAAAGCTGTCCAAGCCGGTAAAAGATAAAAAAGAGATTGAGCAGGTAGGCGCCATCTCCGCCAACAATGATGAATCCGTGGGTAAAATTATTTCCGATGCCATGGAAAAAGTCGGCAAAGAGGGCGTGATCACCGTGGAAGACGCCAAAGGCATGGAAACCACGCTGGAAGTGGTGGAAGGCATGGAGTTTGACCGGGGGTACCTGTCTCCCTATTTTGTGACGGACACGGCCAAAATGGAAGCGGTTTTAAAGAATCCATTTATCCTGATTCATGAGAAAAAGATTTCCGGCATCGAGGAATTTTTACCGGTTCTCGAATTTACGGTCAAAAGCGGCAGACCCCTTTTGGTCATTGCGGAAGACATTGAAGGCAAAGCCCTGGCCACCCTAATCGTCAACAAGCTGAAGGGCGCGTTAAAAGTAGCGGCCATCAAGGCGCCTGGTTTCGGAGATCGCCGCAAAGCCATGCTGGAAGATATCGCCATTCTGACCGGCGGGAAAGTCATATCTGAAGAAATGGGCATTAAACTGAAAAACGTCACACCGGATGATCTGGGCCAGTGTAAAACCATCCGGATCAATAAAGACAACACCACACTCATTGAAGGCGCCGGAACAAAGGATGCCATTGAAGGCCGGATTCGGCAGATCCGCGCCCAGATCGAAGACACTACCTCCGACTATGACCGTGAAAAACTTCAGGAACGGCTGGCCAAGATAGCGGGCGGCGTGGCGGTGATCCATATCGGCGCGGCCACAGAAACGGAAATGAAGCAAAAAAAAGCTCGGGTTGAAGACGCCATGCATTCCACACGGGCCGCAGTTGAGGAAGGCATTGTCCCCGGCGGCGGTGTGGCCCTGATTCGGTGCATACCGGCTCTGGATAAGGTAAAAATATCCGGAGAGGCGCAAAGCGGCCTTAATATTTTGAAACGCGCCCTGGAAGAACCCTTGCGTCAGATCGCCTGCAATGCCGCTCTTGACGGCAGCATCGTGATCAACAAGGTGCGGGAAGGCAAGGATGATTTCGGGTTTAACGCAGAGACCGAACAATATGAAAACCTGTTTGCGGCGGGCGTAATCGACCCCACCAAAGTGGTCCGTTCCGCGCTTCAAAACGCCGCGTCCGTAGCTGGAATGATGCTGACCACCGAGGCCATGATCGCTGAAAAGCCCAAGCCAAAGAAAAAAAGCGCAAAAGGCAAGGGGACTGACGAAATGTATGATGATGATATGTAGGGAACAAAAGCGTCAGAAGAAAGCGCTTAACGCGCAAGTTATTTAAATAATATTAAATAGTGCCAGAAAAAAACAAACCGCTGATTTTCCCCATCAGGTGAGGCGCAGCAGATGCGTCTCACCTGATTAATCCGCCATCATATTACAGTGAAGCTTCCGGGAAACCTTATTTCAATTTTTTCGCAGAAACGCCTAAAAAAACACTGCTGTATTTAGACACCTTTACCCACCCGCTTCTTATTTCGTGGCTTTCTCTGCGCTCAGAGTACAGCCGTTGACTGCGCTGTGACCCAAAACAGGCAAGGCTGATATCTTTCCGCCGGTCATTGCCGGATCTCCGGTCCAGCCCGGATCGTTTATTATGTTCGGCATCCATTATAACCCTCCTTGTTCTATATAAAAATAATCAGCGTCTGTTCAGAATCAAACACATGACGCATTATTTAATTGGATACAGGATCTCCCCTTCTGGCCCAGGAGCCATCCGCCTGAAGGCAAAAAATCACTTTAAAATCATGGGTTTTTTCAGTTTTGTGCCAGATTTCCTCTCTAGCTTCCTTGCAGGCGACACCATTGTCCTGAAATTCCCTGACCACGGATATTCTTCCCTCATTCCGGGATTCGGGATTTTTCCATTTCATTGTCGCGCCCCTGGTTCCGTTTTTGACAATCTCTATGGCCGTTTCCCGGATCAAACGGAGGTCTTCGGTGGTCAATTCCTGGGCCTTCCGGCCGGGCAGGACCAGATCCTGTAATTGACGGCTGAGCGCCATAGGATTAAATAAATTAACCAGACCGCTGACCGTGCCTTTAACCGCACCTTTACTGGCATCAGCCCCGAACTCCTCGCCCTGGGCGGCGATCCGTTCCGCCTGATCAAGCATGTCCGGAATGGCTTTTCTGGTTTTTTCAACCTCCTCAAGAATGCCCGGGATGGTTTCTCTGGTTTTTTCAACTTCTGTAAGCACTTTCGGAACAAGGGGGCGAATTGCCGCCATTTCTTTTGTGAAACCCTGAACGGACACTGCCGCCTCATCGATTGTTTGTGTCACTTTCGGCAGTTCCTTTCGGTATTGTTTCATTTCGTCAAGAACCAGCGGAATTGTTGCGTTCAAATCGTCGGCTGTCTTGAGCACATCCGGTATCAGTTGACGGGTTTGCCGGACTTCTTCCAGAACATCCGGCAGAACTTGACTGATTTTTTCTATTTCCATCGCAAGCACAATGGTTTTATCCAATGTTTCCGGCAGGCTTTCCCGGATGGCCCGGACTTCTTCAATTATGGCGGGCATTCCCTCCGCTACCTGGACGAGATTGTCGGATATGGGCAGGATATTCCGGCTGGTATCTGCAATGTCATCCACCACCGGTCTTATTTCCCTGGCGGTTTTTTCCAGTTGCACCAGTATGGCCGGAAAACCGGTCAGAAATTGATGAATTTCAAAAGCAAAATATCCGATAGACAGCGCCAGACAGAAAACGCTGAGCGAAAACAAGAGCTGGGCATTCAATTTAATTTTTTCCATTATCCTGGTCCTTGATTATTCAAAAACTTCCTGGATGACCTGCCCCCGCGACGTGAAAGAAACCCCCTGTGAGGACTTTGTGCTGATCATGACGGATTCGATCAGGGGGGCGCTGACGGCAACGCCGGATGTCCAGCGGACAACAAAATTCGCACCCGATCCCCCGGTCTTGTCCGATTCCTGGACGATATACCGCGTAGAAGCCATTGCATTTAATGGCACGGGCTTTTCAATGTACTTTTTTAATAATTTGCCTGACGAATCATAGTAATCCACCATCGTTATGGTGATGGGGTGGTGGAAATCCGTATTCCGGATGCTGAGGGTTGCTGTCAGGTAAAACGGAAGGTTTTTGTTGCCGCTGTATATGTGAGAATAAATCGGCACGTACACTGCCTGACCTTTTAAGTGCGCCATCCGGGTTTCGGCCTTCCCGTCAGCCGGGCTTAAAACTGAAAATACCGCCAACAGAACAAATATCAAGAGTATTTTTCCGTATTTCATCGTCTTTTTCCTTTCTGGTTATACAAATTTGACGGAAAAACCGGCGGCTGGTTATTCATCCGACAATATTCCATAGAAATTCTCCTTCGGCGGGGCTCCCCGAGTCTCGGCTGATACGACTGCGTCAAGGTATTTGGGTTTTGAGGTCCGGTTATGGGCAATGAGCGCTTTCACCACGCGCCACCCGATTTCTCCTTTTTGCGCCATGGCAGTCAATACTTCCAGCGCCGCCCGGTTATCATAGGAATCCACCCGGTAAGGCCGGGGAGAAATCAGTGCATCATAGATATCGCACACCGCCACAATCTCCACCATCAAATCCTGCTGTCTGATTCCATTGGGATAACCGGAACCGTTCATGCGTTCGTGATGGTCCCTGGCCGCCAGGGCCGGAAGGCTTCGGCTGTCGCCGAAATAATAACTGAGCAGAGCATAACCGGCTAACGTGTGATGTTTAAGCTGCTCCAGTTCATTTTGGGTCAGCGGCTGCTGCTTTTTCAAGATATCGAGCGGCACACAAATCTTCCCGAAATCGTGGGTCGGTCCAAAGGCGATTTCCGACACCCGCTTTCGATAATTGGGGACCAGGTCACGGGCAATCAGAATCGTTAGAGAGAAAATCGTCAGCATATGATGGTAAGTCGGGGCATCATGTGTTTTGAAAAAATCCAGCACTTCCAGCACCGGCGCTGCGAACCAGACGGTTTTCATGACGTCCATAATTTCAGCTACACCGTCAGCGCCTGAAAACACCACATCATAAGGCGGCCGGTCAAATAAAGACAAGATATCTTTCTTTACCGACCCATGATCCATCAGCGGATACGTTTTCAAGACAGCCGATGGATTTGACGCCAGCATCATTGAGAGAGATTCTTCCGTCAGCTCGCTGCCTTCAGGTAAAAGAAGGCGGCCATCCAGGGTTTTAACGGGGAAACGCAATTTGGCAGAGGGTTGAATTTGATTTTTTATCATTTTATCACCTGTCCGGCGCGAATGCCTTGAATATAATTTCCGTCTTTGACAACCATTACCCCGTTGATCAGCACATGAATGATCCCTTTGGGTTTTCCAGCGGGCTTCCCGGCGACGACGGGCGTCTCGCCAATGGTTTCGGGGTCGAACAGCACCACATCGGCTTTCTTGCCTGGGGTCAGGGTTCCCCGGTCCCGGAGATTAAATCGCTCAGCGGAATCGGATGTCATTCGCCGCACCGCATTTTCCAGAGAAAACGACCGTCTCTGTCTCACATACTGCCCCAGTATTTTTGGGAAAGTTCCCAAAGCCGCAGGATTGGGATAACCGCCATACCGGGTAAAGGCGTCGGTCTCAAACAAACACAGGTCATGGGCCATCACCTGATCGAGGACTTTTTCATTCTTCGGCTCGCCGCTGTATGCATGGAACATCATCACCGCCTGTCCATCCGTGTCACGGCTGATTTTCAGCATGGTTTCAAAGGGCGACATCCGCCATTTCCGGGCGATCTCGTCTATCCGATACCCGTTTATATTCTGCCATTCTTCCAGCACCGCATCCATCATCTGAAAATCCCGCCAGGAAAATCCGACCAGCCGGAACCCGGCGGCCAGCTCAATTTTCAGGCGCATTCGGGCCCAGAAACTATGATGAGATTCCGGCAACCCGGCCAGAAACCAGTATGGCAGCACTGCATTGATGGTGGTGTTTCCGAAAGTATAGGGAAACGCATCAAATTTTATATCCATGCCGTATTCCCGCGCATCCTCAATGAGTTCCAGGCATTGCTCGGCAGTGGACCAGGAGTTGCGGCCCACAAAAATCAAATGGGATATCTGGAGCCTGACGCCGGTCTTCTTGGCAATATGAATCATTTCTTTCAGCGCCCGGACATTGTGGGATGAAAGACTTGTGGGCGGATAGCAGGGTGAGAGGCGGCTCAAAGCCTTAAGATGTACCGATACCGGCTTGTCCGCTGTCGCGGCGGCGCGGCAAAAGGACGATAGTTCTTCCAGGGAGGCATGCATTCCCGGCTCATACCCCAGGCCAAAACTTAGTCCGCAGGCCCCTTCGTCAAAGGCGCGCACCATGCTTTCCAGGCAGTTTTCAAGTGTGTCCCCGGATAAGTGTTTCTCATGCATCCCCGCCCATGCCAGCCGAAGGGTCGCATGCCCCACCTGATGGGCGGAATTGACGATGGGGCGGGCTTTGGCGATGCGGTCCAGAAAATCATGAAATGACATCCAGCGGAAATCCAAAGACCGGTCATTGAAGAGCTTAAAATGGGACGTGCCGAGAAGGGAACGCATTTTTTCAGAAACCGGGGCCGGCGAAAATCCGCAGTTCCCCCCCACAATCGTTGTAATGCCCTGTTCCGGGAGGCATTTCATGGCCAGATCATGGTCTTCGCGCGGCAGCATCCAGTCCGCGTGGGAATGCATGTCAATAAAACCCGGCGCCACCGCAAGACCTGCGGCGTCAATAACCGCATCGGATGGAGGAGGCTCTTCGCCCGTCTGAAAAACGGATTGGATCCGATCATCATTAATCAGCACATGGCCGGAAAACGCCGGGTTCCCGGTCCCGTCGATGACCGTGCCATTTTTGATCAGAAGGGTGTTCATCGCCATCTCCCTCAAATTTTATAAAAAAAACTTTAAATTTATGTTGTTAAAAGTATTCTACATTACGATAAGATTCGTTTTTTTTCAAACAGTTTATCTTTTTTCCGGACGGGTGAAAGCCTGTCAATAAGCGCCTTCAAATCGATTGTTCCGGCGAATCCGGGCATATCATCCAAATGTTGCTGATGATGAGGCAGGGAAAAAATAGTTTGATTATTGAATCAAATACTTGACATTGGAAATATTTTATTTATTATTTTTAGCCATTATGGATGGGCCTTTATATGGTTTAAAGGTCGATTTCTTTACGAAGGTGTTACCATTGCCAAAGTGGTGGCCTGAAGGTAAAGGAGTAAAAGCAATATTTTTAACAAGGAGGACGGCACTATGGCGAATGGAACTGTAAAGTGGTTTAACGAAAAAAAAGGCTACGGTTTCATTGAACAGGAAGAGGGCCCGGATGTTTTCGTTCATCATTCAGGCATTAACGCAACCGGTTTTAAAACCCTCAACGAGGGGGATCGCGTTACATTTGATATTGAACAGGGCGCAAAAGGACCCGCCGCAGTAAATGTGACCGTTAAATAGTTTTTCTTTAAAACAACCGCAAAAAGGCATCCCTATCGGGATGCCTTTTTTTATGGATACGCTCAGCCTCTTTGAAATTATACGGTTGCCGCCAACCGGCTTAAAAAGTCTCCCACCGCCGCAAACACCCGTTCCGACTGGTCGCCGTTAATGATGCCGTGGCGGCCATAATTGACCATCAGGTATTCCTTGTCTTTAGAGCCCAGGCGGGTGAACACTTTGAGCGACCCGCTGGGATTCACAACGGGATCGCCCAGAGACTGGACCACCAGTGCGGGAACCTGAACATTCGGCAGCCGGTCCGCCACCTGGTCCATCAGCCGGTCCAGTTCGATGATGCCGGATATGGGATTGCGGAAATAATTGATATGAGGATTTTCCGGATGGTTTTCAACAAATTCCCGTTTGGCTGATTCCACATTCATTTTCCGCATCAGTTTATTCCAGAAGTTGACCGCCGGAACAAACCGGGCTGAAAAATCCTGAAGTTTCAACGGCGGAGAAATGGCGAACACCCCGGCAAGCCCCTTTACCCTGGCGCACAGATCCAGGGCCAGTCCCGCACCAGTTGAAAACCCGCCGACCACCACTTTCCGGCAGATCTCATTCATAAACGCATACCCTTCCTCCACGGATTCCACCCATTCAATATATTCAACTGCCGCCAGATCCTCCGGGGCCGTTCCGTGCCCTTTCAGGCGGGGCGCAAATACCCGGTAGCCAAGACCGCCGAGATAGTGTCCCAATGCCCGGACTTCCAGCGGCGCGGCCATGTACCCGTGAACCAAAACGATGCCGATATCTTTTCTCTTTCCCCGGATCAGAAAAGGCCGCCCCACATCTTTGGGCTTGGACTGACCGTCTATAAAAAACTCAGCATAATCTCTATCAAAATCAAACCACGCCTTTTTGATCAAATGCTCCTTGATCCGGTATTTGATCCGGATATCCGGCTGGCCGGCCAGGTCCTTGATCAGCTCCTGCAAACCGGTGAGCGGCTCAATTTCATTGGCGATCACCGATATCGGGTTGTCCACCCGCACACGGTGAAAATCCGAAGGTTCGCTATAGCCGGCATCGACAATCACCCTGTTTTCCTGCTTCCGGACCACTTTTTTCTGAATGGCCAGTTCCAGAAAATTATTAAATTTATTGTATCGATCATCAGTGAGCAGGCTGATTTGATTGCGCACCAGAGATTCATGCCAATGCAGTTGAATCCTTTCCCTGCAAAGGCTGGCCACCAGATAGGCCCTCTGCCGCAATTGCGATTCATCAATGGTGTTTCGCGGCAGGTACCGCAGCAAGGTGGCGAAGAGGTGGTCATGGTTCACCGTGGTCAACTGGTAAATAGCGGACATATACCGCTCCATGATTTTGTGGGCGGCCTTTCGCATAACGGAAATCGAAGGGATGTCATCATCAAAATCAAAGGCGGCGGCCGATCCGATATCCGCCTGAATCGCGGCGACTTTCAAATATTGGGACACCCGGATGGGTTCACCGAACCGCACATCAATATCAACGCCGGAGAGCAGCATGGCGCCTTCGGTCATGGCCTCCTCCAGCATTCGGCCCGGCAGGTCCCCGACAAACAATTCCGCCAGCCGGCTCAGCGTATTTTCCCTGGCCCGCAGGGGATAATAGGTCACATTGACCGGCACAATACAGGTCTCATGCTCCAGAACCGGCTGAATCTGGTCGATCCCAAACATTTGCTTCAAGCGCTGGGCTTCTTCCGGCGCTTTATCAACCATCCGGCGGAGCCGTTCACGGTAGAATTCCGTTCGCAGGGCCAGAGCAGCGGTCCCGGTGCGGGGCGGATGCAGGCCGTCCGGAGACGCAATCACAAACCGGCCTTTTTTCTCATGTTTTTTTTCATAGATTTTTTTGTTCTTGACCATCCGGCCTTCAGGAAAAATCACCCAGGACGCCTCTCCGGTCAGCAGGCTTTTAACCATCAGCAGATCCCGGTTCGGGTTGCGCGTGGAGATCGCACCCAGGCGATCGAGCAGATTGCCCAATCCACCGTCAAACAGGTCCGCATCCGCCAGGGCCCAAATGGGTGTCCGGGTCAGCCGGTAGATATAATAAGGAATAAAAAATGTTTCCATGCGGGTGAAATGATTGATGGCAAAAATAACCGCGCCTTTGGGAATCAGCGATTCACCATAGGTGCGGATTCTGGCTTTGGAAAAAGTGGACAGCGCCTTGACGGCATAACCGGCGGTTCGATACGCATAGGGGATCATGACTGGCGGCTCCCGGAAAATGTATCCTTTTAAAAATTTGCCCGCCACGGACCGGCTGGCTCAAATTTTAAGCAGCGGCCGTTGGAAAATAAAACTGACCGTGATCAAACAGCGTCACAACTCTTAAAACACTAGGCAAATACAATAAATTTTGCAACTCAAATTCGCTGCGAAGATTGACAACGGCAAAAAGCTATCGTAAATTTTTAGACACTATTTTAGCGCCGCTATCGTAAAAGAATATTTAATGCAATTTTGAGCAGTGGAGGCTCATTGCCATGCTGAATAAGAAAACAATTCGAAAGATTTTCGGGATATCTGTTCTTTTGCTGTTTTTGCTCTCCGGTGCCTGTTCGACTGGAAAGCCGCCGGTTGCAAAAGTTGCAGCCGTTGAAACCGCAATCATCCAGGCGCGGGAAAATATTGCCGCAACCTATGCGCCCCTTGAATTGAAATTGGCCATAGACAAACTATCACAAGCCAAAGCACTTATGAAACAAAAGGATTATTTGCCTGCCGGCCGGCTTCTTGACGAAGCCCTTGTTGACGCGCAACTGGCTGAAGCGAAATCCCGGTCCCAGCTGAAGAAAATCCGGGCGGCAGAACTTCAGGACAGCATCGACGCATTGCACAAAGAGATCGAATTCAAATCCCGGGTTCAATAATCCTAAAAATTTGAGGAGAAAGCCGTTCATGCCAGTCCTGAATTCTAATTTTAAAATAGTTACTTTTTGGCTGCTTTCGATAATTTTAGTTGCCGTTCTACAGAGCGGCTGTGCATCCAATAAAAAATACCCGCCGCTAGAACGCGCCCGAGCGGCGTATGGTGATGCCGCGTCAATTCCGGACGTAAGAACCAATGCCCCGGTTGCTTTTCATGAAGCCGGTAAGGCCCTGGAAAAAGCAGAGATTGTGAAAGATATGGAAGAAAAGCGACATTTTAGCTATCTGGCTGAAAAAAACGCGGAAATTGCTGTGGCGATTGCCGAACAAAAAAAAGCGGAAAAGGAAATAGAACGTTTAAAATGGGAAGAGGAGACGGCGATACTTTCCGCCCGCCGGGCAGAAGCGAGCGTCAGTAAAGCACAGGTTGCCAGAGAAGAGGCCGAAGCCAAAGCCCGTGAAGCCCAGGAAGCAATCGCGCGGGCGGAAAGGATCGAAAGTGAACTGACCGCAATGAACGCCCTGAAAACAGACCGCGGCATGGTGCTGACCCTGGGTGACGTGCTGTTCGCCACGGGAAAGGCGGAACTGGCCTCCGGCACCAGGCAGACCCTTGACAACCTGGCGGCGTTTCTCGACAAATACCCGGAATGCAATGTCCAGGTTGAAGGCCACACGGACAGCACCGGCAGCGCAGAGCTGAACCTGGACCTTTCTGAGCGCCGGGCACAGTCCGTAAAAATCGCCCTCCTTGAACGCGGCATCAGTTTTGACCGTATCAATGCCGTCGGTTATGGCAAAGACCGGCCAATTGCCCCCAATGACACGGCGGCCGGACGTCAGCAAAACCGGCGGGTGGAAATTGTCATATTAAACAAAGGTGAATCTTCGTAGAAACGAACTAACCTTTAAAAACAAATCTGTTTTCATTTCCTCCTCTCTGGATTGTTGCCACTCCTGATCCAAAATTTCAGGACAAAATCTGATGCCAGCCTGAGATTCGTTTGCTGCGATCATTGACACAAATAGATATCTGTCTTAGATTGATGTTATATAATTACTCTGTCGTCAGTATGTTAATCTAACCTTAGCCAATGGAGGATATCTGTAATGCTCAAGGAAAAAACCATCCGGAAATTTATCGGAATATCTGTTCTAACGCTGTCTTTGCTCTCCGGTGCCTGTGCATCCGGAACACCGCCGGTCGCAAAAATTTCAGACGTTGAAAATGCCATTGTCCGGGCAAGAGAAAGCACTGCCATGACATATGCGCCCCTTGATTTGAAATTCGCCGAGGAAAAATTAAAAGAAGCCAAGTCGCTGGTGGCGCAAAAGGACTATTTATCCGCCAGCCAGCTCCTTGACGAAGCGCTGATCGATGCGAAACTGGCTGAAGCGAAGTCCCGGTCCGAACGGGAAAAAATGCAGACAGCGGAAATGCGGGAGAGCATCGACCAAATGCGCAAAGAAATCGAGCGGAAATCTCAGGGCCAGTAATCCCACATTATTAAATTATAAGGAGAAAATGGATCATGCCAGTCTTACATTCTAATTTCAAAATAGTTAACATGTGGCTGTTTTCATTAATTTTATTGGTCGGATTACTGAGCGGATGCGCATCCACCGAAAAATTCCCGCCGCTGGAACGCGCCCAGGCAGCATATTCGGTAGCCGAGAACAATCCGGACGTGAAAGCCAATGCCCCTGTCGCTCTTTATGAATCCGACAAAATCTTGAAAAAAGCGGAAATGGCCGAGAACTTGGATGAAAAGCGACATCTGAGCTATCTGGCTGAAAAAAATTCTGAAATGGCCATTGCATTGGCAGAGCAGAAAAAAGCAGAAAAGGAAATGGCGCTCTTAAAGAAAGAAAAAGAACGAGTGATTCTGGAATCCCGAACGACAGAAGCGGAAATGAGCGCCCGTGAAACCCTGGCTGCCAGAGAAGAGGCCATGAGATTAAAAGCCGAAGCCGAAGCCAAAGCCCGTGAAGCCCAGGAAGCGATGGATCGGGCCGCTCAGCTCGAAAGCGAACTGGCCAACCTGAAAGCCGAGAAGACAGACCGCGGCGTGGTGTTGACCCTGGGGGATGTCCTGTTTGCCACCGGAAAAGCGGAATTGGCCCCTGGCGCCAAGCAAACAATGGATTACCTGGCAGCCTTTCTCAACAAATATCCGGACCGTAAGGTGCTGATTGAAGGCCATACGGACAGCACCGGCAGCGCTGAGCTAAATCAAAGCCTCTCCGAGCGCAGAGCCCAGTCCGTCAAAATTGCCCTTCTGGAAAGGGGTATCAGTTTTGACCGCATCGACACGGTCGGTTATGGCAAGGACCGGCCGGTCACCAGCAATGACACAGAA
>QZKW01000061.1 GCA_003599885.1 Desulfobacteraceae bacterium | reverse complement strand
CCCCCCCCGCCAATCCCCGCATAGTAATTCATCAGGGCCATCTCGGGGTTTCTATTGCCAGGTTTTCGCTTTGGTGCCGGACCTGATTCAAAATCTCGAACTGGACGCTTCCGTCAAGACGCTGTTTAGTATTTGAATTTTCATTAAATAAATAGTAGGTATGACAAAAATTGCCTATCACGTCACAGGCCTATTCCAAAAAGCTTTCAGACACTGAAGACGATGATACGCATATGATGATGCCATCCGGTAAAAATTCAGAAAAAGCATTTATTCTGTTTATCGGAAATAAGTACAATCGTTGCTTCTTAAAAAGGAATAAGAATATGAACAATAAAACCGAACGCGATGTAGAGAAAAGTTATCCGATCTCTGAGTTTATTTCAAAAATTCGACGTCTTGCCGATGCGCTCGAAAAAGGGGAGCAATATGAAATTCAAATTGCGGGAGAAAGAATATACGTTCCCGTCCGCGCAACATACAATATCGAGCACGAAAGAGAAGACGGCCAGGAAGAAATCGAGTTTCAAATCAAGTGGTCGACGAGCAAATAAATGACCGAAAGATATTGAAAAAGTGTTTTCAGCCCGCATCTCCACCGCCGGTTAGGGAATCAATTTTTTTAAAAAATGGAGCTTAGCAGCTCCGGCTAAAGGAGGAAAGTTGAGAAAGTTGCTGGAAAGTTTGTTGTCCCGGCTGCATTTCTATTTCGATCCTGAGAGGTTAGGGCCTTTTCTTGGAGAAGGTCTCATTAGCCTCGTTCTTGTTGCCGTTGTCCTTGGCCTTTTTTACCTGAGCTGGCGTGTGCTGAACCATGTTGTGACACCCCGCCTCAGCCGCCGTCTGGACAAAACCAGCGTTGCTTTCACCGAGACGATCATGAAATTCGGTATAATGGGAATCGGCATCATCGCCGCGCTCAGCGCCGCCGGTGTCCAGACAACGGGGGTGCTGGCCTCTCTGGGTGTTGTCGGCCTAACGCTCGGGTTTGCCTTGCGCGAAACACTGTCCAATATCATTGCCGGCATCCTGATTTTTTTGGATCGGCCATTCACCATTGACGATCTGGTGGAAATCGATGATAAATATGGCCGGGTAAAGCAAATCACATTGCGCACCACACGCATTGTGACCAACGACGGCAGGATGCTGGCTGTGCCCAACGCAGAAGTGATGAACAAAACCGTCAGTTCCTATACCAACTTTCCTAACTTGCGTCTGGATGTTGCCGTCACAGTGGCCCCCACAGAAGACCTCGATCATGTGCGGAGGGTTCTGCTCTCTCTGGTGCAAAATGACCCTGATTATCTGTCAGAACCGTTGTCTCGCGTGGTGGTGACCCAGCTCAATGATTACAGCGTTGCTTTAGAATTACAGGCCTGGCTGAGAGATGAACGCCGCCATGTGGAAAAGCGCTACGAGCTGCGGGAGAAGGTATTCAAGGCCCTGACCGCCGCCGGGATCGAAATGCCTTTTCAAACGATCCAACTGGCACCGCATCAGGTGATCCTTGCGGAATCCAAAAACGATACCAAACCCATGCAAAACAGCCTCTAAGGAACTGGTTATGCCCGAAAATTCAACTCCGGAAAAAAAAGCCCCGCCGCTCTGGCAATACGTTCCGGTTGCCGATTACGCGGTTCCAGCCGCCCCGGTAGCGCACACCGTTCGAACCGGTTTTTCTTTTGTTCGCTCCCTTTTTGAAAAAGATGAGCCTGAACCGGACGCGCCCCTCAAAACAGAAGACGAACTTCAGAAATTACCTTTGTTTGAGTTGGATCGGATTGTCCCTGCGATCGATTGGCGTGAGGCATCGGAAGCGCTGAGCCTCGAATTAAAAGACTGGCTGGAACAGGAAAAACCTGCTCAGCCGATTATTGTGGTGCTTCGACAGCCCTGCCAGGACCAAGGCCAAATACTCGAAACCTGGGCCGCGCAGCGAAACTGGCAAGTCGTCGATCCACCCAGTGCCGATCAGATTTTAGCGGGCGAGACCGGCTGGTTATCTGATCGGCAAAAGGATGATGCACCGTGGGTGTTTCCGCATATTGAACGCGCCTATTTACGTCATGCGATGGGGCTGAATGTGATACGCCACTTTCTGAATAAAGCTTCCTCAGGCCATTTAGGCAGGGGTGTTATTGGCTGCGACAGTTGGGCGTGGGCATTTTTAAGGCGTATCTGGAATGGTCGGCAGCTCATTACGGTGACCCTTCAGGCTTTTGATCAGACCCGCTTGAGCGACTATTTTCAATGTCTGGCCGATCCGGCAAATACCCGGCGGCTTCGTTTTCGCCAATCGGATAAAGGACATTATGTGCTGTCCCCGCCAGATAAGGCTGATGCCTCCGGAGAAACCAGCAATTTTCTGCAACTTTTGGCGGCGCATAGCCGCGGAAATTTTGGAAATGCCTTGGCTGTCTGGCGGCCCAGTTTGAGGTCGGAGCCAGACGATACGCTGACGGAAAAGGCTGGAACGGAAGAACCTGTCATTTCAGGTAAAACGATCTGGGTAACGCCCTGGCATTTGCTCAAACACGCTTCTCTTCCATCCGGCGCCGGGCAGGAAGAGATGTTTGTCCTGCATACGCTGTTGCTCCATGATGGACTGCCGTGGCAAACTTTGCAGCGGACCCTTTCCATGCCGCCGAGTCAGATTATGGAAACCCTCTACCGGCTGGAAGAAGGCGGTTTGACGGCCTTCGATGGCTCCGTCTGGAGGGTGACGCCGCTGGGTTATCCGGCCGTGCGAAGTTTTCTGAAAACCAACGGATTTCTGGTGGATTTATTTTAGGAGGTTGCGATGAGCGATGCCGGTGTTGTCAAAGAAGTGTTTCATTCCATCAGCCAGGTCCAAATAATCCAGATTGTTTTGATTGTGGCGGGCGCGTGGTCGTTTGTTTTTCTTGCCCAGCGTTGGCTGCCCTGGCTGGCCGAACGGTTTACACGGCGCGCCCGGCTGTTTTTGCTCAGCCTGGTGCCGGTGCTGAGAATGGCGGCCATTGTCATCGCCCTATTCATGATTATTCCCCGGATCATTGAGCCGACCTTCGAGAATCTTGCCGCGCTGATGGGAGCGGTCGGGCTGGCGCTGGGGTTCGCTTTTAAGGATTACGCCAGCAGCCTGATCGCGGGCATTGTCACGCTCTTTGACACGCCCTATCGCGTGGGCGACTGGATTGAGATCAATGGCACCTATGGCGAAGTCAAGTCCATCAACATGCGGGCGGCGGAAATTGTGACGCCGGACGACACGGTGGTCAACATTCCCCACCTGAAATTATGGGACCAGCTGATTTTTAATGCGAATGACGGCGGAGAGAACCTGCTTTGCGTGGCCGACTTCTATCTGAAGCCTGATCACGATTTTGAACAGGTGAAACAAGCGCTCTATGATGTGGCGCTGACAAGCCCATTCCTGCAGATCCGACAGCCGATCAATGTCATTGTGCTGAACAAGCCCTGGGGAATTCATTATCGCCTCAAAGCTTACCCTATTGACTTGCGGAAGCAGTTTCTTTTTATTACGGATTTGACCGTGCGCGGTAAAGCCGCCCTGTCCAGCATTGGCGCGGAATTTACCGCTATCCCGGCCATCGAGACACATCAGTAAATGTCTCGATACTATTAGCTGGGTAATCTCACTATGCTTTTTTCCCTATGACCGACCAGTAATTTTTCATGCCCAGTATTGTAAAAAAGCGGGTTCCGGTGATTTCAAACCCAAGTTTTGAAAGAAGGGCCGGGTAATCGTAAATGGGGTGAACCGCGTTATCGGCGGTGAGCCAGTAAAGTGTGGCTGCGATATACCAGTAAATATTCTGGAAAGCCTTATAAAGCAGGCCGCCGTTTTTTGGATGTGCGAAATCCCCGATGACCATATAACCGCCGGGTTTGACGAGGGAGGTCAGGTGCGTCAGGATCGTCATCATTTTTTCTTCTGAAAATACATTCAGGAAGAAATTGGCGAACACCATATTAAATCCTGTTTCATCGGTTACATTCAGAATGTCGTTATTTTTCAAACAGATCGGATGCTTGAGGCCCGCCCGGTCGATCTTTTTCCGCATATGTCTGAGCATGGTTTCGGAGATGTCCACAGCCGTCACATCGGCCCCTTTCCGGGCGGCGGCGATGGCTTCGGTTCCGTGCCCCACACCGGCAATGAGAATCCGGTCGCCCTTATTCACATGATCCAGCATGGCAACCTTGCATTTTGGAATCCGTCCGAAACTGTACAGCAAGCCCGTGGCCTCATACGAAAATCCCATTAACCTGTATCCGTCTTTCAATTGCATTGTCACTCCTTAGTCATTGTTTTTTATGGCTGCCGGCGCCGGTCTTTTTCGCCAGTTCTTCGTTTATTATGAATGATGGCACCAGTCTTTTTCGCCAGTTCTTCAAGGGTGAAAGGCTTCTGGATAAATCCCATGACGCCCAGATTCATAATCTCCTCGACATTCTCATTCTGGCTGAAACCGGAAGTGAGCAACACCTTCACGTCGGGATCAAATTGTTTCATTCTGATGAATGTTTCCTTTCCGGATATTTTGGGCATGACCATATCCAGCAGCACCATGACGATTCGGGCGTGTTCCTTTTTAAGTAATTCCAGGCCTTCATGCCCGTTTTCGGCAAGTATCGCCGTATAGCCGCATTCCCTCAATATCTTCCCAGCCATCTCCCGCATGATCTCTTCGTCGTCGATCACAAGGATGGCGCCCTCGCCCTTCGGGACCGCGTTTAGCGCTTTTATAATGGCCGCCTCCCTGCCGCCTTCCAGCCGAGGCAGATAAATGCTGAAGGTGGAGCCCTGTCCCGGCTCCGAATAGACATCGATAAACCCCTTATGCTGTTGAATGATATTGTAAACCATCGCCAGACCCAGGCCGGTGCCCCTGTTTTTTTCTTTGGTGGTAAAGAACGGATCGAATATTTTGGCGATGGTCTTTGTATCCATGCCGATGCCGGTATCCTGGACAGATAGAACCCAGTATTTTTCGTCCGGTTTTGCCTCCGGGTGGCTGGTGCAGAAAAATTTATCCGGTATGATGTCTCCCAGGGATATGGTCAGGATGCCGCCCTTGCGTTCTCCTTCCGGCCGCATGATGGTCATGGCGTGAGCGGCGTTCACACAGAGATTAAGCAACACCTGCTCCATCTGCCCGGGATCCGCTTTCACCATTGGATATTCTCTGGCGAAAGCCGTTTTGATCTCTATGGATTTATCAAAAGTGCTCTCACAAATTTTGACAACATATTTGATGGTCAGGTTCAGGTCAACAGGCGAAAAGGAAAGTTCCTTTTTACGCGACAGCGTCAATAATTGCTGCACCATGTCGGCGGCCCGGGAGGCGGCCCGTTCCATGGTGTCGATATAATCGCCGGCTGCTTCAGACGATAAGGGCATGCCGCTGTCAAGTTTAAATTTTAATATGGATAACGTGCCGACAATGCCGCCCAGAATATTGTTGAAATCGTGAGCAAGGCCTCCGGCCAGGGTTCCGATGGTGTCCATTTTCTGGGCCTGGCGCAGTTGCTGCTCCTTTTTTTCCAGCTCCGTAATGTCGTCAATACGGACGACGGCCCCGGATATCCCGTTGGCCACCAGCGGATACAGGGCGATATTATAGTATTTATTCTCACCGTCAAGGGTATATTCCAGTTGTTCACGGGAAAACAGGAGCGGCTTTCTTGAATCGATCACGTCATGATAATAATGTTCCAGTTTGTAAAACGGCGACCGGAAATTCCAAAGCCGTTCACCCAGTATATCCGTCGCCCGGATCCCGGTCATTTTTTCCGCAGCCGCATTCCATTGAGTCACTTTGGCGTTTTCATCAATCGATATCAATACGGAAGGCATGGATTCGATGATGTTGGAAAGAAAATGCTGAAGCAGCCGTATTTCATGATGGGATGCTTCCAGAGAGACATGTGCGGCAAGAAGGTTGTTCGCCTCGTCCTGAAGCTTTTTTTCAGCATTCTTTACGGACGCGACCATTTTATTAAACGCCCGTGTAATATAGCCGATCTCATCCTCAATCATCACGGGCACCGAGACGTCGAGATTGCCCGCTTCAACGGCAGCAACCCCTCTGGACAGCGCATTCAGGGGTTTAACCAGCAGACCATAAAAAAACAGGTAAAAACCATAACGGGAAAAGAGGATGAGGAGGAAGATCATGATCATGAATTTGAGCACGGCGTCATGCATGTACGCGCGGTAATTCCGGTAATGGAAACCCACCTCGGCCATTTTCCCCGTCCGCTGATCGGCGACGGCGTATGCAATGTAATGCGCCTCGCCATTTCTTGAAACACGGTTAATCCTTTTTTCCGGCCCCGCCATGGGCAAAAGAAAGGTCATGATATCCGCTTTTAACGCCGCGCCGGTTGGATCGTTTTTGGCCAGGCGGTTTTCAATGGCGGTTTTGAATGCGTCAACCCCCCTGTCCGTGCTCTTTTTTAAATACGCCGTCAAGGCATTTCGGAAATCCATTTCAGGCAACAGATTTATTTTATTGGACTGAACAAACGCCATCTGATTGAGGCGGTCGATGTATGCGCCAATCTTCAGATCCTGAGTTTTTTCCATGGGATTCAGGGACTCCGCATAGGCCATGAGAGATTGTTTGTAACCTTCAAAATGCGGCGGGGTTTCGGCCAGCAGTCCTTTCAGATGTTCTGAAAAACCGTCTTCAGGCAGCTGCCGGATTTTTTCATTCATGGATAGATTGTACAATTGCCCTTTGACAGCGGCTGCATCGACGGGCAATGCCTTGTTATTTGCGGTTTCGAACAATCCGCTATTAATATCAAAAGTGGCTCTGTAGGCAATGTCCTTCGTATATTCCTGGGGAATAAATCCGCCGTCTGAAACCAGCCGCGCATCCTTTAGATGGGTCGAGTCCCAGGCCCTGTCCCAGTCTTTCAGGGAATAATGACTGATGAAATGGAGAATGGCCAAAATGGTGATGGCGGTGACGGTAATCAGTTTACCCACAAAGGAGATCTTCTCTTTAGCGTTGTTTACATAGAGCATGATGGTCAGGAAAAAGCCGGACATGGTGAAAATCGCCCACACCATCTGGAAGGTATCCCTGTCAATAATCCCGTCGCGGCTCAGCAGATTGAAGATGGAGGGTACAAAAGACCCCAAAAGCAGGAAAAAACCCAGGAGCAGGACAATCCATCGTTCTTTTCCCTGGCAGGAGACCGCCCGCCAGACCATCAAACCGGGAACAAGAAGGATAAAACCCAGCACCGCCAGGGCGATAACCTTATTTGCCCGTATGGCGTTAAAATCCCAGTATTGGCCGATGATGATATAAGTCTTTTCGGCATACAGCGTCTGAAAAAAGAAAAACAGAACAATGCAGATAACGATTAAATAAGCGGTGCCCAGATACAGCCTGGAGGCCCGGGGATTTTTTTCTTCCGGATAGTGAAAGAAGAGCGCTGTGGCATGGATTTCAGCAAGTAAAATGGCGGCAACGGCCATCCAGCGATGATAAACAGCGGCGGGATGATAGACGCTGGAAGAGATGACATAGCCCAAATTGAACACACCCATCATGATGTAGCAGATGCCCAGGTGGAACGTGGCATTTGTCTTGTTTTTTACGGAAAGGAGGAAAAATCCGGTGATGGCGAAAAACGCGACGGGAATCATGGCCCCGACAGAAAACGAATTCAGATACAACCATCTCGAAACATCTTGGACATGACCCCATTCATCCACGGGAAAGCCCTCCTTTTGAGCACGTCACAGCATCTGTTTTAATATTCAGGCAACACATTACCGGCAGGCGTTTGGCGAAGCGAGCATTAACAAGGATAGCATATAATATAGCGGGATATTTCCGGGTAAGCAATCCCTTTGTATGAATGGCAGGTGTTTATCGATTTCGTGCGCGGAAAAAATAAGGAAAATGGATGGTTACACAGAACAGTCGTTTTCGATCCGCAAGGATGGAAAAATCGACTGGGTGGCGGACGCCAGGGGAAAAATCCATAAGATCATAAGCCGGAATGCAAATGCATACCTTTGGAAAATCCGGAATTCACTTTATCCGTCATGGTTGGTTTTCCCTAATCTGAATTTTTTCTCCTTCGAATTCAACGATATCGCCTGAAATCAGTTTTTTCCGTTTCCGGGTCTCGATCGCCCCGTTGACCAGAACCCGCCCCTGAGTGATCACAGTTTTTGCTTCGCCGCCGCTTTGAACGAGGTTTTCAAACTTCAGCAGTTGACACAGTTCAATGGGCGCTTTCTCAATCGTAACAACCCGAATGGTTGCCGGGGGAGTATTATTTTTCATTATTGTTTCTCATTTTTGTTGAATATCCGGTTTATTGAATATCTGGTGCAGGATTTCAAACATTTTGCTTAACGGATAAGGTTTCTGGAGGAAAGAAAACCGGTTCCGGTCAATGGCGTCTGACCGGGATTTTTCTTCAGTGTAGCCGCTGGAGATCAGGACCTTTATGGCCGGGCGCAGATCGCGCACCTGTTCCGCAAAATCAATACCGTTTCCATCCGGCAGAATCACATCAGTGAACAACAAATCAAATTCATTGCCTGACCGTGCGATCCATTCCCTGGCTTCCGCAACCGTTGCCGCTTCCCGGACACGGTATCCGCTTATGGTCAACGCAGATACAATAACATCCCGGACTTCCTCCTGGTCTTCAACCAGCAAAATGCGCTCCTGATTGCCCTGATAAATTGGGGCTTCCGGTGATTTTGCGCTGGCTCCATCCGGACTTGCGGGATACGCCTCTGTTTCTGAAACCGGCAGGTAAATTTTAAAGGTTGTTCCCTGATTGGGCTCGCTATAGACATTGATCCATCCCTGATGCTGTTTGACCACACCGTATACCACGGATAACCCAAGCCCTGTCCCGTGGCCGGGACCTTTGGTGGAAAAAAACGGATCGAATATTTTATCCATCATTTCCCGGCTCATTCCGGCACCGGAGTCTTCGACGGTCAGGCAGACAAATTCTCCCGGTGTTGCGTAGGACGCCTGGTGACAGTAAGCTTCGTCAATAATGATATTTTCTGTTTTCAGGTGCAGGTGTCCGCCCTCCGGCATCGCGTCTCTGGCATTGACAGCGAGGTTCATGACAATTTGCTCCATCTGCCCGAAATCAGCGTTGATGTCTTTTAAGTCCGGGGCAAGCCGGGTCGTGAATTGAATATTTTCGCCGATCAGCCGAGAGAGCATTTTTTGAATATTGGTGACAATGGTGTTTAAATTAATGGATGTTTTTTCCAGCATTTGCCGGCGGCCGAAAGCAAGCAGCTGACGGGTCAGGGCCGCAGACAGTTCCGCCGCATTCTTAATCTGGGCGATGTGTTTTTTTAAGTTTTCCGGAAGCGTTTTTTTAAGGCCGATCAGATCAATGGAACCCAGGATGGTGGTCAAATAGTTATTGAAATCATGGGCCACGCCCCCGGCAAGCATCCCGATGGCCTCCATTTTCTGGGATTGAAGCAGTTGCGCCTGGGCCAGTTCCTTTTCCCTTTGCGCTTGTTTAAGGTCTGTAACATCCGTCACAATCCCGAGAAATCCGGAAAAATCACCCTCATCATCATAAATGGGCTTGGGTGAAAGAATTGTGGATATCAGCCCGCCATTTTTGGCAATCCAGTCGATTTCAAATACATGCCGGTCCTTGTCCGTCCAGTTGGCCACTTCTTCTTCCAGCCGCTGCTGATTGTCTTCATCCAGAAAGTCGATGACGGATTTTCTCGTAATCTCCTCCAGGCTGTATCCGATCATCCGGCAAAGGGCATTGTTGGCAAAGGTGATATGGAGTTGGGGATCAACAATGCCCATGCCGTCATTCATGGTTTCAACCAGTTTCTGGTATTGCTCCCGCTGTTTTTTGGCTGATTTTTCCGCCGCAATGGTTTTTTCGAAAAAAATAGCGTTTTCCAGACAGTTGGCGGCCTGGGTGGACAGCATCGTGATCATCTCCACCCGGTCCGGCGTGAACACATTCGAGGTCAGATTGTTTTCCAGGTAGATAAGGCCGATAACTTCCTGCTGGCGGATGAGCGGCAGGCAGAGGATCGAGCGCACCGAATGCCGGCAAACATACGGATCGCCGGCAAACCGGCCGTTTGCCCGGGCGTCATCCAGCACCAGGGGTTCCCGGGTTCGTTTCACATAACTGATGATGCCGGGGCAGAGTGCGTCACTCTCGTCCACGGCAATACCTTGCAAAACAGCGACTTTCCCCGCATTGTCGCCGATTTCGGCATCAATCTCGAACCGTCCGTTTCGATTGAGGATCAACAGGGTTTTTTCCGCCCCGGAGTTTTCAGCAATGACGCGAATGAGGGTCACCAGCAGCTTTTCAAGCACAATTTCACTGGAAATTGCCTGGGACATCTTCATCATTGCGGCAATATCCAGCCGGTCCTCAATCCTTGGCGCAGATGAAGGTCCGGACCCATCCGGTGATTCCGAAAGGATGTGTTTTCCGGGAACCCTCAAAAACAGCCCTCCGTATTTTTCGTTCAACTGCCGCACCTTGGCATGGGCTCCCCAGTTATGGTAAAGCTCACGGGCTTTTGCCATAAATGAAGCGGCAAAATCTTCCATCCCGTGATCCAGATAAAATCCGGCCAGACATTCGCAGCTGATGGCGGCTTCCTGGCTGTATCCCGCTTTCATGGCCCCGTTGATGGCGTTTTTGTACAAAGGGATGGCGTTTTTCCAGGCTCCTCTGATTCTTGCTCGTTCGGCTTCAACCAGATGGTATTTGTGTTGGAAATTTTCCGGGGCGTGACGGGCCCATTTTTTCATCTTCCGCTGATTGCGCCTTACGCGGGAAAGAATGCGTTTTTTTAAAAACCAGCCGGCCTGAGGAAAATAGCTGAGACGGGCAAGGGAATCATAAAAAAAGGATACGGGATGAATAAGGGAGCTTAGGGTTCCCTCGCTATGGGCCATGACGCTTGCGGTCAACTCATAGGCGGCGGCATAATTTCCAAACATCCAATTGAGTATCAGTTTATTAAAATACAGATGCGACAGGCAGGTGCGGTCCTTCACTTTTAGGTGGACCGGCAGCATGGCGGCTTCATCATATATTTCCCCGATAAGCGCCCCCGCATCTGTCGGCTCACCCTGAAGATTGCGCACTGCCTGGTGATAGATCTGCGTCACGTGCAAATTGGACATTTGGTCGAGCCGGTTCAGGGTTTCCCTGTTTTTTTGGAACTCACGATCAAGATCATCCAGAGGCGTTGCCAGTAAATACAGGTTATGTCCGCGAACCATCACGGAATGGGCGGCAAATTCAATATCCCCCTGTTCCGCGCCGCTCTGACAGGCTTCCATCAGCGGCGATAGGGTATTATTTGCGGATTCTTTCCAGTGACGGATAAACGTGTTGATCACCATCAGGGTCCGGGATCTGAATTTGGGGATATTCATGCGATCCAGCAGAGTCAGCGCCATGTTTCCGTATTTGTACCCGGAATCGATTTCGCCCAGAGAGCAGAGAATAAGTCCGTATCCGGCATAGATATAGGGTGAATATTCCATGTTGCCGTGGGTGGCAAATGTCCGCATCAGCCGGAAAATAATCAGGGGCAGCAGATTCGGAGACGTCCAGTAGGCTGTGGAGGTCAGGGCGGCCATCACATCGATCTGCGCTTTGATGGCGGGATCTGTGAGCTGCGGCAAATTCAAAAAATCGTCGGGCTGCCTGCCCCTGAGGTGGATTTTGGTTTGCAGCAGTTCCGTAAGGATATGCAGTTTTGTGGGTTGTTCTGGAAACGATACCCCCAGCGAGGTTAAGACGGAAAGCCCGGAGAGAAGTACTTCATCCAGTTTGTTTTGCGCCATGAGAGCGTGAAGGATGGCGATGCGGGCGGAGACCGTATCGGTTAAGGACCGGGAATGAAGGAACACCTGTTCGGCCAACCGGTACATGTCATTATATTTTGCAATCAGATAAGCGGCTTCCGCGCCCCCGTTGAAAAGGCCAAGCGCCAGAGGATAATCGTGCTGCCAGAAGGCCTGGGTATCCTCTTTGCCTGCGAAGGCGGCCTCCAAAAATTGTATGCCGGTTTCAAAATAATGAAAGGCGGATTCAAAGGCACCGGAACTAATGGCCTTTTCGCCGGCCCGGCGGTTTAAACCGGCCATCCGGAATCGTTCGTCAGAGGATGTTATCAATGTCCGGGCCATGTTGAAGTGGTTGACAATATCGATGCTGGCTTCATTCAGGCGGCTCTCCGGCGCAGCGTTCAGCAGATAGCGTCCGATCGTGTAATGGGTTTTCATCCGCTCCGCTTCGGGGAACAATTGATAGACGCCTTCCCGAATCCGGTCATGGGAAAACTCCCCGGCGTTTCCTTTAAATGCGATCAGCCCCTCGGCCTCTGCTGCGGCAAGGGCCGCAATTGTGGCGCCCATGGAAACAGGATGGCCGGAAAGATTATGGATGGCTGCCACCGCAGACAGATCAAAGCGGGTGCCGAAACAGGCGCATCGTTTTAATATATCCAGAGTGGCGGTTGGGAGCCCGGCGATTTTTGCAGCCATGAAATCAACCACGTTATCAAATATCCGGATATCGGCTAATTTCGGCCGGGACCACGTCCATCCGGTTTCCGAATCTAATGTCAGAATCTTTTCATCAGAGAGCATTTTTAAAAAATGGCGGATAAAAAAAGGATTGCCGCCGGTTCTTTTCTGAACAATTTCGGAGAATTCTATCGCTGCGGATTCATCGCACCGCAGCAGATCCAGGATCAGTTGTTTAATGGTTTCACGCGACAGCGGTGGCAGGGTAATGTCGCGGACCGTCGCGCCGTTTTTTTCCGCTTCATCGAGGGCCCGCATTAACGGAAGAATGTTGTCTTTTTCGTCATTCCGGTAACAGCCTACGATCAGGAGATGGCCGATTTCTTCGGGTACTGTGGACAATAACCGGATAAAGCTTAAGCTCGCCGCATCCGCCCATTGCAGATCATCAATAAATATCATCATCGGATGGGCCTGCATTGCAAAAATTTTGACAAATTCCTTGAGCACGTAGCTGATCCGGTGTTGGGCGGGGGTCGAACCAATGGGCGCAATCTCCGGCTGCGGACCAAGAATAAATTCAAAATCCGGAACCAGATCGATGATCAGCCGGCTGTTTGCCCCCACAGCCTGAAGGATGTTTTTTTTCCAAAAACTGACCCGAGCGTCGGTCTCGCACAGAATCTGCCGGGACAGTTCCGTAAATGCCTGGATGATGGGGTAATAGGGGATATCCCGCTTGTATGGCTCAGCTTTTCCGGTAATAAAATACGCGCGTTTTGCGATCACGAATTTTTGAATTTCAAAAATCAGCGCGGATTTGCCGATTCCCGGCGGGCCCGCCACCAGAAAGATTTCGTTGCCGCCCTTTGCGATCCGGTCAACGGCGGAAGTCAGAAGAGCCAGCTCTTTTTCTCTGCCCAGTAGCTTTTCCGGCACATCCAGGCTTACGGCAATGTCATGACGCCCCAGACCAAACGGCCGGATTAGAACGTTTTTTTGAAGTTGCCGGGTGCATTCAATAAAATCAGCCATCGCGCCATATCCGCTTTGGTATCGGTCGCCCAGTGTTTTGGCGAGCAGTTTCATCACGATATTTGACACAGCCGCCGGGATGGCGGGGTTCTTCTCTGCCGGGGGCAGCGGTTGCCGGGCGATATGAGCATGAATGATTTCGATGGGATCATCGGAAGGAAAGGGCACAGCGCCGGTCAACAGTTCGTAGAAGAGGACGCCTGCGGCATAGAGATCCGCCCGGTGGTCCATTGCGCAGTTCATTCGGCCGGTCTGTTCCGGGGCCATGTAAGGCAGGATATTCCGGATCACGAAAGGATCATGGATTTTTTCATGGCTATGGGTAATCAGTCCGGATGCGCCGAATCCGGTGAGCTTGACGCTGTCGGTCTTGATGCTATTTGGTGACGGATCGCAAAGTACGGTCTCCGGCGAAACAGCCTGATGAACAACGCCCCGGCTGTGGATATCGCCCAATATCCGGGTCAGCGTCCCGGCCAGTTTCAAAAACGTGTCGATATCTATTTCGCCGGGTGTAAAGCACTTGAAGAGGGGGTGGCCGAGAAAATTTTCCGTTACAATCGCAACATTGTCCTGATAATCAAACACCTCGGAGGTATGAACGACGCCGCTGATGTCAAGCTGACGAATTTTTTCATATGCGTATTTGAACCGTGTGATTTCAGACGGCGATGCCTGGGCAGTGCTGATGAGCTCAATGGTCACCGGTTCGGACCGATCGGCTTTAAGGGCGCGGTAAAAAGTTGATCCCCGGCCCGTGTGAAGCTTTTCGATCAACTGATAATCATGGATGAATTCCATAAAAAAAGGATCTCCCCGGTCATTCAACGCAGTCATCGGGCGCGTTATTTCTGTTTTTTAAACTGGATCTCATCCTTGAAGAAAACTTTTTTAATATTGGGAAGTCCGGCGATGGTCCGCATGACATGGAGCGCTTCCTGTTCATAGTTTTCCATCATTTCCGGCGTCACTTCAACCGGTTCTTCCATGGATATTCCCAGTTGCGCAGACCGCAGGTGCCATCCCCGGGTGACATCCGAGCCGCCCACCAGATTTACGGGGGCGATATAGTCGCCGGGCCGCATATAAGCCTGCATGTATTTGGGGTTAACATATTTCATGACCACCGACCCGTCCGGATCAGTATAGGACCGCGATCCTTCCGGGAAGATGAGAAAACATTCACGCATGATGCTTTTGAAAAGGAGAAAATCCTCTCGATGAAAATCTTTCATGGCCTCGCTGAAGTTCTCGGTTTCAAGAAAGGTGGACAGCTCTTCAATATGTTCGGCATCCAAAAAGGACGTGTACTGTTTGAAGGTATCGATCTCGCTGTGTACCATCACTTTCATAAAATCGTCATAACCCAGTTTTTTGACCAGATACAGTCCGGCATCCGGCATCTTGATCAGGCACTGGGTGCGCCGGGCGGTTTTCCGGAGCGCTTCGGCCAGCCCTTCGGTCTTGATGGTGGTCGTCTTTTGGGACGGAACGGTCACGAACAGGTTGCCGACATTGGCGGCGCCGTTGCGGATCACCACATTGGAAAACATGCGGGGGCCGACCACCGTGTTGCAGTTTTTGGTGAGATCGTGGAATCCCAGTTTGCGGATCACGCTGCGCACAAAATACGGGCCCAGATACCCTTCATGGTGTCCCACGAAAAAAATCCGGCGGCCGTTGTTTTTGATTTTTGACAGGCGTTTCAGGATGCGGACGACTTCCGTGGAAGCGATGGTTTCCGGGGGGCTGTGTTTAAATGAAACCCGGTTATCGTTTTTGTCCACCAGAAAGATGTCGATGATTACTTTCCGTTCCGCATATTCAAAAAATTTGTGCCAGAACGCGGAGTCCGGCAATACCGGAAAAATACACCGGTCAAACGAAAACTGAATGGCCAGCAGTTGTTCGAGCCGGGTTTTTGAAAATTCCTGAAAAAATTTGTGCTGTAGCAGCTGATTTTTCTTTTCGATCAGTTTTTGCCGGGCATCGGGAAAATGGGTGCTGATATCCAATCCATGCTTTGCGGCAAATTCCATAATTTCTTCAAGCGCCCGGATGGCGGTTTCATTATGGGGGGGCAATCGCAGGGAATACAATTTTGTTCTGGCAAATTCGATCAGCTCTTTGAAATTCAAATGATTTTTCCACTCCCTGCCTCTTTCGATAAACCCCCGGAACCAGGAAAAGCGCATCAGAAAGTGCTGAACCCGTTCTGAAACCCTGTCTGCCGCTCCCGCCAGCCTGGAAAACAGGGAAAACATCCGGTTGAATGCGTTGTAAAGCCGTTTTCTGCCGTCAAGCTTTGAGAGAGCCTCTTCCAGTTTTTCTTTATTGTTGAGCAGAAATTTGATGGCTTCGTCCGGGTGAACCGTTTCCCTGGCTTCGGCCCACCATTTGGACAAGGGAATTTTATCGGGCAGCTTCATGGATTTCCTTAACAGATATATCTAAAATTGCTTGGGCAATGTTTAATTAACCGTGACGCGGAACCGGTATTATCGAGCATTCTTTCCAGTTTCTTATCTTTAATCAAGAACTTTATCGCTGCCGAATGGATGGGCAAAAGGGGCATTGAGGTTGAGACGCTGGCCTTCTTCCTCTTTAATTCAATCCCCAGAACAATGATGCAGGAGCGGTCCGTTGCCCTGCCCGACAGGTGAATCTTTGGATAATTCAATTAAACGGCTGGTAAAGGTCACTGCTTTGGAAAACGCTTCGAATGGTGGTTTTTTTTTAGCCAGGAACGCGGCGAAAGCAGATGCAAATGTGCAGCCTGTACCATGGGTATTTTTGGTATGATAACGGGTATTTGTCTCGAAATAGGCGTTAACGCGCCCATCCTCTTTGAGCAGCAGGGTATCCGTTACGGTTCGGCTGTCCGTATTCCAGTGCCCTCCTTTTAATACGGCTCCGGAAAGACGGGGAAAGCGCGTCATCAAATCCATTCCCGCCGCCAAGATGTCTTTCATGGTGTGGATTTTTTCCACGCATAATATTTCCAGTTCATTCAGATTCGGGGTGATGAAATCCGACCGGGGGATAATATGGGTGGCCAGTGCGGAAATCGCCGGGTCATCGATGAGGCTGCATCCGCTGGTAGAAATCATGACCGGATCGCAGACCACCGGGTATTTGTCCAGATATGGCGCGATGGTCTCGCAGATTTCGGGGGTCGGCAGCATCCCCAGCTTGATGACGTCAATCCGGATGTCGGACAATACCGCATCGAGCTGCTGTTTTACAAAATCTGCGGGAATGGCCATGGCAGCGGAAACCGTCAGCGTGTTTTGGGCTGTCAGGGCGGTAATGACCGCCGCCCCGTATACTCCGGTGGCGGTAAAAGTTTTCAAATCCGCCTGAATACCGGCCCCGCCTGAAGGATCAGAACCGGCAATGGTCAGGACAGCAGAAATCCTTGATGGTTTATCGGATGTGTTGGATTGAGACCGGGGCATATACCTGTTTTTATTTGTCTGCTTTTACCTGTTCTTTGACTCGCGTATACACTGACTGATTGGTGGATACTTCATAATACGCATTTTCCGTCTGCCGGATCATGCTTAAATCTTTTAATGCAACCTCGGGAATCAGTGCTTCCCGGATGACCAAGCGCTGATAATTGCCGGCTACTGTCGGAAATTTGCCGGTATACAGGGTCAATGGTTCCGGCTGAATTTCCGGGATCAGGCATTCGAGCTTCTCGAGATGGATTTCCCGGGACAATTTCCGGAATCCGCCGGGAGACAAGGCAATGCCTTTGACATTGTACCGAAGCACTTTGGAATTAAACAAGACCATTGTGTCCGGATCCAGTTTGGGTTGAATTTCATACACATTAAACGGCAGCCGCTGTCTGGACAGCTGCTCGCGAAGGGATTTATCGCACCGGGACAGCCGGTCGGCGTCATTGATCGCCGGAGAGATCATGATCTGATTATCTTCATCATAAAAAAATGTGGGCGGAGAACCTGCATATCCGATGCCAATGCCCAGCTCCAGACGCGGGAGCCTGCTTTTCCGGTTTCGCTGATTGTATGCCCGCACGATCATCAGGATATTCAGGGCCAGTCCGCAAGCCCGGGCCACACTGTATCCTCGACCCGGCGAATCCTGATATTCAAAAATGGACAGAATAATGGCGTCCCCTTCGATAAACACCTTTAGCGCGCCATATTGCGACAAGATTTTGCCGATGGGGTCAAAAAGATTAAGGCTGAAATTCGACGCCGGGTTCAGGTTCTTGGATTTCATCTGATCCACAATCGCGGTGGATCCTCTGACATCCGCCTTGATAACCACATGATGCGTAATCGGTTTTTTATCAAAAAGATCTTCATGCGACAGGATAAATTCATACAGCGAATGATTGCCTCTGGAAAGATTGATGATTTTCTCATCAGTGGTCACATTGATGCAGTCCGATGCCTCTTTTATCAGGAGAAAATTTTTCATATCCCGGTGATACGCTGAAAAATCTCTCAAAAACCGTATCAGAAGTTTTTTCCGGGACACCCGGGAGGTCCACCAGATTCTTCGAATGGTATTTTTCAGTGAATACAGGGGAAAAGACTTGCCGAAATATTTATTAAACCGTTTTAATTTCCTGATGGTGTTCTTTCTGGCCTTGGGAACGACCAGATACTGCAGGCATTCCTGGGGAGACAAAGGCGGACAATATTTGTGAAACATGGGGTTCATGACATACGCCGCCACCACCCCGCCCATCATGTTTTCCTTTGAAATCAGACCGAAAAATTGATTTAATAATTTTTTTTGGAGAAGAAAGGTGTCTTTCTCTATCTGAATTTTTTGGGGGTCGGCGTACCGTTTTTTGAGTTCTTTTAAGGTCTCCTGAGTTTGGAAATAATTAAATAATTTATCTATATTATCGACCTGTCTGATCCATCCATCCACTTTAACCTGATAAGGGGTTTTATAAGTTTTAAAAGAGGTCTGGGCCTCATCGTCGGCAAGCAACTCAGGCGGTGTGTCCAGCTGACTTAAAAAGCCCGTTAACAGATTGATCAAGGCATTGTAATTGACCGGATCTTCAAGCCGGTGCCCCAGCAGCACATATTTCTCCATCATGAAAAACCCGTCCGACCCGGTGCCGGCATGAAGAATCGGGTTTGAGAACAGTTCTTCCGGAAGAATGGCGTTTTCTCCGAAATTGGCCGCTCTCAGATTATTGACTTCCTGTTGCACCTCGATAAAATATTCGAAAAGCTCGGCGCCCACCTTTCGGAGGATCTGATTTTTTCGCTGGATGATGGATGCGACTTCTTCCCGAAGTTTGAGCGTGGCTTCCATCAGATGAGAAATTTCCTGTCTGCGAATGACATTTTTACAATGTTGAATGGCCTCTTCATACTGTTGCTGAATTTCTTCGGTCAAAAATTTAACCATGGCTGTCTGGGCCAGAAAATCAATCTGTATCTCCTGCTGCGCTTTCGCCTTATTGACGCTGTCCGTTAAAATTTCCGTACACAATCTTTGAAATTCCGATGTTTCCTTAAACCAGTTCACATCCGGATTAAGGATTAACGATTCCGATACTTCCGCATATTTCATAATCAGTTCAAATATATACTGCTCGGAGACCTTGCGGAATTCGGCACTGATGAATACGTCATAACGGACGTTATCCACGCCGAGATTGAGCCGGTCAAACGGAAGTTCAACGCTGTAGGATTCTATCTGGAGTTGATTTAATTCAGCCGGAGAGACCATTTAATATGAATGTGTTTCCGTCGGAAAAGCGTTATTCTGGACATCCTGAACATATGCCTTGATGCCTTCGGCAGCTTGCAGTCTTAATGAAGCATACTGTTTGACGAATTTCGGCAGGCGCCTGTCGGTCATTCCTAAAATATCATGCATCACGAGAATCTGGCCATCGCAATGGGAGCCGGCGCCGATCCCGATGGTGGGAATGGATAAAGCTAAAGTGATTTCACGGGCGATGTCTGCCGGAATACCTTCCAGCACCACGGAAAAAGCGCCGGCGGCTTCCACGCTCCGGGCATCCGACAACAAGCGCTCCGCATCCCGCTGCACCCGGTAACCGCCCATCTGATGGACAGACTGGGGCAGGAGACCGATATGGGCCTGAACCGGGATCCCGACATCCGTCATGGCTTTGATGGTAGAGCAGACGGTGGCCCCGCCTTCAAGCTTCACCGCAGCAGCGCCCGCCTCTTTTAAAAACCGGCCGGCATTTGCGAGCGCGGTCCCCACGGATGTCTGGTATGACATAAAAGGCATATCAGCGACCACCATTGCGTGCTGGGCCGCCCTGGCGACAATTCGGGTATGGTAAACCATTTCATCCATGGTGACGGCCAGGGTATGGGCGTCGCCCTGAACGACCATTCCCACCGAATCTCCCACCAGAATCACATGCACACCCGACTCATCGGCGATTTTTGCAAAAGGATAATCGTAGGCGGTCAGGGAGACGATTTTTTCCCCTTTGGATTTCATATCATAAAGCGTGTTGATCGTTATCCGGGATGTCATGATGCCGCTTCCCTTGTTTGATTCTCTATTGACTTAATAGCCTCTATTCCATATTAATATCGGATTGTGCGAAAGGTGAACAATTCTATCTTGTTGATCTTGTTGCAGTCTAAAAAAAAATAACATTTTTTGCAATCAGTAAATATACGCAGCATTGATGGGCGAAAGAATAAACTCAAATGATACCCTTAATCAGAGGCTTTAAAGATATCCTGCCGGATGACACCCCGGTCTGGAAAGCAATTGAGGAAACGGCAGCCGCGCTTTTTCAATCCTTCGGGTTTAAGGAAATCCGGCTGCCGATTGTTGAAAAAGCGGAATTGTTTCAGCGATCCATCGGAGAAAACACCGATATCGTTGAAAAGGAAATGTATACGTTTTCCACCGGCAAGGGCGAGATGATCACCCTCCGGCCCGAGGCCACCGCTTCCGTGGTGCGCGCCTATATTCAGCAGCAGCTTTATGCCAAAGATCCGGTTCAAAAGCTGTACACTATTGGTCCTATGTTTCGGCGGGAGCGGCCCCAAAAGGGCAGATACCGTCAGTTTTATCAAATCAATGCCGAAGTGTTCGGCATTGGCGCCCCCTATATTGATGCCCAGCTCATTGTTATGCTCTGGAACCTTTTCGAACGACTGGCCATCGGCGGCTTATCGGTTCAGCTCAATTCGCTGGGATGCCCGGTCTGCCGTCCGGCGTTCAAGCAGGCGTTAACGGACATGCTGGAGGAGGGAACAGGTGTTCTCTGCGCCGACTGCCTCCGGCGAAAAGACAAAAACCCGATGCGGGTTCTGGACTGCAAGGTTCCGGCCTGCCGGGACGTGATGAAGGACGCACCGTCGATGACCGACTATTTGTGTGAGGACTGCGCCAGCCATTTTTCAAAAGTCCAGTCCGCACTCGGCCTTCAGCAAATTCCCTTTGTGCTCAATCCCCGACTGGTCAGGGGGCTGGATTATTATACGCGCACGGCGTTTGAAATCCAGACGGACGCTTTGGGCGCACAAAACGCCATTGCCGGCGGTGGACGGTATGACGGGTTGGTCAAGGCTTTAGACGGCCCTGAACAGCCGGCCATTGGGTTTGCCATCGGACTTGACCGGCTGGTGGAACTCGTCAGTCAGGCCATGCCGCAACAATCACTGACCCCGGATGTTTTTATCGCGGCCATTGGCGAGGAACTCCAGGAAAAAGCATTTGAATGGTCCTGCGCCCTGGGACTCTCCGGAGTCCAAACGGAAATTGATTTTTCAGGCAAAAGTTTGAAAGCCCTGATGAAGCGGGCGGACCGGTTGGGCGCCGCCCATGTCCTGATTGCGGGCAGCCAGGAAATGGCGCAAGGATCTGTTATTTTAAGAAATATGAAAAACAAGGAGCAGGTGCCGGTTCCCATCGATGGAATGGTCGATCATATCAAACAATATCTGAAAGATTATCAATGCTGTAAAGAATCTGAAAAAAAGAAAAAAGCAATACCAGAACCAGTAAGGGTCATAAGATTTTGAACACATCTTCAAACAACCAAAAATTGGGGGAAAATGGAATGAAACAATGTCCATACTGCAAAGAACAAATGCAAGACGATGCAACAACATGTCCTCACTGCCGTCACACAGTATTATCCAGCAATGCTTTATTAAATTTTTTGATACTGGCAGTGTTATTTTCAGCAATGTTCCTTGCCTTATTCGCATGGTTTGTAAAAGCAAATGCTAAAATCCTTGTCCAAATATTTGGATAAAAATATCATAAGGAGAACACAGAGTGACGGAACCATTGGGAACCATGCGCCGCACGCACCATTGCAGTGAGCTGGGCGCAAACAATATCGGAAATGAAGTCATATTAATGGGGTGGGTACAGCGCCGCCGGGACCATGGCGGTGTGATTTTTATTGATCTGCGGGATAAGAACGGCATCACCCAGGTGGTGTTCAACCCGGACAGCAACCCGGTTGTCCATGAAAAGGCCCATGTGCTCCGGGGGGAATTTGTCATCGCGGTCAAAGGCCGGGTGGAAGCCCGGCCCGAGGGCATGGCCAATCCGGATCTCGCAACCGGCGACATCGAAGTCATGGTTAATGATCTCAAGATACTCAACAAAGCGCAGACCCCGCCCTTCATGATCGAGGACAATATTGAAGTGTCGGAAAGTATCCGCCTTCAGCATCGGCACCTGGACCTGCGGCGGCCTAAAATTCAGCGCAATATCATCACCCGCCACCGGGCCACAATGGCCATTCGTAATTTCATGAACGGGAACGGATTTCTGGACATCGAAACCCCGGTGCTGACCAAAAGCACACCCGAAGGTGCGAGGGATTATCTGGTGCCCAGCCGCATCAATCAGGGCATGTTCTATGCTTTGCCCCAGTCCCCCCAGCTCTTTAAACAGCTCCTGATGGTTTCCGGTTTTGAGCGGTATTACCAGATTGTGCGCTGCTTCCGGGATGAAGACCTCCGGGCCGACCGGCAGCCGGAATTCACCCAGGTGGATATGGAAATGTCCTTTGTGGGCGAGGAAGATGTCATGGGAATCGCAGAAGGCATGGTGTCAGCGGTTTTTAAGGAAGTTAAAGGTATAACGCTGAAGGTTCCCTTTGACCGTATGACCTATGCTGAAGCCATGGACCGTTTCGGACTTGACCGTCCGGACCTGCGGTTTGGGCTGGAACTCAAGGACATCTCCGATATTATTAAAAATTCCGGCTTTAAAGTGTTTGCTGATGCCGTCAAAAAAGGGGGCATGGTCAAGGCCCTGAACGCCAAAGGCTGTGAAAATTTCTCGCGCAAGGAAATCGACGATCTGACCGCTTTTGCTGCTGTCTACCGTGCCAAGGGACTGGCGTGGGTCAAGGTCCGTGAAAACGAATGGCAGTCTCCCATCACCAAGTTTTTTTCGGAAGACGAAAAGCAGCAAATGGCCGAGCGCCTGGATATGCAGCCGGGGGATCTGGTATTTTTTGTGGCGGATCAGGCAAAAGTCACCAATGACGCCCTGGGCAACCTCCGGAACCATCTGGGCGCCAAACTGGGGCTCATCAATCCCAACGAATTCCGGTTTGTCTGGGTCACTCATTTCCCCATGTTTGAATATGATGAAGCGGAAAAACGCTACCAGGCCACCCACCACCCGTTTACATCGCCCCTGGAGGCTGACTGGGAACGGCTTGAAACCGAACCGCTGTCAGTGAATTCCAGGGCCTATGACATGGTGCTTAACGGATCGGAAATCGGGGGCGGCAGCATCCGTATTCATCAGAAAGACTTGCAGATACGGATACTCAACATGCTGGGTATGAAAAAAGAGGAGTATGAGGGGAAATTCGGGTTTTTGATTGCAGCCCTCGATTCCGGGGCGCCGCCCCACGGCGGACTGGCGTTCGGCCTCGACCGGCTGATGGCCATTTTGTGCGGCAGCGAATCCATCCGGGAAGTCATCCCTTTTCCCAAAACCCAGAAAGGTGCATGCCTGCTGACTGATGCGCCTTCAGCGGTCAGCAGGGAACAATTGATGGAATTGGCGCTCAAAATTGATCTGAAATAAGCCGTATTAAAAATAATTTTTTCTTGACAATATCTGGTTTTGTCACTACTTAAAGGATTCTTAAATTTTTGTTTTAAATTGTTCCCCAGTAGCTCAGTCGGCAGAGCAGGTGGCTGTTAACCACCGTGTCCGTGGTTCGAGTCCGCGCTGGGGAGCCAGCTGACAATCCCGTATAATCGCGGGTTTATATATATTAAGGCGGTCATGAAAATGACCGCCTTTTTCTTTTTGTGCTGACGTGTCCCACTATTGTCCCACCTTTTAAAACTGTACGCATGAAATACAGTAACCGCATTAATTAATGCAGCATAATGACATTAATCTCTCATTCGGTTTAGCGTGGTCCTTGAGGTATTCCATAATCGTTTTTTCAAGTTTTTGAATGCTTTCAAAATAAATATTATGGGTTACACGATATCTCAAATTCTTCCAAACTCTCTCAATCGGGTTCAATTCCAGCGAGTACGGCGGAAGAAATACAAGTTCAATTTCCTCTTTATGCTTTTTTATAAAATACAAAACCTTGTGACTCTTGTTTGAACTGGCGTTATCAAGAATCAGCACGATTTTCTTTTCTGTTTTCATCGCCTGGATTAGCCAATCAAAGTAATATATGAAAGTGTCCGAATTGAAACCATCGAATGCTAAAGAAAGCAAGCCGCCGGTTCTGGGATTAACCGCACCAAAAACACCGATCTTTTCGAAGGTGGCGGGACATTTCACTTCGCTTTTAATGCCGCGAGGATACCACCCTCTTGTGATGGTGCTTTCCCGCCTGAAAAAGGCATCGTCATAAAATAAAAGCTCAAAGCTTTCATTGGGGAGGAGGTCATTTAGAATTTTTTTTAAAGGCCGCCTGCTTTTCTGGATCGCCTCCATCAGGCATTTTCCGGGGCCGCTGTAGTGAAAAACCCAATTGCTTAAATAAATTCTGACATTGCCTCACTTTTATCTCAACATTGTAGTCCTCTTTGATATGGTGCGACAAAAGTTTTCCGTCCCAACGCGCTTGGTCATAACCAAAATCTTTGGGCGGTTTTTCAATGTCTTTTTTTAACTTTGTTTGATCGGCCTCTGAAAGAAGGGATCTGCGACCACGACCTGACTTATCCCTAAGGCCCTCAAATCCAAATTTATTTAACCGGCCCACCCATCGCTGAATCGTCGTTGCATTAATCCCAAACAGATCAACTATATTGCTTACCGACTGCTTATTGCATAGCAGCAATATGATATCCAACCGA
>QZKW01000005.1 GCA_003599885.1 Desulfobacteraceae bacterium | reverse complement strand
CTTTCCCCGGAACGTCTGGAACCGACATAGATGTTTACATCGTCGGCATAACGGCAAAACCTGTGACCGCGCCTTTCAAGCTCCTTATCCAGGTCATCCGGCAAAATATTGGATAACAGCGGCCCGCCTTGCGGCGTGCCCATTGTCGACTGAGTGACAATCCCGCCTTCCATTACGCCCGTCTGGAGATAACAACGGATCAAATACAGCACCCCTTTGTCCCCGACTTTTCTGGCCACACGGCTCATCAGCACATCATGGTGGACTCGATCGAAAAATTTCTCCAAATCCAGATCCACCACCCAGCGCCTGCCCTCTGCTACATGCTCCCTTGCCTTGTACAACGCCTGATGGGCGCTGCATCCCGGTCGAAAACCGTAGCTGCTGGCCGAAAATTCCGGATCAAACAAAGGGTTCAAAATCTGATGCAATGCCTGCTGAATCAACCGGTCCACAACCGTGGGGATGCCCAGCTGGCGCATCCCCCCCCCTCCGGGCTTGAGTATTTCCACCCGGCGCACCGGCCCGGCATCTCACGATGCCGGTAGCACAGGGCAGATTGGCAGATCTCCCCGGGTAATGCGCACTCACTTTCACGCTTATGCCCGCCGCATCTACGACCATTCTTTCCTTACAGGTACCGGACTTTGAAGATATTGGCCTTCTCATCCAGCATGGCCGCCTCGTATGCGATTTCTGTTCGTCAGGCCAGCGCTTTGCCTCCGACCTCCTTCAGATCCCGCCTCACGGTGGGCACCCTTGCCGTTCGGCTAACATTTCCCCCTGTCGGGTGTGTAGAGAACTTGCACCTCCAAGTGGGTGCGCCCTGCCGGGCGCACCAATAAAAAAAGGAGATCCGGAACCTATATCCGGATCTCCTTTTCAGGGGATTTATTCTATTTCTTTTTAACCAAACAGGTTATTCAGGCTACAGATCTAAAAGCCTTCAGACTATCTGGCTTCAGTAACGATTATTTTCTGCCTGCATACTCATTATAGGCCATCGCAGTTGTTCGATACACCAGATGGGCCAGTTTGGAAAACGGCAGGGAAATAAACAGGACAAAGACAAACATCAGATGAATATAATAGATCATGTAAGTCAAAAACGCCGCATCCGCCAGCCGGGAGAGCTCAGTCAGCATACCGGTAGCGCCAAGGCCAAACACCAGACCGATTAAAAACCAGTCTCGGTATGTAGACACCTGGTCTTCGCTCTTGGCCATTCGATTTTTGATCATCAGCAATCCGCCGATAAACAAGGCGATACCACTGATATTGGCCAGTATTTTAACCGGGTTAAACTGTTTATAGGGGCCATGAATTCCGAATCCGTAAAGCACCACAAAAAAGATGCCGGTTACGATGGCGAGCCCGACAAATCCGAAAAACACCATCATGTGCGGGGTTCCCCGTTCCGAATTTTCACCGCATTCTGAAAACTTGGAATGCTTTAATATGGTTGGGACTACCCGGATCAGGGCTTCAATAAACCCTTTGGGATCGATTTTCTGTTTATCGGTCTTGCCTTCCAGCAGTGCATTGGCATGCATATCCGCAAGCATCCGTTTTAATCCCATCGCAAATATCGCAACAGCGAAAATGGAAGCGGGTACAAAAATCAAATCCACGAGCCAGGTATGGAAAAACGCATGATGCGCAATATGCCCGACTGTATCTCCTTCTTCAAATACCCGTTCCGGGCTGAAGTTTAGCCAGTGAACTCCAAAAATCTTCAGGATGAGCCCCAGCACCAGAAACAATACTGCCGGAATCGCTGCCAGAATCGGCAGCTTTTTCGGGTCATTGATAATTTTTCCCAAAGCCGGGAAACCCGCGTAATGACCAATGGCGTAAGTCCGAATGGCTGAAAGCACATCACCCGGTTTGGCGCCTCGCGGGCACAGGGTGGAGCAGTCGCCGCAATTATGACACAGCCAGATGTCGCCATTACCCACCAGCTTGTCTTTGAGTCCCCAGGATGCAGCAATCATTTCTTTTCTGGGAAAGGGTTTCGTGTCCGGCGAAATCGGGCAGGCCACTGAACAGGTCGCGCATTGAAAGCACTTTTTCAATGAATCTCCGCCATATTCGCCAATTTCTTTTATAAATCCAACATCTGGTTCGACCAGGTATTTATCCGCCATGTTGTTACCTCCCATACTGGCATTGGCATGTGAACGCTATGTGACTTTGGCGCTCACAACAAAAAAATTTGAAGCACAGCCGCAGGCAGGGCCGTTGGCTGTGCAGAATTAACCTTAGAATCCCTTAAACGGATTCGGCCCAAGCCCTTCGACCATTTCGACAAAGTCATTTATCATCTTCGGAAGTTTGTCATATTCATCAATGGCGACTTCAAACTGCGCCACCCGTTCATTTTCCAGAGCGAGACTTTGCAGGGCTTCACCGATTTTCTTCATACGGATGCTGGCCAGTTCCGAACCTTTCACAAAATGGCACTGGTAATCATCGCCATGTTTGCAGCCCAGAAGGAATACGCCGTCCATACCCTGCGACAGAGCGTCCTTGATCCAGATCACATTGACCGATCCCAGACAGCGCACGGGAATCAAGCGCACATCCGCGGAATAGGACAGTTTGTTGAGGGCCGCAATATCCAGAGCCGGTAATGCATCATTCTCGCACACCAGACCGAGAATCCGGAACGGGGGATCAGAATACTCATCAGCTGAAGGCACTTTGATGGATTTAACCATGGAACCGATGCTGTCGACATTATAATCGGCAAACCCGATAATACGTTCCGGACATGCGCCCATGCAGGTTCCGCAGCGACGGCAGCGGGCCGGGTTCGGTTTCGGGGTGCCTTTTTCATCATCATCCAGGGCGCCGAACGGACATTCTTCCGTGCAGCGTTTGCACTGGGTACATCTCTGGAAGAAGAAATCCGGGAAGGTCATATCACCTGATCGCGGATGAACCGCCACGCCGCGGTTGACTGATTCGATGCACTGAATCGCCTTTAAGGCCGCGCCGGTTGCGTCTTCAACGGATTCTTCCACCGTCATGCTCCGCCGGATGGCGCCCGCTGCGTAAATACCGGTTCGCTGGGTCTCATAGGGGAAGCAGATAAAATTGGAATCCGCATATCCGTTAAAAATCGCATTGTCACGGAAGCCCGGCCCCTGACGATAGGCCAGATTCACCACGGGATCATCCACTGTGACCGGAACCATGCCGGTTGCCAGAACCACCATATCCGCATTCACCTGGATATTTTCACCCAAAAGCGTGTTGCTGGCTGCCACCGCCAGGGTGCTGCCATTCTTCGACACACCGGTGACCTCTCCCTTGGTCAGGAAAATGCCGGGGGTCTGCTGCATGCTTTTATAAAAATTTTCTGACAGGCCGGGGGTCCGCATGTGCTGATAAAACACGTACGCTTTTCCGTCTGCATAATCGTCACAGACATACTTGGCCTGCTTTAAAGCAACCATGCTGGTAACCGCGCCGGTATAAGCGAAGTCAGCGTCATCGCCACTGCCCGGGCTCTGAACAAACACCACGGATTTGGCTTCTTTGCCATCGGACGGACGAACAATTTTTCCTTTAGCGGCAATTTGCTCAAACTGATAGTTGGTAACCACATCCGGTGTCTGCCCCAGGCCCAGATGCGCAAACTCGCCATCTTTCGCCTCATAAGGCCGCCATCCGGCAGCCAGAACCACCGCGCCGAATTTTTCGCCGTTGGGATCAAACTGAAGGATATCTTTTTTCCCTTCATTGTATGCCTTATATTTGACCAGCAGGGCGTCCACATCCAGTTCTTTGCCTTTCTCATCAACCTTCATTTCAGGGGGCAGCGGAAAGGGCACGTCAAACTCGGTTTTTTCACCGACATTTTTCAGGGTAACGGTAAAATTACCCGGTTCGCCAGCGATACGGGCGACTTCCGTTTCCGTTTTCACCGTAATGTTGGCCGCTGCTTCCACTGCTTTAATTTTTCCGTCAACCACGGTGGGAATCAGGGTTTCATAAGGAGCGGCTACCGGCAGCTGTCTTCGCCATTCAGCCACATTTCCGCCGAGCTGGGCTTCTTTTTCCACAATAGTAACTTCATAACCGCATTTGGCAGCATCCAGAGCAGCAGACATACCGGTCACGCCACCACCGATAACCAGAATTTTTTTGGTAAAATTTTCCAGTTGATAGGGTTCCGGCAGTTTGACTTTTTCCGTTCTGGCCATCCCCATGCGCAGGTAATCTTCGGCCATCATCTGGACACGATCAAATTTATCTTCGTCCGCTTTTTCTTCTTCCGTCAAGGCCGGGAATTCGGAACGGCCATGAGACCATACCACCCCTTCCCGGATATTGATACGATCCACAATACAGCCGTCAAACCGGAAAACATCGTAGTTCACCCGGCGGGAGCAGGCCGCGATCATCAGCGTATTGACGCCTTTTTCCGAAATATCACTTTTCAGCAGCGCCACGCCTTCCTGACTGCACAGAAACGGGTGAGTTTGACATGAAAGCCCTTCGTCGGCAGCGATATCACTAAGGCTTTTAATGTCAAGGGCATCACCAATACCGCATCCTGTGCAGATATATACACCATATTTTTTATCCATGGGTAACCTCCTATCTTCTCACCAGGGTTTGAATCGCCTTTAAGGCCATACCCGTCGCGTTCTGGTTTGACGACACCACATCCGCCGGCTTGTTGGCGCATCCCGCACCAAACATGCCGCCTCGCTCCATGTCATTGATGATAAATCCGTCTTCCGTATATTTCAGTTCTCCTGCGGGAAGTTTATTCTTTGCCGCGGTGGGCTGCATGCCGGTGGCAAGGACAACCAGATCCACGGCCTGACGGATTTTTTCACCGGTTACAGCGTTTTCCGCGACAACCGTAATCTGCCGGTTATCCGCCGACTCCTGCACTTCAGCGACTTTACCCTTGATAAAAAAGACGTTCTTGTCTTCTTTGATATTTTGATAAAATTTTTCATAACGATATCCGGGGGTCCGCATATCAATATAGAAAATATAGATTTTGGCTTCCGGATACCGCGCCCGGATATAGGTGGCATGCTTTAATGACGCCATGCAGCAGATATAGGAGCAATATGGCAGGTGGTTTTCATCCCGGGAACCGGCACACTGCACAAAAGCGATACTTTCCGGGGCCTTGTCATCGGAAGGCCTCAGGATCTGACCTTTTGTCGGGCCGTTGGGCGCAGCCAACCGCTCCAGCATCATGTTGGTGATAATATTCGGGTATCGGCCGAATCCCAGATTGTCGATTTTAGCCGCATCATAGGGTTCCCAGCCGGTGGCCCAGACCATGGAACCGACATTCAGCTCAATGGTTTTGGCCTTCATCTCCAGGTCCACGGCGTTATACTGGCAGGCTTCCTGGCAGCGTTTGGCATCTTCCGTGCCGATAATCTGGGGTGAAATCACGTACCGTGACGGGAAGGCCATTTCATGGGGCAGATACGCGCCTTTGGTTTTATTCAGCCCAAAATTAAATTCACTGGGCAGTTCTGTCTGGCAGGCTTCCGCGCACGCGCCGCAGCCGGTGCAGTTTTCATTGACATATCGGGGATTCAGTTTGAGCGTCACCGAATAATTGCCGGGACCGCCACTGACTTTTTCCACTTCCGCCAATGTAAAAAATTTGATATTCGGATTGTCCTTAATCCTTCTGAAATTGATCTCCAGACCACAGGTGGGGGGACACAGCTTGGGAAAATACTGGTTAAGCTGCGCAACGCGTCCGCCCAGATAAGGATTTTTTTCAACGATGAACACTTCGTACCCCACTTCGGCAGCTTCAAGGGCCGTGGTCAGTCCACTGATTCCCCCGCCCACCACCATAATACTTCCGCTAAAAGGGGCTGATTTGTCTTCAGTCATGCTATCCCTCCGTGCATTTAATGTTACAAAATAAAATAAACCTTAAATTCTTCTGCTTTTTTTCTTAATGGGCCGCTGGTGCGGTGCCCTTATTTTTTACCGGTATTATGTCTTGATCGGGGCTCAGATGCAAAGCCTCAAACTCAAAGCCGGCTGACAAAAAACACCTGGATCCGGCCTTCAGTTTGGGGCTTTCTCCCTCAACTTACGATGGGTTTGATGCTTACTCAAAATTCCATCTATTTAACAAAAACCTCCAGGCGCCTGAAAACAGCACCTGGAGGCATTTGTTCACGACATTACGCCGTTATTCTGACTCTAGGGGATGAGCTTAATGTAAGGAACTTTTTTCAGGCTCCATTCATTTTTCGCTTTGTCATAAGATGAGTTGACAAAGCAGAACCAGTTCTCATCATCCTGTCCGGGGAAATCCGCCTGATAGTAAAAACCGGGGTAGCGGGTTTCTTTTCTGTACTGGATGTGACGCAGATGCGCTTCAACCGTATACAGTCTGTGTTGAATTTCCCAGGCTCTCATCAGTTCATGCAGATCACCGGCAGCCATTTTTTCGCAGTCTTCACGCATACCTTCGAGCAGACCGATAACCACTTCCAGCATTTTGCTGCTGGTCTGATAGTATGTGGAAGTTCCGGCACCATACTCATGGGTGGCTTTCATCATCCGGTACATCATGCCATTGGGTTTGATGTAAGCCGGGTTGATGTCGACAGCTGTTGTGGCTTCACAATTGTCCAGATAGGTTCTGACCGGTTTGTAAACCAGGTCCACCAGTTCTTCCTTGGTTTCTTTCAGGGTGGGTTTGAAGCTCGCGTTGTCGCGGACAAACTTCACCATTTCTTTTGCAGCCATGCGGCCTTCAGCATGGGAACCGGAGGAGAACTTATGACCGGAGCAGGCAACGCCGTCACCAGAGGTGAACAGACCGGCAACCGTGGTCATTCTGTTGTAAACCTTGCCGTTGAATTTAATTTTGTATGAATCCGGAACCCAGTCAAAATCCGGGCCGGAGGTCCAGATTCCGCAGCAGCCGGAATGAGATCCCAGCAGGTACGGTTCGGTGGGCATAACTTCGGAATTTTTCTTTTCCGGTTCGCAGTCCTGAGCGCACCACAGGTTGGCCTGGCCGCATGTCATGTCAAGGAAATCTTCCCATGCTTCTGATTCCAGATGCTTGAGTTCTTTCTTGTCCATGGTTTTGCCCAGTTCGCCAAGAGCGGTAACCGTATCCATCATAATCGGACCACGGCCTTCTTTCATTTCGAACAGCATCAAATGGTTACGCAGGCAGGTCGGGGTAATGGCTGCGGTTCCGTAAGGCGCGTATTTTGCCAGTTCTGCTTTAGCGGCATCACTTGCTGCAAAGTTTTCACCCAGACCGTTCAATGTTTTGGCCTTGAACAGCAGGAACCATGCACCAACCGGGCCGTACCCATCTTTAAAACGGGCCGGGGTGAAACGGTTTTCCATCATGGAAAGTTCAGCACCGGCGCGCAGCGCCATGGTGTAGGTGGAACCTGCATTCCATACCGGGTACCATGCGCGGCCTTTGCCCTCGCCGACCGAACGCGGCTGATAAATATTAACCGCGCCGCCGCAGGCGACCATCATGGTTTTGCATTTGATGATGTACACTTTGTTTTCACGAACAGAAAAACCGACAGCGCCGGCGATCTGTTTCGGGTTGTTGGCGTCATTGAGCAGTTCAACGATAAAAACTCTTTCAAGGATGTTCTCATCGCCCAGAGCCAGCTTGGCGGCTTCGGCAACGATTCTCTTGTAAGATTCGCCGTTGATCATGATCTGCCATTTACCGGTGCGAACCGGTGTGGCGCCGCTTTTCAGGGAACCGGCTTTCAGGCCTTGTTTGCCGTCAAGGTTCTTTCCCTCTGCGGTTTTTTTCCAAACCGGCAGACCCCATTCTTCAAACAGATGAACGGAATCATCCACGTGGCAGCCCAGGTCGAAAATAAGGTCTTCACGAACAATACCCATCAGGTCGTTTCTGACCATCCGGACATAGTCATCCGGCGTGTTGGTGCCGACATAGGTGTTGATTGCGGAAAGGCCCTGAGCAACCGCGCCGCTTCTTTCCATCGCTGCTTTGTCGCAAAGAAGAATCTTTGTATCATCAGAAGCCCATTTTTTTACTTCAAACGCTGTACCACAAGCTGCCATGCCACCGCCGACGATCAGAATGTCGACTTCTCTCTCTTCGACTTCCGGATTTCTAACGGCTTTGAGCTCACCCATCGGTTTATTTGGTAATCCCATCGTATATCCTCCTTAAGATATTAATTTTCTTCGATTTAATTGCATCTCAACAGAACTTTCACTGTTTATACAAGCGCCTGCGGTTTCGGCATGGTGTAGCCATCCGCTTCTTCCGTAGAAAGAAGGGCACTGTCAAGATCTTTGCCTTTCAGGGCCGGATATGCATTTGCAGCGCCTTCAGGGGTGGTCCGAATGGGGAACTTGAAGCGTTTGATAAGACCATTTCTGAATTTGCAGGTCCACATCACGTCTTCGGTGCCCATCATCGGCATAATGCTGCTTCCCATTGGAACAAAGTCAGCATAACCTCTGACTTCAATTGCCTGGGTCGGGCAAATTTTTACGCAGGAAAAACATTCCCAGCACTGATCCGGCTCTTGATTGTAAGCCTTCATTGCATTGGGATCCAGAACCATCAGGTCATTGGGACAAATATACATACACGCTGTTTTGTCCCCGCCCTTGCATCCGTCACATTTGTCTGTTCTTACGAAACTTGGCATTCTTACCTCCTAATTGTTACGTTTAATGAAAGTGAATAAAAAAAATTCCACTTATATTTGTACTGCCCATATGTGATGCTGACTTGGCCGGTACACCCCCTTTCTTCATGTTAACAAACTCATTAAAAAATTTGGTAATTCAATGGAACTGTTTTTATTTATTGTTTCCAGGGTTGTGCGTCCGTCCGAGCGCAACCCAAATCGGCCATATTCTTAATTTTCCATAAGAATAAAGTGGGTTATGTGAAATTTTATCTGCACTGTATTCTATTGTGCTGCGTAAAGATGGGAAATTATCAATTCCCATATTTCTTGTCAAGAGATTTTGGGTAATCATTTTTATGAACAGTTATAAAGAGTTATAAATTTGGCCACTCTCCACATATAGATAAAAAGTCGTCATCATCCACAAGATATCGTACAAACACGCCTGCATTTCTTTCTATCGAAGGTATTCTCTGGGAACACGATGGGCAATGCTGGTTAGCACCTCATAACTTATTGTATTTAATATGTTTGCGATTTCATCAACAGCGATGGGCAAATTATTCTGCGACCCGAGCACCACCACGTCGTCCCCCACCCGCACACCCGGCACATCCCCCACATTCAGCATGGTCTGATCCATACAGACTCTTCCGATAACCGGCACCAGACAATTGCCGATCATCATTTTGCCTTTTGAGGACAACCGGCGGCTGTATCCATCGGCATACCCGACGGATACGGTGGCAATAATGGTCGGACGATCCGTCTCCCCGGTTCCCCCATAACTGACCTTGAACCCGGCCCCCACCTTCTTTAAATGGATAATTCTGGATTTCAGCGTCAGGGCGGGGCGTAAGCTGATTTTCCGGGTGTCCACCGACCGGGAAGGATAATACCCATAAATGGAGATCCCCGCCCGCACCATATCGAGATGTGTTTCCGGCATATCAATGATGGCGGCGCTGTTTGCGGCGTGCCGGATTTTAAATTCAATGCCTTTTCGTTTTAATCGTTCGATAAATTCACTGAAAATTGCAAACTGCCGGAGGGCTGATGTTTTGTCCGGCTCATCCGATGCGGCGAAATGGGTATAAATACCCTCCGGTTCAATTCCCGGCAGACCACAAACCGCTTCCACCATTTTAACGGCATCGCTTAAAATATGACCGGGTTCATAAGGCCGGGTCAGGTCGCATGGCAAAATCCCCAGCCGGCCCATCCCCGTATCGATATTGATGTGAACCTTAACTTTCGTGTTTCTGGCTCTGGCGGCATCGGACAGGATGCCGGCGGTTTCATAAGACCACAGCGCCTGGGTCAAATCATAATCAATCAGCCTGGAAACCACTGCCGCAGGGGTATGCCCGAAAATAAGTATTGGCGCGTCAAAGCCGCCCTCCCGGATCTCAATCGCCTCGCTGATGCGTGCGACCCCAAGCGCGTCCGCCCCGGCGGAAAGAACCTGTCCGGTCACTTCCAAAAGTCCGTGGCCATAGGCATTGGCTTTAACTGCCGCCAGCAGCCTGGTTTCAGCAGACAACAAGCTCTTTATCTGCCGGACATTATATGAAATTGACGTTAAATCAATCTCCGCCCAGACATCGTGTGGTATCAATGGTTCCCCGCTGTTCACTGGCGCCTCGTCTCTGCCCCTACTTGTGCCGGTCCAGACTTCTGTATTGAACCGCTTCGGCGATATGTTCCGGTTTTATGCCTGCATCACCTGAAAGGTCTGCGATGGTTCTGCTGATCTTTAAAATCCGGTTATACGCACGGGCGGACAAGCCGAATTTCTCTACCGCAGCCTCCAGAAGCTGGGCAGAGACATCATCAATCACGCAGAATTTTTTAATATGACGGTTTTGCATCTGGGCGTTGGTATGGATTTTTTCACGATCAAACCGCCTGGCCTGATGATGCCTGGCCGCAGTCACGCGTTCCCGGATGGCTTGGGAGGATTCCGACGCAGCGGCGTTTCTCAAGTCCCGGTAAGCCACCGGCGGCACCTCCACATGGATGTCAATCCGGTCCAACAGCGGACCGGAGATTTTGTTCCGGTATTGCTGAATCTGATGATAGGAACACTTGCAGGATTGTTTCGGATCGGCGGCATATCCGCACGGGCAGGGATTCATGGCTGAAATCATTATAAATCCGGATGGATAGGTGATGCTTGTGGCGGCTCTGGATATCGTCACCTGCCGGTCTTCAAGGGGCTGCCGGAGGCCCTCCAGCACCGGTCGTTTAAATTCCGCCAGTTCATCCAGAAACAACACCCCGTTATGGGACAGGCTGACCTCTCCCGGCCGCGGCACATTCCCCCCGCCGATCATGCCGGCGTCGGATATGGTATGATGCGGGGACCTGAAGGGTCTTTGGGTAACAAGGGCCTGGTCTTTTTCCAGCAGTCCCGCCACGCTGAAAATTTTTGTGGTTTCAATGGATTCTTCAAACGTCATGGCCGGAACGATGCCGGAAAACCGTTTGGCCATCATGGTCTTTCCGGAGCCCGGCGACCCGATCATCAGCAGATTATGGCCACCCGCAGCCGCCACTTCCATGGCCCGCTTGACGTGTTCCTGGCCCGCCACTTCAGAAAAATCAAATTCTATCCGGTCAAAACCGGAGAACGCCTCCCTTGGATCAAACTGTTCAGGTGCAATTTCACCGACACCGCGTACATGGTCCACTGCCTCGGCAAGCGTTTTAACGCCCACTACCGAAATGCCCCCCACCACAGATGCCTCCCGCCGATTATCATAAGGCACCAGGATGGATGCGTAGCCGGAGCTTTTGGCGGCCATGGCCATGGGAAGGGAGCCATTGACCGGCTTAATCCGGCCATCCAGAGACAGCTCGCCCATCATCAAAAACCGGCCTGCGTCTTTTTCCGGCACGACGCCGGTTGCAGCCAGTATGCCCATGGCGATGGGCAAATCAAATCCCGTGCCGTTCTTTTTGACATTTGCGGGGGCCAAATTGACCGTTATCCGGTCATCGGGAAACCCATACCCTGAATTGGCAATAGCGGCCTTCACCCGTTCCTTGCTTTCTTTGACCGAAATCTCCGGGAGCCCCACCGTTGTAAAAGCCGGAAGGCCCCAGGAAATATCCACCTCGACTTCCACGACATAAGCGTCAATGCCGACAACAGCGCTGGTTAATACCTTGGCGAGCAACTTTCCCCCTTCCAAAATTTTTAACGCAGAATCACAAATGGATTCATCAATAAAATTATTCTTTTATCGACAAAACCATCAAAAAAATGCAATATAACAAAGCTGTTAAAAGAGAACAATCTATATTATATTAAAAACCGAAAACACCGGGACGCTGATTGCATTTTTTGATGGCATCAGATATATCAATAAAAAATCGCCCCGGTGATCATGTTTTTGCTGAGAATAAAACCCATTGAAGGATCATTTACCCGATTATGGTTATGGAATATCATCAAAGAACCGTTAAGCAGCCGGTTCATTTTACAGGCATCGGTGTGCACTCGGGAGTGAACGTCCATTTAACTGTAAAACCCGCGCCGCCCAACTACGGCATTCACTTCAAGCGCGTCGATCTCCCGGCCCAGCCCACCATCAAAGCCCACTTTAACCGTGTGGTGGACACCAGCCTGGCGACGGTTATCGGTGACCAGGGATGTATCGTTTCAACCATTGAGCATATTATGGCCTGCCTTGCCGGGCTTTCCATTGATAATGTGGTGGTGGAGATCGACAGCCATGAAACCCCCATTATGGACGGCAGCGCCGCACAATTTACGCAGCTGATTAAAACCGCCGGTATTGCCCGGCAGGATGCCCCACGAATGTATTTTGCGGTCAAATCCCCGATCAAACTTGAAAAAGAGGGAAAATCCGTCCATCTGCTCCCTGCCGATACCTTCAAAATCACCTGCACCATTGCGTTTAATAACCCGGTCATCGGCAACCAGACGTTCAGCCTCGATCTGACGGAAGAAACCTTTGAAAAAGAGATCTGCCGGGCGCGAACCTTCGGCTTTCTCCATGAGTTGGAAACCATGAAATTCTATGGTCTTGCCAAGGGCGGCTCTTTGGATAACGCGGTGGTAATTCATGAAAATACGGTCATGAATGAGGGGGGGCTGAGGTTTCCGGATGAATTTGTACGGCACAAAATACTGGACTGTATCGGCGATTTTTCACTTTTAGGAATGCCGATTATCGGACATATGATACTATATAAATCCGGCCATCACTTCAACCATGAATTTTTAAAAGAATTTTTCAACCAAAAAACATCATGGGAAACCATGACCCTGAGGGAATTTGAAGCCTCCCGTCAAAACAACGCCAAACCCGCAGCCCTATGAAATCAGCTGCCTACCGGCCCGATAAGCAGGAGCATCCCATCGGATGAAAATCCCGTCACTCGCCCGAATGACTGCCGTGATTCTATGCGTCATGCTGATATTTCCCCCGTTTACGGATGCAAATGATGCCATACTGACCGATTTCGGGATATCCGATAATGGGAAGGACCTGCTGCTCAATGTCCGCGTTGTCGGCGCGTTTAATGACAAACTCAAAGAAGCGATATTAAACGGGATTCCGGCGACCTTCTCTTTCTTCATCACCCTGGACCTCAAACGTTCCATGTGGCCGAATAGTGGAGTCACCGACCGAGCCGCCACCCATTCGTTAAAATACCATGTCCTGAAAAATCATTTTATCATCAAACGATCCTGGGAAGGCAACAAACCCCTGACCACCGATTCCTTTGAAGAGGCCCAGCAATGGATGTCTGAAATCAAAGGATTAAAATTAACATCACTGAAAAATCTGACACCGGGAAAGCATTATGAAGTCCGGGCAAAGGCGGAACTGGACAAAGTCGACCTGCCGCTCTTTTTTAATTATATTTTCTTTTTTACATCCCTGTGGGATTTTGAAACCGGCTGGCATTCCTATGAATTCATCTATACGCCGTCGACCCGATAACCGATTTCCGAGAGGATAGCAACTCCAAGTGGCTGACTCCACAAGACAAAACAGGTATAAAGAACCTGTCATCGCCGAAATGCAGGAGAATCGCCGGAAACGAAAGCGGGACGTCATCATCATTGCGGCCGTTATTGGAATTGTTGCGATTCTCTCAAGCTTGACCGTTAAGTCCTTACAATTCAGCAGCGACCTTCCTGTTTCCAATATGGTATTGATGTTTACTCTGATCAATATCAACCTGCTGCTGGTTGTCCTGCTTATTTTTCTCGTGTTCCGGAATCTGATCAAGCTGTTTTATGAACGCCGGCAACAGGTGGAAGGGAGTAAACTCCGCACCAAACTGGTGACCACGTTTATTGCGCTGACCCTCCTGCCATCCACGGTGCTGTTCTTTTTTTCACTTCATTTCATCACTTCCAGCATTGAGTTCTGGTTTAAAATTCCCATTGATCAATCCCTGGAAAATTCCCTGGCCGTGGGCCGAAATATCTATAGCCTGCTGGAAGACAACAATACCTTTTATCTGGACAAAGCCGCCTATCAGATCAGCTCCCGGAACTTCTTGCTGCCTGAGAACAAAACCGAACTTTCTAATTATACCCAGATTGCCCAGCGGTCATTCAATCTGGACGCCGTGGAGATTTACAGCGCGGATTTCCAGCGCCTGACGGTTTCGGTGGCTTCAGGGATTAAGATGAGAACCTTTCCACCGATCGCTGCAGATGTTTTTCAAAATGGAATGGGACGAAAATCCGCTACCTGGTCGGTTTCTGAAAATGTTAAAGACGGCGAAGTTCTCCGAAATATATGCGCCATTCCATTCGGGAAAAAAGGCCATGAAATTAAAGGATTTGTCGTCATCAGCGTTCTGCTTCCACCAGATCTCTCCAGGAATCTTCTCTCCATTGCCAGCGGGTTTGAAGAATATCAGCAGACAAAAATGCTCAAACAGCCGGTGCGGATCACCTATTATATCATATTGACCATCGTGGCCCTCCTCGTGGTTTTTTGCGCGGTATGGTTCGGCCTGTATCTGTCAAAGGGCATCACCATCCCGATCATGGAACTGGCGGAAGGCACCCGCCGCGTCGCGGGCGGCGATCTCAGCTACCATATCAATGTAAAGGCGGACGATGAGATCAAGACCCTCGTTGATTCGTTTAATAAAATGACACGGGACCTGCGGTTCAGCCGCAAGGCCATCGAACTTTCCGCACGACAGCTATTTGAGCAGAATGTCGAAATTGAAGAAAAACGCCGGTACATGGAAATTGTGCTGAACAATGTCTCCACCGGCGTCGTTTCCTTAGACGCCAACGGCCTGGTGAGCACCATCAATCTTTCGGCTGAAAAAATGCTCAATCTGAGCGCTTCCGGTATCATCAAAAAAAGCTATAAACATATTCTGGAAGACCAGCATAAAGATCTGGCGGAGGAAATTTATGACCGGTTCTGGAATAAGCGGGAAGAGGAATTATCCTTGTCCCTGAACATGAAGATAGCGGGGAAACCCAGGAGTTTTAAGGTGAATTTCAATTCCCTCAAGGACGACGCCGGCGTTCAAATCGGCCTGGTGATGGTCTTTGACGACATGACCGAGCTTGAAAAAGCCCAGCGCATGGCTGCCTGGCGCGAAGTGGCGCGGCGCATCGCCCACGAGGTCAAAAACCCCCTGACTCCGATTTCCCTGTCTGCCCAGCGCCTTAAACGGAAATACAAACAGGTCATCGATGATCCTGTTTTCGAGGAATGCACCCAGACCATTATCGACCATACGGATTTGATCCGTAATCTGGTCAATGAATTTGCAACATTCGCCCGGTTCCCCACCGCCAACCCGGAACCTTGCCAGCTTCCCGTCATTATTTCCGAAACCATCGCCCTTTATAAAGAAGGACACCCGAACATTCAATTCAACGTCATTGTTCCTGAGGATATGCCGGTCATGCGGCTGGACCGCCAGCAGATCAAACAAACCCTGATTAACCTGATCGACAATGCCATCGCATCCATTCGCACCCAGGGCGAAATTACCCTCACGGTTGCGCATGACCGGGAAGAAAAAATGATTACTCTGATAGTTGCGGACACCGGCGCGGGCATTTCCGAAGAAGCCAAACCCCGCATATTTGAACCGGATTTTACGACCAAAAAATCCGGAATGGGCCTTGGACTGGCCATTGTGAGCACCATTATTTCCGACCACAACGGCAAAATATGGGTTGAAGACAACACGCCCCAGGGGGCGAAGTTTATTATTGAACTGCCGGTGTAACGAATGCCGGTTTTCAGACTTTGTCTTTTTGACTTTAAATAACTGCATACAGAGGAGCCGTTTTTTATGTTCCCTTTAATCCTGATTATTGACGATGAAGCTTCCATTTTAAAATCACTTTCCGGCATACTCTCTGATGAAGGGTTTGAGATCATCACCGCCTCAAACGGTTATGAAGGGTTAAAAATCCTGGAAGCCGCGTCTCCGGACCTGGTTCTTCTGGATATCTGGATGCCCGGCATCGACGGCATCGACACATTAAAGGAAATTAAAAAGAGCTTTCCCGCAACCCAGGTGATCATGATTACCGGTCATGGAACATTTGAAACCGCTGTCAACGCCACCAAAATCGGCGCATTTGATTTTATTGAAAAGCCGCTGTCCATTGACAAAGTCATCGTGGCCATCAACAACGCCCTGAATTTCCGGAGGCTGGAAGAAGAAAACCGATATTTGCGGAAAAAAACCATCGAAAAAAACTCCATCAGCGGAAGCAGCAAAACCATCGCTGCACTGAGGCAGCAAATCGGCATTACCGCCCCCACGGATGCATGGGTGCTGATCTCGGGTGAAAACGGGACCGGAAAAGAAATGGTTGCCCGCATGATTCATCAATTCAGCACGCGTTCCGGCTATCCCTTGATTGATGTGAACTGTGCAGCCATATCCGATGATCTGATTGAAAGTGAATTGCTGGGCCATGAAAAAGGGGCTTTCACCAAAGCCACCGCAAAAAAGAAGGGCAAACTGGAACTCGCTCACCAGGGAACTCTTTTTTTAGATGAAGTCGGAGATCTGGGTCTTAAAACCCAGGCAACCCTTCTTCGCATTCTCCAGGAAAAACAATTTCAGCGGGTGGGGGGCAGCCGAACACTCACGGCAGATGTCCGGATCATTGCCTCCACCAATAAAAATCTGCAGGAAGAGATCCTTGCCGGCCGATTCCGGGAAGATTTGTATTACCGGTTGAATGTTGTTCCCATGATCGTTCCGCCATTGAGAGAACGCCGGGAAGATATTCCGGATCTGGCCAAAACCTTTCTGGAACACACCGCAGAAAAAGAACGGATGCCCCTTAAAAAAATAACGCCGGAGGCGCTCCAGATATTGCAGAACGCCGAATGGCCGGGAAATGTCAGGGAACTTAAAAATTTAATCGAGCGGCTGGCGATTCTTGTTCAGGAAAACACCATCCAGGCCGATGCCATCCCTGCGCCCTATAACCCCGGGCAGCAAGGTCATCCCTCCGGCGAATCCTCTCTTTTTGGTATCAGACGGTTAAGCGCGGCCCTGGAAAAATTTGAAAAAGAATTTATCAATCGGAAACTTGATGAAAACAACCAGGATGTTGCAAAAACAGCTAAATTAATCGGGGTGGATAAAGCGTATATTAAGAAAAAAATCGGAATGAAATAATGAGAATTATCAGCGGCGATTTCAAAGGGAAAAAACTGGCCTCCCTCCGGGGGACAGCCACCCGGCCCACCGCTGACAGGGTCAGGGAATCCATCTTCAACATTCGTGCGGCAGAAATTCAAAACTCAGCCGTGCTGGATCTTTTCGCCGGAACGGGAGCGCTTGGCCTTGAAGCGCTCAGCCGGGGAGCTGCGTCGGCTGTTTTTATCGATTCCGAAATTCCCGCCGTCAAAACCATTCAGAAAAACATCGATAACTGCCGGGTCAACAATCGCGCACGGGTCATCCGCTGGGACATCCGCCGGAACCTGAACTGCCTTTCCCCTGCCATCCCTGTTTTTGATCTTGTGTTCATGGATCCTCCTTATAACGCGAATTTCATGACGGTGACGTTAACACATTTATCCAAACAGGGAGTGCTGAAGCACAACGCATCCATCATTGTCGAACACGCATCAATGGAACCCATTGTTTCCGGCATTGCCGGATTTGAACTGACAGACCAGCGGATATACGGAAAAACCGTTGTTTCTTTTTTAAGGAGGTGAGTATATGTCAAGACCGACAAGTGGCAAAGACGTGTTGGAAAGCGCAAGGAGGAGCCTATTAAAGGCGCACACGGTTAGTGAACTTAGAATTTATCCGTAAATAACTCCCACTTTTCGGTAGGCAATGATAGCCGCTGCCATATGCAATAAAGCCATATAACTATCGCTGAGCTTTTCATATCGGACCAAAATTTTTCGGAAGCGATTGAACCACGAATGACTCACTTCCACCACCCATCTTCTGGCTTTCCAGTTGGGGTTGTTCTTTTTTTCCTGGATTTCCTCTCCTCGTTTTTTTTACGTGAGGGACGTATCCTTTAGAAATAATAACGTTTAATGCCGGTTGACCGCCATAGGCTTTGTCAGCACACAAATTCTGTTCGACATCGATGGGTCGTTCGATGATAATTTCCTCCAAAACAAGCTCCAATTGTGTCACATCATGTCGATTTGCTCCTGTCACGACGAGCGATAACGGGACACCACGGCCGTCTACCAATAGATGGCGCTTGGTTCCTTTTTTTTCCCCTGTCGGTCGGGTTTCGACCGACAGCTTCCTGCGCCAGAGGCGCTTTGACCATGGCACCATCAATGCTTTGCCAGTTCCAGGCGATGCCCTCCATTTCGTCATATTCGGCAAGCCCCGATCTCCAAAGCGATACAAAAAAACCAGCACGCATCCACCGCATAAAATGGGTGTGGATTGCACTTGGACTTCCGAAGCGTTCCTTGGGCAACGCTTTCCATTGGCAGCCAGTTCGCAGTACATACAGAATAGCCTCGAATATCTGGCGTGGCGGCATCGGTTTTCTGCCCCCACCCACCTTGCGCTTATATTTCTTGTTCGTATCACGCTCAGGCTCTGGTATCAGAAGCTCAACTCTTTCCCAAAAAAAATCGGACACTTCCCATGATTGAATTTTTGTCATATGGCCTCCATGATAAGGATTCATAATACAGAGAGCATATCAAAAATTTTAAGGAAAGTATACTTTATTTACGGATAAATTCTTATGCTTATGCTGCGGTTTCCGTAGTCGATGGAGTTTTCGACACACTGATATTGCCGCATGTGAACAGCGATTGCATGCAGATTTTTCTTGATGAGGTGTCTTCTCGACACCCAGGCGACAGAATCGTCATGGTGCTTGATGGTGCGGGGTGCCATAGAGCCGGAACGCTTATGGTGCCAGAAAATATGAAACTGATCCTTCTGCCACCTTACGCACCTGAACTTAACCAGGTTGAACATTTATGGGACGAATTGCGGGAAAAATGCTTTTGGAAGCTGTGTTTGATAGCCTGGATATCCTTGAGTCCCATCTGGAAGTTTCTCTCCGGGAGATGAAGCTCAACCAAAAACAAGTCCATTCCATTGTGGCATGGCCGTGGATTATTAATTCATTATTGAATTAGAAATTGGATTATACCCCTTTTTGGGGCATCAGAAAGATTTATTTAAGCGGTTTAAAGGGCTTGTTTATGACTTATTTATTTTGTTATCAGATAATTGCCCTGGCTCCACCCCGATTCCACCGACCGCGGCTCCGATTCCAACACTTGACAGAGATTCAATCAATTGTCTAGAGTTTCAACACTGATTGATCAGAAGCAGTTTCAACAAGAATCCAACCATGCCCTGCATGAGCGTAACAATAAAAAACGAGGTTAAACAATGGCAAAAATTACGTGGACGTACACGGATGAAGCCCCTGCCCTGGCAACAAGGGCCCTTCTTCCGGTTCTGAAAGCCTTTACCAAAGGCACGGATATAGAGATTGACCTGGCTGACATATCTTTGGCCGGACGAATCATCGCAAACTTTCCTGAAAATCTCACTGAAGCACAAAAAATCCCTGACTACCTGGCCATATTGGGTGCGATGACCCAGAAACCGGATGCGAATATTATCAAGCTGCCCAACATCAGCGCCTCGATTCCCCAGCTTCAGACTGCCATCAGGGAACTGCGGGAAAAGGGGTATGATATTCCGGAATATCCCGAAGAGCCCAAAACAGATGAAGAGAAAGCGCTGCAAAAACGGTTTTCTGCTGTCCTCGGTTCTGCCGTCAACCCGGTCCTTCGTGAAGGAAATTCGGATCGGCGGGCGGCCGCTTCAGTCAAGCGCTTTGCCCAAAAGCATCCCCATAAAATGATGAAACCCTGGCCTGCAGAATCAAAAACCCGCGTCGCGCACATGGAAGGCCGGGATTTTTATGAGCATGAAACCTCCACGACCATCGACAAAGCCTGCAACGTGAAAATCGAATTTGTCGATCAGGCGGGCAATATCAAAGTTCTCAAGGAGAAGTTCCCATTGCTTGCGGGAGAAGTCATTGACACAACCCACATGAATATCAAAGCCCTGCGCGAATTTTACGCACAGCAGATAGAAGAAGCCAAAAAGGATAACGTCCTGCTTTCGCTTCATCTCAAGGCCACCATGATGAAGGTCTCCGATCCGATCATGTTCGGCGGCTGCGTGGCCGTCTATTGCGAGGATGCCCTCGTAAAGCACGCCGACACACTCAGGGAAATCGGGGTGAATGTCAATCACGGACTGGAAGATATTTATGCCAAGCTGGACAGGCTTCCGGCTGACAAAAGGGCTGAGATCGAAGCGGATCTTCAGATGACCTGTGCGCTTCAGCCGCAGCTGGCCATGGTCGATTCACAAAAAGGCATCACCAATCTCCATGTGCCCAATGATATCATTATTGATGCGTCCATGCCCAACGTCGTGCGCGACGGCGGCAGGATGTGGAATAAAGACGGTCAGCTTCAGGATTGCATCGCGTTGGTGCCCGACCGCAGCTATGCCACCATGTACAAGGAGATTATAGAAGACGCCAAAAAAAATGGCCAGTTTGATCCGGCCTTCATGGGCAGTGTGTCAAATGTCGGGTTGATGGCTAAAAAGGCTGAGGAATACGGTTCCCACGACAAAACCTTCGAAGCCCAGGCGCCTGGCACAATCCGCGTTGTCAATGACAGCGGGACAACCCTGCTCGAACAGATCGTCGACACCGGCGACATCTTCCGTATGTGCCAGACAAAAGAAGTCGCCATTCGCGACTGGGTCCGGCTGGCTGTGAAACGATCAAGAGCCGCCGGCAATCCGGTGGTTTTCTGGCTGGATGAGAACCGCGCCCATGACCGGGAGATCATTAAATATGTGGATAAATACCTGCCGGAACACGATACCAAAGGTCTGGAAATTCACACGATGTCACCGCAAAAGGCCATGAAATTCACCCTTGCAAGAGTCCGCCGCAGCGAGGACACGATTTCCGCCACCGGCAACGTGCTCAGGGATTACCTCACCGACCTGTTCCCCATCCTTGAACTGGGCACCAGCGCGCGAATGCTGTCCATCGTTCCCCTGCTGAAAGGCGGCGGGCTGTTCGAAACCGGCGCCGGCGGATCGGCGCCCAAACACGTGGTACAGCTTTACAAAGAGGGCCATCTCCGGTGGGATTCTCTGGGTGAATACTGCGCGCTCGTCCCGTCCTTTGAAATGATTGCCGAACAAACCGGAAATAAAAAAGCGGCAATCCTGGCCGGAACGCTGGACCAGGCGATTTCCCAATACCTTGAAAACGGCAAACTGCCCGGCCGCAAGGTGAATGAGCTGGATAATAGGGGGGGCACTTTTTACCTGACTCTTTACTGGGCCCGCGCTCTGGCAGCTCAGGATGATGACGCCGGCATGAAGGCGCGCTTTACGGACCTTGCGGAAAAACTCGCCCGGAATGAGGCACGAATCAATGAGGATCTTTTAGCGGTCCAGGGCCGGCCGGCTGACTTCGGCGGTTACTTTATGTTTTCTGAAGAAAAAGTATCGCAGGTCATGCGGCCCAGTGTTAGTTTGAATGAGATTCTTGACACGTTTTAGCAGGCGCTGTTTGAATTTCCTTAAACCCTTCTTTTTGGCACCAAAAAGAAGGGTTTAAGCGGTTTTGAAGGGCTTTTTTAAGATTTATTTCTTTTGTTATTAGAGGGTTGATTTGGTTCGACCGGGATTCGACCGGGCAGTTTTTTCTCCGGATAGGCGGTAAAACTGTTTTCAACATAGAAATTGAAGATATCGATGATGTCCTTGCGGTCATCGGTGGATATGGGCGTGAGGGTTGTTTTCATTATCAAAATATAAGCTTATATGGTTTTTATGGAACACACACTCTCTCATACCGCGATTTCCTGCCCATCGGGAGTTAAACCCCGGTTCGAAGCATGCCCCTTCATTATTGTTGCAATATCGAATGCGTTCCAGTTAAAATTCAGGATGTTATCGCCCCTTCTTTCGGTCAGCAGTTGATCATCATTAGATGTTTTGTAGCATTTTATAATTCGAAACCCAAACCTATTTCAGTCGGTTCAGAATAAAATAAATTTTTTAATAAGGGGTTGCTGGCAAGCCATGAGATATATACTATGGATGAAAAAAGCTTTGCCGTTTGCCGCATGCGTAACTATACGGCTTTCGTTCAGTTTCTTTTTATCCGTCATCCGGTTCAGGACCCCCGGTGCCGTTTTGCGAATCAATCATTCCAACGCGTTTTGTGTTTAACCTTAATTTCAGTAAAGAAAGGAATTTTAATATGAAAATACTTGGAATATCAGGAAGTTGCAGGAAGGAAGAAACCTCCGGTGTTTTTCAGCTGGTGAAAGCCGTTCTTGAAAACACGGGAATGGAATTTGACCTTGTTTCTCTGCGGGGTAAAAAGATAGGCGGGTGTATTGCATGTCTGGGCTGCGCTGAAGACAATATATGCAAAGTCAATGATGACATGTCTGCACTCCGCGATAAAATTGTCACCGCCGACGCCTATGTTATCGGCGCTCCGAATTATTATTCAACCCTGAATGCCGTAACCCATTCATTTTTGGAGCGATGGTTTCAGTTCCGGCATCAGGAGGGAAGCACACTCTGGGGAAAACTGGGCGTTGCGGTCGGTGTCGGCGGCATGGACGGCAGGTTTCCGGCAAATGACATAGAGAAATTCTTTTTGTACAACTTTGTCGAAACTATTGCAAAAGTCGACGGGCAGGGCGCTGCATCCTGTTACTCATGCGGATATGGCGAAACCTGCGGAGTGGGCGCTCCACAAATGATGTATGGAAAAGACGTCAAAATTACGCCTGAAATGATTCCCGATGTAAGAAAGCAACCCGAAGTGATGGCAAAAGCAGCCGAAGCGGGCAGACTTCTCGGGAAACGGTTGACGGACGGACATGACCGTCAAGCGGTTACACAGAAAATGCAACAGCAAATGATGGAAATGCTGAAGGGCTCCGTTTAACAGGTTGTTAAAAAACGTCATGAGCGAAGTCAAGACAAGGCGAAATTCGGTGAAAAAGCGGAGTTTATGTCTATAAATGAGCACTTTGAGCCGAATTTTAACGCCGTATTGACAAGCGTAATAGTTTTTCAACAGCCTGTTAAAGACTGGCTTATTTCATTTCTTATGAGACAGTTGCCTTGGCCAGACCGGTGTTCACGGAAATCCCCCAGGTGTTTTGCCTTACATGTTTATGACCTTATCGGCTGTTTCCCGGCCGAGTTTTAATTTTAACAGCCATTTGACCACGCCATAAGGGACGTAACCCTGCAGCTGCCCTCTTTCTTTTGCAAGGGCGAGATTCAGGGCAAGATAGGTTTCCGGTACGTCAAGCGGCGCTTTTTTATCCGCAAGCTGCATTGCCCCGGGTGCACATGCGGTGACACACAATCCGCAGCCAATGCAGGAATCTTCATTGATACTGAATACCGGTGTTTTCTTTTTACCTTCTTTGTAACCGCTTATGAAGACGGCATCCATCTGACATCTTGAATCACAGATCCCGCATCCGACGCAAGACGACGGATCTAATTTTGCCATATAACCGGAATGAAACATCTCTGCGGGTTTGTCTTCTTTTTTGATATTTCTCAGCAGCTGACAGCTTTCTTTGTCACACATGCACATATTTGTAATTTTCTGACTGTTTGTGCCCATCGGGATCAGGGCCGCTTTTTCACATTCATCGAGTTTTTCAAACAGTTCCTGCCGGGTCAGCCGGCGGCCGAAACCGTTTTCAATATAATAACTGGCAGCCATTCCAAACAGGAGACAGGTTTCAAGCGGCCGGTCGCCGGGTGCCCCTTTTTTTGCCTGCTCCACCCGGCAGATACACGGTGCAACCGCATAGGGCTCGTTTTCTTTGCCTGCGACCAGTTCCTTGATTTTTCGATATGGATGAACCGTATCTTTATGTTCAATTGATTTTTCCACCGGCACCACCCGCAGTTGCTTGACTTTCTTGTCTTTCCAGTGTTTTTCAAACAACCCGTCATATACATGATCCACTTTTTCGGCAATTTCCCGGTCAACCATATTCACATGCCATTCATAAATACCCATGATAAAATTGGGCTGTGCATACAGGGGCGCTTCAGGGGTATGAATCCGGAATAAAAGCCCTTCCTTCGCCATCTGCTCCAGGCTTTCGCCGGCCTTCTTCGCATCCATTTTTAGTCTTTTGGCTATTTTCACCGGAGGTTCCGGGATATTGGTCATTTTCAATGCAATCTTCGCCTGTTCCGGGGTATAAAAGCGTTTGAGAATATCGATTTCCGAACCGCTTTCAGTTTCCGGGAACCCTGCCGGCTGTTTGTGCAGATGTTTTTGCAGCTGACGATATAATTCGTTATCCATGTTTTTCTCCCTGATTTTTAATGGGTGACCCCAGCTGCTCTTAAAGCTGCCTGAGATTTCTTAAACGCTCCTTTTTGGGGTCGAAAAGGATAGTTTAAGCGAATTTTCGGGGTGATTATAGGGCATATTTCATTTCTTATCAGACAGTTGACTTGGTCCGACCGGGATCAGCAAGCCCAGCAAGCCGGGGTTTCACCTTTTTCAACTTTACCACCGGGAAACTCCCATAATCCCTCTAAATGTTCACCAGCAGCACGTTGTGCGATTAAAACTTTTCCATTTTTCCTAATTACTGCTGCTGTTACATCAATCAATTTCATTATCTTTTAATCCAGTAGCACATGTGGACAAGAATCAATTATTGAACCTTTAAAAAGTCTTAACTCCAATACTCTCTATGTAATCATAGGTTGAATCATAATATTCAGATTTTCTTGTGGGGTCTTCAATATTTCCTTCGGGAACAACGATTACCATTCCTTGCCGGGCTCTTGTCAGAAGCACTCTATAGGCATTAATCAAATATCTTTTTCTTTCTTCCTTATGAATATTTTGCCATTTACTCCCAACAAATGAGAATGTTTCCCATCCGCTTTCTGAATACCTCAAATCCCCGTCCCACATAACACAGGCCCAATCAAGTTCAAGGCCCTGCACATGGAATTCAGTCGCTACATCTTCTAAATAATAGGAAGAACGAACATCCTCCTTTCCTCCCAAAAACCAATGAATTGGATTCATCGGTGATTTAACATCGATTGCAAATGGCTTTAACCTTTGCGCTTGAGACGAAACTACCATTCCATATCTCTCGCTTCCCCTGGCTTTTTCTTTCAACCATTGTTTTGCTTTTTGCAAATTCCTTGTCAAAACAATTGGATATGGAAATGACAACCTAAAATTGACCCCCTGCGATAACCCAATTTTGACCCCCCTGCAATTAAGTTAAAAAGCCTCTATTCGCTTAAACCATTTCTG